>DASPGH010000030.1:0-47022 GCA_035620735.1 Acidimicrobiia bacterium | reverse complement strand
AGGCGACCTCTTCTCTCGTCCGTCCCGCGGTGGCAAGAGAACAAAAGAAGGACCCCGGGCCGCTGGAAGCGGCCCGGGGTCGGTTCCCCCCTCGTCGGAAAGCCCGTTCAATCAGCCTTCAATGGGAAGGCCAGCCCGCCGATCTGCCCGGTGTACGAAGTGATGGGCGGTGTCGTCTCAGGAGCCGTGGTGGTCAAGGTGACTGCTGGAGCCTCCGGTGCCTCGGTGGCTGTTCCGGTGGCGATCCCGGCGGCGAGGGCCGATCCGGCCACGACCGCGGCCAAGACGATCACCGCAGCCGCCGTGCTCGCCTTGGCTGTCGATGAGCCCGGATTCCTCGCTGTCCCCGGATGCGCTATCGATGTCGACACTGCCTCTCCTCTCGGCTGTCGACCGAATAGAGCGGAAGGCAGGGCTCCTGATACGCGTTTAATTGGGACGTATGGAATTAGGCATCACGAGTTTCGCCGAGATCATCCCCGCACCCGGTGCCGAGTCGGTCGGGTACGGCGAAAGGCTCCGACAGATAGTGGAAGAGGTTGTGGTCGCCGAGGAATCCGGCCTCGACGTCTACGGGTTGGGGGAGCACCACCGTCCCGACTTCGCCTCGTCGGCCCCTGCCGTCGTGCTCGCAGCCGCAGCCGGAAAGACCACGAGGATCAGGCTGTTCCCGGCGGTCTCCATCCTGAGCACTGACGACCCGGTTCGGGTGTTCCAGCAGTACGCCACGCTCGATGCCGTTTCCGACGGTAGAGCCGAGCTGTTGGTGGGACGGGGCTCGTTCATCGAGTCGTTTCCGCTCTTCGGCTACTCGCTAGACGACTACAGCGAGCTCTTCGCCGAGAAACTCGACCTCCTGCTGGCGATCAGGGACACCGATGGTGACATCGACTGGTCCGGGCGGTTCCGCTCACCCATCCAGGGTCAGGGGGTCTATCCCCGCCCCGATCGTCCCCTCCCGGTGCGTGTCGCCGTCGGTGGCACCCCACAGTCCATCGTTCGGGCCGCCACGCGGGGTCTCCCCGTGGCATTGGCCATCATCGGAGGCAACCCGGACAGATTCGCCGCCTTCGCCGACTTGCATCGCAAGACGCTGATCGAGAACGGTTTCGACCCCGAGGAGGTGCCACTGTCGGTTCACGCCCACGGTTACATCGCCGACAGCGTCGAGCAGGCGATCGAGGAGTACTACCCGTCCTACGCAGCGATGATGACCCGGTTGGGGCGAGAGCGGGGCTGGGGGCCGATGACCCGGGAGCAGTTCGACTGGCTCCGCTCGCCGGAAGGCTCACTGGTCCTGGGTGACCCGGAGACCGTCGCCGCCAAGATCCTCCATTTCAAAGAGGTGCTCGGGGTCAACAGATTCGAGCTCCATGTCTCGGTTGGGACGCTTCCGCACGATCAGGTGCTGCGGTCCATCGAGATGTTGGGTAACAAGGTGGCACCCGTCGTCAACGGTTGATCGGCCTGAGTAAGCCACTGTCCGCAACCACCCGACCGTCGCTCAGCTCGATCACCCGGTCGGCTACGGCCAGTGGCATCGGGTCGTGAGTGGCGAGGATGGCTGCGATGCCCTCGGAACGCACCAGACCGAGGATGACTTCGATGATGCTCTTCCCCGTGCGGGAGTCGAGTTGGCCGGTGGGCTCGTCGGCGAGCAGGACTCGCGGGCCGTTGGCCAGAGCTCGTGCGATCGCCACCCGCTGCTGCTCACCTCCGGAGAGCTCCTCGGGACGGTGCCCGGCCCGGCCGCCAAGACCGACCTGCTCGAGGAGGAGACGTGACCGGTCTCTGCGCTCCTTGGGTGGGGCGGCGACCAGACGCAACGGGATCTCCACGTTCTCCTGGGCGGTGAGGATCGGGATCAGGCCGAAAGCCTGGAAGATGTAGCCGACCTCGTGCCGTCGGAGATCGGCCAACCCGGGCTCGTCGAGGTCACCGAGATCCTGGCCGGCGATGCTCACGGACCCCGACGTGGGGCGGTCCAACCCACCCAGAGTGTTGAGCAGCGTCGTCTTTCCGCTCCCGGACCGACCCCGGACCACGACGAACGTGCCGGGCTCAACCACGAGGTTGACGTCTTCGATGGCGTGGACTTCGCTCGGTCCCGTTGTATAGACCCTGCCCAGGCCGTGTGCCTCCACGAGCGCAGTGCTCAAGGCGGTGTCACTCATCGTCGCCCTCCTCGCGGTCGGGCCACACGTTGATGTGGTCGGGGTCGAGAGTGAGGCGGACCCTTCGCTCCAGCTCGAGGGCATCCACGTATTCATGGGGAAGCTGGAGACGGCCGGCCCGGTCGAGCACCACGAATTCCTCGGCGATGGTGGTCTCCTCGCCTCCAGTCCCGATCTCGGTCCGGCGCAGGACCTCGCTGCTGGTGCGGCCGTCCCGGATGGCGATGGTGCGGTTGACGTGCTCGGAGACGAGGGGGTCGTGGGTGACCACGACGATGGTCACGCCGTGGTCCTCGTTGAGACCTGCCAGGACCTCGAACACCTCGCCGGATGTGGTGTTGTCGAGTTCTCCGGTGGGCTCGTCGGCGAAGACCACCCGGGGTGAGTTGGCGATGGCCGTGGCTATTGCCACACGTTGCTGCTCACCGCCGGACAGCTCGCTGGGTTTGTGGTCGGCCCGGTCGGCGAGACCGACGATCTCGAGGAGCTCCATGGCCCGGTGGCGGCGATGTGCCGAGCCGGTGCCGTTGAGAGTCATCGGAACCTCGACGTTCTCACGCGCCGTCAGGTAGGGGAGGAGGTTGCGTGCGGTCTGCTGCCAGACGAAGCCGACGATGTTGCGGCGGTAGATGGTGCGGCTGCGGCTGTCGAGATTCAGCAGGTCGAATCCGGCCACCGAGACCTTTCCGGCCGACGGCGTGTCCAACCCGCCCAGGATGTTCAGGAGTGTCGACTTGCCGCTGCCAGACGCCCCGACGACGGCGACGAACTCGCCATCGTCCACGTGGAGGTCGAGGCCCTGTAACGCCACCACCTCGAGGTCGGCGACCTTGTAGATCTTCACCAGCCCGTCGCAGATGATTGCTGCCTGCTGGAGAATCCCGGCACTTCCCGACGCCGACGCAGCTGAGGTTGTCATCGCTCGTCTCCCAACCTGAGCAGGCGGCTCAACTCCTGGCGTCGGTTCACCAGCATGAAGATACCGATGGCGACCGATTGAGCAGCGATCAGCGCTGTCACCATCACGCCTACCGATACCCAATCGACCTCCAGGCCAATTGGGATGGTGGCCCCGGTGAATCCGGTGAGGACAATGCCTGGTTCGAGGAGGAGGGTGGCGACGATCCCGGCGGCACCTCCCGCAACCGTTCCTAACACGATTGCCGGGAGCTGCTCGATGAACGTCGAGCTGGTTGCCTGCCCATTGTCGAGGCCCAGGGTACGTAGATGGCCGAGGTCGCGGCGTCTCGACCTCGCGGTGAGCGCCAGTGCCGAGACCGCGGCGAGGATGCCGAAGGCGACTGCGATCCAAAAGGTGACCTGGAGGGTGAGATGAGCCCATGCGATGAAAGGGTCGGTGCGAGACTCCTCTACCAAGTCGTATCTGGAGATCAAACGGGCCGTCGCCGACTGGTCAGTGATGAATGTCATGAGCTCGTCGGCGGTCTCCTCGCCCGCCCGCAGGAAGGCAATCGTCGGGGTCAGGGGCAGGTCCGACACCGACTCGAGTTGATCGAGGTCGATCACGATGAAAGGACGCCCGGCCGGGACGCCGGGAAAGCTCGACCTGGTTTCGACGACGACGACGTCCGGCTGAAGGCCGCCGATGCCGAGACCCACGGAGAGGACATCTCCCGGGCCCGGTCGATCGTTACCGGGCCAGTCTTGGGAGACGATGGCGGGCAATGGCGCTCCTGGAGTCGCCGTTGATCTCATCTCGGCAGGCAGATGGGCTTCTAACGGTGATGCGACACTCAGCGAGTCGTATCGGGCGGTGTCGAGCGCGAGAACGTCGACCCGGCTGGCACCCATCTCCCAGTCAACCCGTGCGCCAGCGAACGCCTTGGCTGTCGCCGACGAGTCGACGGGGATGGCATCGACGTCGACCCCGGGCGGGAGGTTCACCCCGTCCCGGAAGCCGGCGACGGCGAAATCGGCTCCGATCGTCTGCCATGAGGCGACTTCCTGGCCCGCCATGATCGAGTTGGCGGTCATCGAGGCGAGGGTGGCGACGGTCAAGCAGATGAGGACGACGGCCATCGGCAGGTTCTCCGTTGCGGTTCGCGCCTGGACCCGCCGCAGACCCACGAATGCCACCACCCCGCGGGCGAGGGCCGCCAGTCTCGATCCTGCCCTGGCCGCCAGCGGGAAGAAACGCAACAAGAGCACCGAGGCGGCGGCGCCGAAGAGAACCGGCGTGATCGCCAGCAATGCATCGAATTGGGCGGTCTCCGATGCCGTGTCTGCCTGACCCCTGCGACGGAGGACGAGGATCGCCCCCACGGCCGCGATCATCACCAGTGCTTCGAAAACGATTCGTCGCCCGCTTCGATCCAACGGAGCCTGGAGATCGGACTGCAAGGAGCCGAGTCGGCGAGTGGTCAGCCCGACGATCGAGAGGATGAGGACGATGGCGATGGCGACAGCCACGGCGACCACTGCCCGATAGCTGAACAGGTCGTCCTTGGCCACCGGGACCGCCAGCTTCGCCAGGTAGTACCCGAGCACGCCGGGCGGGATGACGAGGATCAGTGCTTCGTAGATCCTGGTCAGGATGAGCTGGCCACCGGAAGCTCCACGATTTCGCACAAGCACTATCGAGCGACGCTGGCGGGCGGTCATGAGTGCGGCGAGGAGGACGACAGTCGCCAGGACCACTGCGAACAGGCCGGACATCGCCAGCGACAGCATCGCCACCGTCTCGGCGCGTTGTGCTTGGTGTTGAGCGAGGAGAAGGTCGAGGCTCGTCGTGAATCTGTAGTCGCCGAGCAAGCTCGTCGCCGGAGAGTGCTCGAGGGCGAGACGGCCGAGATCGTTCCTGAGGGTGTCGACATCGACTTCGGTGACGAGATCGGGATCGACGAAGTGTCGCCATAGGTAGAACTGCGGAATCGGCTCGGTGAGAGTGTTGAGATAGCTCACAGCCTCCGCTCCGGGGACGCCTGCGGCGTAGATGATCCGGAAGTCGGCCGTCTCCTCGATGGAGGGGCGATGCAGGGTGGTGTCGGCAAACCAGTATTCGAGGTCAGGGTCGGTGAGCTCGATCACGCCCGATACCGAGAGGATCATCCGGAAGTCGAGACGGTCCCCCGGGACTCCGAAGTAGAGAGGGTCTCGGGTGTCCGGTGTCATCAACATCTCAGAGCCGATCTCCAGACCCATCGTGTCGAGAGTCTCCTGGGTGAGCACCGCCTCGATGACCGGGACTTCGTCGACGAAGCATTCGATCTCGTCAGTGGGGACCACCTCGCCCGTGGACAGGCCATCCAGCAGTTGATCCCGCTCTTCGGGGTCTTCGGGGCAGTCGTCGCCGATGAGCATCTCGACAGGCTCCCGGAACACAGGTTGTGAACCCGCTACCAGCTGAGAGTTCTCCTCGAGACCTTCCTGGAAGCGGAATTGCAGATACATGTCGAATGGGTGGGGAGGAACCTCACCGGGTAGGGCCTTCACTGCCAGACGGGCCCAGTCGACCAGGACGTAGCTGTCGGAGATCACCGACGAGACCGACTCCGGAAACTCGTCTTCGGCGAAGGTGACGCCGACGTTGCGGGCAGTGGACAGCGGGTCTTCGTCTGGGCCGGGTGTGAGCTCGGTCTGACGTTCCACCCGGAGGTTCTTCAACGCCGGATGGGGCTCACTGACCGTGGCCCGGAGATCTTCGGTCGACACACTCTCCAGCAGTCGCGGCGTCACGCCGAGAAGGAAGGTCGCTATGAGAGTGGTGAGCCCGATGGTGATCGGGACCGAAGGCTGACCTCTCAGCCGGCTCAGGATCCCGCTTGCACCCATGCTGAGGGCACCGCGCTCGGCCATCAGTCCTCTCCCATCCGCAACAAGGCGCCGAGCCCGATTCGTCGCAGGAGGAAGGTCATGACGATGACGACGATCGCCAGCGCGGCCACCACCACCAGCTCGAGTATCAAGATGGTGTCCCACGGGTAGATGACGATCGTCTCGGGCACCGGTATGGCCCCGGTCTGGGTGAGGATCACGAGCGGAAGCAAGATTGCGGTGAGGATGATCCCGACGACCGTTCCCAGGGCCAGGCTGACCACGACCAGGGCTCCCTGTTCCAACCCCAACCATCCCCCAAGCTGGCGTCGGGACATCCCCAATGCGCGGATTAGTGCGAACTCGACGAGGCGCTCCCGCGCCGAGACCGTGGCCGTGACGGCAAAGCCGACGACTGAGAACACGGCGGCGGCCACGAACCCAACGGTCAGGGCGCCGATCGTCGCCAGAGCGACCGGGTCTGCGGTGAGATTGTCGATGACCTCTTGTTGGCTGATGACGCTCAGGCTGTTGAAGGGCTCGGTGCGAAGAGCTCCCACTACCCCCGCGGAGGCTTCGGTGGTCGAGATCCAATGCTCTTCGGGCTCGGGCAGGGGCACGCCGAGCTCGTAGCTCATGGCCTGATAGGTGGGAAGATCGAGGACCACTGCAGCTCGCTGAGCCGGGTCTGTCGTCGGGAAGGCATCGAAGGTGCCCACTATCTTCGAGTCGATCGGGAGCCGAAGCGGAGTCATCCGAACCGTGTCACCGATCCCGACCGCGAGGACATCGACTAGGTCGCTGGACACTGCCACGGGGATGGCGTCGATTCGCTCAGATCCGGAGGGCCGAAGACCGAAATAGCTCCCGGCTCCGACGAACCCTGCGCCGGTCTCGATTGTGACGACCAGTCGCTCTGCCTGGTCCGGTAGTGGCGCTATCGACGGACCGGCAGACAGTGAGCCGAATGTGTGGATGCCGGTCGACCACGAAGGGTCATCGAAGTCGACTGCGACCTGCTCGAATACTCCTTCGCCGTCTGCTGATATCGATGAGATCGACATCTCCACTTCGCGCGACGAGATTTCCGGAAGCCGACTTCGGAGTTCGATCGCTACCAGACGCAGCGGGTATTCGGGCGGGATCAGCTCTCCGGACCCGGTCGAGTGGAGCAACGAGGCCGACAGGTCTTGCACGCCTGTGTTGACCGGCACTTCGCCCATCGCCAAGCGGTGCACCAAGCCTCTCCCGTCCTGAAGCACCACCATGGCCTCGGCCTTGAAGCAGGTCTCTTCGAAGTCCGGCTCCTCTTCCTCGTGGAGGAAGTCGCAGGGCTGAAAGTCTTCGCCTTCCGGGATCGTCTCCACCGCTTCCACACTCAGACCGAGGGTGGTGGGTTCGCCGGGGAGCAAGATCGATCCGAGCGCAGGACGTTGGCTCGAGAGCTCCGACGCCACTTCGGGCCAGTCGTTTGAGAGATCACCGCGGATGTCGACCACCCCGGCCGCGGCCGTGGAGTCGAGGATCAGGAAATCGGCCAGTTGCCCTTCCCGACCCAACTGTCCCCTGATCGTGTGCACGGGCATGGATTCAGTGACTCCTGCGAGCGATTGGTAGGCAGAGCCGAGATGCATCACCTCGATGGCTTGATCTCCTTGCCAGGGGATGGTCCGGATGTCGGCCCCGATCTGAAAGGAGGCTTGATCGCGCTGGGACGCTGTCCAGGAGGTGGCGTAGGACGCGGCGAAGAAGCCGATGCCGATGGCCATGATCAACAGCAGTGAGGAACGGGCGTATCTGCTGGGACGGCGGGAGACCTGCCACGACGCCAGGGCGGAGATAGTGCCCTTGCCTCGTGTGGCAAGCCAGTCGGCGACGCGAGCCATGAGAGGGACAACCCGTAGCGCCAGCACTGCTCCCGCCAGCAAACCCAGCGCCGGAGCCAGTACGAGCAGTGGGTCAACACCGAACTGGCCCCTGACACGGGAACTGATGGCAGGGCCGATCTCCTGCAATTGCCAGAAGGCGAGGACGGCCAGAGCAATGAGAGCGACGTCGAGCCCGATCCGTTGACTGACGGGTGTCGCGGTCTGCCGGCCCCTCCTGGGTGAGCTCCCGGGGAAGGCGCGAGCCGAGCGATAGGCAGTCATAGTCAGAACCACGACCGAGAGCGAGGCAGCAAGACCGGCGAGGACGAAGGCTCCGGAGTTGACCTGGGGGTCGATGGTGAGATCGATGGCCGCCAACGGGCCGACCTGGTTGAGCAACTCGAGAAGCCATGTCGCCAGGAAGGGGGCAGTGATCACGACCGGGACTGCGATCAGCAACGATTCGAAGAGCGCGGTCGTCACCATCTGCCGTGGGCTGGAGCCTCTGGAACGGACCAGGGCGGTCTCGGTGTTGCGGGTATCGGAGAGCAGTCCCGCCGCCAGCACCAGGGCATAGCCGGCCAGGATGGCGAGCTGGAAGAGAAGGGCGAGGACCGACGATCGGGTGACGGTCAGCGAATTGTCCACCTCGGCCAGCAGGGTGGGAAGCTCGGTGACCACGGTGAACCCCGAAGTCGCTCCAGATCGGTCTCCGAGGACGTCAGGCAGTTCGAGGTCGAGCCGATCCGCAGTCCTGCTCGTCGCTTCGCGCAGCAGGGCGACTTCCGCCACGGAGAGCTGATCGAAGTCGGGAAGGGCGCGCCAGGTGGCGGTGACCCGAGCGGGTGCCAGATTGGCGAGAAGTGCCTCGCGATCGACCACGAGGGGCCCAAATGTGCGGAAGGACCCGGACACGATCGCCCCGGACCCGATCAGCTCCCGATCCAGCCAGTAGGCGTCTTCTGGGTTCGTGATGGCGAAAACGCCAACGATCTCGACCGTGGCCGCGATGGTTTTGTCCAGGCGATTAGCCACGTCCACCGTGTCCCCTATCCCAATCCCCATGGCTTCTGCGGTGACGTTGGGGACGGCGACTTCAGTGATCCCACTTTCGGACTCAGGCCATCGGCCCTCTACAAGTCTCGCCCGTTCCTGAACTCCTTCGAATGACTGGAACGAGACCAGTTCGGTCAGATCGGAGTCCTCAGAGTCGGCCAGCTCGTAGGCATCCGCTTCCAGGTGCCCGTAGACATCGCCGCCGGTGGTGGCGATTGCCCTGGAGAGCTGTTCGCGGGCGAGGGGGTCAACCTCATCGAAATCCTGGGGGAACAACGCCATCTCAGCGGAAAGACCCGATGCCACCGCCGGGGCATCCCGCACCGTCCTTCGCAGGGCGCTCAACGTGACGGCATCGGCGTAGATCGGTCCGGCTGCCAGCAGGGCGGCAGCCAACAAGACCGAGATGAACACCGCTGCCACCACCAGCCAATCGGCGAGAAGTCTCTTGGTCACCGTTCGCCAGGCGACGGCGAAGCTCGACAGCATCTACCTGCCCTTTCCTGGCACTCCCTGTCGGATTCGTGCCGAGACCTTATGAGGGCTCATGGGCTCGTGATCAAGTAATCAGGGTTGACGTGGAGGTCGGAGACCAGTAGAAATCAGGCGACGATGAGCAACTCATCCGCGTTCGCGGTGCAGAACTGGTGGTGGTCGACCCCATAGAGGTGGCGACCACGCGGCTCATCCCAAAAGCGACACGACCCACCTCAAAGCCACGAGGTGGGTTTTTCGATTCCGGAGAGCACTCCTCGAGGCGCTACCGACGAGAGACAAATGGAATCGATATTCGACATCCCCGCAGACCTCCACACCCCGGTCTCTGCATACATGCGGTTGGCCCCGCTCGACCCCCGATACCTCCTGGAGAGTGTCGAGGGAGGGCACACCGGTCGCTACTCGTTCATCGGATTCGGGGAGACACGAAGATTCACGATCGAGGCCGACGGTGTCCACTCCGACAACGAGCTGATCGACCGCGATCTGCTGCTGGGGTTGCGAAAGGCGCTAGCTGGGACACCTGTCTGCGAGCCATTCGACTCGACGGCCGAGCCCTTTGGAGGGGGTCTGGTCGGTGTTGCTGCCTTCGATCTGGTGCGGAGGCTGTACAAGCTTGCTCCGGCGCCCCATCCCCGCAGCGACCCTGACGGTGTCTATGTCGCAACGGAGTCGATCCTGGTCTTCGATCACGTGACCAGGAGGATGGCATTGCTCCACTCCGGCTCCGAGAGCGAACGACAGTCACTCCGGAGAGAGGTGGTAGAGGTGTTGCGGGGTGCTCTGGAGGCCTCCCACGGCCCGGCGGCACACGGTCCTGCCAGCCCGAGCATGACCCGGGGACAGTTCATGGATGGCGTCGAGGTAGTGAAACGTCACATCGCCGCCGGCGACGTCTACCAGCTCGTGCTGTCGATTCGATTCACAGGCGAGACCCAGGTCGAGCCGTTCGCCGCGTATCGCGGTCTTCGTCTCCTCAACCCGTCTCCCTACATGTACTACTTGGACACCGGTGACCGGCAGGTGGTGGGATCCTCTCCGGAGGCTCTCGCCAGGCTGAACGCAGGTCGCGCCGAGCTGCGCCCGATTGCGGGCACGAGACCCCGTGGGCGCAACGACGAGGAAGACCAGCGTCTGGAGCGTGAGTTGATGGGCGACCCCAAAGAGGCCGCGGAGCACGTGATGCTCGTCGACCTGGCGCGCAACGACGTGGGTCGAACCGCACGGGCGGGCTCCGTCGTTGTCGACCCGTACAAGGTCATCGAGCGATATAGCCACGTGATGCACATGGTCAGCGGTGTGACCGCCGATTTGAGAGAGGGTCTGGATGCTTTCGACCTGTTCGCCGCCTCATTCCCCGCGGGGACGGTGTCGGGGGCGCCCAAGCTGAGAGCGATCGAGATCATCGACGAGTTGGAGCCTGTCTCACGGGGTCTCTACTCGGGCTCGATCGGGTACTTCGGCCATGGGGGCTCGATGGATCAGGCGATAACCATCAGGACACTGGTGTTCTCGGAGGGGAGCTACAGCTATCAGGCCGGGGCCGGGATCGTGGCGGACAGCGATCCAGCCACCGAGCATGACGAAGTCCTGTCGAAGGGCGCCGCACTCGAGTCGGCACTCGACCTCGCCAAGGAGGGGCTGTGAGCCACATTCTCGTCATCGACAACTACGACTCGTTCACTTACAACCTCGTGCAGGCCTTTTTGGCGACCGGTGCCGAGGTGACTGTTTCCTACAACGACGAAATCGACACCGAACGCGCCGACGAGATCGATCCGACCCACCTCGTCGTCTCTCCGGGGCCCGGGCGGCCAGAGGATGCCGGAGTTTCGATCGAGATGATTCGACATTTCTCCGGGAGGCTCCCCATCCTGGGTGTCTGTCTCGGGCACCAGGCGATCGCCGTCGCCTACGGCGGAGAGGTCGACTCGGCGATGTCGTTGATGCATGGCAAGGCTTCGGAGGTCTATCACGATCGCCGATCCGTCTACGCAGGGCTCCCCAACCCTCTCACGTGCGGCCGCTATCACTCCCTTGCCGTCGCCGAGGTCTCCCTGCCGGATCAGCTCCGAATCGCCTCATATACCTCCGAGGGGGAGATCATGGGCATCCGTCATGTGTCGCTGCCCGTGGAGGGAGTCCAGTTCCATCCCGAGAGCGTGCTCACACCGCTCGGTGATCGTCTCATAGGCAATTTCTTGGGTCAGAGAGCCCGCAAAGGCCAAGAGCTGGTGGGGGTGGAGCAGTGAGAGATCTGGTGGCGAAGATCCTCGACGGCGAACATCTCAGTGAGGAAGAAGCCGGGCGCCTGCTCACCGACCTCACCTCCGACGACCTCGACCCGGCCCTGGCGGCGGCGGCTTTGGCCGGCATGCGAACCAGGGGGGAGACCGCGGTCGAGATGCGTGCGTTCGCCAGAGGTCTCCAGGAGATCGCGGTATCCCCGGCCATAGCCGACGTGTCCCGTGCCGTGGATGTGGTGGGGACCGGCGGTGACTCATCGGGGAGCCTCAATCTGTCGACCGGGGCGGCGCTGCTAGCGGCTGCGGCTGGAGCCGAGGTCATCAAGCACGGGAACCGATCCGTGTCTTCCCGAAGTGGCAGTTTCGATGTGCTCGGGGCTCTCGGTCTCGACGTGCCCTGGGGTGCTGAGCGGTCCGGGGAGATCTTCGAAGAGACCGGTTTCACGTATCTGTTTGCGCCCGCATTCCATCCTTCGATGAAGACGATTGCCCCGGTGAGACAGTCCATGGGGACGAGGACGATCTTCAACCTGGTGGGGCCGTTGGCCAACCCGGCGCGTGCCCCGCATCTAGTCGTCGGTGCGTTCAGTGTCGAGTGCGCAGAGATGATGGCCGAGACCCTCTCGGGGATGGACATCACCAGGGCGTTCGTCATCCACGGTGAGCCGGGCTGGGATGAGCCGACTCCCGTGGGGCCCTATTTGATGTTCGACGTGACCCCCGGCTCGGTGAACCGGCTGGTCGAGGATCCAGCCGACTTCGGCTTCGACCGTTGTGACCCAGGAGCGCTGATCGGAGGTGACGCAGGTCACAACGCCGACGCCATCAGAGCCGTGTTCGCCGGTGAACGGAGCCCCCATCGCGATGCGTTGGTCCTTGGTGCGTCACTGGCTCTCCGGGTGAGAGGTGTTTCGACTGAGGAGGCGTTGGGTACGGCGTCAGCCGCCATCGAAGATGGTGCGGCTGCGGAGCTGCTCGATCGTCTTGCCGCCACCGAGGAGACGGTCGGTGTCTGACTTTCTGGCCGCCATGTCCGATGTGAGTCTCCTCCGGGCTCGCACGGCGATGAAGGAGGCAGACGCCACCTCGCTCCACTCTCGGGTGGCGTCTGCTCCGCCTCCCCGACCGCTCGATCTGGTTAGCGGATTCGACGTGATTGCCGAGGCGAAGTTGGCTAGCCCCGCCGAGGGGATCCTCACCGAGGGCGGAGCCGAGCGTGTGCTGAAGTTGGCGGAGGCCTATGCAGATGCAGGCGCGGTCGCCGTCTCGGTCCTCACGGAGGAAACCCGCTTCTCGGGCTCCCTGGAGCATCTCCAGATCGTCTCGGGCCGTGTCGACATCCCGGTGCTGCGCAAGGACTTTCTCGTCGACCCCATCCAGGTGCGAGAAGCCAGGGCCGCCGGGGCCTCCGGCGTCCTGCTGATCGTCCGACTCCTGCCCGGTGACCTGCTCGTGGAAATGACCGATCTGACGCTCGAGCTCGGGATGTTCGCCCTGGTCGAGGTGTTCGACCGCACCGATCTCGAGGAGGCGGCACCTGTATTCGACCGAGAGGTGCTGGTCGGAGTCAATTGCCGGGATCTGTCGACTTTGCAGGTCGACTTCGCCAGGTTCGAGGAGCTGGCGCCGCATCTCCCCGGGCACCTACCGGCCGTGGCCGAGAGCGGGATCAAGTCACCAACGGAGATCGAGATCGTTGCCGACCTCGGATATCGCCTGGCGCTGGTCGGATCGTCCCTGGTCGGTCAGCGCGATCCCGCCGGGCCACTGGGAGCCATGATACGAGCGGGGCGAGCTCGACCGGCGAGGACGGAGCGGTGAGCCTCTTCGTGAAGATCTGCGGGATCACCGACGGCATCGCCGCCAGAACCTGTGTCGAGGCAGGTGCTGACGCCATCGGGTTCGTTTTCGCCACCTCGCCCAGACAGGTCCTGCCCGCGGATGCGGCCTCTATCGCCTCTGAGACGCCTGACTCACTTCTGAAAGTGGCCGTGTTCCGTCGTCCCGATCGAGGTGAGATCGAGAGGATGCTCGAGGGCTTCACGCCCGACCTGATTCAGGCTGATCATGACCGGCTCCCCGACGACCTCGCCGGGGACTTCGAGCCGCTTCCGGTCTATCGACAGGGCGTCGATCCGAATCCGGGAGGTCGGAGATTCCTCTACGAGGGCCCCGTCAGCGGGGTCGGGGCGACAGTCGAGTTCGCAAAGGCGGCCGAGATCGCACGACGTGGTGAGATGATCCTCGCCGGTGGTTTGACGCCGACCAACGTCGGTGAGGCCATCGACCGGGTGCGTCCCTATGGCGTGGACGTCAGCAGCGGTGTCGAGAGTGCGCCGGGGCGCAAGGACCCGGAGGCGATTCGCGCGTTCATTGCCGCGGCGAGAGCGGCCCAAGAGAGATTGGTGAAGACATGACAGTCGAGACGAAACCCGCTTCCAGAGTGACCGACGAGGGCCGGTTCGGCGTATATGGCGGACGCTATGTCCCGGAGACGCTGATGAAGGCCCTCAGCGACCTCGAGGAGACTTCACGTCGTCTTCTCGACGACACCGGGTTCCTCGCCGAGCTCGAGCGTGAACAGGCCGAGTTCGTCGGGCGACCCACCCCGCTCACACCCGCACGCCATCTCGGGGAGAGGTGGGGTGCCACCGTTCTCCTCAAACGAGAGGATCTCTGTCATACCGGCGCCCACAAGATCAACAACGCCATCGGTCAGGCGCTCGTAGCGCGTCACCTCGGGGTCAAGCGCATCGTGGCAGAAACCGGGGCCGGCCAGCACGGCGTCGCCGCCGCCTCCGCTGCCGCCCGGGTCGGCCTGCCGTGCACGGTCTACATGGGTGCCGTCGACGTGATACGTCAACGCAGCAACGTCGAGCGCATGCATCTGTTGGGAGCGACCGTGGTTCCCGTCGAAACCGGCGGCAAGACCCTGCAGTCGGCGATAGACGAAGCGCTTCGTGACTGGGTCTCCGACCCCGACGACACCTACTACATGCTCGGGTCGGCGGTCGGGCCTCATCCCTATCCCATGCTGGTGGCCGAGCTGCAGTCCGTGATCGGCAGGGAGACGAGAGCTCAGACCATCGAGCTCACCGGCGCCCTGCCGGATGTGGTGGTGGCCTGTGTCGGAGGGGGGTCGAACGCGATAGGCATGTTCCGGGGGTTCCTCGACGACGAGGCGGTGGAGTTGCTGGGCGTCGAGGCCGGGGGCGACGGGACGTCGCACAGTGCCACCCTCGGCTCCGATCGGGTCGGTGTCCTGCACGGCGCCATGACCCCGCTGCTCCAGGACGACTACGGCCAGGTGCATGAGACCCACTCCATCGCCCCCGGTCTCGACTATCCCGGTGTGGGCCCCGAGCACGCCATGCTGCGCGACTCGGGACGGGCGACATACGTTTCCGCCGATGACCGGGAGGCCTTGGATGCTCTCAAGGAGTGCTCGACCACGGAGGGGATCATCCCCGCCCTGGAGTCGGCCCATGCCTTGGCCGGGGCCAGACGCTGGGCTGCAGACAACCCGGAGTCGGTGATAGCCATCTGTGTCTCGGGACGGGGCGACAAGGACCTCGACATCATCAGGGAGGCTGGCGATGAGTGAGCCGGCAGGTCAGGTCACGGCGGCGATCGAAGCCGCCGGGGGAAGTGCGGTGTGCGCCTACATCACCGCGGGGTATCCCACGCTCGAGGGGTTCGCCGATCTGGTGACGGCCGTAGCCGGCGCGGCGGACGTGGTGGAGGTGGGGATCCCCTTCACCGACCCAATGGCCGACGGGCAGACCATCCAGAAGGCGAGTCACGCCGCCCTGACCCAGGGTGTCAATCTCGATGTTGTCTTCTCCGCGCTGGCCTCGGTCGAGCCGGAGGCACCTCATGTGTTCATGGGGTACTACAACCCGTTTCTCGCCTACGGGCTCGATCGTCTGGTCGAGCGCATGGCCGAGGTCGGGACCTCGGGGCTCATCGTGCCCGATCTGCCCCTCGAGGAGAGCTCGGAGCTGGTTTCGAAGCTGGAGGATCGGGGTCTCGGTCTCATCCAACTGGTTGCTCCGACGACGCCGGCGGAGAGACTCGCCAAGCTGGCAGACGCCAGCCGGGGGTTCGTCTATGCGGTGACCACCAAGGGCACGACGGGTCGTGCCACCTCCTTCGATGCCGCAGTGCTCGATTACCTCGATCGGGTGAAAGCGGCATCGCGTCTTCCGGTGCTCGCCGGTTTCGGAGTCCGTGACCAGACCCAGGTCGCCGAGCTCTCCCGGCACGTCGACGGGGTGGTGGTTGGCTCCGCTCTCATAGATGCCATCGACAGTGGTGACGACCCTGCCCAATTCATCAATGGTCTGCGACCGGTGGGGGTGGGGCAATGATGCGGTGGGGGTGGGGCAATGATGCCGGTGGGGGTGGGGCAATGATGCCGGTGGAGGTGGGGCAATGATCGTGATCCTGCGTTCCGACGTCTCGCTCAAGGACAAGGCGTCGATCGTCAGGTTCATCGAGCAGAACGGTGGTCGGCTGCTGGTGAGCGAACTCGGGGACACCACGCACATCGGTTTGGTCGATGACGTCGCCCAGGGTCTGGCCGACCAGATCAGGGACATGCCGGGAGTCGACGAGATCAAGGCAAAGGCGCCCCCCTACCCACAGGTCTCCAGGGATTACCGGGAGTCGGACACGGTGGTCGATGTGGGGCCGGTGGCAGTAGGCGGCCCCGAGGTCGTGGTGATGGCAGGCCCGTGCTCGGTGGAGTCAGAGAGCCAGATCTCGCTGGTGGCCGAGTCGGTGGCCGAGTCGGGAGCCAGGATCCTGCGTGGAGGGGCCTTCAAGCCACGCACCTCTCCATACAGCTTCCAGGGTCTGGGTGAAGACGGTCTGTACCTGCTGGCGGCGGCCCGTGACCGAACCGGCTTACCGGTGGTCACCGAAGTGGTTGCGCCCGAGGACGTCGCGCTGGTAGGCACGCACGCCGACATGCTCCAGATCGGAGCCCGCAACATGCAGAACTTCAGGCTGCTGTCCGAGGTCGGGGCCCAACCCAAACCGGTGCTGTTGAAGCGGGGCATCTCGTCGTCGATCGAGGAGGTCCTGCTGGCGGCCGAGTATGTGGCCTCGGCAGGGAACACCAGGGTGATCCTGTGCGAGCGCGGGATCAGGACGTTCGAGAACGCAACCCGGAACACTTTCGACGTGAGTGCGGTACCGGTGCTCAAACAGAAAACCCATCTGCCGGTCATCGTCGACCCGAGTCATGCCGCCGGCGATCGGTCTCTGGTCCCGGCTCTCGCCGCCGCAGGTGTTGCCGCCGGGGCCGACGGTGTCCTCGTCGAGGTACACAATGACCCCGAGAACGCACTCAGTGACGGCCCGCAGAGTCTCACCCTTCCCGGCTTCACCACCATGATGGGTCTCCTCAAAGGCATCGCCGACGCGGTGGGCCGCTACATCGCCTGAGGCGGGCCCTATTTTGGCGTTGCCATAGCACCGTGTGGCGGTTTCCACGACATCTCGCTATGGCAACGCCAGAAGACGGAATGCGCCAGCGCCGGTACGGTTGGATCGGTCATGAGCGCAATCGAGGATCTGGTCCGGCTCGGGTTTCCCTGGGAAGGCTTCGACCCGTTCCTGTTCACCGTCCATCACGTCGACCACTACCCCGCAGGTAACGACGTGCTCGGCCCCGCCGTTTCGCTACACGGTCGGAACATCGGCTCCGACTTCTCCTACCACGACGGCTGGAGCATGTACCACGGGGCAAGGGTCCCCGGTTTCCCCCAGCACCCCCACCGTGGATTCGAGACAGTCACCGTCGTTCGTAGGGGTTACGTCGACCACTCCGACTCGCTTGGCGCCACCGCCCGCTACGGAGAGGGCGACGTCCAATGGCTGACTACGGGCAGCGGCATCATGCACGCCGAGATGTTCCCGCTCCTCGACCCGGATGGGGACAATCCGCTCGAGCTCTTCCAGATCTGGCTCAACCTGCCCCCGGAGTCGAAGATGGTCGACGCCTACTTCGGGATGCTCTGGAGTGAGGCGATTCCCACCGTCGAACCCGCCTCCGGCGTGGTGGTCGAGGCGATCGCGGGCAGTCTCGGCGACCAACGACCTCCCTCACCGCCACCCGACTCGTGGGCGTCGCGGGGCGACACCGACTTCGCCATCTGGCTGATTCAGCTCGGCCCGGGCGCCTCTTGGGAGCTGCCCGCGGCCAACGCCGGTACCAACAGAACCGCGTACTGCTTCACCGGTGACGACCTCAGAATCGATGGCACGACGGTGTCGAAGGACATCGGTGCACGTCTCGACCCCGACTCGAGCCCGCTTCTGGAGAACAAGGGTGGCCCGGCGCAGCTGCTCATGCTTCAGGGCCGGCCCATCGGGGCACCGGTCTTCCAGATGGGCCCATTCGTCATGAACAGTGCCGAAGAGTTACGCCAGGCGGTAGACGACTACCGACGGACACAGTTCGGCGGCTGGCCCTGGTCGGGGCCCGACCCGGTGCACGACCGCACCGAAGGGCGCTTCGCCCTGCACGCGGACGGCACGGTGGAGCATCGCGACAGGAGGAAGGGTCTGATCGAAGCGTGATCCACCAGTTGCGGATATACGAGATCTTCGAGGACAACAAGAAGGCCTTCCACGACCGGTTCGAGGAACACGCCATCCGCATAATGGAGTCATATGGCTTCAACTTCGTGTCGACCTGGGAGTCGAAGACGAAAGACCGCACCGAGTTCGTCTATTTGCTCGAGTGGCCGGACGACGAGACGATGAAGCAGGCATGGGAAGAGTTCATGACGGACCAGGAGTGGAAGGACATCAAGAAGGTCACCGGCGCCGAGCACGGGCAGATGGTCGGTGACATCGAGGAGAAGGTGCTCCGCCCGACCGGCTACAGCTCGGCCGGGTAGGTCAGCGCTAGCCGATCACCATCCCGGTGAGGGCACCGACCCAGAGCAGCCCCTCCACGCCGAGCAAGTTGTTGAGCCGGTTCCCGGCAACAATCGCCCCAACGCGGTCGCCCGCGACGACAGCCTGCTGAAGACGGTTCGATGCAGGGCGGGCAAACACGGCGCCCACGACGATTGCCACCACGACCAGTGTCGCCCCGATCCACACCCCATAACCGACAGTGGAGGCGTCGACCGCGTAAGCCAGAGCGACCCCGGCGGCGAGGGTCCCGAGACCGGTGATGATCCCGAGGCGCTGCGCCCTTCGCAGCCTGTTCACGAATGCCGCGCCACCTTCTGGGGCAATCTTCGCCGACGCCCGGATGTCGCCTGGTATCACCAGCTTGTGACCAAACCAGGCCGCGGCGAGAGCGATGTGCAAGATCTTCAGGGCGACGACCATGGCGGCGCACTTTACGCAGGAGAGCCATGCCGGTTGCCTCCGCAGATCCCTGCGAGAATCCCGGTGTGAGCTTCCTCGGTCGCGCTCGAGATATGGCAGAGGCGACTCCGGAGAGTCGCAACCGGGTTGTCGACCTGGTCCGTGTCACTTCCATCCTGGTCGTGGTGTTCGGGCACTGGCTGATGGCCGCCGTCACCTTCGAGGATGGCCGAATCGTCCCGGGCCACCTGCTCGAGCTCGCCGATTGGACACACCCGCTCACCTGGGTGTTTCAGGTGATGCCTCTGTTCTTCTTCGTGGGCGGCTACTCGAACGCCCTCTCCTGGCGATCGGCCCGCCGACGGGGCGAGCCCTACGGATCCTGGTTGAGGGCCCGTCTCCGCAGGCTGGCACTCCCGGTGGTCCCCCTGCTCCTCGTTTGGATGATCGGCGGCTGGATCGGGCTCCGTCTCGGGCTCGACTGGGAGATCCTGCAGCTCGCCTCCCAAGTTGCCCTGGTGCCGACCTGGTTCCTCGCCGCATACGTCGTGATCGTCACACTGGCTCCTCCCGCACTGTGGCTATGGGAGCGTGCCGGTTGGTGGTCCATTGTCGCCGGGCTCGCCCTCGCCGGGCTCGCCGACATCCTGTCGATCGGCGCCGGGATCGTATGGGTCGGGTTTCTCAACTATGTGTTCGTCTGGGGCACGGTCCATCAGCTCGGCTACGCATGGGTGGACGATCAGCTCGCCACGACCGCGCGCAGGGTGGTCCTCGCCCTGGTGGGTCTGGGAACGACTCTCGCCCTGGTTCGATTCGGGCCCTATCCGGTAGCCATGGTCGGCCTGGACACCGCCCAGATCACCAACTCATATCCACCTCGGGTGACACTTGCTTTTCTCGGGTTGTTCCAGGCCGGTTCGATCCTGATTCTGGAGCCGATGCTGAGCAGATGGATGCGGGGGCTACGACCCTGGACGGCAGTGGTTGCCGTCAGCTCCCGGATCATGACTCTCTTCCTCTGGCACCTGACCGCGATGGTGATCGTCATCGGTCTGGGCCTCGTGACCGATGGTTGGGGGTTCGGCGTGGAGCCTCTGACGGCAACATGGTGGCTGACCCGGCCCATCTGGTTTGCCGTACTCATCGTCCCCACTCTGCTTCTCGTGCTCATCTTCGGTCGATTCGAGCGACCCGAGAGCGATGAGAGACCGGCCCCGGCGTGGTGGCGGCCGGTGGTCGCTGTGGCTCTGGTCTGCGCCGGGCTGGGTCTGCTCGCCGCCATCGGGATAGCCGACGAGGACGGGCTCAATGGGCTGGTCCTCAGCCTGCCGATCGTTGGGGTCGTCGCGGG
This sequence comes from Acidimicrobiia bacterium, assembly GCA_035620735.1. Lineage (GTDB taxonomy): Bacteria > Actinomycetota > Acidimicrobiia > Spongiisociales > ZC4RG35 > JANQRA01. Next base: position 26,720 of record DASPGH010000030.1, on the reverse strand, counting down.
CGGTGTGTCTCATCTCCCCTGGGAGCGCTGGCCGACGACGGTCTAGGTCATCGTCGGCTGTGCATGAGACGCTCTTGGCGCGCCCGGTGACACCTTGGAACCGGTGGTCAGGTGGTGCGGGCGATACGACCGTCGTCGGGAAGGATCGCCCCGAGGATCCAGCCGACCACCGAGACCACGATCGAGGCCAGGAAAGTCTCCCAGAAGAAGCCCTCAGAGGTGAGGCCGAGTTCGAGGCTCTCCGAGATCCACACCACGAGCTGGAGCACGAGGGCGTTGACCACGATCAGGAACAAGCCCAGGGTCAGCACCACGAGGGGAAGGCTGAGCAGCTTGAGGATGGGTTTCACTATCGCGTTTGCCAGGCCGACGATGGCGGCCACTATCAGAAACTGCCACCACTCACCGCTGAATTCGAAGCCGTCGATCCACCACACCGCCACCCACAAAGCAGCGGCCGTTCCCAGCCAGCTGATCAAGAAACCCATGCGGTCAATCTATCGGATCGATTACAGACGATGCGGGCAATCACGATGGGACGACCGCGATTGCCTGCAGTTCCAGCACCAAACGGGGGTCGGTCGCCAGCCGCACCACTTCGACCGAAGTGCTCGCCGACCTGTGGTCGCCCATGTAGTCGGCCATCACGCGGTTGATCGCGTCCTGGTTCCTGTCCTGGTCCACCATGAACCGGATCAGCTGCACTATGGCATTGAGGGTCCCGCCGGAAGCCTCGATGACCTTCTTCAGGTTCTCCATCGCCATCGCCGCCTGTTCCCCCGGGTCGTCCGGGATATCGGCGAACTCGGAGGGCTGATGAGGGTGAGAGTGATAGACGGGTGCGGCGGTGACACCCGAGACAAAGACCAGCGAGCCGCCGGTCACTTTGAGAGCCGGCGTGTAGGGCATGTTCCACCTTGGGTCATTGCCGGCGATATGAATGGGCTCGATAATCGGTTCTGTCATCGGGTTCAGCCTCTCTGCTTCGGGTCGGTCAAGATAACGAATACTGGATCACGCGTCATGACCTGATGACGGTGTCTCTGACCCGAGGAATTCTCATAAGTGTGACTACACGTCGACAGCGGCTTGTGTAGTGTCGCTGAACAGCTCCGGCGAGAGCCCTGTGAGGAGGACCAAGGATGAATCGACCAAAAGCATGGAGATATCTCTCGATAGTCACCGTATTGGCGTTGTTGCTCGCGGCCTGCGGTGGTGACGGCGAAGTGGCTGACACGACCGAGGCCGGTCCGGATACCACCGAGGCGCCATCGGACACGACGGGCACAACCGCACCGATGACCGACACGACCGAAGGGAGTGCGGAGCCCGAAGGTGAGCCGATCGTCGTTGGAGGGTCTCTGTCCCTCACCGGATTCCTCGCACCGACCGCGGCAATCCACAAGGCGGTGGGTGAGGTCTTCGTCGAGAGGATCAATGCACAGGGTGGCCTGCTCGGGCGGCCCGTGGAATGGGTGTTGCTCGACGACGAGTCGGCACCCGATCAGGCAGCCGCTCTCTACGAGCGTCTCATCACAGAGGACGAGGTCGATCTGGTGATCGGTCCGTACGGTACCGGCAACATAACGGCCGCCATGGCGGTCGCCGAGCGCTACGGGTACGTGTTCCCCCATCACACGGCGAGCCTCACCTACGAGTACACCTACGCCTGCCACTTCAGCTCGTGGTCGACGGGTCTGCACCCGAACATCACGAACCCCAATCTGGTGTATGACGCCATCGAGAGCAGCGGCAACACGCCTGAGACGATCGGGTTCGTCATCAACGAGTTCCCGGGGACCCAGTTCATTGCCTACGGTGAGCCGGGCACCGACGAGGGTGGCGCCGTCACCGAGGCGCAGAACCGCGGCTATGACGTGGTGCTGGATATCAGCTTCCCGACCGCCATCACCGATTGGGCGCCGATCGCCGCTCAGGTCGCCGACGCAGATCCCGACTTCCTCTACATCGGTGGTCTCGGGGTCAACGCAGCCGACTTGATCACGGCCATGAACGCCATCGACTACTCACCCAGTGGCATGTTCACTCAGTGGGATGCACCCGGCCCGTTGCTGGGGACCGAAGGCTCCGACGGCATCATGTCGGTGACCATCTTCGAACAGCACCCGCCGTTCATCGACGATCCCGAGGTCGTCGAGGTGGCCGCCGACATCAACCAGGCGCTGGCGGACGCCGGGATCCCGTTCACCGACGTGGAGACCCAGGCCGCCGCGTCGTGGACTGCGTGGGAGTATCTGCAGCAGGCCGCCGAGGGAGCAGGAAGTCTCGATCAGCAGGAGATGTGCGACTACCTGCTCGAGAACGGGGCCCAGACCCTGTTCCACGGTGACATCGAGTTCTTCCCCGAGGAGCAGAACTACTACGTGGACCTGTCGAAGATCAAGCAGATCCAGGATGGTGGCTGGTACGTGGTGTACCCCGAGGAGTTCGCGGCGCCGGATCGCTCGGTGGTCTATCCCCTGAACTAGAACCTGCATTTGGGCCGGCTGTCTTCGGGCAGCCGGCCCGATGTAGGGTCCGTACGTCCCCGACCCGAGGTTTGGCAAAGCGTGGATCTACTCGTCCAGGGAATCGTCACGGGTGTACTCATAGGCGGTCTATATGCCCTGATGTCCCTGGGCATCTCGCTCTCCTGGGGCGCCCTCAAGATCATCAACCTCGCGCACTTCGCCTTCATCCTGCTGAGCGCATACCTGGTCTACCAATTGACTGTCACCTTCGAGCTCGACCCTCTGCTGATGACGGTGATAGTCGTGCCGATCTTCTTCCTGGTGGGTGTGCTCATCCAGATGTTCTTCCACTGGGCGAGGGTCGATGAGTTCAAGTCCCTGATCGTCACATTCGGGATCTTCATCATTCTGCAGAGCGCGATGCAGACGGTTTGGAGCGCAGACTTTCGACGTATCGAGTCCAGCCTGAACCCTTACGCCGGCGGCTCAATCAACATCGTCGGCGTCCCTCTCCCCATCCCGGTGCTGCTGGCATTCATGGCTGCACTGGCCATCGCCGTGGTCATGTCGCTCGTGTTGGGCCGCACGTTCTTTGGCAAGGCGGTGAGGGCGGTCGCCCAGGATCCCGAGATGGCGAGGGCCTATGGGGTCGACACCAGACGCGTCGCAGTTCTCCTCTCCGGGCTGTCAGGGGCATTCTCGGCGTTGGCGGGCGTGTTCATCGCGCTGGGGCAGGCCGTCTACCCGGGTCTGGCCGTCAGTTGGTTCGGAATCGTCTTCTCGGTCGTCATCCTGGGCGGTCTGGGCAATACCGTCGGCGCTCTGACGGCAGGGGTCATCGTCGGGGTGGCCGCTGGGGCCGCCGCCGTCATCTGGGGCCCGCTGGCTGCTCCGCTCGTCACGTTCGTGATCCTGATCGCTGCCCTGTTGTTCCGACCCGAAGGTCTTCTCACCTCACGGAGTGTGGCTTGACCGCGCGCACAAGGGTCCTGATCGGCTTTGCCGTCGCCGCAGTGGCCCTTTTCTTCGTGCCCGCGATCACGGAGTCCCTCGAGCTGCCGAGGTTCTACGTCATCTTCCTGATCACCATCTTCTTCTGGATCTCCCAGGCCTCGAGTTGGAACGTGCTCACCGGATTCAGCGGCTACTTCAGTTTCGGCCAGGGAGCCTGGTACGGGATCGGCGTCTACACGGTTGCCGTTCTCACCGGCAAACACGGGTGGTCGTTCATCACGGCCGTGCCGGTCGCCGGCTTGCTGGCTCTAATCGGCGGTCTCGGTCTCGGCTTCGTCGTGTTCCGGGTGCGACGGCTCACCGGCGAGATCTTCGCGCTCACCACCCTCGCCATCGCGTTCGTCCTCGCTTCCGTGGCGCGTATCACGAGCGCCATCGACGGCGGCACGGGGATATTCATGACGGGAACCCCCATCCCGGAGTTCCTCGGTGAATTCAACACCGCGATGTACCGGATGACCCTCCTCGTCATGCTCCTCACCGTCCTCGCCGCCTATCTCACCCACGATTCCCGTCTTGGCTGGGGTCTGTTCTCGATTCGAGATGACGAGCCGGTGGCGGGTGGTCTCGGTGTGCCGGTGTTCCGCTACAAGATGGTTGCGCTCGGCATCAATGCCTTCTTTGCAGGATTGATGGGGGGTGTCTGGGCCCTCCAGTTGGGCTTCGTCACCATCGAGGACGTCTTCAACATCCGGGTCCCCCTGTTCGTGATCCTGATGAGCGTTCTCGGTGGTCTCACCCACTGGATGGGCCCGGTTGTGGGTGCGGTGATCATCTACACGTTCTCCGACCGTCTCAACAGCGCCGGGCTGACGGACGTGAATCAGATCATCGTCGGCGCCTTGCTCGTGATACTGGCCCTCGCGGTTCGCGAGGGGATCTACCCGAGGATGAGGGACAGGTGGGTCACGACCCTCGTGACGTTTGGCGGGGCGATGGCGATCCTCGTCATCTTCGATCTCACCGAGTCGTTGATCACAGATTCTGCCTTCGCCATGTTGGCCACTGTTCTCGTGCTCATGGTCCCTGATCGTCTCTGGGCTCGAATCAGGGGCAGTGACGGTGGCGATGACGCCAGGCCGATGAGAGAACCGGTCGGGCCGCTGGCCGAGGTCGACACGTGAGCCTTCTCGAGATCCGCGGGGTGCGCAAGCGTTTTGGTGGTGTCGTCGCACTCGATGGGGTCGACATGCACATCGATGAGGGGGAAATCCTGGGACTGGTAGGGCCCAACGGTTCGGGGAAGTCGACCCTGATCAACATCCTCAGCGCCTTCTACCCATCCGATGAAGGTTCGATCGTCTTCGAGGGAGAGGACGTGACCGAGCAGGCTGCGCACCGGATCGCTGCTCTGGGTCTGGCCCGCACCTATCAGATCCCGCGCCCCTTCGACACCATGACTCCGCGGGAGAACATCGCCGTGAGCTACATGTTCGGCCACAGCCGGCATTCCCTCTCCGAGGCACGTGAGGCGGCGCAGGAGTGGCTCGAGTTCACGGGTCTGGATGGGGTCGCCGACATCGGCATCGGCGAACTGACCCTCCATCAGCTCAAGTTTCTCGAGCTCGCCAGGTCACTGGCGACACAACCCGGCCTGCTGCTCCTCGACGAAGTGCTTGCCGGTCTCAACCCCAGTGAGATGAACGAGTCTGTGGAGATGATCCGACGGATCCACGAGCGTGGAGTGACGATTCTCATCGTCGAGCACGTAGTGCGCGCAGTCATGGCGCTGTCCGACCGACTTGTGGTTCTAGACCAGGGTCGAGTCATCAGTGAGGGAGAACCGGAAACGGTCATGGCCGATCCCGTTGTGGTTGCGGCCTACCTCGGGGAGAAGCGAAAAGGTGCTTGAAGTCAACGGGCTCGCCGCCGGCTACGGCAAGGCGCAGGCTCTCTTCGACATAGACCTGCATGTCGACGAGGGCGAGATCGTCACCATCCTCGGCCCGAACGGAGCAGGGAAGACGACGCTGGTCAACTCGATCGCGGGCGTCATCCGTCCCACGAGTGGCTCCGTCGTTCTCGACGGGGCCGACCTGCTCGCACTCGCCCCACACCAGATCAGTAGCAAGGGAGTCGCCCTGGTTCCCGAAGGTCGTCGAATCTTCCCGAGGATGACCGTCACCGACAACCTGGACATCGGAGCCTACGGGCGGGATGCGCGCCCCGACCGGGATGAAAACATGAAATGGGTCCACGAGATCTTCCCCAGGCTGGCCGAGCGGGCGGGACAGGAGGCCGGGACTCTCAGCGGTGGCGAGCAACAGATGCTGGCGATCGGACGGGCCCTGATGTCGCGGCCAAAGTTGTTGCTACTCGACGAGCCCAGCCTGGGCCTAGCCCCCATCATCGTCTCGGGCATCTTCGAGGTGCTTCGCGATATCAACGAGGCGGGTGTTTCGATCCTGATCGTGGAGCAGAACGTGGTCGAGGCTCTCGACCTCGCCTCACGAGGCTATGTCCTCGAGGAGGGCCACATCGTCGGGGAGGACGACTCGGAGTCCTTGCTCCACGACGAGCGTCTGCGAAAGGCGTATCTGGGTCTCTAGCCCGGAACGGCCACTGCCGAACGTCGAAGGTCGACATGCTGCGAAGTCGCACAGCGATCCCGTCGACCTACGGTGGTCGGTGAGCGAACTCCATAGGAGGAACGCATGTTGCAAGTATCCGAGAAGGCGGCGACGGCGCTCGAAGCGATTCGTCGCAGCGAGGACATTCCCGAGTCGCATGGCACCAGGCTGAGTCCGGCGCCCCAACCGAGCGGCGATCTCGCAATCAGACTCGAATTCGTCGAAGACATCCCACAGGACGATCAGATCGCCGAGCAGGGCGACACCGAAGTATTCGTCGCTCCTGCCCTGGTGGAGCCTCTTGACGAGGCCATCATGGACGTGGAGGACACCGAGGAAGGGCTGACCTTCATCTTCCGCGGCGCCTGAGTCTTCCCACATTCGATCCTGCCAGCAGTTGATGTCGGCTCCAGACTGTGATACCTTGTAGTTCTATGCATGTAGGTGCGAGGTATCTGTGGTGCGAATCGACAAGGATCTCGTAGCGGCCACCGCCACCCCTCTGGTGCTCGCGATCCTGGCCGAGGGGGAGAGCTACGGGTACGCGATCCTCAAGCGGGTGCGGGACCTGTCTGACGGTGAGCTGGAATGGACCGACGGCATGCTCTACCCCCTGCTTCATCGTCTCCACCGTCTTGGCTACGTCACCACTCAATGGCGAACACCATCGGGGGAGCGACGACGCAAGTACTACACGATCACAGATGATGGCCGGGAGGCCCTCACCGACCAGCGACGGCAGTGGGAGACGGTCACACGCACGTTGGGTGATGTCTGGGGTGGTCTCGATCTCTTGCCGTTCTCGTTGGGGAGGGCCTGAGAATGGATCGCCTCGAAGCTGAGATCGCGGAGTGGCGGGAGTTCGTCGAGCGGAGCCCGGCCGTGGACAACGGAGACGTGGATGAGCTCGAGGCCCATCTGCGGGACCAGGTGACCGACCTGACCTCGGTCGGGCTGGCTTCCGATGAGGCCTTCCTCATCGCGGTGAAGCGAATGGGCAGTGTCAGCGAGTTGTCCCGGGAGTTCGCACAGGAGCACAGCGGACGTCTTTGGAGACAGTTGGTCGACTCCGGTGCGGCACAGGAAGAGCCAACCGCCGGCTCGTGGGTCGAGATGCTGGGCTTCGCACTCGGGGCGGCGCTCGCGGTGCAAATCGCCCGTCTGGCCGCAGGCTTCCCGACCGAGGAGCCGGCGTGGCTGCTTCGCAACCTGAGCCTGTTCGTGCTCCCGTTCCTGGCGGGTTACTTCGCCCGACGACGAAACCTCACCCTCAAACAGGTTCTTCTAAGCGCGCTGCCGTTCGCGGTCGCCGCCGTCGTGGTCAACGTGTATCCGTTCGACCCGAGTGGTTCGACCGAGATCCTCGTCGCCGCTCACCTCCCCGTCGCCCTCTGGTTCGTGGTGGCCTATCCCTACATGGGAGCCGTTCTCACCTCACACGAAGGCCGTATGGATTTCGTTCGCTTCACCGGAGAATGGTTCATCTACTACGTGTTGATCGCGCTGGGCGGCGCCGTGCTAACCGCCCTCGCCACCCTGATCCTCGAGCCCGCGGGTATCGACTCGGAGCAGATCACTGAGTGGGTCCTGCCATCGGGGGCTGCCGGCGCCGTTGTCGTGGCAGCGTGGCTGGTCGAGTCGAAGCAGCGGGTCGTGGAGAACATGGCCCCGGTGCTGACGCTGATCTTCACCCCACTGTTCGGGTTGATGCTGACCGCGGCCGCAGTCGTATATCTGGTGACCGGGTTCGGAGATGCCTTCGATAGGGAGCTTCTCGGCATCTTCGATGCACTTCTCGTGGTCGTGTTGGGTTTGGTGCTCTACGGGATATCGGCGCGGGACACGACGAAGCCTCCGGGTTGGATGGACCGCATCCAGCTGATCACGGTGCTCGGTGCGCTCCTACTCGATCTGGTGGTTCTCGGTGCCATGGCGGCCAGGATCGGGGACCTCGGGTTCACCCCCAACCGGACCGCCGCAATCGGGTTGAACCTGGTGCTGCTGGCAAACCTGGTCGGAGCAGCATGGCTTTCGATCCGGTTTCTCTCCGGTCGTGGCTCGTTCCATCGTCTCGAGCGATGGCAAACCGCATATCTGCCGGTATTTGCCGTCTGGGCTGCGGTTGTGGTGCTCGCACTGCCACCGCTCTTCTCTTTCGCCTGATCCGGCGGCGAACACCTTCCTCGACAACGGGCATACGATGACGTGGTTGGCCGACAGACTGTTCGTGGCGATGGAAGGACCTGCTCATGAATGTCCACGATTGGCTTCTGGACTCTGACCCGGCGATTCGGTGGCAGGTGATGCGAGATCTCTCCGACCTGCCCGCCGAGGTGGTCACCGACGAACGGGCTCGTGTGGCCACGGAGGGGTGGGGTGCCCGGCTTCTCTCGTTGCAGGGTGAGGATGGTCAGTGGGCCGGTGGAGCCCACTTCCCCGACGATTTCGACTGGGGCAACGTCGAACGGGGAGAGGACGGACGGATGAAGAACCAGCCCTGGACCGCAACATCGTGGTCGTTGTCGTTGCTGCGGACATTCGGACTGGATCCGGGGAGCCCCGAGGCCAAGAGGGCGGTTGCCCTGGTTCGAGAGAACAGCCGCTGGGATCACGATGGCCAGCGCTTTTTCGACGGAGAGGTCGAGCCGTGCATCAACGGCCTCACGGTCGCCATCGGCGCCTACTTCGGTGAGGACGTCGCCGGGATCGTCGACCGTCTTCTCGACGAGCAAATGGAGGACGGCGGGTGGAATTGTGAGCAGGAGAACGGCTCGGTTCGTGGCTCGTTTCACACGACGATCGCGGTTCTCGAGGGCCTCCTCGAATATCAGGGATCTTCGAACGGCTCGTCGACAGTCGACGAGGCGCGCTCACGTGGCGAGGAGTATCTACTGGCGCGCGGTCTGCTGAGACGACTCTCCGACGGAGAGATCGTGGATGACAGATGGACATCGTTCCACTTTCCGCCCTGGTGGCGCTACGACGTGCTGCGCGGCTTGGAGTATGCGACGAGGGCAGGCGTGAAGCCAGACGACAGGGTCGACGAGGCGCTGGATCTGGTGGAGCAAAACCGTCTCGCAGATGGGCGATGGACACGTCGAGTCCACTCCGGTGACATTCACTTCGAGATGGACGAGCCCGAGGGCCAGCCAAGCCACTGGAACACGCTGCGTGCCCTGAGAGTCCTGAAATGGGCGGGACGCGAAGCGAGCCAACCTGTGGAGACGGCATGACTGCGAGCAGTGGCCCCGTCATGTGGATGGAGTGCTTCGCAGGTGACGCGAGGATCGAAGGCGGAGACGCCGACGCCGTGGCCGATCTCTTCGTCGCCCACGCCAACGAGAGCCACGATTGGTCGCTCGAAGAGAAGTCGCTCCGCAACTACGCCCGCAACTACACCGAGGCCAACGTCAGACTCACCGGGCCGACCGACAGACTCGATGAGATCGGTGAAGTGACGGTGCGGCCGGTCACCGAAGACCTGATCGACGACTGGATTCGCTTCTTCGATCACGACGGCTTCGCCGGAAACCCGGATTGGGCGTCCTGTTACTGCCTGGAGCCTCACGTCCCGGAGAGCGAAAAGGAACAGGAACGGCCATGGCGCGAGGTTCGAGACGACATGCTCGATCTCCTGGCGTCGGGCGTAGCCTTTGGGTATCTCGCCTACGTCGATGGGCGACCGGCGGGCTGGGTCAATGCGTCACTCCGCTCGTCGTACGGGCTCTACGCGTCGGTTGATCCGGAGGGCCCCGATCCAGGTTCTGTCATCGGAGTGTCGTGTTTCCTCATCGCCCCGCCGTACCGGCGGCACGGATTGGCTGCGACGTTGCTGGATGGGGTCATCGCCGATGCACCCGAGCGTGGCGCCGAGTGGGTCGAGGGCTATCCGTACAACGAGCCAGAAGCCAACGACCCAGGGCACTTCCGGGGCCCGCGGCATATCTACGAGGAGCGGGGGTTCGAGCCGATCGAGGAGCGTGCGAAGGACACAGTCATGCGTCTTCCTGCCGGGTGAGGCCAGACCTACCGCGCTTCTCCTACGCCGGCCAGCTTCTCGCCCCAGGCAGTCCATACGTCCTCCATGCCCCCGGCCGGAGCCTGCGGCTCGTGTGAAGGCCCCTTCTTGTCTCGTACGGGTAGGAGATCGTCCTCGGTGTGGTTCGCTCCGAGTATCGGCCCCCACCGCGGCATGCACGAGATCCTCCAAATCACTGGCAACATCCTCCGGTGGCTCGTCACAGTCGACACAACCGCACACCGGGAAAAAAAAGGCTCTTTCCTGAGAATCTCCCACCCGAAGGATCACTCCGGGAAACCCGGTGAACGAGAACACCAGGGGGCCCATGTATCGGGCTGGAGACGGATCACCTCCTGGGTTTCACCCCGAAACGGGGCGAATTCGACCGCTGCACCGGTGGAGACTGTCCGCACCTCGTAGTCGGTGATGGGTTGGTCGATGAGGTGTCGGGCCTTCTCGACGACCACAGGTAGCGTCCGGGATTGGTGACCCGACCGTATTCGTCGTCGTCATGCGGTTGGGTGTCCACAGGTTCAGCATGTTCGGGCCAGGGCACGAGTGCAACGGATTCATCCGCACCGGAGATCCCATCGGCCACGTATGGGGGCGACTGCGGTACGACTGGTCCGATCCACGGGCGCTGAAGGGAACCGTCGTCGATTCCGACCTCTTCAAACCGGGCAGCACCCGGGAGTTGTGGGCCATCCCCGAGGACGATGGCAGCCGCGTGGAGATCCGCCCCGTCCGTCATCATCGGGGGCGAGGATGGCTACTGGCTCCATTCTTTCTCCACTTCGCCCCCGGCTCGGCGCAGGACACCGTCCCCGATCACCTACGTCATTTCCTGGCAAGCATCCCCGGGCCCAGACGTAGCGACTAACCGGTGTCGGAACCGCCGTGTGCGGGTATTGGTCTCGAACACCAAATGGGAGATCGATGTGAAATGCGCTCATGACATGTGCACTTGTGATGCGAAAGGCGGAGAGTCGTACTGCTCAGAAGCCTGCCGGGAGGCATCCAACGTGGCAGACAGGTGTCCGTGTGGGCACGATGTCTGCGCCAACACCTGACGTGCCGACGCCGTGAAAATCGGCGTCAGGTGTTGACGACCGCTATCGCGTCGATCTCGATCATCAGACCGGGGACGGCGAGCGCCTCCACTCCGAGAAGCGTGCTTGCCGGTGGGGTGATCCCGTCCATGATCTCGTCTCGAACCCTGCGCACGATCGCCATCTTCTCCATGTCGTGGTCGACCACGTAGATGCCGATCTTCACCAGGTCGCCAAAACCGGCACCGACAGCGGCGAGGGCTTCTGCCACGTTGTGAAAGACCTGTCTCGTCTGAGCCTCGAAATCGTTCTCGCCCACGATGTTTCGGTCGCGGTCCCAGGCCACCTGACCGGCCAGGTAGATCGTTGTGCCATCTGTGACCTTCACCACCTGGGAATAGCCGGGGGGTGGCGCCAAAATGTCGGGATTCAGGTGCTCTCTGATCACTCGATCCTTTCTCCGGCGACGAACGTCATGTCGGATGTGATGGCAGCGAGCTCGCTCTCGGCGACCCTCAGCGGGTCGGCGGAGAGCACGGCGAAGTCGGCGTGTGCGCCGGGACGCAACGTGCCCCTGGTCTCCTCCTCGAACGAGAACCACGCACCCGCCGAGGTGTACAGACGGAGCGCCTCGTCACGGGTCAGCCGCTCCGATTCGACCCGGGGCGGCGCACCGTCGACCGACTCGCCAGTCACCAGCCAGGCGATGCATCGCCACGGGTTGTAGGCGCAGGCGACGGTTCCGTCGGTGCCAGCGGCCACCGGGATGCCCAGGTCGAGCATCGTCTTCACGGGGGGTGCGGTGGTCACGAGATCGGTGCCCCAGGTCGGCCGGCAGTCGAGCCCACGCATGGACATGCCGTTCTGGATGGTGATCCCGACGCCGAGATCTGCTACCCGTTTCAGATTCCCTATTCCGATCTGGTCGGCGTGACAGATTGCCCAGCGGAGGGAGGCAAGTTTGGCGACGTCGAGTTTCTCCCAGGCGTCGAGCACGACACCGATGGAGGTGTCGAGGATGGAATGGAGATGGACCGGCCAACCTTGGTGGGCGAGATGAGCCGAGGTCTCTAGAAGGGCATCCGCCCGATCGGCTATGTCCTTGGGTTGCAACCCTTCCATGTCGTGGGCCCCATAATCGAGCACTTCGCCGGCCCCCAGATATCGAAGGAAGTCGTCGCCCACTTCCAGGTCGATCGAGTTGGTCCAACGCTCGAGGTCGCGTAGCTCCTCATCCGGATTGGCCGCCCCGAGGAGGAATCGGACGCGAAAGCCCCTCTCACCCTGTTCGAAGAGCTCGAGAAAAGCGTCATACGAGTTGGCGGAGATGCCAAAACCCGAGGCGTCGATGGCGCCGGTGAGACCGAGATGGTTCAGCTCCCGGAGCAGGTTCCTCGTCCCGGACCTGGCCGCTTCGATGTCGGTCGTCGACAGCTTGGCTCTAAGTGCGGCCATGTCAGGGGGAGAGCTGACCACAGCATTCGTCAAGCGACTGGCGTCCCAACCCATCTCGGCCAGGGCCCGACTGTTGACGAAGGATTCGGCATAGGCGCGTTGGACGAACACCGGATTGTCGGGGAGGGCCCGGTCGAGCATCTCCAACGTGGGCGCCGTCTTCTCGGCGAACTGGTTTGGATGCCATCCTCCCATCACCCCCACCCACCGGCCCGGGCCAACCATTCTCGCCCTGTCGCGCAGGGCAGAGATGCCATCTTCAAGACTGGTCAGGTCGTCCCATCGCACCTCCTCGTCCCAGGTGCGTCCGGCGCGAACCAGATGCAGATGGGAGTCGATCAGGCCCGGTATCAGACGTCGGTCGCCGACGTCGACGATCGTGGCTCCGTCACCAACCGTCGTCTGCACGTCGTGGTTGGATCCTACGGCGATGACCCTGCCATCGGAGACGGCGATGGCGGTCTCCCCGCGGTCGTACTGATCCCAGATGCGGGCATTGATGACGATCAGTTCGGCGTTGCTCACAGGGGTGGCGACATTAGTGACACTGCACACGTCGAACCTGGCAGATACTCTCGCTGTCCGAAGAGGAGGAACCATGGACATCATCGATCGTCATTTCGCCGCCGAGAACGCCCACGACGTGGAGGCGACCCTGGCCACCTACACCCAGGACATCGTGTGGGATGACGTGACACATCCCGACGCTCCATTCCATGGCAAGCATGAAGTCGGTTCGGTGTATTCGTCGATAATCGATGCGATCCCCGACATCTCGCTCACTTCCGTGAAGAGGTTCACCGGCGAGGGAGGACGCTACGTCGTCGATGAGTCGCTCCTCACCGGTCACGTCCAGGGTGAGTGGGCCGGCACCAACGGAGGCGGAGCGCCCGTCGAAGTGCGCATCCTCCACGTCTTCGAGATCAGAGACGGTCTGATCAGCTACGAGAACGCATGGTTCGACGCGGCGAACGTTCAGCGCCAGATCGAGACTTTCAAGAACGCAGAGGTGATGGATTAGACCGGGCTACTCGGTGCGGCTGTCGGCCTCCCGGCCGACCACGAACCAAATGGCATGCACGGGCTCGTCACCGCGGTTGTAGAGCCGATGGGGCTCGGTCGAGTCGAATGCGATCGAGTCTCCCGGATTGAGCTCGTACTTTTGAAAACCGATCTGGAGACCCAACTGTCCGCTGACGATGTAGCCGTACTCCCGCCCATGGTGGCGCATGAGCGACTCGTCGGGAGTGGAGGCCCCACCCACCTCGTAGATGGCGTGGAGAAAGTCGACACCGTCCTCGGTCTCGGCCGTCAACTCCTCCCAACGCACGCCCGAAGCCAGATCGATCACCTGACGCTCGCCAGGATGAACCAGAGGAGACTTTCTCTCCGTGGGCTGGACCGAGCTCTGGGCGCTGTCGAACTCCTCTCCACGGATTACACGATCGAGGGAGAGGCCGAGCTCTGTGACGATCGCGTAAAGGGTTCCGACCGACGGTTTGGAGAGGCCACTCTCCAACTGGGAGATGAGGCTGGCCGAGAGACCTAGCCGTCGCGCCAGCTCTCGTTGGCTGATCCCCGCCTTCACCCTCTCTTCGCGCAGACGGTCGCCGATGGCGTCCAGGTCACTGGGAAGGTCTCTGGCATGCTGGGATTCGCTCACATCCGCATCCAACCACCGTCGATGTACAGATTCACGCCGTTGATGGCGCGGTTCTCCAGTAGGAACACCGTAGCGTCGACGACCTCAGCCATTGTGGCCAACCGACCCGTTGGGGTGCGATCGACAAAGGCCTGGAGATCCTTGCCCTCCCAGTAGGGGCTGTCGCCCACGATCCCCGGGTGGAGAGCATTGAATCTGATCGGAGCGAGCTCGACGACGAGATCGTTGATCATGGTGGCGATGCCACCGTTGACCGTGGCGATGGTGAGACCGCCTGGGTAGGGACGCTCCTTGGCCAGTCCTCCGTAGAGGACCACCGAGGCGTCGTCGGTGAACCTCGGAATCAGTGCGTGGATCGTCTCGGAGTAACCGACCAGCTTCATCGTGATGAGGTCGGTGGCCGTCGCGATGTTGTACTCCCTTATCGGGTTGTGGTCGCGTGCCACCGCGGTGATGACGAGATGAGTGACCGGACCGACATCGGTGAGAGCTGTCTCGATCGTCTCTGGGCTGGCGAGGTCGAAGGCGAGGCTCTTCACACCTTCCCCGATCTCGGCTGCGATCGCGGAGCATCGCTCGTCGTCACGACCGGTGATGATCACGTTGCGGCCCTGTTTCGCATAGTGCCCGGCGATCTCCCGTCCGATACCTGCGGTGCCCCCTACTACGAGGACGGCGCCATCTGCCATGTGGACTCGCTCCTTGGTCGTGGATGGGCGAGGATATACGGATGGACCGAGACCGTGCAGTGGCGCTGAACACTTTCGTCCCCGACCCATGAGCACGGCGGCTCGTTACGACGTGTGTGTGGTCGGAGCC
This sequence comes from Acidimicrobiia bacterium, assembly GCA_035620735.1. Taxonomy (GTDB): domain Bacteria; phylum Actinomycetota; class Acidimicrobiia; order Spongiisociales; family ZC4RG35; genus JANQRA01. The sequence continues at coordinate 11,658 of DASPGH010000030.1, read as the reverse complement.
GGTCTGGTGGGTCTCGCCACGGCCCGCGCCATCGCCGAGGATTTGGTGGGCGTCTCGATTCTTCTGCTCGACAAGGAGGACCAGATCGCTGCCCACCAGAGCAGTCACAACAGCGGTGTCATCCACTCCGGGCTCTACTACAAGCCAGGTTCGCTCAAGGCCAGGCTGTGTGTCGAGGGCCGAGACGCGGTCTACCACCTCGGTGAGACCGAAGGTATCCCGGTGGAGCGCTCCGGAAAGCTGGTGATCGCCACCGACCTCGATGAGATCCCCGCACTCGAGGAGCTGGAGCGACGCGGAAGAGCCAACGGTCTCGGCGGTTTGACTCGTCTCGACCCTGATGGGATCAAGGAGCATGAGCCCGCGGCGGCCGGTATCGATGCCCTTTTCGTGCCCGAAGCTGGTGTCGCCGACTTTCCGGCTCTGGCAACTCACCTCTCTGGGCGTCTTCGCGCCGGCGGGGCCGAGATCAGGCTCGGTCAGGAGGTCACGGCTATCGATCACACCGTGGACGGCGTCGAGATCACTGCCGGCGATGAGAGATTCTCGGCGCGGTCCCTCGTAAATTGTGCAGGGCTTCACTCCGATAGGGTCGCTGCTCTCGCCGGTGTCGAGTCGACTGTGAAGATCATTCCGTTCCGGGGTGAGTACTACCGGCTTAGCGACGAAGCCGAGAGCCTGGTGAAGACGCTGATCTATCCGGTGCCCGACCCCCGGTTTCCCTTTCTCGGCGTTCATTTCACCCGACGCATCGACGGGGGCGTCGAGGTGGGGCCCAATGCGGTGCTGGCTCTCGGCCGGGAGCAATATCGGGGTGTCGGACCGGTCTGGCCCGATTTGCGTGAGGTCCTGGCGAGCCGGGGGTTTCGCCGGCTGGCCACGAGACACTGGTTGTCAGGCACCAAGGAGCTGCTCAGTTCGAGATCGCGACGTCTCTATGCCCGTCTCGCCCGGCGATTGGTACCGGCAGTGAGACCGGAGCACCTGATCGAAGGTGGTGCGGGCGTCAGGGCTCAGGCGGTCAATCCCGACGGCTCGCTGGTGGACGACTTCGTGATCGAAAGAGCCGGCACCAGCATCCATGTGCTCAACGCCCCCTCCCCGGGTGCGACCGCCAGTCTCGCCATCGGTCGACACATCGCCGGCCAGGTGGAACCGTTGTTGGCAGGGTGACGTCGGGGAAAAGTGTGTAGTGTCACTGTTCAGTGAGTGAGGTGACCCCGATCGTCGGAATGGTCGGTATCGGACGCATGGGAGGAGCCATGTCGTCCGTGCTCGCCGACGCGGGTCACGAGCTGATCCTCTTCAACCGGGACACATCGAAATCCGCGGCGGTTGCCGCCAAAACTGGGGCGATCGTGGCCGGGTCGCCAGCGGAAGTTGCCACCAAGGCCGATGTGATCATCACGAGCCTCGCCGACGACGTCGCGGTAACGGCCGTATACGAAGGTGACGATGGGATCGTCTCGGGGATGGGGCTGGGCAAGATCGCCATCGACACGTCGACCGTCGACCCCGAGACCGTCCGCCGCGTCGGCGACACCGTCGAGGAGACCGGTGCCGGGTTTCTCGACTGTCCGGTGTCCGGCTCGGTGGCGACCGTCGAGGCCGGCGCGTTGACCATCATGGCCGGTGGCGACGCAAACCTCCTGGACCGGGTCCGCCCAATTCTCGAGCCCCTGTCGTCCCGCGTCATCCATGTGGGCGGGCGAGGAGCCGGCGCGGCCACGAAGCTGGCCGTTAACGGGCTGGTTCATGGTCTCAATGTCGCTCTGGCCGAAGCTCTCGTGCTAGCCGAAAAGGCGGGGGTCGACCGGGCCACGGCATACGAGGTGTTCGTCAGCGGGGCAGGCGGTGCTCCGTTCGTCCAGTACAAGAGGGCTGCCTACGAGCATCCCGAGGAGGCACAGGTCGCGTTCAGCCTCGACCTGGTGGCCAAGGACCTCGAACTAATCACTGCCCTGGCAGAGAAGGTCGGCGCTCCGATGAGTCAGGCCAGCACGGGCCTCGAGATCGTGCGTCAGGCGATGGAAGCCGGTTTGGCGGACAGAGACATGTCTGCCATCGCCGTCTACCTGAGGGGGGACGCCTGATGTCAGTGCATATCGTGAGGACGACGGCGGATCTCGACTACAAGGCACCTTCGGAGTTCGAGGGTCGCAGCGAGGGCTACACGACGGCCGACATCGTCGACGAGCCGGGTGGGTCGACGCAGATGGGCTTCCGGATGGGCCGTCTCGACCCCGGAGGCGACGCTGTCACCCACGTCCATTCGTTCGAGGAGTCTCTGTATGTAGTAGATGGAGAGCTCGTCGTGGACACACCCGAGGGGAGCTATCGACTCGTGTCCGGTGATTACGCATTGCTCCCGGTCGGGACCACCCACGCTTTCCGCAACCTCTCCGACTCGGTCGTCGAGTTCGCCGAGATGAAAGCCCCTCTGCCCAGGGAGCGATTTGGCTACGACACCTACTTCCCGGCGTCGATGAGCCAGCAAGAGCCAATCGCCATCGACGTGCGCGACCCCCGCAACCGGTTCTTCGGCCACATCGACCCCGAGAACATGGATCCGTCGATGCAGACCCAGGATCGTCTCGCCCTCTCCGCGAGCATGCGGACGGCGCTGCTCGTCTACAGCGGGATCAGCGTGAAGATGATGGTCGACACCGACCTGGGTGCCGACCTGTCCACCATGTTCATGGTCCAGTACGAGCCCGGGGGATTCGCCGGCGCTCACGACCATCCGCTAGAGGAGGCGTACCTGATCCTGGAAGGGCAGGTCGAGGCGGTCTTCGATGGGTCGGGCTATCGGCTGGGCCCTGGCGACGTGGCCTGGGCCGGAGTGGGCTGTGTACATCAGTTTCGCAACGTCGGGGATGGCATCGTGAGGTGGCTGGAGACCCAGGCGCCGGCACCGCCGCCCCGACACTCGTACCGGTTTGCACGTGACTGGTCGTATCTGGAGAACGCACTGGCCGACGAGACCGGTAGTTAGCAAGGAGGAGAAACAATGAGTGTCGAGTTTCCTGTGGCGACGAGCCCGGCTCCGGGGGTGATGGGTGTTGATTGGGAGAGTCGTGTCGATTGGGAGCGTCTCCGCAACTATCGCCTTGCTCGGGTGCGTGAGATGTTGGATGTGTTCGATTTGGGGGCGGTCCTCTTGTTCGAGACGTCGAATATCAGGTATGCGACGGCGACACAGATCGGTTATTGGGCGTTCAACAAGGGGGAGCGGTGGGCTCTGGTGACCAAGGAGGGCCGGCCCAAGGTATGGGATTTTGGTTCGGCGGCCAAGGCTCATCGGCTTCAGCTGCCTCATCTGTATGACACCGAGAACTCGGTGGGTGGGAACACCGGGTTGCAGGGGGCGATAGGCCCTGAGACCGGTCTTCATGCCCGGGCGGTGCGTGAGATCAAAGGGGCTCTGGAGGATGCCGGGGTTGGTGAGGAGCGGCTTGGCGTGGACATGGCGGAGACTGCTGTGTTCCTGGCACTTCAGGATGCCGGTTTGAGGGTGGTCGATGGTCAGCAGGCGATGATGCGGGCCCGGGAGATCAAGAGCCCCGACGAGCTGGTGCTGCTGACCCAGGCGTGTGCCATGGTCGATGGTGTCTACCAGGACATCTTCGAGGCGCTGAAGCCGGGAGTCAGAGAGTCGGATGTGGTCGGTATGGCACATGCCCGGCTCTTCGAGATGGGCTCGGAGTTCGTGGAGGCGATCAACTCGATCGCCGGGGAGAGGTGCAGTCCGCACCCTCATGTGTTCAGTGACCGGATCATCCGACCCGGTGATCAGGCCTATTTCGACATCATCCACGCCTTCAACGGTTACCGCACCTGTTATTACCGGACGTTTGTGGTGGGGCGGGCCACCCAGGCGCAGAAGGACGCCTTCAAACAGTCCCGGGAGTGGATGGACGCCGCCATCGAACTGGTCAAACCGGGTGCCACCACCGACGAGATCGCCAAGGTCTGGCCCGAGGCCCACGAGTTCGGGTTCGAGGACGAGATGGACGCCTTCGGTCTCCAGTTCGGGCACGGCGTCGGTGTCGGGCTCCACGAACGCCCGATCATCAGCCGGCTCAACTCCCTCGACGACCCGGTGGAGATCAAAGAAGGCATGCTGTTCGCACTGGAGACATACGCACCGGCCGCCGACGGACGCTCCGCCGCCCGCATCGAAGAAGAGATCATCGTGACCGCAGAAGGACCCAAGGTCATCACCCTCTTCCCCTGCGAAGAGCTCATGGTGGCGAATGCCTACTAGCGAAGGCCCTAACTCGGGTCTCTACGACTATGCGTTGCGCGAGCCCAGGCTCCCCAAGCCGGTGGACTGGTCGCTGTCCGACGCCGACATCGACCCGGACACCCGCATCGGCATGTACCGAAAGCTTCAGGAGCTGAGGCAGTTCGAGAAGAGGGCCTATGACCTCTTCATGCAGAACCTGGTCAAGGGGACGAGCCATCTGTCACTTGGCATGGAGGCGGTGGCCACGGGGGTCGCCGCCGCAATGAGGCCCGACGACTACACGTTCGCCACATATCGGGGTCACGCCCACTCCCTGGCTCGGGGGATGGAGATGGGCCCGGCCATGGCGGAACTGTTGGGCAGGGAGAACGGCATCCTCGGCGGCAAGGGCGGGTCGATGCACCTCACCGACGTCTCCAAAGGGATGATGGGCTCCTACGCCATCATCGGCGCCCATCTCTGCATCGCCAACGGCGCCGCGTGGTCGGCTCAGATGAGGGGCACCGACCAGGTTGCGGTGGCGTTCTTCGGCGACGGCACCACCAACATCGGGGCCTTCCACGAGGCTCTGAACATGGCCGTCGTCTGGAACCTGCCTGTTGTGTTCGTATGCGAGAACAACCTGTACATGGAGTACACGCCGATCGACTTGATCACCGCAGTCGAGAATCCAGCGGCCGATCGGGCCGCCGCCTACGGGCTGGAGCCCCTCCTGATCGATGGCAACGACCCAGACCACGTATACCTGACCGCGAAGAGGGCAATCGACAAGGCGCGCACGGGTGGGGGCCCTTCGCTGATCGAGGCCGTGACGTATCGCTCCGGCGGTCACTCCCGTGCGGACCCGGGCAAGTACCGCCCGATCGAAGAGGTCGAGGCATGGATCGATCGCGACCCGATCCCGATGTATCACGACAGGCTCCTCTCGCTGGGGACACCCGAAGGCCGCTTGTCGGCGATCGAACGCGAAGTCGCCGCCGCCGTCGACGACGCCACCGAGTTCGCCAAGGCGGGACGCGAGCCCGGGGAGGCGACGTTGATGACCGAGGTCTATGCCAACGGAGGCTCGGCATGGCGGAACTGAGCTACCGGGAAGCGGTTGCGTTCGGGATCGCTCAAGAGATGCGACGTGACCCGGCGTTGGTCATGCTCGGTGAGGACATCGCGGCCGCGGGCGGTGTGTTCAAGACCACCGTGGGCCTGCTCGACGAGTTCGGTCCCGACAGGGTTCGTGACACGCCCATCTCCGAGCAGGCCATCCTCGGTGCTGCAATGGGAGCCTCGATGACCGGGATCCCGGTGATCGCCGAGATCATGTTCAGCGACTTCCTCGCAGTGTGTTGGGACATCGTCGCCAACGAGATCGCCAAGAGCCGCTACATGACCGACGGTCAGGTGAGTTTCCCTCTCGTCATTCGCACTGCCAACGGTGGTGGCTCCCGCTTCGGCGCCCAGCATTCCCAGAGTGTCGAGAACTGGGCGATGATGATCCCCGGTCTCAAGGTGGTGGCTCCTTCCACCCCCGAAGACGTCGTCGGCCTCATGGCGGCGTCGGTGCGCGATCCCGACCCTGTGATCTTCTTCGAGCACAAGTCACTCATGGCCGGGAAGGCGGAGATCCCCGACGGGGAGATCGTCGACCAGTTGGGCAAGGCCAAGGTCCTGAGAGAAGGCTCCGATGTCACCATCGCCGCCCTGGCTCTGATGGTTCCCCGGGCCCTCGCGGCCGCGGAGCGTCTCGCCGAAGAGGGCATATCCGCCGAGGTGATCGACGTGAGGTCACTGGTGCCACTCGACACGAGAACCATCCTCGATTCAGTTGCCAAGACCGGTCGCTTCTTCACGGTCGAAGAGAACCCGCGGCTGTGTGGATGGGGTGCCGAGGTGGTCTCGATCGTGGGTGAGGAGGCTTTCTGGGAACTCGACGGGCCCAACGTGCGTATCACCACACCACACATCCCGCTTCCGTCGGCGGCATCGCTTGAAGACCTGGCCATCCCCTCGGCGGATCGGATCTACAAGACGGTCGTCGAGTCGGTGGACAGCAAGAGCGGTTGAACGTGACAGGCAGGGTCCTGATCAAGGGAGGCTGTGTTCTCTCGATGGATCGCTCGGTGGGTAATCACACCGAGGCGGACGTCCTCGTCGAGGATGGCAAGATCCGCGAGATCGGCCCGGGTCTACGCGCCCGCGACGCAGAGGTCATCGATGCCGACGATGCCATCGTCATGCCGGGCTTCGTCGATACGCACCGGCACGCGTGGAAGACGCTCTTCCGCAATCTCGGCCGGGGCGGTGCAGGCGAGAACCAGGTCGGTCCGGCGATATACGGCCCTCATTTCGGAGCTGACGACGTCTATGCGGCGACACTCGTCGGGTTGCTGGGTGCAGCCGAAGCCGGGGTGACCACCGTGGTCGATTATGCGGATGTCCTGGTCGACAGATCGTTCCTCGACGCGGTGCTCCAGGCCCACGACGACTCCGGGATGCGAACCGTGCTCGCCCATGCGGCGCCTGTCTGGTCGGAAACAGCAACTGTTGATTTGTCGAAGATCGAGGCGGTGAGCGATCGGAGACTCACCCACGCCTACGGTGCGCCCGACCCTTCCCGTTTCGACCTCGAACAGGTCGCATCTGACTGGGGAGCGGCGCGAGATGCTGGTCTGCGCATTCACACCCACATCGGGCGAGACGTCACCGACCGTGGGACTGTTGCTCAACTGGCTTCCCGGGGTCTCCTGGGCGAGGACGTGACCCTCATCCATTGCACGAACCTGGACGCAGCCGACCTGGACGCCATCGCCGCCTCGGGTGCCACGGTGGCGATCACACCGGCCAATGAGATGTCGGCCGGTTACGGGGCTCCGCCACTGCAGGCACTCATCGACCGAGGTCTTCGCCCGGGCCTGGGAGTCGGCAACGAGGTCGAGGGCCCCGGCGACATCTTTGCCCAGATGCGGGCGACCAACTCCCTACAGCACGCCACTCTCTTCGATCTCAAACTCGCCGGCAAGGCCGGTGTGCCCAATCTCCTCAGCACTCGAGAGGTGATCAAGTACGGGACCATCGACGGGGCACGGGCCGCCGGTCTGTCGGACGTCACCGGGTCGTTCAGACCCGGCAAACAGGCCGATGTGTTGGTGTTGCGTACCGATCGACCCAACATCGCCCCGATCAACGACCCCATCGGAGCGGTCGTCTGGGGCATGGACACCTCCAATATCGACACCGTCCTCGTCGGGGGTAGACCTCTGGTTCGAAACGGGAAGTTGGTCGCGGACACATCGCATGTCAGAGAGCTGGCGTCTGCGGCACAACGTCGCGTGGCGACGGCCGCAGGGATCCTCGTCGGTGCGGGAGAGACGACGTGACCGCCGCCCGGGCTCCGTCGTCTGCCCTCACCCGATTCGTCGTGGCCTCCCGCTTCATGCCCGTTTACATAGCCTTGGCGGTGCTGGTGGCCGTGGCGGCCATCTGGGTTCCCGCCACACTGAGCGGGCCTGCTCTGTCTGCGATCGCGCCTTTCGGCGCGTTGCTCGGGCTGGCGGCCCTCGGCCAGATGCTGGTGATCATGACAGCCGGCATCGACCTCAGTGTCCCCGGCACGATGACGATCTCTGCGCTCATCATCGTTGGTGTCGGACGGCAGTCCGACGACAGACTCTGGCTTGCCATCGGCACCGCCATAGGAGTGGCCGCGATGATCGGTCTGGTCAATGGGATCTTGATCGGAGCGGTGAAACTCAACGCATTGATCGTCACGCTCGCCGTGGGGTCGGTGGTGTTGGGCCTGGTGAGCCGTTACGTGCTCACCTTTCCGGTGCAGAGCGCGGTCCCACCCGCCCTCGTCGAGTGGACATCGAACCGGATCCTCGGGGTGAGCCCGGTGTTCTGGATCGGGGTCGGCGCCACGCTGATCGTGGTGCTGGCGCTTCGCTACACGACGATCGGTCGCAGGTTCCAGGTGGTCGGGGCCAACCCGGTGGCCTCCAACGTGGTCGGTGTCAGAGTGACCCTGAACCAGGTCATGGTCTACGTCGTGGCCGCGGTCTTCTATTCGATCGCCGGCATCGCCCTCGCCGGGATCCTTCGCAACCCGGGCGTCAACATCGCCTCCGCATATCTCCTGGGACCTATCGCGGCGGTCGTCATCGGTGGTGCATCTCTGACCGGTGGTCTCGCCAGTCCTGTGTCGACCTTTGCAGCCGCGATCTTTCTGACCGGTCTCAATCAGATGATGCGAGCTCTGGGCCTGCCCACGTCGCTTCAGTTCGTGGTCTTCGGCCTGGTCATCATCGGCGGGATGCTGGTTTCGGGCGACCGGATCATCAAAGGCGTGGAGCGGTTGCTCCGGGAGCGCCGCAGATCCGGGCGCTCGAGAGAACGAGAACCTACGAAATCGATCGAATCGACGGGTTGAGAAAGGAGACCAACCCCGTTCACCGCGACACGAAACCAATGGAACAGGGCCAACCGGCCCGACGATGGAGGAGGAAATGAAACGAACCAAGACAATTGGCCTGATCGCCGTCCTGGCGATGCTGGTCGCCGCCTGTGGAGGTGATGGCACCGGGGACACCACGACCACGGCCGGCAGCGACGGGCCCACGACGAGCGAGGCGATGGATGCCAGCACCACCACGGAGGCCATGGACGACACGACCACGACCGCCGCTGGGGCCGACAACCCGTTGGCCGAGTTCGGCGAGGATCCCACAGCCGCCGATCCGGCCCTTGTCGAGAAGGCCCTGGGACCGGTGACTCCCTCGGAGGCGAGCAGTTGGGACATCGTCCTGGCTTCGATCGCCCGTGCCAATCAGGACATCGACCAGGCAATGATCGACGTCGCCATGACCTGTTGGAACGAGACCGAGTGCGATACCGGCAGCGGTGGCGAGTTGGTCATGGGATATGCAGATGGTGGCGGCAAGACCGTCAACGTGTGGCGTGGAGTCAGCCGGATGGAGGCGATCCTTCAGGCGCTGACCTATCCCGAGATCGGCACGATCGTCACCACTGAAGCCAACTTCGACCAGGACCCGGCTGTGCATCTGAACGGAATCAACTTCCTGGTCCAGTACCCGGTCGACTTCATCGTCGGCTACCCGGACTTCGGTGCCGCCCTGGCGCCGGCGGTCCAGGCCGCGGAGGCTGCAGGCATCCCCTACATCTCCTTCTCGGCGGGATATGTCGGTCTACCCGGGTCCGAGGGGGCTCTGACGCCCGGTTCCGATTACACGGCTGTGGTCGGCGAAGACCTCTGTGAGCTGGGCAACAGCTTCGCCGAGGTGCTCACGACCAATGTCGCCGGTGGCGGTGAGGTGGGTCTGCTCGGCGGAACTCCGAACAACGCCCTGACTCTCGGCTGGCAGCAGTGCATCATCCCCTCGGTCACCGATGGTGGTCTCACCGTCGCCAACCCGCCGGCGAACGAGAACACCACGACCGGTGACACCTTCTGGGTGAACAGCTTCGCGCTGGATGCCGTTCGCGGCTTGCTCACCACCAGCCCCGAGATCCAGGGTTGGGCCTATGAGTACTCCGACGGGCTGTTCACGGCCCTCCAGGCGTACGACGAGTTGGGCATCCCGGTGGAGAACCTGAGTGTGGCCCTGCGCACCGACGAGCAGACACTGTTCTGCGACTGGGCGGACCGCAACGAGCCGACCTACAACATCTGGTTCTCCGCGGGCGGGAACTTCCAGTCCCGCACCGGTGTGACCGCGGCCATGCTGGCCCTCCAGGGAGCAGACGTCCCTGGTGAGGTAGTGGTGCCTCACGTCATGCGGCAGGTGACCGCCGACGATTGCAACCCGGATCGAGTCAACGACGTCGTCTCCGGCACCTCATTGGTGCCCGACGCGGTCCTCGCCGAGATGTACGGCGGCGGATGATCGACCGCGATCCCAAAGGAGAGAAGACAACTGGTTCCCCGGCTCCGGCCGGGGAACCAGACCACGAGCACGTCCTCGAACTGACCGGTGTGTCCCGGCAGTTCGGGGCGGTTCGCGCCCTGACCGACGTCAGCTTCGACTGCCGCGCCGGAGAGATCCATGCACTGGTCGGTGAGAACGGGTCGGGCAAGTCGACTCTCCTCGGGATCGCCTCAGGGTTCGTCGATCCCGATCGGGGCGAGATCGAGATCGGGGGGAAACGTCTCCGGACCGACTCTCCGGCTCAGGCACGCAAACTGGGTCTGGCGATGGCCTACCAGGACGGCTCCTCGGTGGGCATGGAGCCGGTGAAGAACAACTTCTATTTCGCTGCCCCACCCGAACAGCGACCTCCCTATTGGAGGCGGAAGAGGTGGGCACGCAGACTCCTGGCCGACTTCGACCTCGACATCGAGCTCTTCCCCGATGTCCCCGCGGGCTTTCTCACCCTGGCCGATCGACAGCTCTTCGAGGTCGCCAAGGCACTCGTGACCGATCCCCAGGTGCTGCTGCTCGACGAGCCGACCACGGCCCTCGGCCCCGACGAGGTGGAGGCATTGCATCGGACAATCCTCGCCTGCAAACAGCGTGGGGTCGGTGTGGTCTATGTCAGTCACCGCCTGCCCGAGGTCCTGGAAGTGGCAGACCGGGTGACGGTGCTTCGCGATGGTCGTCATCAAGGGACGTTCGATGCCCGGACCACCACCGAACACGAGCTCGTGGAGAAGATCGTGGGCCGCCCCTTCGAGGCAGCGTTCCCGGCGCCGAAGCATGTCGAAGGCGCTAGTGCAGATGTCCTCATCGTCGACGGGTTGCAGGGACAATCGTTCGGCCCCGTCACGTTCACCCTCGAGACGGGGGAGATAGTCGGTATCGCAGGGGCGGAAGGCAACGGTCAGACCCAGTTGTTCGACACTCTCGCCGGCAGGACACCACCACGCGCCGGGCTCGTGGTGTGCTCGGGCAAGGAGCTCAGCCTCATCTCGACTCACGAAGCGGTCGGCGCCGGCATCATGCTTCTCCCCGGTAACCGCAAGACCGAGGCCCTCATGGGTGTGCTCGGGGTCAGGGTGAACGCGACCGTTCAGTCTTTGCGTCGATTCTCTGCCGCCGGTTTGCTCCGTCGTGGCGCCGAACGCAAAAAGGTCGGGGAGCTGGTCGAAGAGCTCGAGATCAGGACCCCGTCACTGGAACAACCCGTCGAGTTCCTCTCTGGTGGCAACCAACAGAAAGTCTCGGTTGCCCGCTCGTTCCTGAAAGAGCCCGATGTGATCCTCGCTTACGAGCCCACCCAGGGCGTGGACGTCGGCTCCCGTTTCGACATCTACAAAGCACTGAGAGCCAGAAGCGACGCCGGGGCCGCCATCCTGGTCAAGTCAAGCGACCCCATCGAGCTCTCGGGTCTGTGCGACCGGGTCCTCGTGATGTCCCGGGGAACCATCGTCGAGGAGATTCCCGGGGACGAGCTGGACGAGG
>DASPGH010000029.1:0-48468 GCA_035620735.1 Acidimicrobiia bacterium | reverse complement strand
GTTGGGTTCGCCGTCCCCTCCGACATCGCCGTCACCTATGCCGACGGCATCATCTCCGGAGAGCCGATCGAGACGGCGTTCCTCGGGGTCCAGGCCGACGACGTCAACGCCGAGGGTCAAGCCGGCGCTGAGATCACCGTGGTCGTCGACGACTCCGGGGCCGACGCCGCCGGCCTCCAGGTCGGTGACGTGGTCGTGGGTTTCGCAGGCGTCCCCGTTCGAGGGTTCGGTGACCTGGTTGCTCAGGTGCGCGCCCATCAGCCGGGCGAGAGTGTCGAGGTCTTGATAATCCGCGATGGTGAGGAGCAGTCGGTCCAGGTGACCCTCGGCGTCAACACCGAGGATCTGAGCTGAGCGTCTTCGAGCGTGTGCAAATAGGGTGGCCAGGGGCCGGTATCTGCACACGCTCGAACCACTAAGCTGATTCCGCTCACCGCAATAGGTGAGTGCCTCGCGAACAGCGAAGCCGGTTGGAACCCGGCGCTGTCCCGCAACTGTGAAGGCGTCCCTTGGCCAACGACGAGTCTCGCCGTCACCCAAGAGAATGCACGAGCCAGGTCGCCTGTCTCGGGGCCACGTGAAAGTCTCGGATGAAGACGGAAGCGTGGGCCCAAGGGAAGCCCACCACCTCTTCATCCTCCGACCGACGGAGGATGTTTTCGTATGAAGCGGAGCTCACTACTTCTGACGCTTCTCCTCGCACTCGCTGCGTGTGGGACCGGGGAGGTGGTTGCCAACACGACCACCAGCCAGGACGTCACCACCACCGGAGAAGCGTCCACCGATTTCCCGGTGACCATCGAGGCCGACAACGGTCAGGTGACTGTGGAGGAGAGGCCGGATTCCATCGTCTCGCTGTCGTCCACAGCCACGGAGATGCTTTTCGCCATCGGGGCGGGCCCACAGGTCGTTGCGGTCGATGACCAGTCCAACTATCCCGAAGAGGCGCCAATGACCGACCTGTCCGGGTTCACGCCAAACGTAGAGGCGATCCTTTCCCACGAGCCCGACCTGGTTGTCATCGGCTACGACCCAGGAGAGCTGGCCGCGTCACTGGAGGCGACCGGTGTCCCGGTGATCAACTACCCCGCTGCCATCACCATCGACGACGTCTACGGCCAGATCGAGGCCCTCGGAACCGTTACCGGCCACTCCGATGAAGCGGCCGCTGTGAATGAGACGATTGCAGACGACCTCGTCGAGATCGCCGAGGAGGCACCGGACGCCACGGGTGTCACCTACTACCACGAGTTGGACAACACCCTCTACACCGCCACATCGAGGACGTTCTTCGGCCAGATCTATGCACTGTTCGGGCTGGAGAACATCGCCGACGCCGCCGACGAGGGCGGGTCGGCCTTTGGATACCCGCAGCTGTCGAGTGAGTACGTGGTGTCGGCCGATCCTGACATCATCTTCCTGGCCGACACCCTCTATGGCGAGACCGCCGAGACGGTGGCGGCGCGACCGGGATGGGAAGTCTTGTCGGCGGTCCAGAACGGCAACGTAGTCGAGTTCGACTCCGACATCGCTTCGCGCTGGGGTCCCCGGATCGTCGACTTTGCCCGGTCGGTCTCCGACGCCATCGCGGCCTATTCGAGCCAGGGTTGAGCCCTCGGGCCAAAGCCGCGATAGAGGCGCGCCCAACCCGGCTCGGATGGGTCGCGGTGACCATTGGTGTGGCCGCGGTGCTCGTCGCCGCTCTGGTCGGCTCCGTGGTCGGTGCAGCCGGTCTGGACCCGGCTTCGGTGGTGCGGGCTCTGCTCGACAGTCTCCCCGGGGTCTCTGTTGAGTCGGGGCTGACACCTGCGGAGACCGCGATCCTCTTCGACATCCGATTGCCCCGGATCGTTCTCGGTGCTCTCGTCGGCGCCGTTCTCGCGGTCTCGGGAGCCACCTACCAGGGGGTGTTTCGAAACCCCCTCGCCGACCCCTATCTGCTCGGGGTCGCCGCCGGTGCCGGTCTTGGTGCAACCCTGGGGTTCGCCCTCACCGGCAGGTCGGGCTGGATCGCCCCATTGGCATTCGCCGGGGGCCTGGGTGCGGTCGCCGTCACCTACGTCCTGGGAAGATCGGTCGCGGGAAGGTCACCCACCTCGCTCATCCTCGCTGGTGTCGCGGTCGCCGCCTTCGCCACTGCAGTGCAGACCTACATCCTGCAACAGAACGTGGAGACTCTGCGCGAGGTCTACTCGTGGATACTGGGCCGGTTGACCACAGTGGGTTGGGGCGAGGTCACCGAGCTGCTGCCTTACGCAATCGGCGCTTCGGTGGTCTTGCTCGTGGCCCGTCGTCTGCTCGATGTCCTCGCATTGGGCGACGAGGAGGCGAGGGCGCTCGGGGTGAATGTGAGCCGGGTGAGGGGAGTGGTCGTCGTCACTGCGACGTTGGCCACGGCTGCGGCCGTCTCGGTCAGTGGCTTGATCGGTTTCGTCGGGATCATCGTCCCTCACACCATCCGCCTCCTATTCGGCTGGAGCTACCGAGTGATAGTCCCTCTGTCGATCCTGTTCGGAGCCTCGTTTCTCATGCTCGCCGACGTGGCAGCTCGCACACTCATAGCTCCTGCCGAGCTGCCCATCGGAGTTGTCACCGCCTTCTTTGGGGCGCCCTTCTTCCTGCTCGTCCTCAGGACGATGAGGGGCCCGTCATGATCTCCTGGCATCAGGTGTCGGTTGCCTACGACCTCGACACGACAGTGGGCCCAGTGGACATCGATGTGGCGGACGGCGAGTGGGTTGCTCTCATCGGGCCCAATGGGGCCGGGAAGTCAACGCTGATCAAGGCCGCCGTCGATGTCGTTTCCCACTCCGGCCAGGTGTCACTCGGTGGTCGGGAGAGAAGACCAGGGCTCGACATCGCCTGGATGCCACAGCGTCCCCAACTTCCCGACGAGATGGGAGTTGGCGACTACGTGCTGCTGGGGCGGACCCCCCATCTCGGGTACCTGGCTGCAGAGAGCAAGCACGACGTCGAGACGATGCGCTCTGCTCTGGCGAGGTTGGACCTCTCTCATTTCGCCCGGAGGCCTTTGCGCACCCTCTCCGGGGGCGAAGCCCAACGGGTGGTCCTGGCGCGCGCTCTGGCGCAAGAGGCACCGGTTCTCCTTCTCGACGAGCCGACCGCAGGTCTCGACGTGGGTCACGCCGTCGACGTCCTCGAGGTCATCGACGAGCTACGGCGCCAGGATGGTCTGACGGTGGTCATCGCCGCTCACGATCTGACGCTCGCCGCTCGATTTGCAGATCGTTTGATCCTTCTCAGCGGAGGAAAGGTCGTAGCCGATGGCGACCCGCATCAGGTGCTCACCGAAGACACGCTGACGGCTCACTACGGTGCCGATATCAGGGTGCTCGAAGACGCCGATGGCCCCGTCGTCGTTCCTGTGAGGAGATCGACATGACCGACCAGATACCTCCGACTGAGGCGCCCCCCAAGGGCACCGTCCGGGCACCCTCTCTGCTTCTCGTCAACACCGGGGACGGCAAGGGCAAGTCGACGGCCGCATTCGGCACTGCGATCAGGGCGGTGGCCCGCGGCTGGAAGGTGGCGGTCATCCAGTTCTTGAAGTCCGGGGAATGGAGCGTGGGTGAAGAGAGAATCGGGCGCCAACTCGGGATCGACTGGTGGGCTCTGGGCGATGGCTTCACGTGGGACTCTGAGGACATGGAGGAATCGGAGGCCGTCGCCCGCGCGGCCTGGAAACACACACGAGACGTCATCGGTCGCGGGGAGCACCGGCTGATCGTTCTGGATGAGATCACCTATCCAGTCAACTGGGGTTGGATCCCTATCGACGAGGTGATCCAGGTTCTCGAATCGCGTCCCGAGGACGTGAGCTTGATCATCACCGGCCGTGACGCCCCTCCCGAGATCGTCGCCATCGCCGACACCGTCACCGAGATGCGCAAGATCAAGCACGCCTATGACAGCGGAATCATGGCGAGACGGGGTATCGACTATTGATCTTTCTCACGGGTGGGGCCCGTTCCGGCAAGTCGAAGCTCGCGGTCGAAATGGCGGGCCAAAGCGGAGCGCCGGTTCGTTATGTCGCCACCGCAATGCGTTCTGATGAGGAGATGGAGCAGCGCATCGCAGCCCACCGCGACAGTCGACCCGACGCGTGGACAGTGGTGGAGGCACCCATCGAGCTCGGTGCGGCGGTCTCGACCGCGACACCGGATGAGTTCCTCGTCGTCGACTGTGTCACGTTGTGGATTTCCAATCTGATGATCGGTTACGACGATGAGGACATCGCACAAATTGTTGGCGACGTCCTGGAAATTCTGGCCGAGCGCGACGACACCGTGGTGGTGAGCAATGAGGTGGGATCGGGTTTGGTCCCAATGGACCCGATCGGGCGGCGTTTTCGCGACTTGCAGGGGTTCGCCAACCAGAGGTTCGCCGCCGCTGCGGAACGGTCATACCTGGTGATCGCCGGTCGGACCCTCGAACTGGGGACGCTTGGTGCCGGCTGATCTGGAGACGTTGGCGTCGGCCACAGGCGACAGCGAGAGCGCGGAGACGGTCAGGACCCGGGCCGAGAAGGTGCTCCGCCCCAAGGGCGCCCTGGGTCGGCTCGACGAGATCGCCGTCTGGCTGGCGCGATGGCAGGGGACCGATCAACCAGCTGTCAAAACCCCGGCTGCGCTCATCTTCGCCGGTGACCATGGTGTCGCTGTCGAAGGGGTGAGTGCGTACCCGCAGTCGGTGACCAGAGCGATGATCCAGGCGTTGCGCTCCGGCATCGCCACCGCGTCGGTGATGGCCGAACGGCTTGGAGCTCGGTTCTCAGTCGTCGATGTGGGCGACGGTGTCCCTTGCGGCAACATCCGCAACGAGGCTGCCCTGAGCGTCGAACAGTTCGATGAGGCAATCGCGGTCGGTCGATCCGCGGTCGAGAGCATCGGCGATGTCGACCTGCTTGTTCCGGGTGAGGTCGGCATCGGAAACACCACGGCTGCGGCTGCCATTGCCACCGCTTTGCTCGGTGGCGACGCCGCTGATTGGGTGGGACCGGGCACCGGTCTCGACGCCGTCGGGCTGGCCAACAAGATCGCGGTGGTTCGCGATGCAGTAGCCCGCGCGGAGATAGCGGGTCCCATCGACGCCATTCGTGAGCTCGGTGGCTGGGAGCTGGCCGCAATGGCGGGAGCCGTCGTCGAAGCGCGGGCCCGTTCCATACCCGTCCTGCTCGACGGTTTCGTGGTCACCTCGGCCGTTCTCCCACTCGAGCTGGCTCACCCGGGATTCCTCGAACACTGCTGGCCGGCACACATCTCGGCAGAGCCCGGGCACCGTCGTCTCCTTGCGCGTTTGGGTCGTCGTCCCATCCTCGACCTGGAGATGCGACTCGGCGAGGGAAGTGGTGCACTTGCCGCGGTTCCTCTCGTGGCTCTGGCCGCCGACTCAGTGGTGCGGGTGGCGACTTTCGAAGAGGTCGGTCTGACGTGAGTGGTCTGCGTGCTGCGATTGGCTTTTTGACCAGGGTGCCGGTGCGGACGGACTCCCCACCCGGAGGTGCCGCGCTTGTCTGGTTCCCGATCATCGGTGCAACGATCGGGGCATTCTCCGGCGGCCTCTACGCCGGCGCCTATCAGATCATGCCCTCACCGCTGGCGGCCTTGATCGCCGTGATGGGCGGGATCCTCCTCACCGGAGGGCTCCATGAAGACGGGTTCGCCGACACGGCCGACGCTCTCGGCTCAGGTCTCGCCGGGGAGCGGGGTCTCGAAGTCATGCGGGATTCCCGTCTCGGCACCTACGGCTCGCTCGCGCTTGTGGTCTCGATCCTGTGGCGGGTGCTGGCGGTCGGCGCTCTGGATCCGATTCAGGCCTTCGTCGGGCTGGTCATGGCGCACTCGTTGGGGCGTTCAGCTGCTGTTGCGCTCATGGCCACCTCGCAGCCCGCCC
The DNA here is from genome assembly GCA_035620735.1 of Acidimicrobiia bacterium. Taxonomy (GTDB): domain Bacteria; phylum Actinomycetota; class Acidimicrobiia; order Spongiisociales; family ZC4RG35; genus JANQRA01. Next base: position 42,555 of record DASPGH010000029.1, on the reverse strand, counting down.
GCGAGGACGGGCTTGGCCGCGCCGGGATCATTGGGGTCGACGGATTCGGGGTGTGGGCGTTGGCTGCAGGTCTACTCATCGCCGGCGCTCTCGGTGGATGGTGGCTGGTTCCTGCGATGTTGCTCGCCGCGGTTGCCCTCGTCTGGCTGAGGACGGCTTCTCTGACGAGGTTCTCTGGTGTCACCGGCGATATTCTCGGGGCCGGAGAGCAGCTGACCGAGCTCGCCGTCCTCACCGTGGTCGTGGCGGTCACCTGGATTGGGTCCGACGTGTGGTGGTTGGGGTGAGGCCACACTCTCGTCAACCTGCCCGCGGGCACGGCGTTGCGCTGTTCGCAACGGAGTGCATTCGGACATGGGTAGACGGGAGCCGGCAATCGTTTTCAACCCGGATCTGGCGAATCAGGTCGCGGCGGCCGCCGCCCCCATCCCCATCTCCACCTCAGGCCCCTCGAACTGGGAGTTGTAGAGGTCGGCATACGCCCCGCCGAGGGTGATTAGCTCATCGTGGGTGCCACGCTCGACGATCCGGCCCTCTTCCATCATCAGTATGAGGTCGGCGTCACGGATGGTCGACAGCCGGTGGGCGATAACGAAGCTGGTCCGGTTGCTCCGCAGCGCACTCATGGCGTGCTGCAACAAGAGCTCGGTTCTGGTGTCGACCGAGCTGGTCGCCTCGTCGAGGATGAGCAGTGCCGGCTGGGATAGGAAAGCGCGGGCGATGGTGATGAGCTGTTTCTCGCCGGCGCTGATGTTGCTTCCCTCGTCGTCGATGATTGTCTCGTACCCGTCGGGAAGGCTGTGGACGAAGCGATCGACGAAAGTCGCCTTTGCTGCTTCGAGGATTTCCTCGTCCGACGCACCGGGTCGCCCGTAGGCGATGTTGGCCCAGATCGTGCCCTTGAAGAGCCATGTGTCCTGGAGGACCATCCCCACCTGCGACCGGAGCGACGACTTCTGGATGGTCGAGATGTCCACACCGTCGAGCGTGATGCGACCTGCGTCCAGGTCGTAGAAACGCATGATCAGGTTGACCAGAGTGGTCTTGCCCGCACCCGTGGGGCCGACGATGGCGACCATCTGACCTGGTCGCACGGTCATGCTCAGATCGTCGATGAGCGGTCGGTCCGCCTCGTACCGGAACGACACGCCCTCGAAGCAGACTTCTCCCCGACTCGCCTCACCGATCATGTCCTTGTGGTTCTCCGAGGGCTCTTCGTCCTCGTCGAGCAGCTCGAAGACGCGCTCAGCGGAGGCGACACCCGATTGGAGCAGGTTGACCATCGATGCGATCTGGGTGACCGGCTGGGTGAATTGTCGTGAGTACTGGATGAAGGCCTGGACGTCTCCGAGGCTCATGGTGCCGCTGGCGACACGGAGACCACCAACGACCGCGATGATCACATAGTTCAGGTTCCCGATGAACTGCATGATCGGCATGATCAGGCCGGAGAGGAACTGCGCGCCGAAGCTGGCCTGATACAGGTCCTCGTTCTCCTCGTCGAATCGCTCCCTCACTGCCTCCTGACGACCGAACACCTTCACCAGGGAATGTCCGGTGAAGGCCTCCTCGATCTGGCCATTGAGCGCTCCAGTGTGACGCCACTGAGCGATGAACTGGGTCTGGGAGCGCTTCATGATTACACCAGCCACCACCATGGTCACCGGGATCGTGATCAGGGCGATGAGGGCCAGGGCCGGAGAGATGATGACCATCATCGTGACTACGAACACGATGGTGAGCAGAGACGTGAGCAGTTGGCTCATCGTCTGCTGGAGACTCTGTGAGATGTTGTCGATGTCGTTGGTCACCCGGCTGAGCAGCTCACCTCTGGGCTGGCGGTCGAAATAGCTGAGCGGGAGGCGGTTCAGCTTGTCCTCGACGCTGGAGCGAAGCCGATAGATGGTGCCCTGCACGACGTCGTTGAGCAGGTAGCCCTGCAGGTATCCGAACAGAGCCGCTCCCACGTAGAGAGCGACGCAGAGGAGAAGCAACAAGCCGAGGGCACGGAAATCGATCCCGACGCCGGGTGTGAAGTCGACGCCGGTGAGGAGCTCGGCGATCTGGGTTTGGCCGGCGGCGCGGGCACCCTCGATCGCCTGTTCTCGTGTGATCCCGGAGGGAAGGTTCGATCCGATTGCGCCGGCGAAGACGATGTCGGTGGCCCAGCCCAGCACACGTGGACCGAACGCGGCGAGCCCCACGCTCACCACCGCCGTGACCAGGACGAAGACGACCTTGACCCGTTCCGGTCGGAGATGTCCCACGAGCCTCCTCAGGGAAGGGCCGAATGAGATCGCCTTCTGCCCGAGCTGGCCACCCATGAACCTGTGCCCTGGGCCCTGTGGGGCCTCGACACGCTCGGTCTCCTTCATGGTGCGCCCACTCATGACGCCGCCTTTGCCTCGGCCTGCGACTCCACGATCTCGACATAGGTGGGGCACGTCGCCAGAAGCTCGTCGTGGGTGCCGATTCCCATGACCCTGCCGTCCTCGAGGACCATGATCTGATCGGCGTCGGCAATCGTCGACACCCTCTGAGCCACTATCACGACGGTCGACTCCCTTGTAACCGGTCTGAGGGCACGGCGCAATCGGGCGTCGGTAGCCAGATCGAGGGCTGAGAACGAGTCATCGAACACGTAGATCTCCGGACGCCTGATCACGGCACGGGCGATCTGGAGCCGCTGACGTTGACCTCCCGACACGTTGGTCCCGCCCTGGGCGATGGGCGAGTCGAGAGCGTCGGGCATGGCCTCGACAAAATCCCTGGCCTGGGCGATCTCGAGGGCTGCCCACATCTCCTCCTCGGTGGCATCGGCCTTGCCATCACGCAGGTTCGACGCCACCGTCCCGGTGAAGAGATACGGCCTTTGCGGGACAAAACCTATCTTCGACCAGAGGACCTCCGGATCCAGGTCGCGGACGTCCACCCCGTCGACGCGGATGGTGCCGGACGTGACGTCGAAGAGTCTTGGGATCAGATTGGTGAGCGTGGTCTTGCCGGCACCGGTCGAGCCCACGATGGCGAGGGTCCGACCGGGTCGTGCGCTGGCCGACACGTCGCTCAATACCGGGTAATCGGCACCCGGATATTCAAATGTCACGTGCTCGAAGTCGAGATATCCGGCGCTGTGGACCTCGGTGACGGCTTCGTCGGGCATCCGGACGGTCGATTCACTCTCGAGCACCTCGCCCATGCGATCGGCCGACACCGATGCCCGCGGGATCATCACGAGCATGAAGGTCGCCATCATCACCGACATGAGGATCTGGAGGAGATAGGTGAGGAAGGCGGTCAGCGACCCGATCTGCATGGCCCCTGCGTCGATGCGTAGACCACCGAACCAGAGGACGGCCACACTCGAGAGGTTGAGGACGAGCATGACGATAGGGAACATCGCCGCCATCCAGCGGCCGACGGTCAAGGAGACGTTGGTGAGCTCGATGTTGGCCTCGTCGAACCGCTCGGTTTCGTAGGGCTCACGTACGAACGCACGGAGGACTCGGATGCCGGTGGCCTGCTCGCGAAGCACCCGGTTCACATCGTCGATGCGCTTCTGCATCCTCCGGAAGGAGGGGATCAGGCGGCTGGCGATGAAACCGACCGAACCAGCGAGTATCGGCACGGCGACCACCACGAGCCAGGAGAGGCCGACATCCTCACGGAGCGCCATGATGATCCCGCCGACCATCATGATCGGCGCCATCACCATGAGGGTGAGACCGGTGGCCGTCACCATCTGCACCTGCTGCACGTCGTTGGTGTTTCGTGTGATCAGCGATGGCGCTCCGAAAGACGTGATCTCCTGGCTGGAGAACCCGGCGACTTTGGTGAAGATGCTGCGGCGGAGGTCTCTTCCCAAGCCCATGGCCGCCCGCGATCCGAAGTAGACGGCGACGATGGTGGCTCCGATCTGCACGAACGACACCGCCAGCATCACCAGACCGATTCGAACGATGTAGCCGGTGTCCCCGAGTACCACCCCGTTGTCGATGATGTCGGCGTTGAGCGTGGGGAGATATAGCGCAGCGATGGTCGCCACGAGTTGGAGGACGATCACGAACACCAGCTCGCGCCGGTGGACCGAGAGATACTGCCTGAGGATCTTCCAGAGCATCAGTCGCACTCCGTCGCACAGATGCCGTTGAGCAAGATGGTCACTGCCTCGTCCGCTGTGACCAGCTCCGAGGGGTCAGAGAGAGGAAAGCTCACGGCGTGCAGCAGCCCTCGAAAAGCGGCTGTGGCTCGTGCCGGCTCGACGGAGAGGCCGTCGGACTCATCCTCGAAGATCCGGGTGAGTCCCCAGAAGATCCGGCTGTTGGCTTCGATCGCCGATCTGTGGGCCTCCTCATGGCTCGGTCGTTCAGGAGGAGGAAGTGTTCGGAGCACCGCGGCGACAGCGTGGACGCGCTCGGCGCGTTGGAGGATGATGGCAGCCGCCTTGCGCAGCTTGATCTCGAACGGCAGGTCTCGTTCGATGCGGGCAAGCTGGTCGAGAGTCGGGGCCGGGTCGAAACAGGTTTTGAGTGCTTCGAGGAGAAGCGTGCTCTTGTCGGGGAAGACCCGAAAGATCGTGCCCTCGGCGATGCCGGCCGCTTCCGCCATGGCCGAGGTCGTGACGTTGGCTCCCTGGTCCATGATGAGAGGGATGACCGCCTCGACGATGGCGACGCGACGATCCTCCGGTGGGAGGGGCTTGGCGCGCTGCTTGCTCTCCATCCGGCGATGCTAACACTGAGTGAGCACTCACTCACAAACGGAGTCAACCCTGTTCAACTCTGGGTCACAGACCGGACATACCTGTCTGGAACACTGCGTCGCCCGCTACGGTCTTCGGTCGGCGGCGAGACGGAACAGGTGACGGGCGCCTTCGTCGAGGGTGGCGAATCGTTCGTCCTGGGTCTGGCCGCGGCGCCACCGTATGTAGATCTGCTGCAGGATGATCGCCAATTTCCAGGCGCCGAACACGAGATACCAGTCGATCGAGGCCGGATCGCCGCGCGACTTCGCCGCATAGCGCTCGACGGCTTCACGCCGGCTCAGCCAGCCCGGGATCTGGGTCGGCATCATCGACAGCTCACCCGACGCTTCGCCCGGGTCGAACCATGATCCCATCAGCGTCCCGAGATCGGCCAGGGGGTCTCCTCTCGTCGCCATGTCCCAGTCGTATACGGCAACACACGTTCCGGGGTCGTCAGCTGAGACCGCCATGTTGTCGAGCCGCCAGTCGTTGTGGAGGAGGGAAGGACGGCCTTCCGGGGGAAGCTTCGCCAGCAGCCAGGCTGCCAACTCGTCGGCAAGTGGGTTTTCCTCGTGCTTGGCACGCTCCCAGCGACCCGCCCACCCCTCGACCTGTCGCTGGATGAATCCCTCGGGGTGACCCAGGTCCCCGAGATCACAACTTACGGGGTCGACCGAATGGAACTCGGCGAGAGTGTCGATCACGACCTCCGACAACTTCCGGTTTGCCTCGACGTCGTCCCCTGCTCCGAACCTCTCGGGGACCGATCCACGAACCACCACACCGTCACGACGCTCCATGAGGAAGAAGTCGGTGCCCATGACCGACTCGTCATCGCAATAGGCGAGGGCACGGGGTGCCTTGTCGAAGGAGCGCCAGAGACGGGACAGGACCCGATACTCCCGGGACATGTCGTGTGCGCCTGGAGCCACCGGGCCGAGGGGAGGGCGTCGCAGCACCAGCTCCGACCCATTGGGAAAAGTGAGGAGATAGGTGAGGTTGGCTTTACCTCCACCGAATTGGGCGACCTGTGGCTCGCCGGCGGGGAGATCCTCGACTGTTTCGAGCCAGGAGACGAGAGCGTCGGTGTCGAACTGCTCGTCGGCCCGTACTTCGATCAGGTCGCTCACGGTCAGCGAGGGTATCGGAATGCGTGTGTTCGGAAGTCGTGTATAGCCTGCGCCGCCATGACGACCGCTTTCGAGATCTCCGAGGAGCTGACCGAGAGATGGGCCGACTCCGATCCCATCAACGCAACAACCTACGGGCTCGGGGGCAGAGACCATCTCTGCACCGACTACTCCCCGGACGGCCACCTTGGACGGGTCGATCTCTATAGGGAGATGCATGGTCGGCTCTCCGCGCATTGTGCTTCGGCCGATCACGTGGAGGCTTTTGCGGCACGTGTCATGACCGGATGGCTCGAAGAGCAGATCGATGACCACGAATCCGGGAAGTGGCGAAGGGACGTGAACCACGTCTACAGCCCGTTTCAGCTGACCCGGGATGTCTTCGACGTCATGGACCGGGAGACACCCGAAGGGTGGGCTGACATCGAGGCGCGGCTCAGAGCCTTTGACGATGCACTCGATGGCTATCGACTGAGTCTCAGCGAAGGACTCGCCGTCGGCGACACCGCTGCCGCCCGCCAGGTCGAATCGGTGCTCGAACAACTCGACGCCGCCGCCTCGTACGACTCGAGATTCATCGGCTTCATCGAGCAGGGGGAGAAGCGGGGCGTGGATACCGGGTCGCTTCGAGAGGCAATCGACAAGACCCGGGCTGGCTGCGCCGCACTTGCCGACTGGCTACGCCACAACTACCTCCCGAAAGCCCGCCTGTCGGATGGTGTGGGCCGCGACGAGTACCTGCGAGAGGCCGACCATCACCTCGGGCTGACGATCGACCCCGAAGCGACCTATGAATGGGCATGGAGCGAAGTCCATCGCCTGAGCGATGAGCTGGCGGCGACCAGCGCGACCATAGACCCCGATCTGAGCGTCGACCAGGTCATCGAGATGCTGGACACGGACCCGGGTCGCGCCGCCGCGACCAGGGAGGAATTCGTCGATTTCATCTCACGGATCCAACAGCAGGCGATAGATCAACTCGCCGGTACTCACTTCGACGTGCCCGAGGAGCTGCGAACTGTCACCGTCAACATCGCTCCACCTGGAGGAAGTCTCGGAGCCTGGTACCTGCCACCGGCGGAGGACTTCAGTCGTCCTGGATCTATCTGGTACGCCCCGGGGGAGCGTGAGTCTTTGCCGTATTGGCAGGAGGTCTCGACGGCCTATCACGAAGGCTTCCCTGGCCACCATCTCCAGGTGGGCACTGCCGTCTTGGAGAGGGAGAGCCTCTCTCGCTTCCAGCGCTCTGTCATCTGGTGCTCGGGCTCCGGCGAAGGTTGGGCCCTCTACGCCGAGAGGTTGATGGACGAGCTGGGCTTCTTCGAAAAGCCCGAGTATCGCCTTGGCCTGCTCGCCAGCCAGCTGTTCAGGTCGACTCGGGTCGTGGTTGACATCGGCTGTCATCTCGAGCTGACCATTCCTGGCCACGCCCCTCTTCACGGAGGTGAGGTGTGGAGCTATGAGACGGCGGTGGACTACATCGAGCAAGTTGGTCTACAGCCCCACGACGTGGCGGTTTCCGAGGTCTTGCGTTACCTGGGCTGGCCCGGTCAGGCAATCACATACAAGGTCGGTGAGCGAGAGATCCTCGCAATGAGAGATCGGGCCCGCACCGCGCCCGACTTCAACCTCAAGGATTTCCACCAACGCATACTCGCCGCTGGGGCCATCCGGCTCGACCTCCTCGCCGAGGAGATGGCTTGACGAAGCTCGTCTACGAGCTCGACGACGCTGAGTCGCGCGATCGCTACAAGCTGCTCACAGGGCTCGTCGTTCCCCGTCCCATCGGGTGGATCGGCACCCGCCGACGCGACGGCACCAACAACCTGGCGCCGTTCTCGTTCTTCAATGTCGTGTCGACGAACCCTCCGGTAGTGCTGTTCTCGGCTGGAAGCCACCGTGATCGTCGCAAGGACTCGGCCACACTCGCCGAGGAAAGAGGTGAGTTCACGGTCAACATCGTCTCCGAAGACGTCGTTCACGCCATGTCGGTGACGTCGGGGTCTTTCTCCGCGGACGACGACGAGTTCGCGATCGCCGGTCTCACCGCCGATGAGGGCACCAGGGTCGATGCTCCGATCGTCGCCGAGTCACCGGCCAACCTCGAATGTACGGTGCGCCAGGTGATCGAGTTGGGAGATCGCACCAGGCTCGTTCTCGGCGATGTCGTAGTCATTCACGTGGAGGAAGGAGTCCTCGACGGCACCCGGGTCGACAACGACGTGTTGAGGGCGATCGGCAGGATGGCCGGCGCCACCTACATCCACACGCGGGACCGCTTCGACATCGACCGGCCCGATTGATCGGTCAGTCGCAGCCGTGTGCGATCAGTGACGGATACGGGTTGACCGGCGTCCCCTGGTAGTACATCCCAAAGTGGAGATGCGGCGAAGTGCCGACAGCGTTGCCGGTGTTGCCGACGTAGCCGATGATGTCACCGGCGTTGACGGTGCCCTTCTTGCCGAACTGATCCATGTGGGTGCCGATGTAGCGAACTCCGTCGGATCCATCGAGGCTGAACTGGAGCCCACCGACCGTCCCGGTCTTCTGCTTCAGCGTCCCCGACACTGGCGCCCGCACCGGCGTGCCGCGGCTGACGAAGAGATCGTTGCCCTCGTGGTAGCGGACGCCGCCACCCCGTGGGAAACCCCAGTCGTTCATGAAGGCCGCCCCGTCGACCGGGCAGACCCACTTGCTTCCGGTCGGGATGCGAAGCACCTGGCCGGAACGAATGAGGTTGGGGTTTGAGATGCCGTTCAGAGAAACGAGGGAGTTGACGGCGACACCAAAACCATGGGCGATGTCACCGAGTCGGTCGCCCCGCTCCACTCGATAGCTGGTCTCACCTGCTGTGCCGGATGCCACATAGCCCGGGCCGCCCAGGTAGAGACCTTGTCCAGCGTAGATGATCCCGTTGACGAGGCCGTTGGCGACCGCGATGTCGTCGGCAGTGACACCACCATACTGGGCGGCGATCCTGGCCAGAGTCTCTCCGCGTTTCACCACGTGCAACTTGCCTTTCCTGTCCGAGGTCGTGCTCTCGTTGGACGAGCCGCCGGCCGGCCCGGAATTAGAGCCGGAGCCGGCTGATGGGATGATGATCTGCTGGCCGACGAGGATGATGTTGGGGTTGGGAATGTTGTTGGCAGACGAGATCCGAGAGACCGAGGTCTTGTACTTCTTGGCGATCCGGCCCAACGTGTCGCCGAAGACGACCGTGTATACCTCTTCCGACCCGGGGATCGTCAGCTCCTGGCCCGGGTAGATGAGATTCGGGTTGGAGATGTTGTTGGCCTGAATCAGATCTGACACAGAGACGTTGTTGTCACGGGCGATTTCGCCAAGGGTGTCTCCCGGTCGAACCGTGTAGTGGACCGATAGGAGGGCGACGGTCATCATCAGCGCAAGGCCGACCAGAAAGGCACGGGAACGTCGAAATCTGGGCATGTGAAGGCACAACTCCTTCAGCCCCTGACTCGCTCCGCTGGAGTGAGACTACCTATCCGATCGCGAAATTCCAGACAAAACGCGCAGCTGTCCGCAGGCAGCGTCGATGTCGCGGCCTCTGGTGTCTCGCACGGTTACGTTGACCCCACGTTTCTTCAGGGCGTCGGCGAACTCCTCGATGTGCAGTTGTGTGGAGGCGCATGCGTCGCTGAGAGGTGTGGGGTTGAGGGCGATCAGGTTGACGTGCGCTCGGAGCCGGTTGGCGATGGCTGCCAGCTTGTCGGCCTGGTCGAGGGTGTCGTTGACACCGTCCATCATCGTCCACTCGATCGAGATCCGTCGCCCCTTCTTCTCGAAGTACTCCCACGCCGCCTTCTCCAACTCGGTGATGGGGTACCGCTTGTTGATCGGCACGAGAGAGGTCCGCAGCTCGTCGTCGGCTGCGTGCAGGCTGACGGCTAGGTACAAGGGCCAAGGCTCGTCGGCGAGCCGGCGAATTCCTGGAACGACACCGACGGTGGACACCGTGATCGAGCGAGCCGAGATGCCCATGACCTCGACCATGCGTCGGATCGCTTCACGGACTCGTGTGTAGTTGGCCAGTGGCTCACCCATTCCCATGAACACGATGTTGGTCAGGTGATCGGGGACGTCCGGCATCCCAACCTGCCTAAGGAAAGCCTGGGCGTACGCCACCTGGGCCACGATCTCTCCCGGCTCGAGATGACGCTCGAAGCCGAACTGTCCGGTGGCGCAGAAGGTGCAAGCCAGGGCGCAGCCGGCCTGGCTGGAGATGCAGAGTGTCGCCCGTTTCGGATACCCCATGAGGACCGATTCGATCGCTGCTCCGTCCGGAGCCCGGAAGAGCCACTTGCGTGTGGTGCCGCTGTCGGCGCTCTGCTCCATCTCGACGTCGAAGGGCCACAGCGAATCTCCGATCGAATCACGAAGGTCTGCGGGCAGGTTGGTCATGTCCATCGCGTGGAGGACGGGTGTTCGGTACAGCCAGTCGCGGAGCTGGTCGATCCGATAGGCGGGCTCGCCAGTCAGGAGCTCCCCGAGGTCCTCGGGGGCGTGGAGGTAGGGCACGTCAGCCCTCTTCGTTGGCGAGCTCTATCCAGGATCGGGCCCGGGCCGCGCTGACACTCGCTGCTTCGGCGACTTGGTCCGGGCTGGCGTTGGCCAGTGTGTAGATGTCGGCGATTCCGGCATTGGTTAGACGTTGCGCGAAAACCGGCCCGATACCGTCGATCTCGGTGACGGGTGGGCTCGGGGACGTCGATCGGAAAGCGGGCGGCTCGGGCTCCCGGGAGGTGGCGACGGAGATGAATCGGTCGCGCATCGCCCAGATCACCGCAAGAGCCCCACCTATGAAGCCGATCACTTTGGCAACTCGTTTCATCTCGCCCCAGGCTACAGGCTCGGGTGCTTCTCTACGCTGGCGGCATGAAAGTCGATTACTACTACCCGCCTGCGCCACCTGAGCACGCCTTCGAGGCTGCCACGGACGCCGCCGCGCTGGGATATGACGGGTTCTTCACTGCAGAGACCCAATTCGACCCTTTCCTGCCAATCACACACGCCGCGAAGGCCCAGCCCGATCTCGAGTTCGGGACGGCCATCGCCGTGGCGTTCCCACGATCACCAACGGTGATGGCCATGACTGCCTGGGACCTGGCCCGGCAGACCAGTGGGAAGTTCATGCTCGGTCTGGGAACCCAGGTCCGGGGTCACATCGTCAGGCGGTTCAGCTCGTTCTGGGCGGGGAAACCCGCACCCCAACTGAGGGAGTACATAGAGGCCATGCGGGCTGTGTGGGAGAGCTGGCAGAACGGGGTTCCATTGAAGTATGAGGGCGAGTTCTACAAGTTGTCCCTGATGACACCTTTCTTCAACCCGGGCCCGATCCCGAATCCCGATGTGCCGGTCTACATCGCCGGCGTCGGCCCCTACCTGAGCGCTCTGGCAGGTGAGATGTGCGACGGATTCCACGTCCACCCGTTCCACACGATCCCTTATCTCGATGAGATCGTCCTGCCCAACATGGGGAAGGCGGCGACGGACGCCGGGAGGTCTCTCGACGACATCGAGATGGTGACCACCGTCTTCATCATGACCGGGCACACCGAGGAGGAGATCGAGCAGGCCAAAGAGCCGGTGCGGCAACAAATCTCGTTCTACGCGTCGACTCCTTCCTACCGCTCGGTCCTGGAGGCGAGCGGCTGGGACTTCGGTGAGAAGCTCACCGCCATGTCGAAGCGTGGTGAATGGGACAAGATGCCCGCAGCCGTTCCCGACTCCGCCCTCGAGGGTGCCGGGGTCATCGCCCCGATCGAAGGGCTGGCCGACGCAATCAAGAAGCGATACGGCGACCGGGTGCAGCGGGTTGGTTTCTACAGCCTGGGTTCGGTCCTCATGGACGACCTTGACGCCCTGAAACAGGTCATCGCCGACCTCCAGTCCTAGCGCGCTTCTGCGAACCCGGGGTTCCTCGGCCCGTATGTGCACCGAATTCGCTCATGTTCATCTTGTCCGGGTCCCTAGCCGGCCAGGATGAGCTGATTTGCCCCGTATATGGCTCCAGGTACCCCGGGTTCGTGTTGACGGCGAGGTCAGAAGACGAGAGCCGCTGTCGTGTCGACCCGCGGGTCGGCGGCCGCCCGTCGGAGGTTGCCGTCGAGCTCGATGACAGATACCGGGCCCCAACCCGGTTGTGGGGAGGCGAGAACGGTGATGTCGTGGCCTTTGGCCCGAAGATCGTCGACCCCGACCGGGTGGAAGCCGGGCTCGAGAGCCGGGCTCGAGCCCGCACCTGGCCCGAAGTCGGAGACTGTCCAGCGAGGTCTGGCCTGCGCTCTGTTGAGGTCCTCGCCGGCGAGGATCGCCGACGCCGCCACCTGTGCGATGAGCTGTGGCTGCACTGCCCCGCCCCGGGTCCCCAGGATCCAACGCGGCTGGCCGGCCTGTGTCCAAAGTGTCGGTGACAGCGTGTGTAGGGGGCGTTTGCCTCCGGCCAGCTCATTGGGATGGCCGGGCATCAATGTGAATCCCAGACCACGGTCCTGAAGCAGAAACCCGGAGTGGGCGGCACCGAATGGCGAGCCAGTGCCCCGATAGTTGGACTGGATCATGGACACGGCCATGCCGTCACTGTCGGCAACACAGAGATATGCCGTGCTCTCCGGCGCCCCCATCTGCGGCCAAACACCAGTGCGATCCCGGTCGACGGTCGCCGCGGCGCGCTCCAGGCGAGCCTTGTCGAGGAGGAGATGGGCGGGCAGGGCGGCGTGGTCAGGATCGGCTATCAGGTCGTCTCTCTCCCATGCCAGACAGCGGTACGCCTCGACCAGGAGGTGCCATCGCAACGGGTCGTCGGGATCGTCGGGGGGGTCCAACATCTCGAAAACTGCCAGGGCGGCCGGACCGAGATAGCCCTGTGAGTTGGGGGGGATTGTCCAGACGGTCGACCCGGCTACCTCCGCAGCGATGGGCTCGACCCAGTTCGCCTGATTGGTCTTCATGTCGTCGAGCTCGATTGAGCCGCTGAGGGCTTCGACGATGTCCCGTGCGGGCTGGCCTTCATAGAAAGCGGAGCGACCATCTGTGCCGATGTCGGTCAGCGTGCGAGCGAGATCCTCTCGAACAATTCTCTCCCCTCTGGCCACTGGCTGGCCGTTTGGATAGAAGGAGGCGACGGCGGGATTGGTCGAGTAAAGGTCGGCTTGCCGGGAAAAGGCTCGTGCTTGCTCCGTCGACACCTCGAAGCCCTCCCGCGCCAACTCGATCGCCGGTGCCATTACTTCGGCCAGTGTCAAGCGACCGAGTTCGGCTACCAACTTCGCCATGCCGTCCACGCACCCCGGAATGGTCACGGCTGCCGGGTGGTCGCCTGGTATGGAGCCTGCCTCGACGGCACGGAGCGTCTCTGCCGACACACCCGACCCAGCGCGACCGGAAGAGTTCAAGGCGCGCGGCTGATCCCAACCGGGAAAGTGAACGAGTGCGAACAGATCGCCGCCAATGCCGCAGGTCTCCGGGGCGACGACTCCTTGGGCGGCGATGGCGGCGACCGATGCATCGACGGCGTTGCCGCCGGCTTCGAGAGTTGCCTCGCCCGCGGCGGCGGAAAGGTAGTGGGGTGTGACGACGGCGTTCGACGTCAAGGAGTCTTCAAGTCGGGAAGGAGACGGTTCAGAGCGTCGAGCACAGAGCGCACCACCGCCCTCGACTCGTCGTCTTCGACGTAGGCGGACCCGATGAGGAGTCGCTCTCCCGACTCGGTCACCACCACCACCTGTGAGATCGCCAGACGCCGGCTGCCCAGAGTGGTGATGTCCATCGAGCTGACACCGAGACCGACGTCGCTGTGGATTGCCTGGCGGACCGCTTCCAATGTGGCTTCGGCGATGTGTCGCCATCTCGTCGCCACGGCCGCAGCACCGGTGGCCTGGCCAACCAGCAGACGCTCTTTCCACTTCAGGGTCACGGTCACTTCGGTGCGATTGCCGTCGATCGACTCCGCCACATCGGCGAGAGCCGGGCGACTTCCGCTGGCCAAGACCGAGTCGGCCAGTTGCACGACCGAGACGATTCGTCGGTCGATATCGACCCCGAACAGGGCCTGACCCAGAGATTGCACGTCTCTGACCAGCTGTTTCGGAGGCTTGTTGCGACGCGCCAGCACGTGAATCTCGTCGATGTGACCATTGCCCGCCACCACCCTCGCGGCTTCGACCCCATCGATCCTGCTGATTTTTTCCTGGAGCGCGACTACATCCATCGAGAACTCAGCGTATACCGCGCCCCCACCCAGTAATAGGGCCAATTCTCCTTTTCTCTTGTGGCAAGTCCCGCATCCGTTTAGATTGCGCCCTGCTGGGAGCAACAATCCGACAACACGTGGGGTAACGGTCTCTGGACCGCTTGCTGACACGCTATGGCGGGCGAAGTCAGGGGCCTTTTGACATCTGAAGGGTTCCCGATATTCGGGAGCACGGTGAGAACGGCGTCCTCGTTTCAGTCGCATATGTAAGTACACGCCCATCGATACGAGCGGAGCGGAACTTTCTGTGCCGGCACACAACGCTGGTGCAAATAAAGAAACTGCAGGTGGACGTGCATACAGGTATGAGAGCCCGTTTGGTCCGAATACTCGCTGCCGCCGCCAGCCTTGCCGCTTTGATTGCAGCTGGCTCGGCTAGTACGAAGATCGGCTGAATAGAGGCGCCATCTCACCCGAGTCGGAGGCACAACCGGGGTCCCCTTTGAGGTTGCTTGGATTGAATAACTTGCGGAGTCGCTACGTGCGTCTCCAGCCTGCGGTGCAGCGAAAACTGAGGATCGCTGTGCCGTATTTCTTGGTGGGCGTGCTCTCCATCGTTTCAAGTGGCTTGTTGGCCTCTTCTCCTGATTGGAGAATCTGGGTTCTCTTCGCCGGCCTGTTCGTGCTACTCGAATTCTTCACGGTCGAGGTCAACGACCGGATGTTCCAGTCGTCGTCCGTCATGGTTCTCATGACTGCTGGGGTCATCTTTGCAACGCAGCCGGGCTCGGACGCTGCCTTTGCCATGTCTCTGATGGCCGCCCTCGGGGCTCTGGTGCCCGACGACTTCAAAGAGCGGCGTTGGTTCCAACCAATGGCCAACTTCGGCCAGCTCGCGCTCTCCGGAGCTCTGGCCGGCCTTGTATTGGACCTGACGCTCTCCGGGATCAGCAACCCGGTTCCCGCCGATCTGGTGATGATCTCGCTTGCCTCTGCGGTGGCGGCGTTCGTCTATGTCGGCGTCAACAACTTCCTGGTGCGGCGGGCGGTGCAGACCGTCTATCCCTACGACCGACTCCAGCCCTGGTCTCATCTGGGGATCTTGTTTGCCGGTCAGTTCGTCATGGGTCTGCTCGGCGGACTGATCGGTGGCGCCTATTTGATCGCCAACCGTGAGGCCCTGCTGGTCCTCATTGTCGGTGTGTATGCCATCGGGCACATGTCGCTCTACGCCTTCTCCCAGCTCCGCGTATCTCACATCTCGGCGATCAAGGGGTTTGTCAAGACACTCGAAGCCAAGGACATGTACACCCGTGGCCACACCGAGCGGGTCGCCCAATTCGCTGAGATGATCTGTGAGGAGTACGGCTTCAACGGCACCCAGATCGAGCAGATCAAGTGGGCCGCCCTCATCCACGATCTCGGGAAACTGGCCGTTCCCACCGAGCTGATCCGGAAGCGGGGTCGGCTCGATGACGAGGAGTACAGCCAGATGAAAGAGCATGCCCATCTGGTGGAGGAGATCCTCGCAGAAGTCGACTTTCTCCAGCCAATGGTGGAAATCGCCTCCGGGCATCACAGTCATTACGACGGCAACGGCTACGGGGGTCGGGGGCACATCGAAGGGGAGAGTCCCAGCCTCGAGACCTGCATCGTGGCAGTCGCCGACGCCTTCGACGCGATGACTTCGGCTCGTTCCTACCGGATGGCGTTGTCGCAGCGATATGCGCTATCGGAGTTGCGCAAGCACTCGGGTGCGCAATTCCATCCCGAGGTGGTCGACAAGTTCGAGCGGGCGCTGCAGAGGTCGGGTCGTCGTTGGGGTGCTCCGCATGTCAACGACGAGGAGATGGCGCGGCGTCTCGCCGAAGAGCCGGAGCTGACCCTCCGTGGCTAGGTGGCATCCCCGCGTCCTGGCCTTCGCCTCCTGGATGTTCCCGCTCGCTTCCTTGGCGATCGGTCTCTACAGCGGGTTTCGGGCGGATGCCAACCCCTTCCACGTAGCCGTCGCCGCTCTCGCCCTGGTGATCGGATCGTTGGTCGGTGTGGCGACGTCCAACTCAGGCAACCACTTCACGATGGGTCTGGCGGTGGCTGCGGCCATCCCGTTCGTCTTCTCCAGCCTCGATGTCGTCGAGCCCTATGCCTCCATCGCCTCTTTCGGAGTGGGCCTGGCAGCGGTCTGGGGTGTGCGACACATCCATGGTGACAGCCACCGCGAGTTGCTCCCGGTGGTGGTGCGACGTCTCTGTGGCTACATCGTCTATGGCGCGGTCTACTCGGCGATGAGGGTTGGTCTGTTCGCCGATCTCACCGGAGGTTGGGAGGACTTGTTCCCGTTTGCCGTCGCTGTCGCGGCCTGGCTCACAGTCGAGGTCACACTCAGGGCGCTACTCGTCATCGGGCCCCGGGAGCTATCGCGCAGCTACCTGGCCCGTGCCCTACTTCACGATCTGAACGTCTTCATGGGTCTGGCATTCACCGGAGCCGTCTTCGGTGAGCTGTTCGCCCCAATCGGCTGGTGGGCGTTACCGATCGCCCTGCTCCCGTACTCGTTCGCCCACCTTGCCTTCAAGCGATTCCAGCAGACCAAGACCACCTATCGCCAGACGATCCGGGCCCTGGCCCGGATACCCGAGGTTTCCGGCCTGGGGATCGACGGTCACGCCGACAGGACCACGGAGATGGCGACATCGATGGCCAAAGAGATGGGTCTCGGGCCCGGTCAGGTCGAGGACGTCGAGTACGCCGGTCTAATGCATGACATAGGCCGGGTTTCGTTGAGTGAGCCTCAGATCCTGAAGATGGGCTTCACCGACGACGACATCGCCCGTTGGAGCGCCGAGATCATCGCCGAGTCGCCCTACTTGGAGCGAGTCGCCACCCAGGTGCGTGACCAGTACGAGGCGTATCGCAAGCCTGGCGAGCAGGACGACCCCGATGTCTCCATTGTGTCCAGGGTGATCAAGGTGGCAGCCGCATACGACTGGAGGACCCATCGCAACGGGTTGTCCCCCCTGGAGGCCCTGGAGGAGCTACACGCCGGAGCCGCCTACGAATATGACCCCGAAGTGGTGGCCTCCCTACGACGTCTCCTCGAGGCGCGCGGAGTGCTCCGACCCGTCCGGGTCTGAGAAGAAGCCCGAGGCGGGACGTCTCGAAGCGGCGTCTATGGTCGGCTGGCCGAGCCCGGTTGTGCCTGAGCGCCCCGTTTGAAGTAGCGACGAGGGCGACGCAGGTCGTGCTCCAGGAACACCCCGAGGCCGAGGGCCAGGAATATGTCACCGAGCGAGATGACCTCACCGATGCCGCCGAGCCGGATCGGAATGACGTCGGCGAAGAATGTGAGGTGGGAGTTCTCATCCAGGAGCACGTGCTTGAAGGTTCCGGAGAGATCGGGTGTCGAGACGGTGAACCCGCTGGCCACCTCGGCTGCACCCGCCAGCACCGGCATGCCTCCGTTGGCCGCGATCACCACGAAATTCATCAGCACCCCGAGTGCAGTGATCCCCATGCCCGGCTTCGAGCGGTTGAGAACGACCATCACCATGATCAACCCGAAAGAAACCAGCACCATGGTCACGCCGAGCCATGCCCAGGACTCGTCGTCCGGGAGGAACCGGGTGCCGAATTGGAGTGCGAGAGCGACAAAGAGAAGCCACCATGCCCGCAGCTCGATGTCGCCCAGATTGACCAACCGACCTCCACGCAACACCGCGATGGCGAGTGAGATGAAGATGACGATGGCGAGCCATAGCATGGGTGGCCGACGGTACTAGCCGGGCTTCGTCTAGCCGAGAGCGTGAACAATGACGGTGAGATACACAGTCGAGAGGGATCGAGCCACGATCACCATCGACGATCCGGAACGACGGAATCCGATGTCGGTCGAGGTGATGCGAGGTCTTCGTGATCGCACTCGAGACGCCGTGGACGACCCCGAAGTATCGGTGATCGTCTACACCGGCGCAGGCGACCGGGCTTTCTGCGCCGGCGGCGACCTCTCTGGCTCTTTCGTGGACGATCCCATCGGGCTCCATCGTCAGAGGGGTGAGATCGCAGAGTTGTTCAGGTTGATGTGGCGTGGGGGCAAGCCCACCGTCGCCCGGGTCAACGGTCATGCCCTCGCCGGCGGCTTCGGCCTCGCTGTCGCCTGTGACGTCACCGTGTGTGTCGAAGACGCCAAGCTGGGGACCTCCGAGGTCGGGGTCGGGCTCTGGCCGATGATGATCAGCGCGGTTCTGGCGAGATGCATGCCCCGCAAGGCCGCTCTCGAGATGATGCTGACCGGGCGCGTCATCGACCCGCACGAAGCGCTTCGACTGGGTGCGGTGAGCAGGGTGGTGACTCGCGAAGATCTCGACAGCGTCGTCGACGAAGCCGTCGCGTCCCTGAGCAATCTGAGTTCGGCCACGCTGATGCTGGGCAAGGACTCCTTCAACGCGATGGCCGATGCCAACCTGGACGCCGCCCTCGATCGTCTTCAAGGAGGGCTGACCGAGATCTCGATGACCGAGGATGCCAGGGAAGGTGTAGCCGCCTTCGTCGAGAAGCGTCCTCCGGAGTGGACACAGCGCTAGACACCGACCCGATTTAGCCTTCCTCTGAATGCGGTACAGGGTTCAGGTCCTCGGGTGGGCGCTCATCTGGAGCGGTTTGTTCGTCTTCGGCTATTTGGGCTGGCAGATCTTCGTCACCGACTACATCAACGCCGGCGTCCAGCGAGAGGCCGCTGGAGACCTCGAGGTGACGCTCGAAGAAGTGGAGCCGGAGCCCGAGCAGGTCGATCGTGACGAGTTCCTCGGTGAGACAGATGAACCGCCCGTCGCCATCCCCGAAGTCGTCGAGTATTACCCGGAGGATGCGGTCGGGGTCGGCGAGTCGTTTGCCTTTCTCACCATCCCCAAGATCGGTCTCGACGGTGTGGTCGTGTACGAGGGGGTCGATCGGGAGACCTTGAAGAATGGCCCGGGTCACATGGAGCGCACACCGCTCCCGGGTCAGCCCGGCAACTCGGTGATCTCAGGGCATCGGACCACCTACGGCCGCCCCTTCTTCGACTTCGACCTGTTGGTGGTGGGTGACCGGGTCGAGGTGGAGACGACGACCGGCACCCATGTCTACGAGGTGCGTGAGACGCTGATCGTCGAGCCCACCGACGTATGGGTCACCGATCCGAGGCCCGGTGGATGGCTGACGATGACCACCTGCAATCCGAAGTTCTCGGCGAAAGAGAGGCTGATCGTCTTCGCTGAGATGGTGGCCGGTCCCAATCTCGACTACATCAACTTGCAGGAGGTCAGTGTTCAGGCCTCCTGATGGGGTTGCGATAGCGTGACATCTCAGAAATCACGCAACGGTCAGCCCACCAGGTCGATCAAGACGTTCTCGTCCACCATGCCTTCGTAGATGTGGGTGATGAGGCCCGCCTCGTCGATGATCACCGTGTTGGGGAGGCCAAATATCGGATATGCGTCTTCGACCTCGGGGGTGCCAAGGGCGAGGGGGTAGCCGGCACCGATCTCCTCGGCGAACGCCCGGGAGTCCTCCTCGATGTCCGTGACTGCGACACCTATCACCGAGACGTCCGGGTGGGACTCCGCGTATGCCGAGATGTCTGGGATCTCCTCACGGCAGGGGTTGCACCAGGAGGCCCAGAAGTTGAGGACTACCGGCCGGCCTCGGGTTTCGGAGAGTGTGAAGGTCTCGCCCTCGATCAACTCGACGGTGAAGTCGGGGGCCGGCGACCCGACCTCGGCGACCGTGGCGTTCGACGAGCCGACGAGCCAACCGATCGCCAGACCGACCGCAACCACCAGCACGAACACACCGCTGAGCCGAAGGCCGGGCCGGGGCAGCGGACCTGGCCTCTCTTCACTCAGCAGCCATCCTCCTCAACACGTAGTGAAGGATCCCACCGTTGCGGAGGTATTCGACCTCGATCGGGGTGTCGACGCGCGCGATGGTGTCGAACCCGACAGTCGAACCATCGGTCTTGGTCGCCGTCACGCGCACGGTTTGCCGGGGCGTCAGGCTGTCGTCGACCTCGATGTCGAACGACTCGGTTCCGTCAAGACCGAGAGAGGTGGCGTCCTCGTCGCCGACGAAGTTGAGAGCCAGCACCCCCATCATGACCAGATTGGATCGATGGATGCGCTCGAATGACTTGGTGATCACCGCCTTCACTCCGAGCAGGAAGGTGCCCTTCGCTGCCCAATCTCGTGATGAGCCCATCCCGTAGTCGATGCCGCCGAGGACTATGAGGGGTGTGCCCTGCGCCCGATACGAGAGTGCCGCCTCGTAGATCGACTTGACCTTTCCGTCGGTGAAGTCGGTGGTCCACCCCCCTTCCGTCCCCGGTGCCAGATCGTTGCGAACGCGGATGTTGGCGAAGGTGCCTCTGGTCATCACTCGGTCGTTGCCCCTTCGTGAGCCATAGCTGTTGAACATCACAGGCTGCACACCATTCTCGATGAGGTACTTCCCCGCCGGCGACTCGACTGCGATCGACCCAGCGGGGCTGATGTGGTCCGTTGTCACGGAGTCTCCGAGCTTGGCGAGGACACGTGCGCCGATGATCGGCTGGATGGGATGGACATCCGGTGTCAGGTCAGTGAAGAACGGTGGCTCCTGGACGTAGGTCGACTGCGGGTTCCAGTCGTAGAGATCCGATTCGCTCGTGGCGATGGCCCGCCATTCCTCCGAACCGGTGAACACGTCGCTGTATCTCTCCAGAAACTGGCTTTGCCGCACGTTCTCACCCACGATCGAAGCGATCTCGGCTTGTGTAGGCCAGATGTCTTTCAGGAATACGTCCTGGCCGGTTCGGTCGCGGCCCACCGGCTCTTCGACGGGATCCCAGTCGACCGATCCAGCCAGGGCATAGGCGACGACGAGCGGGGGAGAGGCGAGGTAGTTGGCGCGGACGTCGGGGGAGATGCGGCCTTCGAAGTTCCGGTTGCCGCTGAGAACCGAAGCGGCCACCAGGTCGTGCGCGTGTATCCCCTCAGAGATCGGGTCGGGGAGCGGTCCCGAGTTGCCGATGCACGTCGTGCACCCGTATCCGACGACGCCAAACCCCAGCTCCTCGAGATCCTCGAGGAGCCCGGACTCGGTGAGGTATTCGGTGACCACCTTCGAACCGGGTGCCAACGAGCTCTTCACCCAAGGCTGGCGCTGCAGCCCGAGCTCGCGGGCCTTTCTGGCGACGAGCCCGGCGGCCACCATCACATCGGGATTGGAGGTGTTCGTGCATGAGGTGATGGCTGCAATGACGACGTGACCGTCCTTCATCGTGAAGGTGTTGCCGTCGTACTCGATGAGGGCGGTGCTCTGCGCTTCCAGGGCCTCGTCTGCGGCACCTCCCTCGGCCTCCCAGCTCGTCACGGTCGACGTGCCCGAGCCTCCGTTCTTGCCGAACGTGTTGGTCAGGTCAGTGTGCCATTGCTCCTTCATGGCGGAGAGGGTTATCCGGTCCTGGGGTCGTCGTGGACCAGCCAGAGAGGTCTCGACGGTGCTCATGTCGAGCTCAACATCGGCGCTGTAGGTGATGTGATGAGAGTCCTCACGCCACATCCCCTGTTCCTTGTAGTACTGCTCCACAGTGTCGATGAGCTTGTCCTCCCGACCGGTGAGACGCATGTACTCGAGGGTCCGGTAGTCGACCGGGAAGAAGCCGACCGTGGCGCCGTATTCGGGCGCCATGTTGGCGATGGTGGCCCTGTTGGCCAGTGGCATGTCGGTCAGGCCCGGGCCGTAGAACTCGACGAACTTCCCCACGACCCCATGTTCTCTCAGCATCTCGGTGACCCGGAGGACGAGGTCGGTAGCCGTCGCCCCCTCGGGGAGTTTCCCGGTGAGACGGAAGCCGACCACTTCGGGCAGCAGCATGTAGATGGGCTGGCCCACCATCGCGGCTTCTGCCTCGATTCCACCGACGCCCCAGCCGACCACACCCAGACCGTTGATCATCGTGGTGTGGGAGTCGGTACCCACGAGGCTGTCGGGATACAGATGCTCCCCATCGTCCCAGACCACCTTGGCCAGATACTCGAGATTGACCTGATGGACGATTCCGGTGGCGGGTGGCACCACCCGGAAGTTGGCGAAAGCAGACTGGCCCCACTTGAGGAACTCGTATCGCTCTTGATTTCGCTCGAACTCTTTGCTCGAGTTGATGATCAGGGCGTCGGGCCGAGCGAAGGCGTCGACTTGCACCGAATGGTCGATAACCAGGTCGGCGGGGATCAGAGGATTGACCTTCTGGGCGGATCCCTCGTCGGAGGTCATCCGGACGATGGCGGCGCGCATGGCCGCGAGGTCGACGACGGCGGGGACCCCGGTGAAGTCTTGAAGCACGACCCTCCCCGGGATGAACGGGATTTCCGACTCTCCGACCGCGGTGGCGTCGTAGGCGGCGATCTCACGGACATCAGCCTCGGTGACACTGGTGCCGTCGAGGTTTCTCAGGGCCGATTCGAGGAGGACCTTGATCGAATAGGGAAGTCTGTCGACACCCTCGATGACGTCGAGTCGGGCGATCTCGCGTGCACCTAGAGGTGTCTCCAGCGTGGAGCGAGCCCCGAACGGATCGTTGGACATTTCAGCCTTTCGGGTCAATGAAAACCTTTGCTTTCGAGCCTAATGAAGGCCAAGGGGTTGACCTATCGCAACCCCATCCGACGAATCGCGCGAAATTCCGGAAACGCAAGGTTTCACGTCCTTCGTCCGGAAGAGGGCTAGTTGCCGTTGGCGCGTCGCGACCCCACGGTCACCGGTACCTGGGTCACGCAGTCATCGTCGAGTTGCTGGTGTGGGATGACGACGGGGTTGCAGGGGACCGAGAGGGCGCCGAACAGGCCGGCCACTATGCCCCGGTCCAGAGAGCAGATGACGTCGGGGTGGTTGGTTGCTGTCTCCCCGAAGGGGCAATGTGAGGTGAGGAGACGCTGACCGTCGACGTCGGGGTCTACTGAGAAGCCGAGCCCGGTCATGGCGCTGGCCACCGCCTGGACCGCCTCGTCGTAGCCGGGGTCGTGTGGAGCGCCGATCTCCGACGCCAGCTCCTGGCCGTAGGCCCTCCCCACCTTCTCCGCCACTTCTGAGAGGTTGGGTGGAGCGACTTCGGCGAGGACCTTGAACAGCATCTCGGTCAGCATCTCGAAGCGACGGGGTGCGAAATGGACGCTCACCTCCTTGCTGGTCGCCTCGTAGGTCTTGGCGGGGCGTCCGGCGCCGGGACCGCCGGAGCGACGGAGGTGGCTGACCCGCAGGTAGCCGTCGTCGGCGAGGCGATCGAGATGATGACGTGCGACGTTGGGGTGGATGTCGAAGAGCTCGGCCACCTTGGAGGTGGTCATCGGCTCCGGTGACTCTCGGACCGCGATGTAGATGGCGCGTCGGGTCGGATCACCGAGGGAAGCGGTGAGATCGGAGATCCGGCTGTCGAGCGTGCTGGTGTCCATCTGGGGTATCTACCTGTGAAAACTATAGTTTCGAGGGTCTTCTAACCACTGCCGCCGTAGGGGATTCAGATGGCAGAACAATCAGAGCTAAAAGATGCGGTCGCGTCCATAGAGTCACCGCTGTTCGTGGGTCGCACCCTGGGGGAGCTGGGGCTGGTCAAGGACGTCTCGAAGAAGCTGACCGGGAAAGTCCGGGTGGAGCTGCTCCTACCCGATCACGCTCCGCCCGATGCCCTTCAGGCGCGTCTTCAGGAGGCTCTGGACCCGTTCACCTCCACCGCCGACGTGGAGGTCGAGGTCATGGATGACGACACGGTGCAATCGTGGATTGACGGGCTGAAGGCCAAGTCCGGCCCCGGAATCGGTGAGCCCGGTTCGGCCACCCGGGTGCTGGCAGTGTCATCGGGAAAGGGCGGTGTGGGGAAGTCGTCGATCTCGGCCAACCTCGCCGTCGCCCTCGCCCGGGCAGGCGAGAAGGTGGGCATCGTCGACGGTGACATATGGGGTTTCTCGATCCCCAGGATGCTCGGCATCGTGAACCCGCCGGTGATGGTCGGTGACATGATCGTGCCTCCGGTCTCCCACCGGGTGAAGGTGATGTCCATGGACTTCTTCGTCGGTGACGACAAGGCGGTCATTTGGCGGGGCCCGATGTTGCACAAGGCGATCGAGCAGTTCCTCAAGGACGTGTTCTGGGACGATCTCGACTTCCTGATCGTCGACATGCCTCCCGGCACCGGTGACATCGCTATCTCGATGTCACAGTTCCTACCTCGCGCTCAGGTTCTGCTGGCGACGACACCACAGCCGACAGCACAACGGGTTGCCCGCCGCGCAGCTCTCATGGCGGCCGAGGTCGACCAGGAGGTCATCGGTGTCGTCGAGAACATGTCGTGGTTCACCGGCGACGACGGCAAGCGTTACGAGTTGTTCGGCTCGGGCGGCGGTGAGAGTCTCGCCGCCGAGCTCGGTGTCGACCTGATGGCCCGGATCCCGCTTCTTCCGGCGATGGGGCGGGGTGCGGACGAAGGCGACCCCGTCGCAGTGGCTGCACCTGGCTCGGAAGCCGAGCGTGCCTTTGATGATCTCGCCGCAGCCGTGGTCGAGAAACGTCCCCGAATCAGGACCAATCCGGCGCTGGTGATCAGTTGACCGGCGAACATGAGCGGATTCGGGCCATATCCGGCCTGAGGTACCCCGGGTTCGGGTTGAGGGGGGCCTTCCGGGCGTCCACGACGTGGGCGTTCGGGTTCTCCGTGACGATCCTGTTCATTGCGTTGTGGGGGCGTGCCGTGGTGGTCGACACCGATGCTCTTGCCGAGTCGCTGGCGCCCCTGGCCGACTCCGCCCTGGTGGGCGGTGTCGTGGCTGATTGGATGACCGAAGAGCTGATCGACTCCGGCTACTCACCCGAGTTCGCCGATCCGGCTGTGGACCTCGCTCTCGAGTCCTCGGCGACGGCGGCTGCGATGGACGGCTTCGTATCCGATGTGGTGAAGGCCGCCGCGTCATCCGAACCCTCCGGGTCGGCGGTGGACGTCTCTTCGTTGCTCGCCCCTGCGGTCCCCGAGGTCACCACCAGTTTGCAGCAGATGGGCCTCGTCACGGACGAGTCGGAGGTTCGTTCCTTTGTTTCGGGTCTCGATCCGATGGTGATTCGCGAACCGGGTAGCCCAGCCTTGGTTGGACCGGAATCGCCCGCAGCAGCCAGGCTGGGCACTGCCGCCATCCTCGCCTTCCTCGGGATCGTCTCATTCGGCTATGCCACTGCCGCGGTCTCGGAGGACCGGGTCTCCGCGGTGCGCGAGCTGTTCACCAGAGTGGCTGTCGGCGGCCTCGGCTTCGCCATACTCCTCTTGATCGGGTCCTGGATCACCGATCCGAGGGGTGGACGGGCACCGGTGCCGGAGACGATCTCTCTCATCGCCTCCTCGAAATGGGTGATGCCGCTTTGGGTTGGGCTGGCCGCAGGTGCGATAGCCGGAGCGATCTACATGGGAAGACGTTGGCTCAGACGGGGGGGAGGGTCCCGCTCAGAAGGCGTGCCGCCCATACCGCGAGAAGGACGAGACCTGTCCCGATCAGGATCGCGTTGACCGCCCGGGCGCCAAGCGGCTGAGCGCGACCGCTCCTTCTCAGCAGATACCACACCCACCCGACCGCAAGCTGAACTGTGATCAGCGGTACCAGCGGGTGTAGCGTCATCGCCGCGTCGAAGTCGCCCCGTATCAGAGCCGATGCCGCACGGGTCATGCCACAGCCAGGACAGGCCGTGCCAGTGCAGAGCGCGAACGGGCAAATCGTGGTGCCCTCGCTGGCGGGAGACACGACCATCAGAAGGCTCAGCCCCAGCAGGGGGGCTACCAACATGAGGCGATCTCGCCACGAGGCCGTCATGTTGGCGAAGGCTACGCCGGTCTACCCGATTGCGTCGCATGGTCCCGACGCGACATCCCGGCGGTGGCGGCGAAACCCAGCTCGGCGTAGAACCGGGAGAGGTTGGCGTCACAGACGAGGTCGACCATGTAGAGATCACCGATCTGGCTCATCATCTGATTGACCAGGGAATGCCCGATGCCTTTGTCGTGATGCTCGGCCAGCACCTCCAGCAGCGTGACGAAATCCGACAGCACACCGTCGCTCAACGCAGTCACGAAACCGATGACCTGCTCGTTTCTCACGGCGATCACCACATGATCGGAAGCGTCGAGGATGCGCAGCAAGGTATCGGAGGACGGCGGGTCCAGCCATCCATCGAAGAAGCCGCCCCCGAGTTGGTCGGGAGTCAGTCCTTCGGCCGTCGTCCTGTATTCCAGCGTCGTCATGTCCCTATCTTGTCCAACAGCCGGTAGAGATGCGAGGCAGGGGTCAGGAACCAGGGCTTGCCCCCTGTGTGATAGAAACGGCCGTTGTGAGCGATCTGGCTGTAGACGCTCGGCGGGTCCTCGCCGAGGAGCATGCCGGCGAGCTCGTGTCCCAATTGGCATGAGAGCCCGACACCGTGCCCGGCGTACCCAACGGCGTACCAGGCTCCGTCGACCCGTCCGATGTGAGGGGTGAGATCGAAAGGCACCGCCAGCTTCCCGCCCCAGACATGGGTGATCTCGACATCCTCCAGCTCGGGCCAGTAGCCGACGAGGGCGTTCCTCAGGTCGGCGCCCGAATCGTTGAGGTCGAGACCCGTGTGCAGACTTCTCCTGCCACCGAGGAGGATGCGATCGTCGTGAGTGCGACGCATGTAGTGGAGCAGCCGCTTGCGGGTGTAGGTCATGGCGCCGGTGGGGAACACCCTCTTGGCCCGTTGCTCCCCAACTGGCTCGGTGACCACGATGTAAGAGCCGATGGGCACCACGAGACGTGCCAGCTCCCGACTGGGCCGACGTGTGGTGTAGCCGTTGGTGGCGAGGATGACATCCCGCGCCTGGATCGCGCCTTGACTCGTCTGCACTCGTAGCCCGGCCGTCGTCTTCTCCATGGCGGTGGCTTCACACCCGTCGACCAGTGTCACGCCGAGCGACTGCACCAGACGCGCCAACCCGAAGGCCAGCCGGGCCGGGTGGACACCGAAGCCCTCAGGCTCGTACATGGCGACGTTGAAGCTGTCTCCGCCGACGAGCTCGGCGATGTCACGGGCGTCGTGGACCCGCCAATCGACGCCGAACTTGTTGCGATACCAGGCAACGGTGCGATCGAACTCCTTGAGCTTTTTGGGTCCACGGCCCAGGGCAGCCATACCGGCCTCATGGGTGAGCGCATCGATGTCGGGGCGCTTTGCCAGTTCCCGCACCAGTTCCACGGACCGCATGGTGGACTGCCACATGTCGTGCCCGATCTTGGGTCCGTACGTGGCGTAGATCGTGTCGATGCCAGCCTTGACGTCCGGGGACACCATGCCGCCGTTGATGGACGAGGCACCGCTTGCGATCTCACCGGCGTCGATGACCGTGACTCGCTCACCCGACGTGGACAGCCGCATCGCCGCGGAGAGCCCTGTGAGCCCGGAACCGACGATCAGGTAGTCGGTTTGCTGGGGAAGATCCGACGTGAGCCCCTCCGGTCGTGGGTGGTCGTCCACCCAGAAGGGGACGTGTTTCACAAGCTGCGCAACCCCGTTTCGAACAGGGTTGCCATCTCGCCCGCCTGGTCTTTGGTCATGGTCAACGGCGGGGAGACCTGGAGACCACCACCACCGACTGCACGGGTGAGTACACCCGCCTCCCGGCATGCGGTCGCGGCACGCGCCGGTAGGGTCTCGTCCTCGCCCACTTCGAGTTGGATCGCGGCGAGGGCGCCGACACCTCGGCGGACACTGGCCACGACATCGATCTCTTCCAGCGGGGCGAGGGCATCGTAGATCTCGTGCTCCAACTCCGCCGCCCTCTGTATGAGGCCCTCCCGTTCCAGGATGTCCATCACCACCAATCCGGCGACACAAGCCGTCGAGTGCCCGGAGTATGTGTAGCCGTGGCGGAAGATGAGCCCGGGCGTGTCGAAGAAGGGCTCGGCGATGTGCGGAGCGGCCACCACACCTCCCAGCGGCGCGTAGCCACACGTGACGCCCTTGGCGAAGGTGATGAGGTCGGGCTCGAGCCCGAATTTGTTGGCGGCGAACCAGTCGCCAACGCGGCCGAACCCGGTGATCACCTCATCGGAGATGTAGAGCCCCCCGGCGTTCTTGATCGACTCCCTGACGCTGCTGAGATAGTCGGGGTCGACCGGGCGGATTCCGCCGGCGCCGATGACGGCCTCGACGAATATGCCGGCTACCCGATCGCCGCCGGCATGGTCGATGGCCTTTTCTACTGCCTCTTCGTCGTCATAGGGCACCACCACGATGTCGGAGACCAGGTCCCCGCCGTATCCGACGCGGTTTGGCTCCATTCCACCGAGAGTCGTTCCGTATGTGTGCATCCCGTGATAGGCCCACTCCCTGGCGATGAAAACGGTGCGCTCCGGCTGGCCTATGGCGTTGAAGTAGCGACGTGCCAGTTTGGCCGCGGTGTCGACTGCGTCAGATCCGCCCGAGCCGAAGAAGACTTTGGAATCGGGATTGGGGGAGATGGCAGCAATCCGCTCGGCGAGCTCGAGCGGGGGCCTGGTGGCGTAGTCGATGAAGGTATGGAAGGCCGGCAGCTTGCGCGCCTGGGCATCCATCGCGTCGATGACCTCATCCCTCCCATAGCCGATGTTCATGTACCAGAGCGATGCCGCGGCATCGAGATAGCGGTTGCCGTCTTCGTCGAAGACGTAGATGCCCTCGCCCCGATCCACGATGAACGGTGCGTGCTGCACTTTGGACATGTCGGCGAAGGGGTGCCATAGAGATCCCATTCGCGGCAGGGTAGTGGTGGTGCGGGGAGCCGTCTCCACCGAGCGTCCTCGACCGTTGGGTGACGAAGAAAGGGTGCCGACGGGGTAGGTCGGAGGTCCGTGTCACCGTCGATCGAGAAATCCAGGTTGCCTGGTTACGTCGACGCTGCGATGGGCTACTCTCTCACGAAAGAGCTGCTGGGGGTAAGGGATTTCTGAGGCACTCGTTCTGGTTTCGGTGGTCATCGCTTTCGCGGTGGTCCAGTCAGTCTTTGGGGTCGGATTGCTCGTCTTCGGCACGCCGACGTTGCTTCTCGTCGGTTTCTCGTTCGCTGAGACTCTGGCCTACCTGCTCCCGTGCTCCATCGTCATCAGCCTCCTCCAGGTGGTAGCCGGAGGCGGCTTCGGGTTGGACGACATGCGACGCCGTTTTCTCATCTACACCGCGCCACTGGTCCTCGTTGGAGCGACGCTGATCCTCACGGTCGGCAGCGGAGTCGATATCCGGCTCCTGGTGGGGGCGATGCTGCTGGTCAGCGGGGCGATCCGTCTGCTGGGACCTGTTCGCGCCCGAGTCGACTCATTCGTTCGGCGTCAGCTCAACGGCTTTCTCGTTCTCCTCGGCGCCATACACGGGCTGTCCAACCTCGGTGGTGGAGTTCTGACGCTCATCGTCGGCTCGGTCTACGAAACCAAGGAGGACATACGTCGCCAGATCGCCTTCTGCTACGGGATGATGGCCGTCATCCAACTGGCCACCCTCTTCTTCACAACCAGCCCGGACATCGACCCCGTGATGCTGGTGCTACTCCCCGTCATCGCAGCATTCATCTTCCAGATCCTGGGCAACCGGGCCTTTCGCGCCGCAACCCAAGTCGTGTATCAATTCTCTCTGACCGCTCTGATAGTCGTTTTCGGGATGATCCTGATGGTGGGGATCTAGCTGTCGATCGAGCTGAGCATGTCCCTGATCTCACCGCGGGAACGCAGTCGATAGACCTTGGCGTGACCCCAGGATCCGTCGGTAATCGCCGACTCGTACCTCTCCCTCACATGGTCGAAGCGAGTCCAAGACCACACGATTATGTTCTGATCGGGGTTGATGCTGTAGAGGTTGGTATACGGCTCTCTGAGACCGTTCCAGAGTTCCTCGCGGGTGAACACACGTTTCAGTGTTCGTCCCACCACCTGTCTCATGACCACTCGCTTGGGTAGGTCGACCCATATGAAGGTGTCGGCATACGGCCATACCGCCTCGGGTGTTCCACGACTCGAGTAGTTGCCATCAACCACCCAACGTCGGGCCTTGACGAAATCTCTCAGCTCCTGTTGGAAAGTGTCGAGGGGAGTGGCGTCCCAGCCTCCTCGATGAGCCAGGGCGTCGAGCTCGAGGAGAGGCAGATCCAGGCGGGCGGCAACCTCGCGAGCCACTGTGGTCTTCCCGGACCCGCTCGACCCGACTACCACGACTCGACTGATTCCCGGCATAGGCTTCGTCCATGGTCGCAGAGGTGCGTGCGATCCCGGAGCCTCCGCCGGACATTGGCCGGTTGGCCGATGCTGCCAGAGAGGAAGGTCACGACCTCGTCTCCCGGCTGGTGGATGAATGGGACGACGGTACGAACCGCTTCGACCGACCAGGGGAGCTACTGGCCGAGTCGAGGTGTGACGGTTTGCTCTGTGCGGTGGGTGGGCTCAACGTCGACCCCTATCTCGACGATGTCACGATCGGTCGGCTTCGTCACGTGTTCGTCCATCCGACCCATCGACGAACCGGAGTGGGGCGAACCCTCATCGGCTTCCTGGTCGACTCGGCTCGGGGCAGTTTTCGAAGGGTCCGTCTCCGCACGGTGCAGGTTCCGGGCCCGGCCTTCTACCGCGCACTCGGGTTCAGGACCACGGACGAGGCCAACGCCACTCACGTCATGGATTTCTGACCTCGTGCATTCACGGCATACTGCCGGCCGATGAATGCCGATCTCGTCATCACCGGCGGTCGAGTCTTCACCGCTCGAGCCGATGAGCCGTTCGTGAATGCGGTCGCGGTCAGCGGCGATCGCATTGTCGCCGTTGGCGACCCGGCCGCCGACCTCGCGGGGGCCAACACCCGAGTCGTTGATCTGGGAGGTGGCCTGGCGACCCCCGGGTTCATCGATGCTCATGTGCATCCTGCATCGTCGGGCCTGGACAAGCTCCGATGTCACTTCGACGGATGCTCGGATGCGTCCAGCGCCGTGGAGCGCATCGCGGAGTACGCGGTCAACCATCCTGACCTGCCCTGGATTATCGGCGCAGGGTGGTCACAGTCCTGGTTCCCCAATGGGTGCCCGCCCAAGGATCTGATCGACGAAGTGGTCTCCGAGCGTCCGGTTCTCATCATGAATACCGACGGTCACGGGGCCTGGGCCAACAGTCTCGCGTTGAGCATGGCCGGCATCGGCCCGGCCACCCCCGACCCATCTGACGGGAGAGTGGAGAGGCTGCCCGATGGGTCCCCACAGGGAACCCTCCACGAGGGGGCGATCAGGCTCGTCGAGTCACTGATCCCAACGGACACGGTCGCCGAGCTCACAGCCGGGCTGACTCGCGGCCAGCAAGAGCTGTTGCGATATGGGATCACCGGCTGGCAGGACGCCATCGTCAGCCGCAACATCCAGGATGCCTATCTCCGTCTGGCGGGTGATGGTCGGCTCATTGGCCGCGTCGTCGGCGCCATGTGGTGGGACCGTGATCGCGGGCTGGAACAGGTCGAGGATTTGGTCGAACGACGGTCCCAGGCGGTGCTCGGGTTCGCCCCCACATCGGTGAAGCTGATGCTCGACGGCGTCGCCGAGAACTTCACTGCGGCGATGCTCGAGCCTTACCTGGGCAACGACGGTGTGCCCACCGAGAACAGCGGCATCGACTTCGTCGACCCAACGGAGCTCGGCGAGATCGTCACCCAGCTCGACGCCCTGGGTTTCCAATGTCACTTTCATGCGATCGGGGACCGGGCGGTGCGCAGCGGGCTCGACGCGGTCCAGACGGCGCGTGAGCGCAACGGCCCCTCGAGCAACCGCCATCACATCGCCCACATCCAGGTCGTCCATCCCGAAGACATCCCACGCTTCGCTGCTCTCGACGTGGTGGCGAACGCTCAGCCTCTTTGGGCTTGCCGGGACGAGTACCAGACCGATCTGACCATCCCGTTCATCGGTTCCGAACGCGCCTCGTGGGAATATCCGTTCGGCTCACTGCTGCGGTCTGGTGCCCGACTGGCGATGGGCAGCGATTGGGGTGTATCCACCGCCAACGTAATGGAGGAGATCGCCGTGGCCGTCACCCGGACGGGCGACTCGGGCGAGCCGCTCAACCCGGGAGAGGCCCTCGACCCGGTCGATGCGCTTACCGCTTTTACCGCCGGGTCGGCATATGTGAACCACGTCGAGGGCGACTCCGGTTCGATAGCCGTGGGTATGCTCGCCGACCTCGCGGTGCTCGACCGGGACCCTTTGCGGGACGGGTCGTTCCGCGACGCCCGTGTGGTCACGACCATAGTGGGCGGACAAGTGATCTACGAGGGTCCCTGATGGAGCGAGCTGCGGTCGAGTTGGTCGGAGTGACCAAACAGTTCGGTGGCGACGTCACCGCCGTGGACAACCTCGACCTGACGATCAGAGACGGCGAGTTCTTCTCACTCCTGGGCCCGTCGGGTTGTGGGAAGACCACGACGCTGCGGATGATCGCCGGGTTTGAGTTCCCCACCGAGGGCAGTGTCCGAATCCACGGTAGTGAGATGGGGTTGAAGCCCCCCAACGAACGACCGGTGAACACGGTGTTCCAGTCATACGCCTTGTTTCCACACATGACGGTGTTCGACAACGTCGCCTTCGGCCTCGAGATGCAGAAGGTGGCCAAGACCGACGTCGAGACACGGGTGCGAAGAGTGCTCGACCAGGTTCAGCTGGCCCAGCGCGCCGATGCCAAGCCCAGCCAACTGTCCGGCGGCATGCAGCAGCGTGTCGCTCTCGCCCGGGCCCTGGTCAACGAGCCCGAAGTTCTCCTGCTCGACGAGCCTCTGGGCGCCCTCGATCTCAAGCTTCGCCAGAACATGCAGTACGAGCTGAAGGATCTCCAGTCGAGGGTCGGCATCACATTCGTGTACGTCACCCACGACCAGGAAGAGGCTCTCACCATGTCAGACCGGATCGGGGTCATGAGCCATGGCCGGTTGCTCCAGGTCGGAGATTCGCACGAGATCTACGAGCGCCCGACATCCCGATTCGTGGCCGACTTCATCGGCGATATCAATCTCATCGACGGCGAGATCTCCGGATCACGATCGGTGCGTCTCTCCAACGGTGTCGAAGTCGGGATCTCGGCCGGTCATCCGCAGACCGGCCCGGTGACGCTGGCGCTCAGGCCTGAGCGTCTCGCCTTACATCCGGCGAATGACCCGCCGGCTCAGGGGCGCAATCAGATGAAGGCGCGAATCACCCGACGCACCTACTTCGGAGATGTCTACTTCTACGACGTCGAGGCCGGATTCGATCATCCTCTCGAAGTCAAGGAGGAGAATCGCCCCGAGATCGGAACCCACGCGGTCGGGGATGAAGTCACGGTCAGTTGGACGCCGGACGCCGCCAATCTGGTGACCGACTGATGACCCAAGCCCCGGTGACGCCTGAATTGGAGAAGGCGGCGGAGCGCGCCGAGTCGCGTAGAGGGTTTCTCATCGGTCTACCGGCATCCGGATATCTCGTTCTGTTCTTCGCCATACCTCTGGCGTTGGTCTTCGTCTATTCGTTCGCCTCGAGGTCATCGACCGGGCTAACAGTCCTCGAGGACTGGAATCTCGATTCCTACCGTCGCCTCCTCGACCCGCTCGTGGTGGAGATCTTCGTGCGATCCTTCGTGCTCGCCCTCACCACGACGGTGATCTGTCTTCTCGCCAGCTATCCGTTCGCGTACTACATCGCCACAAGGGGTGCCGCTCTCCGCAACGTGCTGCTGATCCTGGTGATGATCCCGTTCTGGTCGAACTTCCTGGTCAGGACCTACGCCTGGCGGGTGTTACTCGGCACCGACGGCGTGATCTCCCAGATCAGCCAGGCGTTCGGAGGCGACTCGATCCGTGTGCTATTCACCCCTCTCGCCGTGCTGATCGGGCTCGTCTACGGCTACCTGCCCTTCATGGTCCTGCCTCTCTACGCGGCCATCGAGCGTCTCGACTGGAGTCTCGTCGAAGCTGCTCGAGACCTCTACGCCGACGGCTGGACCGCCTTCCGCAGGGTGACGCTCCCCCTTTCGATGCCGGGCGTGGTGGCGGGATCGATCCTCGTGTTCATCCCCAGTCTGGGCGCCTATGTGACCCCGGCCATTCTCGGCGGAGCCCGCACCGTGCTGATGGGCGACTACATCGTCAGCCAGTTCCTGGCGGCACGCAATTGGCCATTCGGGTCCGCCCTCTCGTTCGCGGTGATGTTCGTGATGCTCATCGCCGCCATGTTCTACTTCCGTGCGGGAGCGAAGACGCTGTGAGCGAAGGTGCAGGGCCCCGCGGCATCGTCGACCGGCTACTCTCCGCCAACGCCATCGCGGTCTACGTCTTCTTGTACGCACCGATCGTCCTCCTGGTCATCTTCTCTTTCAACGACAACAACAACGTCTCGATATGGACCGAGCCCTCGCTGCGCTGGTATGGCGAGATGTTCCGCAACGACCAGGTGATGGGCGCCCTGCAGAACTCGCTCCTGGTGGCGCTGGTGGCCACCGCCGTGTCCACGGTCTTGGGAACGGCTCTGGCGATCTCCCTCGAGCGCTACCGCTACCGGGGAAGGGGAACTCTCGACGGGCTTGCTTACCTCCCGATAATCATCCCGGACGTGACGATGGCCGTGATGCTGCTGGTGTTCTTCTTCCAGGCTTTCGGGATACTCGACTCGCTGACGGGCATCCGTCTCACCGCCGGGCTCCACACCATCATCCTGGCCCACATCGCCTTCAACATCTCCTTCGTGGCGGTGGTGGTGAGGGCACGCATCGCCCAGTTCGACGATGCTCTCGAAGAGGCCGCGGCAGACCTGTACGCCACGCGGTGGCAGACTTTTCGCAAGGTGACGCTGCCTCTGATCGCACCGGGTGTGGCCGGTGGGGCCCTCCTCGCGCTGACTCTCTCACTCGACGATGTGGTGGTCACACAGTTCGTGTCGGGAGCCGGCTCCACGACCCTGCCCGTCTACGTCTTCGGGCTGGTTCGGCGGGGTGTGACCCCCCTCATCAACGCGGTCAGCGTCGTGATGCTCGTCGCTTCGATGGTCCTGGTGGCCGTGTCTTTGGGGCTGCAGAGATCCGCTGCCGGCAGGCAGAAGATGCTCACGGAGCCTTCCGTCGTGTACGAGCGGACGACCTGACGTCAAGATTGCCCTAAGGTTTCGGCGCCGGCATGCCCGGCACCCATTCTTGTCATGGGAGGAATTGGCAAATGAAAAGAGCGCGGAAACTTGTCGTCGGTTTGGCTGCCTTCTCGCTTTTCATCACATCTTGTGGTGATGGCGACGCGGGAGCCGATGCCTCGGCGTGTGAGCTCGATCAGGTCGACGGCGACCTGAACTTCTACAACTGGTCCGAGTACATCGATCCCGAATTGATCACGGCCTTCGAGGAGCAGTACGAGGTGGATGTGGTCGAGGACTTCTATGAGTCGAACGAGGCCATGCTGGCCCAGCTCCAGTCGGGTGCCGTGTACGACCTCATCGTCCCCTCCGACTACATGGTGGGCATCATGATCGATGAGGGTCTTCTCCACGAGATCAACGATGCGGCCGTACCCAACCTGGCCAACCTCGACCCGAAGTTCAACGAACTTCCCTATGACCCGGGGCCCCAGTACTCGGCTGCCTATCAGTTCGGGACAACGGGGCTGGGTGTCAACGTGGCCGTCGTAGGCGAGGACTTCACGCCGAGCTGGGCGTTGTTGTTCGATCCGGAGCTGACCACGAACTTCCCGGGTGGCGTCTCGGTGCTCAATGACCCTCGGGAGACCATGGGTGCGGCTCTGAAGTACCTCGGGTACTCGCTCAACGACACCGATCTGGAGCATCTTGGCGAGGCGCGCGATCTCATCGCGGCCGCCAAGGATGGGATCGCCACATTCGACAGCGACCAGTACGACGAGGCTCTCGTGAATGAGGAAGTCGCGGTTTCACACGGCTACTCGGGGAACATGATCGTGGCTATCGGTGAGGCGGATAACCCCGACGACTTCCAGTACGTGCTTCCCGAGGAGGGTGCCACATTCTGGATCGACAACATGGTGGTTCCGACCACGGCGGAGAACCCCTGCACGGCGTTCACGTTCATGAACTACCTGCTCGATGCGGACAACGGGGCCACCCTCACCAACTGGAACTACTACGGGAGCCCCAACAAGGCGGCGATCGATGCCGGGCTGATCGAACAGGAGGTCGTCGACTTCTACGCCGACACCTTCACGGCCGAGAACCTCGAGATCATCGAGGACACCGGCGACTACGAGATCAACTTCACCGACTACCTCGCCGAGGCCAAGAGCTAGCTACTCACCGATTCGTGAACCCAGGGTTGCAGGCCTACGCGGTCTGCAACCCTGGGTTTGCTCTCAGGACCCGACCGGAGCCGGCTCGTGTGGCTTGCGGAAGAACCGTCGGTAGACGAAGAGGCCGATCAGTGTCAATGGCCCGAGTGTGATCAACAGCAATGGTAGGGCGTAGATGGCAAAACCGATCAGCCAATCGGCGGCCCCCTGCAGACCCTCGACCAGATTTCCCACGGCGACACGCACGGTCTCGCCCGGGGCCCAGGGCTCGTCGACGAGAGGTGCAGCAGCGGGTGTCTGGGTGATGCCGACCTGGACGGTGGCCAGGGCTGTCAGATCGCCGAGACGGTTCAGCTGTCCCTGCAGCTGCTCGATCTGGCCCCGCACCGACGACAGCTCGTTGAAGACCCGAATGATCTCTTCGGTGTCGGCGTCCTCCCGCATTCGCGTTTCCTGGAGGAGGGCCCGCAGCTCAGTCTCCAGCGCCTGGAGGTTGGTGAGACGGGCTTGCAGATCGACGAATTCCTCGGTCACATCCTGGGCGCCCTGGGTCTCGGAGACAACCTCGTTCGCCACGCCTTTGATGGCGCCCAAGGCGTCATCGAGTTGGTCGGCCGGGATCCGGAGCGTCATCGCGACCTCTGGCTCGGCTTCCTCGCTCGTCGTGGGATAGACGGTGGCATCGGCGACGAAACCGCCGATCGATTGAACCAGGGTCACGATCTCGTCGAAGGCGGCCCGGGTGTCGTCGGCATGGAGTTGAAGGGTGGCCCGCCGAATCACCTGACGGTCTGCAGCCTCGAGGTCGATCTCGAGGAGAGCCCCGTCGTCGCCTGAGCTGGCAGCGACGGTATCGGCGGATGCTTCACTCACGCCGCCTTCGGCCAGCGCGGCGGCCTCTTCCTCTCCTGTAACCGCGGCCCCATCCCCGGCGCAGCCCGCCAGGGTCACGGCCAATATCAAGGTCGCGAACATCGTTCTTCTCATGATTCACTCCTCGTTCACCGCTCCCCGCGGGAGCTGATGGGAGTTGGACGGAACCGATCGCGGGAACGGTTCCGTATTGGGGACATGACGTCACCATTTCGCCGATGAGAAGGTCGGCATGCCTTCTCGCCGGCGTCATCGTCTTCCTGATGGCCATCCCCGCCTGGGCCCACACCGAGTTCGAGTCGTCGACCCCCGCCGATCAGGAGGCCGTCAAAGGCCCGGTTTCGGAGATCGTCGTGGTCTTCACACTCCCGGTCACCGTTGTCGGCAACGGTTTCGAAGTTCTGGACCCGCAGGGGAGAGTTGTCAGCCCATCCGTCGTGACCGATGACAACGCGACGTTCACTCTCGTTCTCGCCGAGCCGTTGGCCGGAGGCGAGGCAGGAGTCCGCTACGAGGTCACCGCCGAGGACGGGCATGTGATCGCCGGGGGCTTCTCATTCACTGTCGAAGGATCCGGCTCGAGCACCACGACAACGATCCCGGCCGGCACCACGACGAACATTGGCGAAATCTCAACATCGACTGCCGTTCCGGCGACCACATCCAACCCGTCGGCCAGCTCGGTTCCGGACAATGGGGAATCCGACTCGATGGGTCTCTGGCTCGGCCTCGGAGCGGTCGTGCTTG
This sequence comes from Acidimicrobiia bacterium, assembly GCA_035620735.1. Classification (GTDB taxonomy): domain Bacteria; phylum Actinomycetota; class Acidimicrobiia; order Spongiisociales; family ZC4RG35; genus JANQRA01. The sequence continues at coordinate 4,523 of DASPGH010000029.1, read as the reverse complement.
GTGCTGTGGGGCTTTACGCCGGCATGCGAGCTCGTTCGTAGCCCACCTCACCATGACCCTGGCGGCAGATCCTCTCGATGACTTTCTGGCAGGAGCCGGAGCAGGCACCGACCTAGGGGAGCTGCTGGAGACGATCGGGCTTCTCCTCGCCCTGCCCGGAATTGTCATCGCAATCGGACTCGTTGCCTTTGTCTATTTCGTGCTCACCCCGAGCTCGGTCGCCGAGACGCGGGTTGTTGGCCGGACCCTGGCTGTATGCGGTGTGTTGACCCTGGTCGGTGGTCTCGTCGAGTCGGTCGGCGCCGTGGCGATCGGTGCGGGGACTTGGATCGACGATCTCGCCAACACGTGGCAACCATTGCTCAGACTCATGTCCGGGGCTTTGATGACGGTTGGGTTCTTGGGCAACACGCCCCCTGTGTCCGAAGTGGCGCGTTCCAGGCGACTGAGGGCTCTGGGAGCTATCGGAGTGATGGCAGGAGCTTTGTCATTCGCCACAGATGGACACACGGTCTCCCGCGGCGATGTGCTCCTCAACGCTTCCCTCGACGTGGTCCACGTGCTCGCCGCCGGTGTCTGGGTCGGCGGGATAGCGGGTCTGGTCATCATGGCCGTGCGTCGTCGTGTTGGGATCGAGGACGGCCCTCTGGCCCCGGCCATGGTCAGATTCTCGACAGTGGCAACCCTTGCCATCGTATCTCTTGCGGCTGCCGGGGCGGGGATGTCGCTTCTCATCGTCGACTCGGTGAGTGACTACTGGAAGACCGATTGGGGGCGTCTGCTTCTGGTCAAGGTCGCGCTCGTCGGAGCAGCCGGCGGTTTGGGTGGCTACAACCATTTTGTCGTGGTACCCGGCCTGGAGGTCGACCCGGCCAATCGTGCGCTTCTCTCCAGAGCGAAGAGGACTATCGGCGCCGAAGCCGTGATACTCCTGATTGTGACCTTGGTCACGGTGTTCCTGACGGGAGCATCGATCGACGAATAGGTATCCTGGCGTCATGTTCGGCGGCGAGATGCGCGTTCTCGAGATCTTCGGCGACTCTGCAGACCTCGGCCGGGGGCATGGCTCGGCGTGCTCGGAAATGATCCGCAAGTACGCCAACGAGCGCATCCGCCTCACCACCCAGGAAGACTGGAGCGGGGGCTCGGCGGCGCATGACCTCATACTCAGCTGCGCCGACGAGACACTGGAGCACCACGAGCGGTTCTCGGAGAATCTCTACGGCGAGATGCTGGCGATGGCGTCGGCTTCCGGCATCACTCCTCAGGAGGCCGTGGCCGTCGGAGGTTTCACTGACCTCGTCGACGTGGTACGGAGCCGCATTGGCGTGGCCGGCGAGGAGCACAATTGCACCGGGATCGTCAACCCGAAGACCGGGTTGTTCGCCCAGACGTGGGACATGCACGCCTCCGCGGGCGAGTTCGTCATCATGCTCAAGATCGACCCGCTGATGGGCCCCGACGCCTTCGTGCAGACGACCGCCGGTTGTCTCGGTCAGATCGGGATGAACGAGGCCGGGATCGCCGTTGGCATCAACAATCTGACCGCCATGGGCAAGCCCGGAGTGACCTGGCCCTTTGTGGTGAGGAAGGTCCTGGAGCAGACCGACCTCGACGATGCGATGAAGGTCGTTCTCGACGCCGACCTCGCCGGCGGCCACAACTACTTCCTCATGGGGCCCGACGGAAAAGGCGCAACCATCGAAGCCATGCCCCAGATCAAGCGGGTGACGCGCACGAACGGGAACCCGCTCGTTCACGCCAACAACTGTCTTTTCGACGAGACGAAGGCAGAGGAGGCGCAGCGTCTCCAGGAGTGGGTTCTGAACAGTGATGAGCGTTTGCAGCTGGGTGAGGAAAACGCCCACGATCTCGAGGCGTTCTTTGCCAACCCGATGATCTCCAGACGAGTGGACGATCTCGACGAGGTCGGCACGTGTGGGGCGGTGATCATCGATCCCGCAGCCCGGACCATGCGGGCAGTCTGGGGCATTCCCGGCGACCACCCATGGGAGACGTTTCAGCTCTGAGCATCGAGATCGTCAACCTGGAGGCCGACATGGCCACAGCGCTCGAGGAGATCGAGCTCTTGTCGTTTCCGATGGCCAACCCCGAGGATCTGCTGACCGCTGACGACATCGAGGCCTACGCCGAGGTGTTCCCGGAGGGTTATTTCGTCGTGTTGGTCGATGGCGTCCCCGTGGGGCAGGGTGCCGGCATATATCTCGACTTCGACTTCGACAACCCCCAGCACACCATCGCAGGCATCACCGGTGAGCATCAGTGTGGCAACCACGACCCGAGCGGCGCCTGGTACTACGGGACCGACATCAGCGTCCACCCCGACCACCGCGGGAAGGGGATCGGCTCGATGCTCTACGAGGCGCGCAAGGATTTGGTGAGACGGGACGGCAAGAGCGGCATCATCGCCGGGGCATCACTCCCCGGGTACTTCGAGCACAAGGGTTCTAGGTCAGCGGCCGAGTACGTCGAGGAGGTGGTCGCCGGACGGTTGACCGATCCGACTCTCAGCTTCCAGCTGAGTCATGGATTCGAGGTCCGTGGCATGTTGGAGAACTACCTCGAGGACGAGGCCGATGACGGCTGGGCCGCTCTCATCGTCTGGGAAGCATCATGACAGAGACCATCAGCCTCATCGGCGGGTCGGGTTGGGCCTCGGGAATCAACCTCTATCTGGTCACGCTGATGCTCGGGATAGCCGGGCGGTCGGGATGGGCCGACATCCCCGATGTTCTGCAGCGAACCGACCTCATGATCGTTGCGGGCATCCTGTTCGTGGTCGAGTTCTTCGCCGACAAGGTGCCGTTCCTAGACAGCTTCTGGGACACCGTGCACACGTTCATCCGACCGATCGGTGCCGCCGCCATCGGTGCGGTCATCGCCGGTGACTCCAACAGCATCGGGACCGCCCTCGGCGCCATCACGTCCGGTCTGCTCGCGCTCGACGCCCATTCGGCGAAAGCCAGCACGCGGATGGTCGTCAACGCCTCGCCGGAGCCGTTCTCGAACGCCGCGGTGTCACTGGGCGAGGACGTGGGCGTTGCCCTCCTCGTCACCTTGGCGGTCAGCTACCCGATCATCACCATCGTCGTGGTCATCCTGCTCGTGATCGGCGCCACCGCCCTCACCATCTGGCTCTGGTCCTCGGTCCGCAAAGCCTGGCGACGTGTCAAGGAGCGGTTCCCAGGGATCCAGTTCTAGCGGGACGACAAACGGCCGTTCCGCAAACCCAGGGTTGTGGACTTCGCTAAGTGAAGCCTGCAGCCCTGAGATGTCGAAAGACCGTGCGCTAGACGCCGGTCTTGCGCTCCGACATGCCGTTCAAGACCTCCAGGACGACACGGTTGGCGAGATAGGCGGTCTGCTCACCCGGCCCGTCATATGGAGGGGAGACCTCGACGATGTCGGCGCCGAGGACCTTCAACTCTTTGGACAGACGACGTACGGTGTCGAGGATCTCGCGGGAGTTGAGCCCACCCGGCTCCGGCGTCCCCGTCCCCGGCGCCAAACCGGGGTCGACCACGTCGATGTCGACCGAGATGAACACACCCTTCGCCCCACCCTCGAGCGAATAGCGGACCGCTTCGTCCACCACATCATCGAGACCCCTGTCGATGATCTCGTTCATGAGAAAAGAGCGCATCTTGTGCTCCCGCATCCACTCCATGACCTCGGGTTCGGGCCAATAGCCGCGCAGACCGATCTGCACGAAGCGATGACCGGGGACCGCACCCGACTCGATGAGTCGCCTCATAGGTGTCCCATGACCGATCAAGCCGCCGTTCTGGGTGAACCCGGTGTCGGCATGGGCATCGAAATGGATCAGAGCGACTTCACCGAAGCCGTGGACGCGGGCTACTCCGAGAGCGTCAGGCCAGGTGATGGTGTGGTCGCCGCCAAGGACGATCGGGACCTTGCCCTTGCGAGCGATTCCCTCAACCACGTCGGCGATGCGCTCGATCGAGCCTTCCAGTCGTCCCGGTTGCACGTATACGTCTCCGACGTCGACGACACCCAGCACCTCGAACGGGTCGAGACCGGTAGGGAGATGTGGTCGATAGCCATCCATGGCCCCGTAGTCGGCATTCCTGATCGCCGATGGCCCGAAGCGCGCTCCGGGCCGGTAGGTCGTGCCCCAGTCGAACGGTGCCCCCACGATGACGACGTCGCCGTCACCCAACTCGTCGAATGTGACTGCGGGACAGCCCAGAAATGAGTTACGGGAAGCGAATGAGATGTACTCCGCCGAGGCGAACGGGATTTGTGACTGGCGCTCCTCGTATGGCGTGAACATCGACGAGCCGTACGCTAACTGGACCGGTGGATATGCGGTGGTGTCAGACCAGTCGGGGATCTGGCATCATGAGACCATGGCAGAGCACACCGAAGGAGAGACCACGCAGGACTCCCGCATGGGCAAGGCGGTTGTCCGTGGCGTGGCAATCGGTTTCCCGATCTCTCTCATCGGCCTGACTCTCGCCATCTGGCTGATCACCGACCTG
>DASPGH010000028.1:0-3066 GCA_035620735.1 Acidimicrobiia bacterium | reverse complement strand
CTGACCCTCGATTGAGGCTGATCCATGGGGTCTCCTTCGACTGCGCTTCCAGCCGACAACTCTGATCCTGGCACGCTTCCGATGCCGAAGAGTCGGATGGTCTCTGGAGTTGTGGCGGCGTCGGGAGAAGGACCCGCTTCTGCGGCTGCTGATCAGAGCGATCGGCACCGAATGGGCACCTCGAATTGGCTCTCTCTCCCAACCTTTGGGGCCCTCCAATGTCTCCCACGCATGAGCCATCGGCGCCGCACAGCCAGCGGGAGTTCCTCGCTACCGTCTGTGAGGAGGTAACCGTCCTAGTCGACGATCACCTCGCTTTTGTGCGCGGCAAAGGCAGCCAGAACCTCTTCCTTCTCCTTCTCGGGGACACCGACGAAGTCAAGAGTGCGCCCGAGCTCAGCCGCCACTTCATCGAATTCATCCGAAGATATCCGAAACTTGCGATGGGCCTCTTCCAGGCCCAGAGCTGTCAACCCTGGCTCTGTGGCTACGTATTCGAAAGGCCCACCCGCAACGTTGCAGACCCAGAGCGTCCTCATGAACTTAAGGCCCGGAAGTCTGCTCAGCTGGTTGGTGTGCCACTCCCGCAGAGCGGGGTTCTGCGACTCTTGGCCAACAATGGGATTCTTGACGACCTCATCGCTGAAGTGGTCGATCACCGCGGCGATGGCAAAAACGCCGCCGAGCCTCTCGTAGAGGGTCTTCTCTGTCATTCTGATCCTTCTTCGTCGCGGACGGATCCCGTAAGTCCATTACGACCGAGTTTGGGTCGACGGTTCAGAACTCTTCGCGCGTACCACCTACCGGGACCTATTCGCCAGGGTCGGGGGTGGGGGGGGTGTGGGTCGATGTGACCACCGGCCGCTTCGATGTCGGTGGGAGTGGCGATGCCGATCTAGGTGCTCGGGCGTGGGAGGACGATGCCCATCTCTTCGGCCTGGTGGGACCTCTGGCCGGCTTTCTCGGCGACCAGGCGGGAGAGCTCCTTGTCGAAGGTATCCGTGATGGCCGCAGTCTCGTATCGGCCCTTTGAGCAGTTCGCCCGTGGTGATTGACTGTGCGGTTGATGCCGCATGTGCCCACGGCGGCGCCCGCCCCTCGATGGAGCACCGGGGTCAGTCACAACAGGTCCTCATTGGTATTGGTTCGGGGACGGCTAATTGCGGTTGCCATGTCGAGCCGTGAGCTTGATGTGGGGAGGGGTCTCGGGTTGGTACGAACCGCTTTCGATGGCGGCGTCGATTGCAGTCAGGTCGGCGAGGGAGGTCGACGCCAACTCCTTGATGATTGCATCCTGGGTGCGGGACCACGTGTCGTGAACCGGACAGGTTGCCTCCCAGTCGCGGGGACCATCGCGTAGGACGCAACGATCGACCTTGGCGGGTCCTTCGGCTGCTTCCACGATGTTGAGGAGACTGATCTCACCGGGGGGTCGGGCCAAGCGATAGCCTCCTTTGGGCCCATGGCTGGCCACCAGTAGTCCCTCGGCGACCAATCCGGCCAGGATCAGGGTCAAGGTCTTGTAGGGGATGTGCATCTCGGTGGAGATCTGACGGGCTTGACGCAGATCGGCTCCATGTTGGCGTCCAACCGAGATCATGGCCCTGACGGCGTAGTCACCTTTTCGTTTGAGATTGAGCTGCATGGTGGTCTAGCAACCTACTTCGCGTGCTGAGTTCGTCTAGAATTCTAAAGTCTAATTAGAACTCCTTGTTTGTGTTAGAGTATGTAACACACAAGCAGCTATATGAGGAGGACTCATGATTACTACTGCAATCCGCCATTCAGTCACCGACTACGCCAAGTGGAAGACCGTGTACGACACGTTCCGTCCCACATCCGAGGGTGGTGCGAAGTTCGCGAGAGTGAATCGCTCGGTCGAGGATCCCAACATGGTGACCGTTGTCGCCGGTTTCGATACCCTCGAGTTGGCCAAGGCCTTCGTCGACAACCCGAGCCTCAAGGCCAAGATGACCGAAGCCGGCATCGTTGGCACCCCTAGGATCGAGATCAACGAAGAAGTTGAGTCGATCTGATTCCTGACCCTTGGGCTCTGTCAGGGCCCAAGGTTTGGTGAACCAAAGAGGTGTTGAACAAGACATCTGAAAGATCGGGGCCCCCTGGAGGACATTCCGAAGGGGGGTCTTTCGCGTGGCTTGCTTTAACGAACCCGAGGGGGTGGAATGGTTCGCCGAGAGGCGGCCCAACCATCGACCAGACCACCGTTGAGGAGCTGGGTGGTCTCAGCTCACCGAGTTGTCGTTCGCAGCGACGCTTCTGACGTCGACATTCCGGTAAACACGTTGTCGTTCTCGTTGGATGATATTCGGCTGAACGGATTCGAGTTGGCCGGAGATTCGATGGAACATCATCGTCTTCTCATCGGGCTGATGGAGCAAGGGAATCTCGACTGGAAGGCGATCGACGCCTGGCTGCGGGAGAACGTCACAAGTTCTAGTCGGGATCTAAGGTGTGGTGCTGTATACTGCGCTGTATGTCGACGAGAACCCAGATCTACTTGACCGACGAGCAGAGGCGTCGAATCGATGAATTGGCGTCCGCCGAGGGGGTGACGATGGCAGAGATAATTCGTCGTGCGGTCGACGGTTATCTAGACGAGCAGGCAGATCCGAGCGCTGCCTTGTCTGCCACGTTTGGGTCCGTTCCGGACCTCAAGGTGCCATCTCGCGACGAGTGGGATCGTGGCTGACTTTCTCATCGACACCGACGTGTTTGTCGATCATCTGCGGGGTGCGAAAGAGCTCGAGCCGAAGTCTCACCGAGTTCACTATTCAGTCGTGACCAGGGCGGAGTTGCTCGCTGGAAACACAGCCACGGAGATTGTGAGCGTTCTCCTCGCTCCGTTTCGTGAGATCGAGGTCGGCCGAGTGATCGCGGAGCGGGCCGGCAGACTGCGACGTGAGTCAGGGATCCGACTTCCCGACGCATTGATCGCAGCCACGGCGGTCGAGCACAAGTTGAGTCTGTTCACTCGTAATCGCTCGGACTTCGAGGGAGTCCGTGGCCTACGGATTCGGGAGATCGCCTGAATTCGAACCGAGCGCT
>DASPGH010000027.1:0-26875 GCA_035620735.1 Acidimicrobiia bacterium | reverse complement strand
GATGATGCGTGCGTGGCCGTCCAGATGGTGAACCGCGTCGTCCTGGGCTGTCATTGGTGCTGTAGATGCTGGTCCGCTTCTCGGGTTCCGCAAGCGCCATTCTCACATGCCTTCTCGCGGACTCCCGCGGACTTTTCGCGGACTCTCGGCGAAGGGGTGCCTTGGAAGGAACTGGATAAACCACCTGTTACCAGGGGGTTTGGTAGTGGAGCTGAGGGGATTTGAACCCCTGACCCCTTGACTGCCAGTCAAGTGCTCTGCCGAACTGAGCTACAGCCCCGTGGTCGAGATTTCGCAGTTTATATCCGTCGTCTCGGCTGATCTAACTCCGGGCCACTCGGGCAGGGCGACCAGAGTCCGATCTGAGTTTGTCGGGACACACGTATGGGTAACCGAGGAGCGAACTGCGGGCCGGGAGCGAGTCGGAGGCAAGACTATGAGACTCATATCAACTGCACACCGGGACCAACAGGTCCTCCATCACAGCAGGGCGCTATGGGAGGCCACCAACCACCTCAGAGAGCTTGCCCATCGTATGAGGGAAGATGGTCTCGATGACGAGGCGAACAGTCTGGAGACCTCGATTCGAGACCTCAGCTGGCAGTACGAAGCCCTGATCAACAAGGAACTCCTGGGTGAATGGCCTGCTGGTCCCAGACGGGCCATGGCTGGACAACTTCGCGCCGTCCGCTGACACCGAGAGAAACACCCTCAGCCGTCGGTGACCGCCGGCTCCTCCCATCTGATCCGCCCGGCGTCGCCCCAGAGCCGTTCCAAGGAGTAGTACTCACGGGGCTCGGCCTGAAAGATGTGGACGATGATGTCGCCAAAGTCGACGAGACACCACTCACCCTCGGTCCGTCCCTCCACGCGTAGCGGCTTGACCTCGAACCGCTCTCCCAGCCTCTCCTCAACATGATCGGCCAACGCCTGGACGTTGATTCGGGACGACCCCGTGACGATGACGAAAACATCGGAGAGGAAGAAGGCTTCCTCCACGTCGAGCAGGACAATGTCGGCTCCGTTCTTGGCGAACAGGGCGTCGGCGGCCGCACGGGCCAGTTCGACACTGTGCTCTATGACGTGGTCTCCAGCTTCATGAGTCAGCCCACCATATCGTCTGATAGGTCTTTCGTATAGAGATCGCGCGAGAGGATGTACTCATAGACTTGGGGCGTGACCAAATAGCGAAAAGGCCGAGCTTCAGAGGCCCGGCTCCGTATCTCGGTGCCACTCACTTCGAGCGCTCCCATGTCGACCGTGATCGAACCTGGTATGTCGCTCGTGGGACTCCCCGGTCTCGGAATCACCACGAAGTTTGCCCGGTCGAGGATCTCCTCCCAGCGCTGCCAGGTGCGCAGACCGGCAGCGGCATCGCCTCCCACGATCAAGAAGATCTCTTCGTCGTCCGGAAAGGTGGCCAACGTGTCGATGGTGTAGGTCGGACCCTCGCGCCAGATCTCCCGTTCGTCGACCTCGAGACCGTCGACGCCTTCCACGGCGAGCCGGCACATGGCGACGCGGTCCTCGTCAGAAGAAACCCGGCGGTCGGTCTTCTGCCAGGGGTTGCCGGCCGGAATAACCAGGACTCTGTCGAGACCCAACTGGTGCTTGGCACACTCCGCGGCGTGGAGATGCGCGATGTGGATCGGATCGAAGGTCCCGCCGAGGATTCCTGTGCGCACGACGACGAGCATAGGGACGGGGCGGCGTGATCAGCCTCAACGCCCTGGAGATGTCGGTCTCAGCACAGCCGAGCAACGCCGTGGGGTCGACATACTCCCCATCGATTCGGGTCGACATATGAACTCCAGGAACGCCATGCGGGATCCCGGCTTCTCCTATCGCCACTCCGCGCACGACCCGCTGGCCGTTCGACACTCTGATAGTCGACAGATATGACAGTGACACCTTGTAACCGGGGACTGGCTCGATCGTCACGGTTCTCATTCCTGCCACCGACCCGGCGAAGGTCACTCTGCCGGCAATCGGCGCCACCACGACGTCATTAACGGCGCTCGCATAGTCCACCCCCCAGTGACCGGCATAGTCGCCGACCGGTGCGTAGCCAGCGGTCACCGGCCCACCGACCGGCGGGCTGAGACACACGGCGACGATAGCTAGTGCAACGAACATCTCCCCGATGCCAACGTACGGCTATCTGGTTTCAGATTCCAGGGGTTCGCGCCTAACTTCGAAATCGAGAAAAGGAGAGAAATGACAGCTGCCCGGATCGGGCTGATGGGGTTTGGCCGCATCGGTCGCAACGTGTTCCGACTGCTCCATGACAGAGACGACTTGGACATCGTCGCCATTGCCGATATCGCCGAGCCCGAGGCCCTCACGTACCTCCTGAAGTACGACTCGATCTATGGGCGATTCCCGGTCGACGTCGAGTATCACGACGGGAATCTCGCGTACGGGTCGAAGACCGTGTCATTCACTGACAGCCGGACCCCGGCCGACACGGACTGGCGTGCCCTCGACGTCGACATCGTCCTCGAGACCACCAGCCGCTACCGCGACAAGGAGACCCTGCAGGGGCATCTCGACTCGGGGGCGCGCAAGGTGGTGCTCACATCTAGTCCGGAGAAACCGGGCGAGATCCCGCTTCTCCTGAGGGGCATCAACGACCAGGTGCTCGATTCCGGTCCTGACATCGTCGCCCTCGGCTCGAATACTTCGAACGCCGCCGCCCCGATCCTCAGCATTCTCGACGAGGCCTTCGGTCTCGGAAGGGTGTACATGACTGTGGTCAAGGCGATGTCCAACGCAGGTCGTCTCGCCGATGTCCCCACCGACGCTTATCGCACCAGTCGGGCCGCCGGGGAGAACATCATCCCGGCGGAGACCAACTCTGCTGAGATCATCACCCAGGTCCTCCCCGAGCTGAGTGGCAAGCTGATGGTGACCGCTCTCAACGTGCCCGTGCCCGACGGCTCGACCATCGACATGGTCGCCGAGACCTCGCAGCCGGTCACGATCGATGAGGTGAACGACAAGGTCAAGAGTGAGGTGTCTTCGAAGTACACAGACGTCATCGAGTTCGTCGCCGATCCGATCGTGTCCTCCGACGTCCGACTCAATTCGCACTCGGGGATCTACGACAGCCTCGCAACCATGGTGACGGGCGCCAATCTGGTGAAGACCATCACCTGGTTCAACAACGGATGGGCCTACTCGCATCGGGTGGTCGAAGTAGCGGCATCGATCGCCGCTGGAGGAGGTTCACAATGACCCGCGTCGCCATCAACGGATTTGGCCGCATCGGCCGCGCCGTCTTTCGCATCATCGCCTCGCGACCCGAATCAGGGATCGAGGTGGTAGCCATCAACGATCTGTCAGACGACGACATCCTCGCCTACCTGTTGGAATACGACTCGGTCATGGGACGCTTCGACCAGGAAGTCAGCGTCTCCGACGGCGTGATGACAGTGGGCGACCACGAGATCAAGATGCTCGTCGAGCGCGACCCGGCGATGCTTCCATGGAAGCAGTTGGGCGTGGATATCGTCATCGAGTCGACAGGCGTGTTCCGGGACCGCGCCTCGTTGCAGAAGCATCTCGACGCCGGGGCCAAGCGGGTGATCCTCACCGTCCCCAGTAAGGACAAAATCGACGAGACCATCGTTCTCGGTGTCAATGATGGCGAGTTGGGCCCCGAGGATCTCATCGTCTCGAATGCGTCGTGCACCACCAACTGCCTGGCACCATTGGCAAAGGTGCTCGACGACTCCTTTGGGATCAAGAGCGGTGTAATGACGACGGTGCACGCCTACACAAACGACCAGCGTCTCGCCGACGTCCCCCACAAGGACCTTCGTCGCAGCAGGGCGGCCACCGAGAACATCATCCCCACGACCACCGGCGCCGCCAAGGCCGTCGGCGAGGTGCTGCCCAACCTGGACGGGAAACTCGACGGTATGGCGATGCGGGTACCTGTCCCCGACGGGTCGACTGTCGATCTGGTCGTCGAGTTGGAGAAAGACGTCACAGTCGACGAGGTCAACGCAGCAATAAAGCAGGCGGCGGAAGGCCCGCTCCGGGGCATCATCGAATATACCGAGGACCCCATCGTCTCCACCGACATCATCGGCAACCCCCACTCGTCCATCTTCGACTCCAGCGGCACCCAGGTGATGGGCGGCAACCTGGTCAAGGTGATGTCCTGGTACGACAACGAGTGGGGCTACTCAAACAGAGTCGTCGATCTGATCGAGCGGCTCGCCGAGGTGATCGCGGAGGAGGCCGGCTGACGCAGCCCTCCAATTGTGCGACTCGCCCTCGATAGCCTCTCGAAATGGAGATCGTGCCGTTCGAAGACGCAGACTCGTTCCTGCAGACCGCGATGCCCTTCTTGCTGAGAGAAGAAGCAGCCAACAACCTGATCCTCGGTGTGGTGGCCGGCGCGGCTCGGGGTGACTACGACAAGTTGATCGGGTGGACGGTCATCGACGGGGACGAAATCGTCACCGCCGCTGCCCGGACCCCGCCCCAAGGTCTGATCCTGGCACGAACCCAGTCCCTGGAAGGCGTAGACGCTCTGGCCACGGCCACGCCGGAAGTTCCTGGCATCATCGGCGCGTTGCCGGAGGTCGACTGGTTTGCTCGCCATCGCAGCACACTTGTGCGCAAGTTCCGACAGGGGATCTACAAGCTCTCAGAGGTACATGTCCCGATCGAACCAGGATCGAGAAGGGCAACGAGCGACGAGCGCGACCTCCTTCTGACGTGGATGATCGCCTTCATGGAAGAGGTCTCCGGAGAGGAGGCCGACCCGGAGGCCGCCAACCGCAATCTGGAGCGGCGACTCGAAGAAGCAGACGACGTGGCCGGAGTCTGGATTCACGAAACCGACTCCGCGATCGTCTGCATGTCCGCGTATAGCGGGCCGACTCCGAATGGCATACGCATCGGTCCCGTCTACACACCGGTGGAACACCGAGCCAGGGGCTATGCCTCTCGGCTGGTGGCTGCACAGTCGCAATGGCTGATCGACAATGGAAACCAGTTCTGTTTTCTCTATACCGACCTCGACAACTCAACCTCGAACGCGATCTATCAGAGGATCGGTTACCGAATCGTGTGCGAGTCGGCCGAGTACAGCTTCAGTCGGTCCCTCTGACCACCAGGGCAGCGGTGCCGACGATGACACCACTGATCGCCACCGGGATGGCGCGGGATCCGGTGAGTCCTGCCACCCATGCCGCCGCAATAGGCCCGGCCGAATTACAGAGCAGGAAGGCAAGACTGATCAGACCCATCGCCGTCCCCATCGCCCTCGCTCCGAAGACGTTCTTCGAGTGCATGCCCACCAATGGAGAGACGGCACCGATTCCAAACCCGGCCGCAATGGCGTACACAGCGGCGAGCACCTGGTTGCCGGCGAACGCAAGAGCGATCGACCCGGCACTGATCGCGACATATGCGATCCGGAGCGAGTTCGCGACCCCAAAACGGTTCACCAGGGGCATGAGCGGCAGTCGCCCGCCCAATTGGGCAAAACCTCGAAAGCCTGCCCAGAAGGAGGCGGCAGCCAGCGCCAGGCCAGCTGAAGTCATGGCAGGAACCTGGTAGACGAGAATCGTCCCAACTCCCAGTCCGGCGAGAGCCTGACTCGTCAAGAAGCGGCGGGCCCGACCGGTGCGCAAGGTCTGGCCGACATTGCCCAGGACACGCGGTCGCTCGACGTCGCCGCGCACACGCGTGTCGATCATCACAGCCGCGACGGCGAGCACCACGACGGTCGTCGCCGCCAGAATCCGGAGGGTCACCCGCCAGTCGAGTCGTATGACCAGCCAGGCGGTGATCGGGATGTAGATGACGCTGGCGAAAGCACCCCAAATGGTGAGGACCGCTATCGCCCGGTCCTCGGCGCGTGGGCTCACCCGCACCGCCGCGGTCTGCGTGACGTGATAGAAGCCGAGTGAAGCCAACACACCGCCACCTACCGCGCCCAGTAATGCGAAAGTGGCAGCACTCTCGGCGTCGGCGGCCAACCACAATGCCCCACCACCGAAGACGGCTGCGACTCCGAAGACGATGCGGCTCCCCCAGAGATCCAGAAGCCACCCTCCGGCGAGCGAGCCAAAGCCGGCGATAACCGCCGAGGAACTGAAGACGGCGGCGACGGCAGGCTCGCTCCAACCGGTGTCGGCGATGATTGGATCGAGCAGCACGCCGAAGCTGTAGAACCAGGAGCCGTACACGGCGATGGTGACCAGGCCAAGAATTGCGATCCGTCGCCGTGGGATCCCTTTGGCCCCTTTCTGTGAGGATTTGTCTACCGCCATGGTCCACAAATCCGCACAGAACGGTTCATGAGTCTCGAAGCACCTTCCAGATCTGCTCGGCAGTCACCGGCACCTGGACTTCGGCGCCGCCGAGGGCGTCGGCGACGGCGTTGAGCACCGCAGGAGTCGAGCCGATCGCGCCGGCCTCACCGATGCCTTTCGCCCCAAGCGGGTTGGTCGGCGTCGTGGTCACCGTGCTATCGAGGTCGAACGAAGGCAGCGTGCCCGCCGTCGGGATGAGATAGTCCATGAACGAGCTCGTCACCAGGTTGCCGTCGGTGTCGTAGAGAACCCGCTCGTACAACGCCTGACCGATCCCCTGAGCAAGACCACCATGACGCTGACCATCCGCCAGCATCGGGTTGATGATGTTGCCGGCGTCGTCGACTGCCCACATCCGGTCGAGACGAGGGGACCCGGACTCGGGGTCGATCTCTACGACCGCCAGATGCATGCCGAACGGAAAGTTGAGGCCACCGGACCGCAGATGGATCTCCTCGTCGAGACCGGGGGTCAGGCCGTCCGGCACGTTGCCACGCATTGCGGCGGTGACGATCTCCTCCCACGTCACCGCGACCTCGGTGCCCGTCACCTGTGCCTTGCCGCCGATCAACACGATGTCGGCATCCGATGCCTCCAGCAAATGACCGGCGATCTTTCTGGCTTTGGTTGCCACTTTTTCGGCGACAGCGTGGCTGGCCGATCCGCCTTGAGCGATGGACCGCGACCCGGAGGTGCCCCACCCGTAGGGCGAGGTCGAGCTGTCACCCTGTTCGATCCTGACCCGAGAGATGTCCAGCCCGAGCACTCCGGCCACGAGTTGTGCGAATGAGGTGCGATGGCCTTGGCCCTGGTCGAGAGTCTCAACGAAACAGGTCACAGAGCCGTCGGCGTGCACCTGGATGCGAGCCGCACCCCAGCTCTCGAAACCGCAGACCTCGACGTACGCCGCCATGCCGACTCCGATGAGACGACCCTCGTCACGCCCCGCCGACTGGGCCCGGCGCAGGCCGTCGTAGTCAGCAACCTCGAGCAGCCGGTCAAGGGCGCGCTCGTATTCTCCCGTGTCGTAGACGTACCCGCCGAGCTCCTTTCCACCCGACGATGCATACGGAAACCGATCGGGAGAGACGAAGTTGCGACGCCGGACCTCGGCAGGATCCAGACCAGTGGCAGCGGCGACGGCGTCGACGACCCGTTCGATCGTGAGAGTCGCCTCAGGACGACCTGCTCCTCGATAGATGCCACGTGGCGCTCGATTGGTCCAAACACCGCGCATCCGCCATCCGTAGACCGGGATGTCGTAAGTACCCGTGCCCATCCGCGGTGTGATCTCCATGAATGAGAGGTAGCGATGACGGCAACCCAAATCGATCAGACTGTCGACCCAGAGCGCCTTGATGTTGCCGTCGTTGTCGGCAACCACCTCATAGGTATGACGCTGCGCCCGCCCGTGGCCGATGGTGAGAAGGTGTTCCCGCCGCGACTCTGACCACTTCACAGGTCGTCCGGTCTGACGGGCAGCGATGATGGTCAGATACTCCTCTTCGGCGAGGTCGAACTTGCAGCCGAACCCGCCACCGACGAAAGGGGTGATGACACGCACAGACGACTGCGGGAGGTCGAAGTCAGCAGCGATCTGCTCCTGCATCAGCTGTGGCGCCTGACTCGCCATGTGAACGGTGAGCCCGCCCTCGTTCCACTCGGCCAGGATGACGCGGTTTTCCATGGGTGCAGGGACGACCCGAGGATGGTCGACGACACCGGACAGTCGGATGTCGCCGTCAACGGCATCGAATGCAGCCCTGTCACCCTTGGAACGGTCGTAGGCAACGTTGCTATCCGATTCCAGACCGTCGTGGATGGGTGGGGCCTCGAGGGCTTGCTCCACCTCGCCGACGACCTCGAGCGGCTCATAGTCGACGAATACGAGATCGGCAGCGTCTCTGGCGATCGCCGGCGAATCGGCCACTACGGCAGCGACGGGATCTCCGGGCATGAGCGCCTTGTCTTGGACCAGCGGAAAGCGTCGGGGGACATTTCGGTCGGGCCGCGGGGTGGGTGGCATGATCACATCAGCCACGTCTTCGGGTGTGATCACAGCCCATACGCCAGGAAGCTCTCGGGCGGCGTCGGTATCTATGGCGGTTATCTCCGCATGAGCGAACGGGGACCGGACGATTGCCAGGTAGAGGGTGCCGGTGGGAGTGATGTCGTCGACGTAGCGTGCAGTCCCCGAAACAAGCGCGGGGTCCTCCCGCCTCTGCACGGGAGCACCGAGAAAAGAAGGTATGGCGGCTTCGGTAGTCACCGGCGGCAGGTTAGATAGCACTCACGCGAGGCGGAAGCTGCGGCGTTGCTATAGCAAGCTGTCGTGGTTTCCGAGCGCTGATGCTACTGCAAAGCTCCGGACGCAAACCAAGCAAAGACGGGCGCCATCGAAGACGCCTACTCCAGTAGCGAGAGGACCGTAGACCGGAAGTCGTTCGGCTGGAACGGCTTGGTGACGAAGGCGTCGGCGCCGCCCTCGTTGGCACGTCGTCTCGACTCCTCCTCGGCGTGAGCCGTGAGCACCACGACGGGCATCGACTGAGTTGCCTCGTCACCCCTGATCCGGTCCAGAA
The DNA here is from genome assembly GCA_035620735.1 of Acidimicrobiia bacterium. GTDB lineage: Bacteria > Actinomycetota > Acidimicrobiia > Spongiisociales > ZC4RG35 > JANQRA01. The sequence goes on along the minus strand of DASPGH010000027.1, from coordinate 17,958 downwards.
CCTCCCAGCCATCCATCCCGGGCAGACCGATGTCCAAGACGACGAGGTCCGGAGACTCCGCGGTCACCGCAGCCAGCCCCGACTTTCCATCGTCACGGGTGATTATCTCGAGATCCGCTGCGCGAAGACATACTTCGATGAGGCGCCGGATGACCGCGCTGTCTTCGACGATCAGAATTCGTGAGCCCATCTGTTCACCTGACGATTGAGATAACCCGTCTTCGAGCACACCCGATATCGGCAGACGGAGCCTCGCGGTTTAGACGTTTTGAGTCTGTCTGCCCGTTGGAAGTGTGAGAGTCTCGACGAATTCCTCCAGCTGACGGAGGGTCCTCACCTCGTGGACCGAAGTGCAGTGCCGGGCATAGTGCGACATCGCCGAATCACCCGTGTCCCAGTAGGCGCGAGGCTCGGGGTTGAGCCAAACCAGGGCTCGGGAAACCCGCGCCACATCGGCCAGCACGCCGTCCCGAGGAGGTCGGTAGTTGTTCCGGGCGTCACCCGTGATGATGACCGTCGTCCTCGGTGTCAGCTGGCTGCCGTAACGGGTGTGGAAGGTCTCGAGCGAGTTCCCGTAATCAGAGTGGCCGTCGAGCCATACCACTTCCGCTTCCGTCGTGATACGAGACACCGCCGATCCGAAGTCGATGCCGGGACCGAAGAAGTCGGTGACTTCATCGATGGTGTCGACGAAGGCGAACGACCGCAGTCTCGAGAAGTGGGTCGACATCGCATGTGTGAATTGGAGGGTGAATCTGGAGAAGGTCGCCATCGATCCCGATATGTCGCACAGGAGCCAAACTTCGGGCCGATGGGGGCGGGGATGGCGGAACTGTGGGTCGGCCGGCACTCCTCCCGTCGCCAATGACTTGCGGACAGTGCGGCGGAAGTCGAGCCGCCCGGTTCGCTTCTTCCTGCGTCGGGCAAGCCGCGCCGCCAGCTTCCGGGTCAACGGGCCGATGGCGGCCTCCATCTCGGCGAGATCGTTGGTGGTGGCATGCATCAGATCGACGTCTTCGATCAACGGTCGTCTCAGCGTCTTTGCCACGGCCTCACGGCCCCGGTCAGAAACGAGACGACGTCTGATCTCTTCCTGAATCTCTTCCCGGAGTCTCTCCAACAGGCTCTCCACCTCCTCCCGGAGCAACCTCTCCTCGAATTCAGAGAGCTCCTGATCACCGGTCAAGGCCTCGAGCAGCTCCGCCTCGAGCTTGGCCATGTCCAAACGGCGCAATGTTCGATACATGTAGTACGTGCCGCCCACCGGCCGACCCGGTTCCATCCCTGCCAACTGGTCGACCGCATCGCGCACACCACGACGAAGCGCGTCCGGGTCCATGCTCGCCAGGGCGTTCAGGAGCGCCTGGAACAAGTCTTCCCCGTCGAGACCCGAATCCCCCGGTCCGCCTTGTCCCCCGCCGGTGAGAGATGGGCCAGGCCCCTCTTCGTCACCGACCTCGTCGCCGCCCGCCGGGGTGGGGACGGTGGCAAAGTAGATGTCGAACGCGGTGTCAAAGGCGCGCTCGTGGCGCAGATTCTTCACCAGAGTCGCCCGTAATGTCTCCCGCAGAGCCACCCGCGACCCCATGTCTATGGCTTCGACGGCACGCATGGCGTCGATGGCCTCGACCATCGAGACCGGTACCCCTGAGTCACGGAGTTCGTCGATGAAGCCGGTTATTACCGGAAGCATCAGGTCTGGGGTGAGGACGTCAGCTCTTTGGCGGCCTTCTCGATATCGGTTTGATACTTGAGCAACACATGCAGGGTGTCGCCGAGGACTGCCTCGTCGACGTCCTCGACCGACAATGCGATGAGAGTACGGGCCCAATCGATCGTCTCCGACACGGACGGGGCCTTCTTGAGGTCGAGGCTTCGGATCGAGCGGGCAACCTTGGCCACTTGTCCGGCCAGGTGCTCAGAGAGACCGGGCACCCTGGCATTGAGGATGGCCTGCTCTCGCTCGGCGTCCGGGTAGTCGATGTGCAGAAACAGACAGCGTCGCTTGAGGGCTTCACTGAGCTCGCGTGTGTTGTTCGACGTGAGAAACACCATGGGTTGCGTGTTGGCGCTCATCGTTCCCAGCTCCGGTATCGACACTTGAAAATCGGAGAGGATCTCGAGGAGGAGTGCCTCGGTCTCCACCTCGACGCGATCCACCTCGTCGATGAGCAGCACGACCGGATCGGTCGAGCGAATTGCCTCGAGCAGAGGACGGGTCAGCAGGAATTCCTCCGAGAAGATGTCATGGCTGATGGTGTCCCAGTCGTGGTCCACATCGGACTGGATCCTGAGCAGCTGCTTCTTGTAGTTCCACTCATACAACGCCTTCGCCTCATCGAGGCCCTCATAGCACTGCAATCGAATCAGCTTGCGGCCACTCACGGCTGCCATCGCTTTGGCGAGCTCGGTCTTGCCCACGCCGGCGGGACCTTCGACGAGGACGGGTTTGCCCAGGCGAGCCGCGAGGAAGACGACTTGAGCGATCCGGTCATCTGCCAGATAGTCGACTTCTCTCAACGCCTCAACGACGTCGCCGGGGCCATCGAACTGCATAGTGCTCCAGGGTAAGCCGGGTCAGTGTAAGTGGCCCGCCGATCGATGCCGAAGCAGCGTTGTAAGCGAGCGCAACGGGTCTAGCCTGAACGTCCTGTGCGGGAACCAGTGGCTACCGAATGCGAATAGTCATCGTGGGCGCCGGGGCGGTCGGGTCCTACCTCGCCGAGCGTCTGTCCTCGGGCGGCCAGGATGTCATCGTCATCGAAGACGATGAGAACCGGGCAGCCGAGCTACAGGAGTCGATCGACGCACTCGTCCTGCATGGCAACGGTGCCAGCGTCCACATGCTGGAGGAAGCCGGTGCGGGCGACACCGATCTCCTCATCGCGGTAACCAGCTCGGATGGCGCCAACATCCTCGCCTGCTACACGGGCACCCAGCTCGGAGCCAAGACGACCATCGCCCGGATCGAAGACGGTGAGCTGCGCGAGGGTGCGGATCGCCTGGGTGTGGACATGATCATCGACCCTTCGGCGACCGCGGCCGAAGAGCTGGTCGGCATTGTTGGGCTAGGCGGGGCCAGCGAGTTGATCCATTTCGCGGATGGCAAGCTCGTGATGGTCGGGGCGCGGGTGGGACCGAACGCCCCTATCACCAGGGGACCACTGAGACAACTCCGGGTGAGAGCGGCCGAATGGGGGTGGGTGGTGGCTGCCCTTGTCAGGGATGGCCGCACCATCGTCGCCCACGGTGACACCATCGTCCGGGCGGGTGACCACGTTCTGGTCATGACCATCGACGAGAAGGTAGACGAGGCGACCAAGCTGATCGGCGTCAAGAGGAAGCACATCGACCGGGCGATCATCGTTGGCGGGACACGGCTCGCCGAGATCTCCGCAGATGTGCTCGCCGATGCGGGGCTATCAGTCGTTCTCGTCGACGAGTCTTCGGATCGCTGCGTCTATCTGGCGAATCGACACCCGGAGGCATTGGTCATTTGCGGGGATCCCACCGATCCCGAGGTGCTCGGCGAGCTGGACCTCGGGTCCAAGGACGTGGTGATGGGTCTGACGGGGTGGGACGAGGTGAACTTGCTCGCCTGTCTCGTCGGCAAAGCAAGTGGCGCCGGCATGGCCATCTCACGATTCAACCGGATCGCCTATGTAAGCCTGCTGAGTGGTCTGGGCATAGATGCCGCCGTCTCGGCCCGTCTGATGGCGGCATCGGCGATTCTTCGATTCGTCCGACAGGGACAGGTGGAACAGGTGGCCACCTTTTCCGACACCGATGCCGAAGCCATCGAAATCGAGGTTGCCGACGGCTCGCAAGCAGTCGACAAGTCGCTTCTCGATCTCGACCTGCCAGTGGGCGTGATCATTGGTGGCATATCCCGCAACGGCACGACCTTCGTCCCCGACGGCTCAACCGTGGTCCGTGCGGGAGATCACATCATCTTCTTCGCGTTGCCACGCGACATCGCTGAGTCTTCTGCAATCTTCACCGCATGACCACGCGAGTGAGGCGCACCGGTCAACCGCCCGTCCTCACGTTGCTGCAAACGGTCGCATTCGTCCTCGGATCGGTCCTCATCTTCATCGCAGTGGCGATGACCGCCGCCGCGGTCGTCGGCGGGGTCTATGGCGAGCTTCAAAGTGCCACCTGGATAGCCGTGGCAGCGGGTATCACCGCCGTAGTCGGCTACATCACGCGCCGGTTGGTGCCGAGACCACGTTCCATCACGGTCAAGCAGGGGTTCGCCACGGTGGGTCTGGCCTGGTTCGTGTTCTCGATCTTTGGCGCACTCCCCTATCTCTTCACAGGTTCCATCCCCAACATCACCGACGCGGTCTTCGAGACAGCCTCAGGATTCACGACCACCGGTGCGTCGATTCTCCCCGACCCGGGGGTACTCCCCCATGGAATCGCCTTTTGGAGAGGAATGACGCAATGGCTCGGAGGCATGGGTGTCATCGTCCTCGGGGTGGCCATCCTCCCTCTGTTGGGCACGGGTGGGATGCAACTGGCGCGCGCCGAGGCTCCCGGTCCGACTCCCGACCGGCTGACTCCCCGATTTCAAGAGACGGCAAAGCGTCTCTGGCTGGTGTATGCGGTGATCACCGTCATCGAGATCGTCATGCTCTCGGCCGGCGACATGAGCGGATTCCAGGCGGTAATCCACTCCTTCACGACCATGTCGACGGGTGGCTTTGGCACCGAGGCCGATTCCATCGCCGGGTTCAGCGATTACACGAAGTGGGTGATCACCTTCTTCATGTTCGCCGCAGGGGTCTCCTTTGCGCTTCACTTTCGTGCCTGGAGAAAGCCGGGCGAGTACGCAAAGAACCCGGAGTTCCGCCTCTATCTACTGATCACCGTGGTTGCAGTGATCGTGGTCGCCGGCGGTCTTCTCGACGATTTCTCCACCGGGGACGCGATCAGGGATGCCGCCTTCAACACGATCTCGTTGACTACCACCACCGGCTTCGCATCGGCCGACTTCGGGCTGTGGCGGCCAGCCCTCCAAATCATGATCGTGGGGCTGATGTTCCTGGGAGGGATGACCGGCTCCACGGCCGGGGCCATCAAGACCTTTCGAGTGGGTGTCCTGTCCAAAGCGGCGTTCGCCGATCTACGACGCCTGGTACATCCCCGCGGAGTCTTCATCACCCACTTCGGCAAACAGAAGGTGACCGAGCCCGTCATCGAGGCAGTCCAGTCTTACTTCCTCTTCTACATGTTCCTGTTCATGACAGGGACGTTCGGCCTTGCTTTCATCGACGCCAACCTGTCCGAGGGTCTCGATCTGGTGACGGCCACCTCGGCGGTAGCCGCCTCGCTGGGAAACATCGGCCCCGGTTTGGGTGAGGTCGGGCCCGCCTCCAACTATGCCAACCTCCCCGGGTTGGCCAAGTGGCTGCTATCCGGGTTGATGATCGTGGGTCGTCTCGAGATCTTTCCCGTGTTGGTGTTGTTCACCAAAGACCTGTGGCGTCGCTGATTGGCGTTGCTATGCATTGTGTGGCGGTTTCGGAGTCATGATGCAGTAGCAACGCCTCATTCCTCTTCGCCGAGCTCTGGCGTGAACTCGAAGGCTATGTCGCCGATGCGAACCTCGTCGCCGGCAACGGCTCCCGCCTCGGCGAGCGCATCGTCGACACCAAGACGGGACAGACGCTTAGCTGCCATGTCGGCAGCCTCGAGAACGGTCAAGTCGGCGAACGCCACGGCCCGCTCCACCGAGCGCCCTTCGACCCTCCACGCATCGTCCTCGCGACGTATGGAGAAGGTAGGGCCCAGGGGCCGGTGCAGGACGAACCCGCGCCGCTCAGGTGCGGATCGCTCCGCCTCATCCACGAGGTCGGCAATGGCATGGAGCGCCTCACGGGTACCCTCCCCTGTGAGGGCTGAGACCGGCATCGCCCCGAGGGTTTCCGCTTGAGCGGGCGCACCATCTAGGTCACATTTGTTCATCACAACCAGCTGAGGTCGCCGAGCAAGTTCGGGCGAGTAGTCGGCAATCTCACGTTTCAAGACCTCCAACTGGACTGCTGGCGGGTCGGTCTGGGTTTCTGCCGGGTCGAGCAGGATCACGAGCACACGGGCTCGCTCGGTATGACGGAGGAACTCATGGCCGAGGCCCTTGCCATCTGCGGCGCCCTCGATCAACCCGGGTATGTCCGCGAGAACGAACTCTCGACCGTCGAAGCTCACCACCCCCAGGTTTGGCTCGAGCGTTGTGAACGGGTAGTCGGCGATCTTCGGTTTGGCCGCCGATACCCGCGAGATGAGCGTCGACTTCCCCGCGTTGGGAAAGCCGATGAGGGCGGCATCGGCGAGGAGCTTCATCTCCAATGTGAACCACTCCTCGTCGCCATATTCCCCCTGCTCGGCCACCGATGGAGCCCGGTTGGATCGACCCACGAAGGCGGCGTTGCCAAGACCGCCTCGTCCTCCTCGCACCGCGACAACTTCTTGCCCTGGCTCGACGAGATCGGCGATCATCGTTCCGTCCTCGTCGCTGACGACCGTTCCCAGCGGGACGGGAAGAATCAGGTCATCGCCCGCCTTGCCATGTCTTGTGTCTCCCTCACCGTGCGTCCCATTGCCGGCGGCGTGGTGTGGATTCCGCTGGTACCGGAGAAGAGTTGCGATCGACGGGTCGGCTCGCAGGATCACCGAACCGCCCGGACCCCCATTGCCCCCGACCGGCCTTCCTTTCGGCCGCCCTTTTGCCCGCTCAAACGCAGCAACCCCCGCACCGCCGTTGCCGGCGCGGAGGTTGACGTGGACCCGGTCAACGAACATGACCGGTGAAGCTAACTACTCGGCTACTGGCCGATAACGGAGACGTGACGCCGATTGTGACGCACTACGTACTTGACAGTGCCCGGAGCCGTCGCGAACAGAGTGTCGTCGCCACCGCGCGAGACGTTCTCACCCGGATGGATGCGGGTGCCACGCTGCCGCACCAGGATCGCCCCAGCATTCACGAACTCGCCGTCGAAAACCTTGGGACCTAGACGCTGCGCTGCTGAGTCGCGGCCGTTCTTCGAGGAACCGCCGGCCTTGGTCTTGGACATGGTTACTCCTCTTCCGAGGCTGCCTTCTGATCCTTCTTCGGAGCAGCCTTCTTCTTGGCACCGGCCGGGAGCTTGATCCCGGTGATTTCGATGCGTGTGTACTTCTGACGGTGACCTTGACGGCGACGGTATCCCGACTTGTTCTTGTACTTGAAGATGTCGATCTTGTCGCCGGCCGATTCGCCCAGCACCTTGGCCGTCACCGACGCCTTGGCGAGCGCGGAGCGGTCGGACACTGCGTTGCCATCGTCGTCGACGACGAGCAAAGGCTCGAAGCTCAGCTTTGTGTCGTCGGACTTGACGCGTTCGATGTCGATGACGTCGCCCGTCTTCACCTTGGCTTGTTTGCCACCGGCGCGAATGATGGCGTACATGGAAACCTCTCTGAGAAAGGGGGGAGAACCGGACTGAATGCTAACTAATCCCCGGCGCTGGGCAAAAGGCCCTGTTGCGACGTCAGGCCTCGATCTCGGCTGCCGCCGCCTCCGCCGGAGTCGGATTCGAGCTGAACGTCTCCTCGATGATCACACCGCGGCCGGCACAGTGCTCGCACTTGTGCGAGAACTGCTCGAGCAGACCAGCCGACACGTTTTTGCGCGTCATCTCGACCAACCCGAGATGCGAGACCTCGAAGACCTGGGTACGCGTCTTGTCCTTGGCCAGGGTCTCTTTGAGACGGCGCAGCACCTTCTGCTGATTCTCCGTCGTCTCCATATCGATGAAATCGATGACGATGATCCCCCCGATATCACGTAGACGCAGCTGGCGGCCGATCTCCTCCGCCGCCTCCAGATTGTTTTGGAGCACGGTGTCTTCGAGAGTGCTCGACCCCACGAACTTGCCGGTGTTGACGTCGATCACGGTGAGGGCTTCGGTTCGATCGATCACGAGGTGGCCACCGGACGGCAGGAACACCTTTCGATCCAGCGCCTTCTTCAATTGGTCGTCGACGTGATACCGATCGAAGAGCGGGATCTCGTCCCCATAGAGCTGAACCTTGCTGACCAGGTCCGGTGCGGTCGACTGGAGATAGCCGATGACTGTGTCGTGAGACACCTTGTCGTCGATGAGAAGCTTGCGAAAGTCGGCGGTGAAGTGCTCGCGAATCACCTTGATCAGGAGCTCGGGCTCGCGATGGACGAGACTCGGGGCCTGGCCTTTCCCGGCCTCGGCCTTGATCGACTCCCACTGCTTTGTGAGACGTGAGATGTCTGCGGCCAGCTCCTCTGCCGATGCGTGGAGAGCGGCGGTACGGACGATCACGCCATAGCCTTTGGGTCGGACCTTGTTGATCACGTCGCGAAGTCGGTTCCGGTCGGCGTCGGGGAGCCGACGGCTTATCCCCACACTGTCCGAGTCGGGCACCAACACCAGGTAGCGACCCGGGAGAGATGGCATACCGGTGAGACGGGCACCCTTGGCGCCCATTGCGTCCTTGGTGACCTGGACGAGGACCTTGTCGCCTTCCTTGAGGACGTCTTCGATGCGTTTGCCATTCTTCCCACCGTTTCGCCTGCTACCGGGAGAGACATCCGAGGCGTACAGCACGCCGTTCTTCGAAGCGCCGAAGTCGAGGAACGCCGCCTCCATACCCGGCAAGACATTTCGCGCGATGGCGAGGTAGATGTTCCCGGCAACGGAGTTGGTGTCGTCCTTGGCCACGTAGTGCTCGACCAGGACCGGTCCCTCCATGATGACGATCTGGGTCTGCGTGCTGTTGGCGCTGACCAGCATCTGTTTTCTCGCCGACTCGGTTGGGACGATGATCTCGTCGTCGCTCGGGCGTCTCGACTTGGTGCGAGAAGTAGACAGGCCATTGCGTGTGGACTGGGCGGGCGACGACTTCTTCTTGTTGTCTCTGCCTTTGTTTTTCTTGTTACGACGGTCGTCTCGATCGGGTTTGGCCGGCGACGGCGCCTCTACCCGGCGCACTTCGACCTTTTGCCCTTTGACACGCACGGTCTTGCGCTCTTCGACCGTCCCTCCGGCAGACGATTTTCGGACGATCTCTGGGCCCTTCCGGCGGAATAGAGCCATTTGTTTTCACTCCTCTGACATTTGTATGTGGCCGATCACCCATTACCTGGCGGGGAACGACGCGAAAAAGAGTCGAAATGGTGGCGCCGAGGCGATAGAACTCGAAACGCCTCCCGACATCTAGAGGTTAACAGAAGCCAACCCGGATCCGGTATCCAACCCAAACCCGGGGTTGCTCAGGCCATATATGACCCGAATCCGCTCACGTTCGGCCAGTGGGTTTGCCGGCCGGCGCGTTGGAGTCGGTGCGCGCTTAGGCTCTGCCGCTGTGTATCGGCGGAGTAACGAGGGATGGGTCGAAGTCATCTGTGGACCCATGTTCAGTGGCAAGAGCGAGGAACTGATCCGTCGGGTCACCCGGTCGAAAATCGCACGAATCCCGGTACAGGTGTTCAAACCGGCTCTGGACAACCGGTTTGCCGATTCTGAGGTCGTATCGCATTCGGAGTGGAAAGTGGAGGCGAGCCCAGTCTTCGACTCGATCGATCTCCTCAGAGCTGTCTCGAGCGAGACCAGGGTGATCGGAATCGACGAGGGACAGTTTTTCGATGAGGGATTGGTCGAAGTCGTCGACAACTTGGCTACCACGGGTAAACAGGTGATCGTCGCCGGTCTCGACACCGACTATTTGCGTCGGCCTTTCGAGCCGATTCCGTCGATGTGCGACCGGGCGGAATATGTCACCAAAATGCTTGCCGTCTGTCACCGCTGCGGCGGTCCTGCCCTGTACACCCAACGCATCGTCCAGTCCGACGACCTCGTCGTGCTCGGTGCCCAAGGCGCCTATGAGGCCCGATGCCGCATGTGTTACGACCCGACCGAGCCTGAGCAACCGGCTCTCGGTCTCGACGACTGACACCATCCGCGCGCACTCACCTGAAGTTGAGCGGATTCGGGTCATATGTGGCCTGAGGAACCCCGGGTTCGCTGATTCAGGTGAGTTGGTTCTCGCCCGGGACTGGGGTGCGCATCAGCCAGACCGAGTTGGCGATGCCCAGGGAGAGGGCCATGGCGATGTAGAACGAACCGCCCTGGCTCAGGAATGGCAGTGGGAGCCCGGTGACTGGCATGATACCGATGGTCATTCCGATGTTGACGAAGACGTGGAAGGCGATCATCGACGCCACGCCAGCTGCGATCAGCGCGCCGAAACGATCTCTGGCGTTGGCGGCGATGACCAGCAGTCTCCAGACCAGGATGGCAAAGGCGAAGATCACAAGGACCCCGCCGACGAAACCGAGTTGTTCGGCGACAGCGGTGAAGATGAAGTCGTTCTCGGCCTCGGGGACGTACTGGAACCCGGCGGCGGTGACGTCCGGGAAGAGCCCCCTCCCGTTCAACTGACCCGAGCCGACTGCATTGATCGATTGCCGCAACTGGTAGCCGATCCCCTGCGGGTCGATGTCAGGGTTCCATAGGACCTGGAGTCGGTCGAGTTGATGCTCCTGGAGGAGATCGAACCTCCAGATGACGAGCGCGCCCACGCCGACCGTGGTCACCAGCGCGGTCAGTTGACGCCATGAGGCGCCGGCTACGAAGAGCATGCCGAAGACGATGAATCCGAACACGAGAGCAGTGCCAAGGTCGGGCTCGAGGTATATCAGAGCGCCGGGTATCGCCACCACGAGGAGCGCCTGACCAACCTTCGCCCAGGTGAGCTGGCGGGGCCCACTCATGAGGTCTTCACGGGACGCCGGCGGTGCGAGCAAAGATGCCAGGGCGACGATCACGACGACCTTGGCGAATTCGGCAGGTTGCAACGCGAAGAAGCCGAGAGGGATCCATCTCTGCGCCCCGTTGACCTCGGGGAAGAAGAACACCGCCACCAGGAGGATCATGATGACGATCGACGCCGCAGGAACGATGCTCCTGTACTCCCGGTAGTCGATGTTGGACACGATGGCGAAGATGATCAGACCTGCCGCCACGAAGATCATCTGCCGCTCCATCGAGAAGGTGCCCACGCTGCGAGTTGCCGAATAGATCATCAACAGGCCGAACCCGGAGAGCAGCATGACCGTGCCGACCAGGATCCAGTCTGTCCGGTTGTTGCGCCGGACGACGGCCACTTCGCGAATTCTGGTGAGTACGGCAGTCATCAGTCCGTCTGGGCTCCCGCGATGATCTCCGTGGGTTCGTTGCCCATCAGGTATTGAAGTATGTGACGGGCCACAGGCGCGGCGATTGCCCCACCGGAGCCGCCCTCCTCCACGACGACGGCTACCACGAATTGCGGGTCGTCGATCGGGGCCACCCCGATGAACCAAGCATGGTCGTCCCTTGTCTGTGACACCTGCGTCGTGCCGGTCTTGCCTCCAATCAGCTCAAGGCCGGGCCCAAACGATTCGAAGGCGGCAGCCGCAGTCCCGGTGGTGACCACCTTGTTCAGGTCCGTCAACAGCTGCTGACGCGTCGAATCCGAGATAGGAACGGTTCTGACCACCTCGGAAGTGACGTCTTCGATGAGCTCGCCGTCGGAAGAGATGATCTTGTCGACGACCCTCGGCTCCATCACCTGCCCCCCGTTGGCGAGGACGGCATAGGACACCGCCGCCTGTAGCGGGGTTGCGGTGAATGCTCCCTGACCGATGGCGAAGTCCATTAGATCCCCGCCGAAGAACGGGCTCACCAAGGTGGGATCGAGACGGTCGGCGTCGAGACGCGGCGGCTCATCCGGGTTCTCCCTCTGATACTCAGCCCACTCCTCGAACAGCGCGGGCGTGGGCACGATGCCTGCGGCCTCGCTGCCGAGATCGATCCCGGTCTCAGAGCCATACCCCAAATCCATCGCCCAGTCCTGGAGGACCGTCTCACCCACGGTCGCCTTGTTCTGCCAGGCGCCGAGGCCGATGGACCAGAAGAACTTGTTGCACGAGTTCTCGAGGGCCCCGTGGAGGTCGAGCCAACCCAGTCTCCGCGGGAAGTACCAGTCGAACTTCTGTTGTGGCGACCCGTCCTGGAGTGTGAACACCCATTCGCCATCACAGTTGACCTCCTCGGCCACCGGGTCGATGAAATCGGTGTCCTCGGGCAGAGGGAGGTTCTCCTCCATGAAGGCGGTGTAGGTGATCGCCTTGAATGTCGAGGCCGGGGCGAACTGGCCGCTCACCGCCAGATTGTTGAACGCGAGCGAGTCATTGAGCTCCTGGAAAGTCTCGGGATCGATCCCCGAGGCCAGCAGTTGCGGATCGAAGTCGGGGACCGAGGCAAGTGAGAGCACCTCGAAGGTCTTTGTGTCCAGGACGACGGCAGCGGCCCTCCTGGTCTCTGTGAAGAACTCCTCGTCCTCGGGTGCTGCCGCTTTCACCTCGTTGGAGAGCCGAATCCCCTCTTCGAGCGCCAACTCGACGACTTGTTGGAGCTCGGAGTCCGTGGTGAGGATGAGCGAGTTGCCGGCGACTGGGTCGACGGCGGGTTTCTGTTCGATGATCTCGCCGAGCCGAGCCCGATACTCGACACTGCCCGAAGTTCCCTGAAGCACGTCGTCGTAGGACTTTTCCACGCCCAGCTTGCCGATACGCGCGGTCGGGTCGAGGTTTGGCCTCTCGTCGAGATCGGTCTGATCGGGAAGTCCCAGGTGACCGATCACATGAGCCAGGGTGTCGCCCGAGAGGTAGACACGCTCGGGCACGTTGACTATCTCGACGCCGGGAAGACTTCCCAGCTGCTCACTTATCTGATGTGCTATCTCGCTGTCGACGGTGGCAACCTGAAAACGACCGTTGACACCCGCTTCGTCGTAGAGATGGGTCAAATCCGCCGGTTCCATCGCCAGAAGCGCCGATAGACGCTGAATGAGCATCTCCTGGTCGGCTGGTTGCACGAAGGTGCGATCTATGACCACTGCCGGGGTGAGACGGCTGGTTACGAGGAGGTGGTTGTTCCGGTCGTAGATGTCTCCGCGTGATGCTTGTGTTGTCTTGGTTAGCCAGGTCTGTTCCTCTGCTGCCTGCGCGATTGCAGGCCCCTCCGCCACCTGGACGAACCACAACCTCAATCCGATGATGGAGAACATGGCAATGAATGCCATGCCGAGAATCGAGAGGCGTACTGCGAACTTCATGCGTATCTGAAGGCGGTCGTGTCACGGTCGACGAATCGGGCGACCATCGGAGCAAAGATCCAGGCCAAGATGGTATTGGCCGCTGGCACCAACAAGAGCAGCCCAACGACGCCGTCACCCAGGAGAACAGTTTGGCCAAAGAGAGTGCCCACGATCAACAGGAGCAAGACACCACCCAGTGTGAGAAGACCCGCCCAGAGACCGATCACCACCCGACCGAGATCGGCTCTCTCCCGGGTCCGCAGGGCCAGATAGGCGACGATCGTGAAGACCATCGCCCGCAACCCTAGAACCGACGAGCCCAACAGATCTACGGCCAGCCCTCCGAGGAATGCGATCCCCAGCACGGCCTCAGGTCTCAGCCGGGTCAACGAGAGAATGATGACGACCAGCATCACCAGATCGGGCACGAACACCTCAGTCTGACTGAACAGGGTCGTCTGCAGCACGATGGCGACGAGCAGGAGACTGGCCACGATCAGGACGGAGCGAAGACGCATCAGCCGTCACCACCCGTCGTCGAAGTGGTGGTCGAGCCGCCCAGCGTCGTCGAGGTGGTGCTCGTGGTCGTGGTCGTGGTCTCGGTCACTGGCGCCACCGGATCCGGCGGCCAGGCGAGGATGACGACGACCCTGATGTTGTCCGGGTTCATATAAGGCTCGACCAGTGTGCTGAGTGTGCCGGCGCCATCGGGGGCTGCATCGACGATGACCTGACCCACCGGATAACCCGCCGGGAACCGGACCGACTGTGACGAGGTGACGACCTTCTCTCCGGCCAGCACCGGCTCCCGGGCCGGATTCACCTCGAGCCTGAGGATGTTGTCGTTGATCTGGGGTGTGACCACACCCAATTGCTCACCAACAGTCACCGCCACCCCGTCTGCGCCCACCGTGATCGGGATGACGCGGGCTGTCCCACTCGTCACCTGTTGCACCGAGCCGACCACATAGCCGTTGGTGTCGACAACGGGTTGGCCGACCGCGATGCCTTCGTTGGTCCCTTTGTCGATGATCAAGGCGTTGTCCAGCGGATCGGGACGCCCGATGACCTCCGCCACCGTCCTGCCCACGTCGGTGCCCGTGGTCTCCAGGTCGTACAGCTGCTCATAGAACTCGAGACGCGCCATGTCATCGTCGAGTGCGATGATCTCCGCCTCGAGCTCGGCGACCTCGCGTTCCAGTGCGATCGTTGTCTCTCGAAGAGTGGCGATATTGGCCAGGGAGTCGATCAGGTCGAGCACCGGGTTGACCACGAAAGCCGCTCCCTTCTGTAGCGGGGCGACGATCGTCTGGGTCCCGCTGCGCAGCACGCTGGTCACACCCTGCCCCTGGGATCGAACATCGAAGGTCATCAGCAGCACGCCGACGACGAGAAGGGTGACCAGGGTGGGGACGGTGCGGTCTCCGGGTTGTCGACTCAGCATGGCATCGGGGACAGCGGAGTCACGGCCGGGCGGAAGACACGAGCACGTTGTGCAGCGTGTCGAACTCCTCCAGACACTTCCCCGAGCCGAGCACCACCGACTGCAACGGCTGTGCTGCAGTCACGATGGGCATCCCCGTCTCGTGGGCCAGACGATGGTCCAGCCCCACCAAGAGAGCTCCTCCTCCGGTGAGCACGATTCCACGCTCCACCACGTCCGCCGCCAGTTCGGGGGGCGTCTTGTCCAGCGTGTACTTGACCGCGTCGACGATGGCCTGGGTGGGCTCTTCGATGGCCTCCCTGACCTCCTGGGATGAGAGAAGGATGGTCTTGGGCAGACCGGTCACGAGGTCTCTGCCCCGGACCTCTGCCGACGGTTCTTCTGAGTACGGCCAGGCAGAGCCGACCGCGATCTTCAGCTGCTCGGCGGTCCTCTCCCCGACCAGCACGTTGTGTTCTTTCTTGACCCAGTCGATGATCGCCGAATCGAGCTCGTCGCCGCCGACGCGGATGGAACGGGACACGACGATGCCCCCGAGCGAGATGACCGCCACCTCGGTGGTCCCCCCACCGATGTCGACGACCATCGAGCCCGAAGGCTCGCCAATTGGCAGCCCCGACCCAATGGCCGCGGCCATGGGCTCTTCGATGGTGTAGGCGCGACGTGCGCCGGCGTGATAGGCGGCCTCTTCGACGGCGCGGCGCTCCACGGGGGTGATCCCGGAGGGGACACAGACGACGATTCGCGGGCGAGCCCATTTACGGCGATGCACCTTTTGGATGAAATAGCGCAGCATCTTCTCGGTGATGTCGAAGTCGGCGATCACACCGTCGCGCAGGGGTCGGATGGCGGTGATGTTGGCTGGGGTCCGCCCGATCATCCGTTTGGCTTCCATACCCACAGCCAGGGCCTTGTTGTTCTGCGAGTTGATTGCGACGACAGAGGGCTCGTTGAGCACGATGCCACCACCCCGGACGTAGACCAGCGTGTTAGCGGTCCCGAGGTCGATGGCCATGTCCTGGCCAGCGAATGAGAGAAGGGTTTCAGCCATAGAGGGAAAACTCCCGGGCGGACTTACGGGATTGTAGGGGTAAGCACCATCTTCTGCCAGAGGCTCGCTTCGCTAGCCAAAGAAGAGGCCGAGCTCTCGCTTGGCGCTCTCGGCGCCGTCGGAGCCGTGCACCAGATTCTCCGTCACTTCGAGCCCGAAATCGCCGCGGATCGTGCCCGGAGCCGCGTCGCGAGGGTTGGTTGCTCCCATGACGGAGCGGCAGACCGAAATCGCCTCTTCCCCGGACCATTCCATGGCGACAACTGGCCCCGAGGTGATGAACCCGACGAGATCCGGGAAGAACGGCTTGTCAACGTGCTCTGCATAGTGCGTTCTGGCGAGGTCTTCGGAGATAGTGAGACCGCGGATCTTCTCCAGCTTCAGGCCCTTGCGCTCGAATCGGCTGATGACCTCACCGACCAGGCCGCGGGCGACACCGTCCGGCTTCACCATGATGAATGTGTTCTCGAGTGACATAGACGAGCAACGCTATTCGGGACAGTCGTCTTCGGCGAAGTCGCCTGTCACGTGAGCAACTCCCGGACCTGTCCCACCATGTAGAGAGATCCGGTTACCAGCACCGCGCCTTCCGCTCCGGCCTCGGCCCTCACCATGTCGAGCCCATATTCGACCGTCTCCGAAACCAGAACCGGGATGCCGGGAAGGACTCGAGTCACCCTGTCCGCGAGTTGCAGCGCGGGTAGCGCTCTCTCGGAATCCATCGCCGTTGTGACGATGCTCGCGGCAACGGGCTCCAACAGCTCGATCATCAGATCGACGTTCTTCTCACCCATCACTCCGAACAGCACATGCCACTTGATGGTCGGATACTCCTCCTGCAACGCCTCGACGAGAGTCCTCACCCCGTCGGCATTGTGGGCCCCGTCCACCATGACGAACGGCGACGCAGCCAGAGGCTCCATCCTCCCCGGTGCCGTGGCCACCGCGGTGGCATCCCGGAGAGCCTCTGTGTCGAGTTTGCGCCCAACGAGGGCCTCACAGGCTGCAACGGCCATGGCGAGGTTGTCCAGTTGATATCGGCCGTGTAGTGGCAGGAAGATGTCGTCATAGATCGTTTCTGCGCCCCGAATGGTGACGAGCCAACCCCCAACTCCCCTCTCGTAGGTCTCGATGCCGTAGTCCTTGTCGAATCGTCGGTGCTGGATGCCGAGCTCCCTTGCCCTTCGGTTGGCCTCCTCGAGAGCCTCGTCCGGGAGGCTCCCGGTCACCAGGATCGAGTTCGTGCCGGCTATGGCCAGCTTCTCGGCGGCGATGCCTGCCAGGTCCTCGCCTAGGAACTCGGTGTGGTCTTTGCCGATCGACGTGACGACGCAGACCTCCGCGTCGACGACGTTCGTGGCGTCGAGACGGCCGCCGAGACCCACCTCTATCACGGCAGCGTTGACAGCCTGGTCGGCGAAGTAGGCGAACGCCGCCGCAGTGGTCAGCTCGAAATACGTGTTTGGAATCTCACCGGCGTTCTCACGAAGATCTGCGAACGCAGCGACGTCGGACACGGCTAGCGCGAACTCCTCGCTCGTCGAGACCCGGCCATTTACCGATAGTCGCTCTTCGATCGCCTGCAGGTGGGGCGACGTGTAGGTGCCCGTGGTCAGACCGTGCGCGACGAGGATGAGTGTCGCCAGTCGTGCCGTCGAGGTCTTGCCGTTGGTGCCGGCCACATGGATGACCGGGTAACCCTCGTTGGGGCGCCCCATGAGGTCGAGTAGGTCTCGCATTCGATCGAGACCGGGCTCACCACCCAGTCCAATGTGCTTGTCGACGTAGGCGATCGCCTGTTCGTAGTTCATATAAGAAGCCCCGGGAGGTTAACTCCCGGGGCTCCCCATTCTTACTCTGTGGGTTTGAGCTAGTTCTCTTCCATCCGTCTCGTCGAGGCCAGAACCAGGGCGCCTAGGAGACCCAGTCCACCGGCGAGAAGGGCCAGCATGTCGTTGTCACTGCCGGTGAACGGCAGGACATGGGTGTCGAGGACCTCGTCCGCGGCGGTGGTGGTCGGGTCCGCCACGGTCGACGTGGTGATCACAGTGGGGAGCACCTCATCGCCGATAGTGGTGGTCGTGGTGTCCTCCACGGTCGTTGTGGTCTCTTCCGCCTGGGTCGTGGTCGTTTCCTCCGCCTCGGTAGTGGTGGTCTCCGCCTCCGTGGTGGTCGTCTCCGCCTCCGTAGTGGTCGTCGTCGGGTTCACGATGTCCCAGCAGAAGCTGATATGGCTGATAGCGTTGTTGCCCGGAGTCACCAGGTTGGTGTCGCCTGTACTTTCACTCGGCGGGTCATATCG
>DASPGH010000026.1:0-36770 GCA_035620735.1 Acidimicrobiia bacterium | reverse complement strand
TTCATGAAGGGTGAGGCGGCCGACATGGACGTTGTGCCTGCAACGACCCTCGATGGTCTCGTCGAAACGCTGAGCAGGCCGCGGATCATTCTCCTCATGGTCAAGGCCGGCGACCCTGTCGACTACGTGATCGCCGACCTTGCTCCCCTTCTCGAGCCAGGGGACATCGTGATCGACGGCGGTAACTCACTGTTCTCCGACACCGAGCGACGCTATCGAGAACTTCAGGAGAGGGGCATTCGCTTCGTCGGAGCCGGGGTCTCGGGCGGGGAGGAAGGCGCCAGGCACGGGCCATCGATCATGCCAGGCGGAGACCCCACAGCGTGGCCCGAGATCAAAGATCTCCTCCAGGGCATCGCGGCCAAGGCCCCGGACGGTGCCCCCTGCTGTGAGTGGATGGGACCGGGGGGTGCGGGACATTTCGTGAAGATGGTCCACAACGGCATCGAGTACGGAGACATGCAGGTCATCGCGGAGGCCTACGACCTGATGCGACGTGGATTCGCAATGGAGCCTGCCGGGATTGGAGACGTGTTCTCTCAGTGGAACGAGGGCCGTCTCCAGTCGTATCTGGTCGAGGTCACAGCAGACATCCTCCACACCGATGTGGACGGAGCCCCGCTCATCGAGGAAATCCTCGATGCCGCCGGCCAAAAGGGAACCGGGAAATGGACGGTCATCGCATCCATGGAGTCGGCGGAGCCGACGACACTGGTCGCCGAGGCGGTCTACGCCCGAATCGTCAGCTCGGACCCGGCACGACGGGAGGTGGCGGCGAACCTGTTTCCCTCGCCGATCGAGTCAATCACCGAAGTGGATGTCGACGACATCGAATCAGCTCTCTACGCCTCGAAGATCGTCTCCTACGCACAAGGGTTCCGACTTCTGCAGGCGGCATCCGACGAGTACGGGTGGGACCTCGACATGGGGACGATCGCCTCGATCTGGAGAGCGGGATGCATCATCCGCGCTGTCTTCCTCGAGGACATCACAGCCGCCTACAGAGCCGACCCCGACCTGGGCGACCTCATGGAGGCCGACTTCTTCGTCTCGGCACTTCGCAACGAGGAAGCCGCATGGCGAGGTGTCGTGGGGGCGGCAGTAGCGGCTGGCGTCCCCAGCCCCGCTTACTCCAGTGCGCTCGCCTACTTCGATGGCATACGATCTCGTCGACTACCCGCGAACTTGATCCAGGCCCAACGTGACTACTTCGGGGCGCACACCTTCGAGCGCACTGACCGACCGAGAGGCGAGTTCTTCCATCACGAGTGGAATGGTTGATGAGCTACGAGATCAGCGAGGTCGACTACCACGACCTCTCCGATGAGCAATTCCAGGAAGTGGTCGATGTCGCCAACGCTCTCGACGCCGAAGCTTTCCCCCGACACGTGGAGAACACCGCCGAGGAGATGCGGATCTACACCGAAAGCCCGGGGATGACCCACCATCGATTCCTCGCCCACGACGGCGGACAACTAGTGGCGCTGGCCAATTTCCGCTATCCCAACGACGGCACCAACGCCGAGACGCTGTTGTGTCACATTCGAGTGCTCCCCGACCATCGACGTCAAGGCATCGCTACCGAGCTCCTCACCAGGGGCGTGGAATTGGCCTCTCAGCTGGAGAGAAAAACACTTCAGGGGGTGATATCCGACACGGTCCCGGCGGGCAAGGCCTTCGTCTCGGCGATCGGGGCGCGGGAGACCCTCCATTTCCACGAGAACGTCGTCCGCATCGACGACCTCGACCTCCAGCTTCTGCAGCGTTGGGTGGATCAGGGCCCGGAGCGAGCCCCCGGTTACTCGATCCGCCTCATTGACGGGCTCTGGCCCGAGGAGTTCCTGGATGACATCGCCCACCTTTTCTTCGTGTTGGAGCGGGACATGCCTACGTCCGAAGTGTGGGAGCCTCGGGAATGGAACGCCGAACGGGTCAGTGAGCTTCAAGACCACTACGCCAAGAGCGTGGACTCGCTCTCGACCCTTGCCATCGAGGACTCCACCGGACGGGTTGTGGGCATGAGCGACATGATCCGGAGAAAGACCGACCCGACTACCTGGATGGTGACCACGACCATGGTCGACCCCGAGCATCGAGGGAAGTCGTTGGGGAAGTGGGTCAAGGGCGCCATCAATCTGGCCGCCCTCGAACGCTGGGACGGCGGGATCTACCAGGAGACCGGCAACGCCTTCATCAACGAGCCGATGCTCGCCATCAACCGGGCGATGGGTTTCGAGCACGAGCTGACGATGACCGACTGTCTACTCGATATCGAGGACGCCCGTTCCTATCTCGAGACGAGGAAGTGACCGGCTGGTCATCCAAACCCGAAGAATGGCGGCCCCACTGCCCGGTCACCGAGCCTGCCCGGCGACCCAGTCCGCGGCGAGGCGCGGAATCACGTAGGCGGTGTGCCCGGGATTTCGATGAGTCCGTTCTGCTCGAACTCGGGGTCGGCGGCATCGGCAGCCTCGACGTGATCACGCCTGACACCCATCAGGAACAAGATGGCGTCCAGATAGGGCACCGAGACCGACGTATCGGCCCGCTCTTTGACCACCGGTTTGGCGTTGAAGGCGATGCCCAGACCGGCGACCGAAAGCATGTCGATGTCATTGGCACCGTCGCCAACCGCGACAACCTGGGCGACGGAGATCCCCTCTTTGGCGGCGATCTCCTGTAGAAACGTGGCCTTTCGGGGGCCGTCTACCAACTCACCGGCGATATCTCCTGTGAGATGGCCGTCCACCATTTCCAGTGTGTTGGACAACGAATAGTCGATGCCGAGGTCGGCGGCCAGACGATTGGCGAATCTGGTGAAGCCTGCCGAGACGATGGCCGTCTTCATACCCATCCGCTTCAAGGTGCGGATGAAGGTTCGCCCTCCTGGGGTGACAGTGATCCTGGACCGGGCTCGCTCCATAGCCGCCTCGTCGAGGCCCTTGAGGAGCGCCACCCTCTGACGAAGCGAATCCTCGAAGTCGATCTCTCCGCGCATGGCGGAGCCTGTGATGGCAGCAACCTCTTCACCCACCCCGGCTTCATCGGCAAGGAGGTTCACCACCTCGTTTTCGATCAACGTCGAATCGACGTCCATCACGACCATTCGCTTGGCCCTGCGCTCGAGGCCTTCCGGCTGGATTGCGATGTCGAACGGTCGCTCCGCCGCGGCGACGATGAGCTGCTCTCGGATCTTCTGAGTGTCGCCATTCGACACCGCAAGCTCGTACGAGACGACCGGATAGCGGGAGAGCCGGAAGATGCGCTCGATGTTGCCACCACCGTTGGCGATAGCCCTTGCCACCGCGCCGAAATCGTCAGGCCCTATGCGCTCACCGAGGACCGTCACGACTGTCATCGACTTGATCGGCGTGGGTATGGGGTCCACGACCTCGAACTCGATGTGAAGCCGCTGTTCCCAACCGAACAGCAGCAGATCGCGAATTGTGGCCTTCTCACCGTCGACACCGATCAGGACATTCAGGGTGAGGCGGCCCCGCACCACGATCTGCTCGATGTCATAGACCTCGGCACCGGTTGCCTGAAGCACGTCCATCAACCCGGCGGAGATGCCGGGATGGTCTGGGCCGTGGACGTTGACGAGGATCGTCGAGCGGTCGGACATCGAGGTCACGATAGGTCTGGACCGGGCGAAGTCCACTTCAAGCAACGATTGGCGGGCGGTAGCATCTCGATGTCCCGAGTTCATGGGAGGAAACCCCTTGTCCGACAACCCGTTTCGGCTGCCGCGTCACACCAAGCCGAGTCACTACGACATCGACCTCGATCTCGACCTCGAGACCTTCACATTCACCGGGTCGGTTGGCGTCGACATCGACGTGGTAGATGAGACCGACGCCCTCGTCTTGAACTCGGCCGAAGTCGAGATCAAGTCGGCGAGCCTGTCCAACGAGGTCGAGATCACCGACATCGCATACGACGACGAAAACGAGACGGTGACTCTCACCCTCGCCTCTCCACTCGCGGCCGGCACATACCGACTCGAGATAGAGCACTCAGGGATCATCAACGACCAACTGCGCGGGCTGTACAAGTCCGTTTGCAGAGACGGGAATGGAAACGAGCTCGCTCTCGCCACTTCCCAATGTCAGGCAACCGACGCCAGACGGATCTTCCCCTGTTGGGACGAGCCCGACTTCAAGGCGACCTACCAGGCGACGATGACAGTCGCCGATGGGCTGGAGGCCTATTCGAACACCGCCGAGCTGGAGCGCACGCCGGTCGGCGACGGGAAGGTGCAGTTCAAGTTCAACAAGACAATGAAGATGTCGACCTACCTCCTGGCCTTCATCGCCGGGCCGTTTGAGGCGACAGAGCCCACGGTGGTGCGGGGCACTCCGATCCGCGTCATCGTTCCCAGAGGCAACCTCCACCTCACCGACATCGCAATGGAGAACGCAGTCTTCTGCTTCGAGTACTTGTCGGACTACTACGGAATCCCGTACCCCGCCGACAAGCTCGACCACATCGCAATCCCCGACTTCGCTGCCGGTGCGATGGAGAACGTGGGGCTCATCACCTATCGCGACGCCTACCTGGTGATCGACCCCGATAAGGCGAGCCAGGGCGAGAAGCAGAACAGTCTCGATGTCATCGGCCACGAGATCGCCCACCAGTGGTTCGGGAATCTGGTGACCATGGCATGGTGGGAGGGCGCCTGGCTCAACGAGGCTTTCGCCAGCTTCATGGAGCTCAAGGCCACCGACGCCATGCGACCCGAGTGGAAGCGTTGGCTCGCATTCCAGAATCAGGAGGTTCCATGGGCCATGGGGACCGACCAGTTGGCGTCGACACGGCCCATCGAGTTCGAGGTCACCCATCCCGACGAGGTCGACCAGATGTTCGATGCCATCACCTACGGCAAAGGCTCGGCCGTCCTGCACATGCTCGACGAGTTCATGGGTGTCGAGAACTTCCGAAAGGGTGTCGGCGATTACCTGCGTAAGCACTCCTACGGGAACACAGTCACTACCGACCTATGGGAGGGGCTCGACGGTGCATCCGACCACCCGGTGTCGGCGATCATGGACACATGGGTTTACCAGCGTGGATTTCCCCAGATCGACGTCAAGGTCGTCAAAGGCGGGGTCGAGCTGGCTCAACGTCGCTATCTGGTGATTCCAGACGAGACTGACACCACGATCTGGAAGGTCCCGATACAGCTGAGAGGCTCGGTCGACGGCAAACCTTTCGAGTCGAAGTACCTGCTGGAGAAAGACGAAGCTGTCGTGGAGATCGACGGCCGGATCGACTGGATCGTCGCCAATGCCGGGGGCTTCGGTTTCTACCGGACGAACTACTCGGACGACCTCTTCGACGCTCTGCTCCGACACATCGACCACCTGGGTGACAACGAGCGTTACGCGCTCGTGTCGGACACTCTCGGCTTCGTGCGGAGCAGCCAGATCTCGGCGTCACACTTCCTGGACCTCATCGCCAAGTTCGGCCACGAGGAGGAGCACGCCATCTGGTCCGTCATCACCGGCGGCCTGGCATTGATCGAGCACCATGCGCTGGACGAAGCGGCGCGGCCCGACTTCGAGACCTTTGTCTCCGAGCTGGTCGGACCGGCCCTGGAGCGGCTGGGGTGGGAGGTGGGAGACGACGAGTCCGACCTCACTCGCAAGTTGAGAGGCGACCTCATAGCGACGATGGGCAATCTCGCCTCGGACGAAGCCACGATCGAGAGGTCACGTTCCGTCGTGGCCGATCTTCTCGCCGGGAACGGCGTCGACCCCGAAGTCGCCACCGCAGCCCTGTCTGTATACGCCCGCCATGGTGGCCCCGAGGAGTATGAGACCCTATGGAAGGTGTATCAGGAGTCGACCACCCCGCTCGACCAGGTCAGGTACCTGCGCACCGTTGCCGGGGTGATCACCCAACCGGAGGCGATGTCGACCCTGGACAAGATCGTCGACGGTGACATCCGCACCCAGGACGGCTTCTGGGTGTTCGCCCGTCTCCTCTCTGGCAAGGCCGGTCCCGAGATATGGGCCAGCGCCAGAACACGATGGGACGAGGTCCTCGCCGCCATGCCGGGACTCACCCGAAACCGCGTTGTCGAGGGATTGCCTTCTCTGTCTCAACCCGAGGTAGCAGCGGACGTGAAGAGCTTCTTCGCAGAGCACCCCCTTCCGGAGGCATCGCGCGCCTTGGAGCAGAAGCTGGAGCTTCTCGAGGCCAACGTCAAACTCCGGGAACGAGAGACCGACGAGGTGACGTCCTACTTCTCGTGACTCGTTCGGCGGCCGTAGTCGGATTGATTGCCATAGCCGCCTGCACGTCCGGCTCCTCGCCCAATATCACCGAAGGTGTCTGGATCTACGAGAGCTACACCGACGGAGGCGAGGCGGTACCTGTCGAGGTCGACGTCAATGCGATTCGTCAGCCGTTTCTCGTGATAGAGGATGGCGAACTGAGCGGGTTCTCGGGGTGCAACGGGTTCGGAGGCGACTTCGAATATGCCGACGGCGTGTTACGACCCGGTGAGATTTTCAGCGAGACGGCCGGGTGTATGCCGGAGACGCTCATGGACTCTGAGCTGGCGTTTCAGGAGGTGATCTGGGGAGACGGGACCATCGCCGTCTCCGTCGAAGACGACACGATGCGGTGGCGACGAGGAGCGGCCATGCTCACCTTCACCCATGCCGACGAGCCCCCACCCGAGCCGACCATCCCGCCCCAAACATCTGTCGGAGCCCTCGACTGCGGTGACGAGGAGGTTGTTACCGAAGAGGTGCCGTCGGAGGGAACCAACGCGGAGAAGGTGGCCTTCGCTGCAGACGATCGGGTCACCGAGGTCACCGTCGAGGGCGAACTGCGCCATCACGCCACCGGATACGACTCCGAGGGAAACGTCTTAGTGGTCGTTTCCTTCCAGGACGTCGACCCGTTTCCCTACCGGATCCACGCCTGCCCCTAGAACAGGAGCCGTCCAAACACCTCTGGGCGTAGAAACGATCGGGATCCGAACATTTCTACGCCCAGAAGAGCTGATTGGGTTGTGACCTACTTGAGCTCGACGGTGGCGCCGGCGCCCTCGAGGGTTTCCTTCGCCTTGTTGGCCGTCTCTTCGTCGACACCCTCCAACACGGCGGCGGGGGCACCGTCGACAAGGTCCTTGGCCTCTTTGAGCCCGAGGCTGGTGAGCCCGCGGACTTCCTTGATAACCTGGATCTTGGCCGAGCCGGCGGCGGTGATAACGACGTCGAACTCATCCTTCTCATCGGCCGCGGCTGCGGTGGCATCGACACCACCTGCACCCGGCGCGGCGGCTACCGCAACGGGGGCGGCTGCAGTCACGTCGAACTTCTCCTCGAAGGCATCGAGGAACTCCTTGAGCTCGAGGACCGTCATCTCCTCGAACGTGGCGAGGAGCTCGTCAGTCGTCATTTTCGTCTTGGCCATTCGTCATTCCTCCTCGGCCGTGTCGGCCGCGGTGTCTGCAGGCTCGTCCGTCGGCAAGGAGGCATCTTCGCCCCGACCGTCGACGAATTCGCCCGACTCTTTTTTGTCCAAAAGCTGTGAGAACATCGACGCCGCGTTCCTGTTGAACGCAGCAAACATCCCGGCCGCCTTGAAGAACGGAGCCTTGGCACCGCCGGCGATCCTCCCGAGAAGGACATCTCGTGGCTCGATCTCGGCGAGCTTGGAGACCTCTTCGGGGCTGAGGATGTTTCCTGAGAGGTATCCAGCCTTGAGAATGAATACCTCGTGGTCCTTCGAGAAGTCCTTGAGCGCCTTGGCGGTCGACACCGGATCGGTGTTGGCGAACGCCAAGGCCGTGGGCCCGGACAGATATTCGTCCAGACCGTCGATCCCGGCGTCGCCGGCGGCGAGTTTGGCCAAGGTCATCTTGACGACCTTGTACTCGGCACCGCTCTTCCGCAGGGCTGCGCGCAGGTCCTGAACGGCCTGCACGGAGAGCCCGCGATACTCGGTGAGGAACACCGCACGGGCACTCTCGATACCTTCTCGGATGTCGGTTACAGCTTGGACCTTCTCTGGTCTTGGCATGTGCGTCTCCCTAGACATCAATCAAGCCCCCCGGCAAAAGACGAGGGGCTTCGAGAAGCGAACCTGCGCTGGCGAGCATCTGCCCCTTAGATCCTGTCGGACACCGGCGGTCTTCGGCCGAGGAATTGGAGTTGCGGCCTGAATTGTATCCGGAACTAGAAGGTCCGCAATTCAGCCTACGCTCGTCGTATGGACTCTGGCTACGTGAGACACGACTCTTGTGACATCTACTACGAGTCGCACGGATCGGGCAAGCCGATCATCTTTCTCCATGCCGGCGTCGCCGATTCACGGATGTGGCGAGATCAACTCGACCTGGCCGGGCACCGGAGCATCGTGTTCGACCAACGTGGATTCGGGAAGACGGGATGGGCTCCGGGCGCATACTCCAACAGAGAAGACGCCCTCGCAGTTCTCGACCACCTGGAAATCGATTCGGCATTCGTCGTGGGCTGCTCCAACGGAGGGGAGGGAGCCATGCAGCTCGCCCTGATCGCTCCTGAACGCGTGAGCGGTCTTGTACTCGTCGGCTCCGCCCCCCGTGGCTGGGAACCAGAAGACGGCTGGAGCGACGATCCGCTGTGGGATGAAGCGCTGGCAGCAGCCGAGTCGGGCGACCTGGATGCTGTGGTCGAACTCGACGCCCGGATCTGGCTGGCGGGTTCGGGCCGATCTCTGGATGACATCGACTCCAGTCTCATCGAACTGTTCCGAGACATGGACCGCACGCCGACCGAGACCGAGAGAGAGCGCAACGAATACGTCCAGACTCTGGAACCTCCTACCAACGACCGACTCGGGGAGATCTCTGCCCCGACCCTGGCGATCGTCGGCGAACATGACCATCCCGACCTCATCACCGCAGCCCGATATGTCGCCGACAGACTGAGTGATCGGGAAGCCGTGGTCATCAACGACGCCGCGCATTTGCCGTCACTGGAACGACCAGAGGCGTTCAACAGCGCCCTAGAGACCCATCTAGCCAGTATCTGACCGGATTTCCAGATTTTCCCTGGACAGGGTGAGGGGCACGCGCGACACTTGATTAGTTGAAAACAGGGGGTCTCCGTGTGCCGGGCGGGTTCCCTGACCGCCCCCGCCCGCTACCCGAACCCGAATATGTGAGGGCCGCGTTCAGCCGGCGAAAAGACCAGCCCCTACCCTGGTCCACAGACGAAAGTCGTCGGCGGCGTGCGGACGGTGGACCTGGCAGCCGATGCCCTCAGCCCACGGAAGTACGGGCGCGGAGATCCCCCTAGTTTCAGCCAGAGAAAAGCCCCCGAATCCGGGGGCTTTTCTTACGGGCTGAGTCGGTCTACAACGCTGCCTCTGCGATCTCCTCGAGACGGGCAGGGTCGACTTTGACGCCAGGGCCCATGGTCGAGGACACGGTCATCGCCCGCATGTAGCGACCCTTGGCTCCCGCCGGGCGAGCCCTCTGGATCTCAGCTGTCAGGGCGGTGAGATTCCCGAACAGCTGGTCGATCTCGAATGAGACTTTCCCGATCGGCACATGCACGTTGCCGTAGCGGTCGTTGCGATATTCGAGCTTTCCTGCCTTGAACTCGCCCACCGTCTTGCCCACATCCTGGGTGACGGTGCCCGACTTCGGGTTGGGCATCAAGCCGCGCGGCCCGAGGACACGACCGAGCTTTCCCACCTCGGACATCATGTCCGGAGTAGCGATGGCGACGTCTGCGTCGAGCTCCTGACCTCCCTGGATCGCCTCGACCAGCTCAGCACCACCGACTATGTCGGCCCCTGCCTCCTTGGCCTCGGCCTCCTTGTCAGGCGAGCAGAACACGGCGACTTTCACGTCCTTGCCGATGCCATTGGGCAGAGCGACGGTCCCCCTGACCAGCTGATCGGCCTTGCGGGCGTCAATGCCCAGGGTGTAGACGACTTCGACGGTCTCATCGAAATTCGACTTCGAGAGTGTCTTGACGAGGTCGAGAGCCTCCCGCGCCGTGTAGCGGTGCTCCTTGTCGTACGACGAGGCGGCCTCGCGGTACTTTCTTCCGTGCTTTGGCATGTTTCTCCTTGTGGTCCAGGCGGCTCGTCTCGAGCCTCCCACTTGGCGCTGCTTTGCAGCGCAGAATTCGATATCAGGATCAGGACTGTCCTGTACGCCATACCTGATACTTCATACGGTTGTTGGCGCTAGCCATCAACCACGATTCCCATGGAGCGGGCGGTGCCCTCCACGACCTTCATGGCGCCTTCGATGTCGATGGCGTTGAGGTCGGGCATCTTGATCTCGGCGATCTCCTTGACCTGAGCCCGGGTCACCCGTCCCACCTTCTCCTTGTTGGGCTCTCCGGAGCCTTTCTCGACACGAGCCGCCTGACGTAGCAGGGCCGCTGCCGGCGGAGTCTTGGTGACGAAAGTGAAGGATCGGTCCTCATAGATCGAGATCTCGACCGGGATGATCTGGCCCCTGTTGTTCGCAGTGGCGTCGTTGTATGCCTTGACGAAGTCCATGAGGTTGACTCCGTGCGGGCCAAGCGCCGTACCGACCGGTGGAGCCGGAGTGGCCTGACCTGCGGGCAGCTGCAGTTTCAGTGTCGTGACGAGTCGTTTTCTACCCATGAGTTTCCCTAGTTCTTCTGAATGTCCTCGAAACCGAGCTCGACAGGCGTGTCCCTGCCAAAGATGTTGACCAGCACGACGACCTTCTGCTGGTCGACATTGAGCTCCTCGATGATTCCGTTGAAATCCGCAAACGGACCGGTGACCACTCGAACCTGCTCGCCGACGTCCCACTCGGGCTTGAAGCGAGGCTTGCCCTTCTCCTCTTCCTCCTGGACGCCGAGGAAACGCTCGACCTCTCGTCTTGAGAGTGGAGTTGGCTTCTGGGCGTTGCCGGCGACGAAACCGGTGACGCCGGGGGTGTTGCGAACTGCGTACCAGGAGTCGTCGTCAAGGCTCATCCTCACGAGGATGTAGCCGGGGAAGACCTTCTTGGGGACCGTTACCTTCTTACCCCCCTTGAATTCGACCACATCCTCCATCGGGATGTGCACTTCGAAGATGCGATCTTCCATGTGCATCGACTGGATGCGAGTCTCCAGGTTGGCCTTGACCTTGTTCTCGTATCCCGAATACGAATGAATCACGTACCAATCACCGGGAAGGTCGTAGGGACTGGCCGGCTTGGGATCTTCGACTATCTCGTCCGGCGCCTCATCGGTGGCGGCCTCACCGGCATCGTCCGTCGCAGCGTCAGCCGCCCCATCGGGGGGCGCGACGGTCTCCTCGGTCGAAGCCTCGGTGGTCTCTCCGGAGGATGCGGCGGTCGTCTCTTCGACCGTCTCCTCTAC
This sequence comes from Acidimicrobiia bacterium, assembly GCA_035620735.1. Classification (GTDB taxonomy): domain Bacteria; phylum Actinomycetota; class Acidimicrobiia; order Spongiisociales; family ZC4RG35; genus JANQRA01. Next base: position 25,413 of record DASPGH010000026.1, on the reverse strand, counting down.
TGCCTCGTCGTTGACCTCTTCGGTCGTCTCGATTACCTCAGCCATCAGCCCCTCAGATCAACCAGCCAGAGGACCAGCTGCTTGGCAGCTACGTCGAAGCCGAAAATGACACCGGTGAGGACCACCGAAGTGATCAGCGTCACCGACGTGAAGGCGATCATCTGCTCCCGAGTCGGCCAAGTGACCTTGCGCAGTTCGACCCGCACCTCATGCAGATAGTCTCTGACGCGGGCGAAGAACGACTTGCGCTCACCGGTATCTGGGGCGCGATTCTGCAGCGAGGCAGCTTTGCGCTGGGCGCGTGACTGCCCGGCTTGTTCCTTCTTGCGCCGCCGCTCTTCAGCTTCCTGAAGTCGACGAATCTGTCTGTTGCTCATGACTTGATAAATCCTGTACCACTGATTGTTGCACTGTGGCAGGGGTGGAGGGACTCGAACCCCCAACCTCCGGTTTTGGAGACCGGCGCTCTAACCAATTAGAGCTACACCCCTAGGGGGTTCGCGGGTCGCCCAAGTATAAGGGCGGGCCGCTCACTGTGGAAAGTCCGCGAGACCCTCGGCCCGGGGGCCGACCGGTCTAGCCCGCTTCACGACGGGCATATGCCATCAACAGCTGCGGTTTGACTCGAACACTCTCGGGTATCAAGGGCAACCGCGATCTCTCCGCGTTCAGCCCCATGTGTATGTTCCACGCGGGCGGCCGGAGGCCAAGAAGGAGGAACTCACGATGAGGACGAGACTTACAGGGGCACTCGCAGCCGGTGTATTACTGGCCGCGCTGTTGCCGGCTGTGGCGGTTGCGGATTCACCTGCCTGTGACGACCGCAGCAACAACACCATCTCCAAACTGTTGGAGTGCGTGACACTCGACGGAGTGCGCGCCCATCAGGCCGCCTTGCAGGCAGTTGCCGACGCCAACGACGGAATCCGCGCTACCGGCACTCCCGGGTATGACGGATCGGTCGATTACGTCGTGGAGACACTCGAGGCCGCCGGATATGACGTGGAATTACACGGCTTCGACTTCACCTTCTCTCCACTGGGTGTTCTCGAGCAGCTAGAGCCGATTTCCGCGACGTACGACACGGGATCCTTCTCGGGAACCGGATTTGGGTCGGTCACCGGGCCGGTGATACCGGTCGACCTCGCCTTGGGAGGGGGAGCCTTTCCGGCTGACCCGGCAACATCGACTAGCGCCTGTGAGGCCAGTGACTTCGCAGGGCTGGACTTCAGCGGACCGTCAGACATCGCGCTCGTTCAGCGGGGCACTTGCTTCTTCGCCGTCAAGGCGGTCAACGCCGAGGCGGCCGGCGCCGAGGCTGTCGTGATCTTCAACCAGGGGAACACTCCCGAACGAATGGGTCCGGTCAGCGGCAACGCAACCGCCTTGCCCGACGGATCTCCGTCCAACCTAAGCATTCCGGTTGTTGGTGCGGGGTTCCCGGCCGGGGTGGCGCTGGCTCAGCCCGGCTCCGTAGCCTTCGTTGAAATCGATCCACCGGTCGAGTCGACCCAATACAACGTCATTGCGGAGCTGCCTGGCAAGAACGCCGACAACGTCGTCATGGCGGGTGCTCACCTGGACAGCGTCCAGCAGGGTCCTGGCATCCAGGACAATGGCAGCGGCAGTTCGGCGATCCTCGAAGCCGCCGTTCAAATGGCGAAGGTGAACCCGAGGAACACAGTCAGGTTCGCCTGGTGGGGAGGTGAGGAATCCGGTCTCGTCGGCTCCACGGCTTATGTCAACGATCTGAGCCCGGAGGACAGAGACGACATTGCCCTCTACCTCAACTTCGACATGATCGGTTCACCGAATTTCGTCTACTTCGTCTACGACGGAGACGACTCCGACGCCGTTGGAGCGGGTCCGGGCCCGATGGGATCAGCTGAGATCGAGCAGTTCTTCGAGAGCTTCTACGAGGCGAGGGACATCCCTTACCAGGGAACCGACTTCTCGGGACGATCCGACTACGGACCGTTTATCGCTGTCGGGATTCCCGCGGGAGGCTTGTTCACCGGCGCCGAGGTCGTCAAGACCCCAGAGGAGGCGGCGATCTGGGGCGGAACGGCAGGCGAGCAGTTCGACCAGTGTTATCACCTGGCGTGCGACACGTACGACAACGTCAGCCTCCAAGCCCTCGACCTCAACTCCGACGCCGTGGCGGCATCAGTGCTGACCTATGCGATGAGCACCGAGGACATCAACGGTGCTAAGAGCAAGGGCAACTTCAAGGTGCCCAATCGGGACTTCGGCGAAGAGTCCTAAACTCATATCGAGCCAAGTTTGAGGGGCCGGCCAAGCCGGCCCCTCAATTGGCACATCTGAACCCGGCGGCACAGCGTTCTATGTCCCGTGGAAGGTCGTGCCGGCGGATTACTCGAGTGATGCGACTTTCCTCGTCGACAACCACGGCCTCGCCAACACAAGACCACCAGCGAGGAGAGCGCCGGCCAGAAGAGCCAGCAGAGCCGCCTCGCCTCCGGTCAAGGGCAGTACCGACCCCCCGCCGTCGCCATCTCCGACAGCGCCGATCTCTGCATCGATGCCGGTCGTCGTCTGTCCGAGTGCTACCGCGACAGGATCTCCGCCATCGGGCGGGATCGTCGTCATGGGTGTGTCTTCCCAGCACGTGTTGCCGAACTGGGTCTGGAAGCAAACTATGTAGTTGCCGGCCCTGAGCCCAGAGATACCGAACGCGCCATCGGTCGGCGTATTGCGAACCAAATTGCCACCGATGTCCTCCGGCGAGGCGAGACCACTACTGCCCACGATCCAAAAGAGGACCTCGAAATCCGTCAGCGGCTGACCACTCGCAGCCAACACGAGTCTGCCCTCGATCGCTCCGCCACGGCTGAGCTCCCATTGGATTTCTGTCGTCTCACCGGCCAGGACCGTGACCGGGGTCCCGGCCGCGGGGACGCCGGGCGGACCGACAGGTTCTTCGTCGAACCACTCATAGGCATAGTCGGTCCGATAGTCCACTGGAGACGTTGGGTGCCAACCGCCGGGGCTAGCCGCGCCGGAGCGGAGCCTGTAATCCCCGGGCTCCACCCCGATAAAGGTGAAGACTCCATCCGAACCGGTGAATCCGCCACAACCGTCGCAGGTGCCCCAAACAAACACACCCGCGATCGGTTGTCCGGTGTCGGCATCGATCAATGTGCCTCGGATCTCGCCGAGTTGGTCAGTGATCGTCACAGAGGCGGACCCGGTCACCGTCACTTCGCTCGTATCGGCGAGCACCACGGTCGCCGAGACAGTATTGGTGATGACTCCCGGGTCTCCCTGCACGAAGACCTGATAGGTGCATGCCATCCCTTCGAAGCCACCCGTGGGCGTGTAGGCCACCGGCACTGCGCAAGTGGTGTCAGAGATCGTCGGGTTTGTCGCATCGGCGAGATTCCCGTGGACATCGCTGGAGAGCCCGGTCACAGTCGCGGGGAGGTCAGCGGGTGGCACCAGCACCTCGACAGTGAAAGTCACGACTTCCCCATCCACAGACACCGAGTCAGGTGTGACCGAGACCGTCACCCCCACGCTTTCCTGTGCGCTCACCGCAACGGGCATCGCAAAAAGTGCGCCTGTGACCATGGCCAGCAGGACCACTCCGAGCAGTTCACTTCTCCTCATCGCCACCTCCCCAGGTTCCGCGAACATACACGCCCGATAGGGGATGCGAATAGGGACGAAGGTCTCGGTCTCCCCAGCCGTCGAGTCTCGCCGTGCGATGGTCCAACGAGCACGAGGGGCCAGCTGATTGCTCGGCGGGCAAACGCCGGTAGAAAGGGACCGGGCGTTCGAGAATGGTCTATGGGCCAGCTGAAGCGGCTGCCTTATCAGGATCTTCGATTCTCCCCACGAGGAAATAAGTCGAGATGACTCCTTTGCCCTTCACCTCCATGGGGGCACGAGGGCGGAACCGATATCGGCCGTCGAGTGCTTGGTAGGCGCGCTCAGTGACCTGGATCTCTCCGGGAACGCCCGAAGACTCCATACGACTGGCGGTGTTGACGCTGTCACCCCAGAGGTCATAGGCGAACTTCCGGGTGCCGATCACGCCGGCCACGACCGGTCCTACGTCGAGCCCGATGCGGACCTGCAAGGCCTGCCCGTTGGGGAATCGCATGTCCTTGACCAGTTCACGCATCTCGAGAGCGGCCTCGGCGAGGGCTTCGATGTCCGCCGTACCCAACTCGGGCACACCACCCACCGCGATATAGGCGTCCCCGACGGTCTTGATCTTCTCCAACCCTCGCCGTTCGACGAGTGCATCGAAACGGGTGAACAGGTCGTCGAGAAATTCGACCAAGGCATCCGGTTCCACCTTCTCGGAGATCGTCGTGAATTCGACGATGTCCGCAAAGAGAATGCCTGCGTTCGAGAACCGGTCGGCCAAAGGCCGCTCCCCCGCTTTGAGACGCCGCGCCACCGACGCAGGAAGCACATTCAGCAGAAGCAACTCCGACTTCTGCCGTTCGTCGGCGACACCCCGGATGAAGTATCGGAGCAGGTAGTAGACGACACCGGACACGGCCAGGATGTTCAACACGAAGAAATTGACATTGACTGTCGGGGGGATGAGAGCGGGTGTGAGGAACGGATCCACGATCCCCGACACCACGACGAACACGAGATAGCTCGCGAACCAAGGTCCCGGCTTGCCGGTGAAGACGAGAGCACCGAGCGGGGCTGCCAGCGACCAGAGCATGATGCCACTCGAGGCCTGGAAACCTCCCAGACTCCACTGAAGCAAGACCGGCAGCGCCAGCATGAGACTGAGCTGGAGATTTCGGAACACGTCGAAGCGGCCGGTGCGAGCAAGAACAACCAGCCCGACGGTGGTAATCACCTGATACGCGAGAGGGATCAGAGCCGACAGGTAAAGGTCGAGCGACAGGTAGGTGGCCACCCAGATGAAAGAGAGCACATCGATGCCCAGGGCCATCATTATCAGAGACTGTCTTCGAAGCGCCTCTTCCTCCGGGTCGTGCGGGCCGAGACCGGCGGTTGCCACGTTCGTTACCCAGCGAGGAATGGGCCATCTCCTCATCCAGGTCGTCCTCGAGCTCAACTTCTCACGGAAGCCGCTCATCGTCCCCTGGTCGCTGGATCTGGTCATGAGGTCGTCCTAAACCGGCTCGACCCGTGGTCGGGTCGACCTGGTATCGGGGATTATGACCTGGCGCTAGGCTGTGGCTGGCCGACGCCTGAGGATCACCATGGGCACCAACCCTCAGCCTTCCCAACAGCGCGGAGCGGCCGCCGACCCGAGACACGGCCGGGCCCGCGGCGAGGTGATCAAAGGCGGACGAGGAGCCGGCGCCCTGATGCAAGTCGTCTTCGTCGTTCTGCTGCTGGCCGGTGTCCTGGTCGGCTTCTTCCTGGTCGGGATCCTCTTGACGGACCGAAACTCCACCGCGAAGTACATCGCCTACGGAGTCCTGGTCGCGCTGGGTCTGCTTGCGATCTTCTGGTTCGTCCGCCGTCGACGCTCTCGTCAAAGCCTCGACAAGGCCTTGCGAAGTAGACGAAGCCAGGACGTCTAGCGAGCGGTTCGACGCAGCGGACCACCACCCAACGGTGTTTGCCGATCATCCGATCGCGCTCGACCCCCAGTTGCACATGGGTGGTTGGGGCCCCGTTGTAGAGGAAACCGGCCGGCACCGCCCCGGCGGGCTCGGGGTAACCCTCCACCATCCCACCCCCGGCTGTTGTCTCCTTGTCGACGCCCTCGAGATGAAATCCCATACACCGACACCCGCCTGGAAAGCAGGCGCTGTCTCGGCGAGGTCGGCGAAAGGCGGGCCAGGTCGACTCGTCGAGGGGTTTGACTGAGAGACCTACAACCGCGATTTCATGCTATCCCGATGGCGATGTCACTCGGCCAGGACCAGAGGACACGATCGGAAGGGATGTTCGATCACTCGCAATCGTTGTCGGTAGGTCTCGCTCAGCACGTCGGATTGGAGAACGGCAGCCGGGGGTCCGGATGCGACCAGCCGCCCCTCGCCGAGTAGGAGCAAACGGTCGCAGAAGTACGCCGCTGCGTTGAGGTCGTGGAGCACACAGAGAACTGTCGTGGCATCTTCGGCGCGGGAGAGAACTGCAAGTGCGCGTTCGGCGTTGGCCAGGTCGAGTGCTGCAGTCGGTTCATCGAGAAGTGCGATGGGACTGGCCTGGGCAAGAACCCGCGCGATCAGCACTCGCGCTTGTTCGCCGCTCGAGAGTGTGGAATAGATACGGCCGGCCAGATGCCCTACCTCGGCTCTCGACATGGCTGCCTCGACCATCTCCTCTTCATTCGTCTCGTCGTTCCCATGATCAATACCCGTGAACGGGAACCTTCCGGCCTCGACCACCGACCTCACCGGGAATGGAACGTCGGTGGGCGGCGACGCCCCGAGGTACGAACGAACCATCGCTTGCTCCAGGGGTGTCATGTCCCGCACGCTCTTGCCCATGAGAGCGACTTTCCCCCGCACTGCTCGCAGGCTGCCCCCGAGGACCGAAAGCAGAGTCGACTTGCCGGCTCCATTGGGGCCGATGATTCCGACGAACTCACCAGCTACCGCTTCGAACCCCACGTCGTCGAGGATGGTGCACCCGCCGGCATCCAAGCCAACCCCCAACACCGAGACGGTCGGGTCAGACGACACGTCGTCTCCTGGAGACGATCCACAAAAACATGGGACCTCCGAGAACCGAGGTGACCAAGCCCACCGGCAACTCGACTGGTTCGATTGCCAGTCGAGCAACCAAGTCGGACGCAACAACGAAGACTGCTCCCGCAACCAGACTGCCCAACATCAGATGCCGATGGAACGGGCCGGTGATCGGTCGCATCAGCTGGGGGATGAGAAGACCGACAAAGACGATCACGCCGGCCACACCAACCGTAGACCCCACCACGACACCGATGACTATCAGACAGATCGTCGTGAACAACCCCACGTCAACGCCGAGATGGGACGCTTCTCTGTGGCCGAGCACGAGCATGTCCAGTGTCCGGGTGACACCAAACAAGGCGGCTCCACCGACGATGAGGAAAACGGAAACCGTCCCCACCCCTCGCCAGGTCGCGCCCGAGAAGCTGCCCAAGAGCCAGAACTCGATCGGTGGTACCACCGACCGATCCGATCCGAAGACCACGAAGCCGACCCATGCGGACAGAGTCGCCCCCAAGGCAACCCCGGAGAGGATCAAGCGGTTGGGATCCACGGTTCGGGCTCTGGCCAGGCGTCGCACGGCAAACGCTGTCAGGACCCCGGTGACCACGCCTCCGGCGATCGCGGCCTGAACGCCTCCAAGGGCAGCGCCGACAGCTGCGCCAATGGCTGCCCCCGGTCCGATTCCGAGGAGATGGGGGTCGGCGAGATCGTTGCGCAGCAACCCTTGAAGAGCCGCCCCTGAGATCGCCAGTGCGCTTCCGACCAAAGCCCCCATGATCACCCTGGGAACACGTAGGCCCCAGACGACTGCAACGGCCTGATCGGAAGGAGGGGTCTCACTCCCGAGGCCGAGCTCATGAGCGAGAACTGACACGACCTCACCCGGCTCGACATCGACTGCGCCCATGCTCAAAGACGCGCCGGCCACCACGAGGAGGCCAACGGAGACCACACCGACGCCTACGCGCCGTCGCAGTCGGTACGGGTCTCCGGGCCGGTTCAACCGCCGAGATCTGGATGGAGATCGGTGATCAGCTCCATCAGAGCCTGACCGGCTCTCGGACCGAGGTTGAAGAAGTACGCCTCGTCGTAGATGAGGTAAGTGTCGGATTCAGCCGCTGGGGTGTTTGACACCCCCGGGATGGCCTCGAGCGCTTCGATGCCCCCCATTGCCTCGAGACCCGCCTCGGGCAGGATGATCACCTCAGGCGCCGCCTCGACAAGGGCCTCCGGGGTCAACGGTGCCGGGCCGCGGACGCCCGCGGCGGCTCCGGCATCGATGGCATGTGCCCCTTCGATCATCGCCTGGGTTGGCATCCCTGCTCCGAAAAGGAAGATCACCTGGGGGCCGCGCAGATATATGTACGCAACTCTTGGTGTCGCCTCCGCGTTGGATGCGAGGTCGGTGGCTGCCTCGATTTCTGCACTCACCCGCTCGGCCAACTCCATCCCCTCACCTGACACGCCCAGGATCTGGGCGATCTGGCTGATCTTGGTCTCAACCCCGTCGAGAGTGGTCTGGGTCTCGATGATCACAACGGGGACCCCGGCCTGGCGGATCTGGTCGATGGCTTCGGTGGGGGCAACCTGGGTATCACCGATGACCAGCGTCGGCTCGAAACGGAGCACGGCCTCGGCGGTGAGCTGCTGGGCGAACCCGACAGTCTCACCTGCTTCGTTCATCGCAGCCGCCTCTTCGGGATACGTGGTCGTCACGTCGACCGCAACGACGCTTTCCCCAAGACCCAGCTCATAGACGATCTCGGTGATGTCGCCGTTGAGCGAAACGATGCGGGAGGTGTCTCCGACGATGGTCTCGACACCGTCGGCCCCCGTGAAGGCCCGTTCGTCGTCCCCTGTCGTCGTGGTCGACAGGATGGTCGTGGTGGTCAGCTCGACGGTTGTCGTCGAAGTGCTGGTGCCGGGATCGGAAGTCGTGGCGGATCCGACCGTGTCTCCTGAACCACAGGCTGCCACGAGGATCGCAACAGCGACCGGAAACGCGAGGTTCCTGGCTCTTCTCAACGTGTTACCTCTCTTCTGGTTGGTGTTTGAGAAATCTGGGATGACTGCTCACGGTGGATGCTGGGCGAGGTGTCGCCGGCAATGGCCCTGTAGCCGGCCCAGATGAGGAGTAACCCGATGAGCTCGGTCACGTAGAGGACCTCGACGACGCCGGCGCGAGCGAATGAGCCCCCGATGCCGGGGAGGATCGCACCCACCGCGATCAGCCAGTTTCCCCGGACCCGCGCCCCGGAGATCCCCTGACGTCGATAGCGGGTCGCCGACCAGATGGCGCCTCCTATGAGGAAGACGACGGCGTACAAGTTGACAAGCGGGGAGAAGAGACGAACCCATTGCCACCCCATCACTTCTCCACTGAGACGATGCGACTCCACGAGGTCCGGGAGGAGCGGGGTGGCGATGACGAAGGCGGAAGCCACCGCGATGTATGTGATGACGGCAACGGCGAGCCGATCGGCGATGCGACGAGGCAGTAGGAGATAGACGGTCCCCTGTGCCAGGGGCGCCGCCCCGAGCAAGGCTCCAGCGACGTACCAGGCCCTGAAGACAGGCTCGCTCCAACCGAAGGTCGAGGTGATCGCCTCCGTCAGTGTCCCCACCCCATAGAGACCGACCCCGATCATCCACCAGAGCAGATAGCGAGCGCCCGGCTTTCTCCTCCAGTGCCGATACAGGACCGAGGTGAAGGCCGCCGCCACGACGGTGGTGATCACCGGGAGGTAATGGATCAGACTCAACTCCACGACGGGCGATGAAACGATGCCGAAGCGCCGACAGCGAGTCGAGATCGATTCGACGCCATGTCGAGATCGAGCCGACGTGGTGTCGGGAAGGTCTAGGTCGCCCGGTGAGGAGGAGTCGTCGGAGCCGACCGCACCGTCAAAGCTGTCACCAGGCCGATCGCCAAGGGGAGGACGACCAGCATGACGGCTATTCCCATCCAAGGAACATGTAGGACAGTGGCATCGAAGACCGCGAAGTTCCCAACCTGGGACCAGCCGCCCGTGATCGCATCGGACGAATAGACGGTTTTCATCAGCACCAGGGTCAGCGGTATCGCAAGCAGAGCACCCAGGAGAGTGTGAATCCCGGACTGCAGCCCGAGGTACTTGCGACGTATCGAGTTGGCAGCCCCAACAGCAACCACTGTCTGCAAGTCGCTGTCGGCCTCGGCTGCTGACAGGGCGGTGATCGCGGCCACCACGATGAGGACGATGAGCATCGTGGCGAGCGTGACCAACGCAACTACGACGCCGGAGGACACGTCAGCCCCACCACCCCCACTCATCTCAAGGCTGGCATCAGTGCCCCAACTCGTCTCCCACAGGGGCCGAGCCGGCTCATGAAACGGGTTGAGGGACTGCAACCACGTCTCCTCGATCTCGATGACCGAGTTGGGGCGCGTCTCGAAAGTGGCGTAATCGGCCGCCGTCTCCTCGGTGACCAACACACGAGGGAAGGACCACTGCTGGACGGCGATGGGCACCTCGGCAATCTCCGTCACGCTCCCGGCGATCTCGATTTCGTTGGTTCGCTCCTCGACACCGATCAACGCCATCCCATCCCGTTCCAGAGCCTCCTCGAGCCTCGCGTCGTCGAGGAAGGCGAGCAGCTCATCGCCGGCCACAGCCATCCGCCACGGGCTGAAGTAGTGGCCGCCCCAATCGACGTCGGGATCGGGATCACGCACGGCGGCCAGCTCTGCCGGATACTTGATCGGGGCGTCGATGACCTCGAATGTGGCCATCGAGGCCACCGGCACCAGGTTCTCGACCCGAGCCAAGTCTGCATCCGAGAGGTCCATTTTCTCGCCGGTGTCGGTGTTGGTCCCGCTGATCACGATCTGGGAGCGATCTGGGGCGAGCCCCAAGATCGCCTCGTTGGCCTCGTTGTGCTCGATGGTCGCCAGGGCGGCGACCGGGGCCATCATGATCACCATGGTGGCCGCCACCGCGGCAGCGGCCCGGCCGCGCTGTCGACCGGAGTCACGAAGGACGATCCTCGGTGTGATCGGGAAACGCTCGGAGTGCTTGCTGATCCAGGCAACCATGGGTCCGGCGAGCAGCCCAGCACCGCCAATCATGAGGATCGCTCCGATCACGGCGACGGTGGCGGCGCCCGAACTACCACCGGCCAGCCCAACCGCCAGAAGCAGGACTCCAAAGGCTCCCACGCCAAGACCGAAGGGGATGATCCATCGCTTCGGCCGCCCCACGGGCATGCGCCCCTGGAGAGCGGTGAGCGTGGGCACCCCCGAGGCCGTTCGGGCGGGAACCCACGCTGCAACCACGCATGCGATCACCGCCACCAGGATCGGACCTGCGATGTCCGTCAGGCTGAAGGGAAACTCGTCGATGCGTCGAATGACGAACTGTTGGATGGTCGATCTGCCGAAGACGACCAACAGCAGGGCCAGCGCCGAACCGAAAAGGCCTCCAAGCAGACCGATCACCAGACCTTCTCCGACAACGGTTGATCTCACGTGTTTGGTCGAGGCACCGTTGGCTGCGAGGAGGCCTATCTCGCGGAGACGACGCCGGGTACCGGTAGCGAAAGCAGCGCCTGCAATAAACGCCACCTCGGCCAATATCAACGCGGCGACACCCGTTCCGATGACCGGGCCGATCTCGGTGAAACTGCGTTGATTCCACATCAGCAACTCTGTCCTGCTCTGTGCGTAGGTTTCCGGCAGGCTGAAGTCGACGCCGTTGGGGAACAACGACTCCATGTAGGCCATTGCGGAGTCGTCACCCTCCTCGGTGATGAGGCGATCCATCTCGGCGAGCTCGGCGTCCGACATGTCGGCGTAGTACACGTCGGGAAGGAACCAGTAGCTCGGCGGCATCGGCCAGTCTCTGTCGCCCGGATAGAAGTCATATCTCGCTCTGTCCCAAGCTTGCGCGTATCCCTGGCTGAAACCCAGATCGTCGTCGACCTTCAGCATGAGCAGTCGCGCGTTGTTGAGCTCCGACCTGAACATGTCCATGCCGTCGGGTGTGATGATCGCCTCGTTCTGCTCCCAATAGATGGGATGAGAAGCGAGCCCCACTACTTCGAACCGGACCGTGCCCGATCTTCCTTCGAGCTCTACCGAATCCCCGACTCCCACTGCGAAGACTGATGCCAGATGTTCGGTCAGGACCACCTCACGGGGAGTCTGAGGACTGCGACCCTCAACCAAGCCGATGATTCCCTCAGTGAGAGGGTCATCGAGATCGACATCTATCACGCGGCCCCAGGTCCGCGGGGCGAAGGTCTGATAGTCGGCGCGGAATTCCAAACGCTCCGCATCGGGAGCGAGATCGGTGACGGTCGCCTCGATCCACGCATCGAGCTCCGAGCTGTCTCCTGACTTCTCGATGATCAGATTGGCCTGGCCGAATTGGCTGGTGACGCTCTCCTCAGGCGAGACGTAGCCGGCGGTCACAAAGACCGAAGTCATGACTGCCACTGTCACCGGGATCGAGATGAGAAGGACGAGATAGAACGTGCGCTTCTTGTTGCGGCGGGCGTTCTTGAATGCGACTCCGAACGCGGAGCGACGTCCGCTCATGAGTAGATGTCGGCAGTCGAGGATGGAACCGTCGAACGGACCGAGATCTCTTCGATCTGACCGTCACGAAGCCGGACCACTCGGTCGGCCCAGGCGGCGAACGCCGGCTCATGGGTGACCATCAGAGCCGAGGCACCCAGCTCGCATCGGTCACGCAGGAGTTTGAGGATGCTCTCTCCCGTGGCTTCGTCGAGGGCCCCGGTGGGCTCGTCCGCCAGGAGCAGGGTCCTCGGACCAACCAGTCCTCTGGCGATCGCAACCCGCTGCTGCTCCCCGCCGGAGAGTTGGTCCGGGTACCGGTCTCCCATTCCCCCAAGGCCAACCTCCTCCAACGCGAGGTTTGCGTAGGCCCGAGCCTCTCTCACCTCCAGGCCGTCGAGCTCGAGTGGGAGCGCAACGTTCTCGGAGCCGGTGAGTGCCGGGAGAAGGTTGAACTGCTGGAACACATATCCAACAGAGACGCGTCGAATGCGAGCGAGGTCGTTGTTGGAGAGGTCCCCGAGGTCGTTGCCTTCCACCCAAACGTTGCCGGTGGTCGGCTCGTCGAGAGCCCCTGCGATGTTGAGCAGGGTGGTCTTGCCCGAGCCACTCCGACCGGTGATTGCGACGAACTCGCCGGATGCGACGTCGAGGTCGATGTCGACCAGCGCGTCGACACGCTGGGCACCCCTGCCGTGGGTCTTGCCCACTCGTCGCATCTTGAGAATCGGCTCGCTCATCGCACCTTCTCCTCTTTGGGGTCTTCGGCCCGGGTCTTCCTCACCCGCGCCACCGGCTTGATTCTCTCGAGACGCTCCTCCACCCGGTCGAGCCATTTGAGCTCGGCTTCTGCGGAGTACATGAGACGATCCAGATGGAGCTGCCAGGCAAGGTCGGCGTCGTTGTCCTGGGCGCGGAGCTGGGTGAAGTCTTGAAGCAGCCCCATGGTCGCCCGTCGTTGTGTCTCGATCACCTGTCGCGGATCGAGACCCGGGGTGAAGAGTGCGAGAAGCACCTTGATCGATATCTCGTCCCGTCCGGCGGCAGCCAGGTCCTCAGGCCGCGATACCCAATCCCGCAGCGACGAGATCCCGGGCTGGGTGATCCGATAGACGGCTCGCCCTTCGACATCGTTCCCGCCGTCCTCCACCAGGCCGTCACGTTCCAGACGCTGGAGAGTCGTATAGACCTGGCCGACATTGATGGTCACCGCATCGCCGGTGGCTGCCTCCAGATCGAGCTTCAGCTGGTAGCCATGACGGGGTCCGTCGGCGAGCAGTGCGAGTAGTCCTTCTTTGATCCCCATTTCCCCACATACTCGGTTTTCCTACATACTCCGTTACTAGTTGCGGAGTATGCATACTCGGTATATATGTGTCAAGACCCAATTTTGGAACTCGACGTTCGGGCATCTCCTGCCGTCGGTTAACGTTTTGGGGCGATGGATCAGATGACGAACGAGATCACTGTCCAGCCCGGGCCGTCGACCGATTCGACGCCACGGCTATTCACCATGTCGATGGTCATCTCCGGGATCCGTTGCGTCCTGGCCTACGTGATACTGCCCTTCGTCACCCCATTCCTCGGACTGGCACCAGGGGTGGGCCCGGTTCTCGGGCTCGTGATCGGCGTCGTTGCTATCGCAGCCAATGTCTTCAGCCTTCGCCGCTTCTGGAAAGCCAACCATCGATGGCGGGTACCGATCACTTTCCTCCACGTAGGCGTGATCATCCTGCTTCTCGTCCTCATCTGGTTCGACCTCGCCGAGCTGCTCGGCTGAGTCCCAGCCCGTTCGGCACAGACTCGTTTGTCAGGTTCGCCTAATAAACCCTACCGTCGTAGTGTTAATCCACGTCCTTCGCGGGGCCACGAATGAAGAGCAGCGGTAGCTCATGGATCATCGGAATTCTCCTCGTACCACTTCTCGTGGGTGGATGTGGCGTCGTCGACGCCTTCGGTGGCAGTGACACGGTCCGGGTCTACTCCGGCCGGCACTACGACCTCGAGGAGGCGTTCGGGGAATACGCAGCCGAGACAGGGGTGGACGTCGAGTTCCTCTACGGAGGTGACGCCGAACTCAGGGAACGGCTCCGAACCGAAGGCGAAGACACCCTGGCGGACGTGTTCATGACCGTCGACGCCGCCAACCTCCAAGTCGCCGCCGACCAGGACCTTCTCCAGCCGATGGATTCCGATGTCGTGGCCGGATTGCCCGAGAACATCGTCCATGGCGAACAGCTGTGGGTAGGGCTCTCCAAGCGAGTGCGGACGATCATGTACAACCCCGATCGGGTCGACCCGTCCGAGCTCTCGACCTACGAGGATCTGGCCGACCCGAAGTGGCAAGGGCGTCTGTGCATGCGCCACTCGAACAACGTCTACACCCAGTCACTCGTTGCCAGTCTCATCTACCACCATGGCTACGAAGGCGCCCGCGAGATCGTGAAGGGATGGGTCGCCAACGATACGCAGATCCTCTCCAACGACATCGTCATCTTGGAGACCATCGCTGCCGGCGGGTGCGACGTCGGGATCACCAATCACTACTACCTGGCCCGGCTGTTGGCAGACGACCCCGAATTCCCGGTGCAACCCTTCTGGGCCAACCAGGAAGGGCGCGGAGTCCACGTCAACATCAGTGGTGCCGGCGTAACCGCCGCCGCAGACAATCCCGATCTCGCCGTCGACCTGATCGAGTGGCTGGCGACCGATGGTCAGGAGTCGTTCGTCTACGGGAACCACGAGTACCCGGTCAACCCTGACGTCGAGCCCCCGCCTGTGGTGAGGGAGTGGGGCACTTTCAAGGAGGACACGCTGAACGCCGCCGAGTTCGCATCACTCAACGCAGACGCGATCCGTCTGATGAACGAGGCCGGCTACGACTGATCGAGCGAACTTCCGCGGGCGCCGCCCACTGTGGTCGGCGATCACGCTCGGCGTCGTGGCCCTCACCGTGGCTCCAATAGCGATCGTGGGACTTGGTGTCTTCTCACCTTCGATCGACACCTGGCGCCAGCTCTGGGAAGGCCCACTCCCCGACATGCTCTGGACTACTGCCGCCCTGCTGGTCCTGGTTGGAGGCGGCACGATCGCCCTCGGCACCGGGCTCGCCTGGTTGACCACCGCCTATGAGTTCCCCGGGCGGCGCACCTTCACCTGGGGGCTCATGCTTCCCCTCGCCATGCCGGCCTACATTCTCGGGTTCGTCTTCCTGGCGCTGTTCGATTACGCCGGGCCGGTGCAGACCGCGATGCGCTCGGTGTTCGGGTCCAACGTCTGGTTCCCCGACGTGACGTCTGTCGGCGGAGTGGCCATCGTCATGTGCCTCTCTCTCTACCCCTACGTCTACATCCTGGCTCGCTCCGCCATGCGAGAGCAGACCCCGGCTACGTACGAGGCGGCGCGGATGCTGGGCGACAGTCGCCGGGCGGCGTTGCTCAGGGTGGTCCTGCCCATGGCGCGCCCGTCCCTCGCGGCCGGCTCGGCGCTTGTGATGATGGAGACCCTGACCGACTTCGCCACCGTCCAGTACTTCAACGTGGAGACCGTCTCGGTCGGGATCTATCAGGTGTGGAGAGGAATGTTCGACCGGGAGACGGCAGTGGAGCTGGCCGCTCTCGTCCTGCTCATCGCCCTGGTCGTGATCGGCGTGGAGCGTCTGCTGCGAGGGCCCGCCCGATTCCACCAACGTGGTGCGCCACGCGACATCGAGAGGGTGGCTCTGTTCGGCTGGAGGAAGGTTCTTGCGGTGGGAGCATGTTGGGCCGTCCTCGGTGCAGCGATCCTGATACCCATCGCCCAGCTGCTCTACTGGCTGTTCACATCACCCGCCGTTGTCACCGACATGAGCAGGGGTCTCGAGTACCTCTCGAACAGCCTGGGGCTGGCGTTGGCCGCGGCCATAGGAGCCATCTTCTTCGCCTTGCTCGCTGCGGGCGGGGCACGTTTCAGCGGAAGGTCGTTCGTGCGGCGGGCGGCGCATTTGGTGACGGTCGGTTACGCCGTTCCCGGCCCCGTGGTGGCCATCGGGGTCCTGGTGATGATCGGTTGGGTGGTCAGCGGGGCAGCTTCCAACCCGGCCGGGTTGGTCCTGGCCTCCCTGACGGGCCTGGTCTACGCCTACGTGGTCCGTTTCATGGCGCTCGCGTACGGCTCAGTCGACGCCAGTCTGGAGAAGATCACACCATCCACCGTCGACGCCGCCCATACCCTGGGTGCGAATCCGTCCCGGGTCATGAGGCAGGTGTATTTCCCCATGGCCGGAGCGGGCGCCGCCGCCGGAGCAGTGCTTGTGGCGATCGACGTATTGAAAGAACTGCCGATAGTGCTCCTGATTCGTCCTTTCGGGTTCACCACCGCCTCGGTCTGGGTCTGGGAGCTCGCCTCGGAGTCCCGTTGGGCGGCGGCCGCCATTCCGGCTCTCCTCATCGTGGTAACCGCGATGATCCCAATCGCCTTCTACCTGCGACGGGAGCGACGCAGCCGTGGTTCGGCGGTTGCGCTGGAGACCCGGCTGACGACCGCGGGGAGGCTCTGACGTGTGGTCTGTCAGGGTGCCCGTACATTTACGGTCTGGCAGTCCTGTTGATAGCATTGACCACGTGAACCCCGGGACCTCCCGGCGTCTCGAGGTGCGAGGCGTCGCCAAGCAATTCGAAGCTCAACCCGTCCTCGATGGCATTGATCTCACGGTCGAAAAGGGCACGTCGGTGACCCTGCTCGGCCCGAGTGGTTGTGGCAAGACCACGCTCTTGCGGGTGATCGCCGGCCTGGAGAGGCCCGAGCGTGGCACGGTGACACTCGGCGACCGCATCCTGGCCGATGGCGCCAGATTCGTACCGCCTGAAAAGCGTCGAATCGGCATGGTCTTTCAGGACTGGGCCCTCTTCCCCCACCTGGATGTGGCTGCCAACGTCGCCTACGGGCTTCCCAGGGAATCGTCCGAACGGGGACGCGCGATCGCCGAGGCCCTCGAAATGGTGGGTCTTTCCGGATTCGAGAGCCGCATGCCTTCGACGCTCTCCGGGGGCGAGCAGCAACGTGTGGCCATCGCACGGGCCATAGCGCCGAGACCTGACGCACTTCTTCTCGACGAGCCGTTCTCAAATCTCGATGCCGCCCTTCGGGCCACGGTCCGCTCCGATACGAGAAACCTCCTGCGTGAATTGGACATGACGACACTGTTCGTCACTCACGACCAGGGCGAGGCGTTCGTCCTGGGAGACGAGGTCGCCGTCATTAAGGACGGTGTGATCCACCAGCAGGCTCCGGCCGACCAGCTGTATTCGAGCCCCATCGACCCTTGGGTGGCTGCATTCGTGGGTGAAGCCAACCTCCTCCTCGGTGACGCACACGGGGAGTCGGCCCGCACCATCCTCGGTGACATTCCCCTTGCCGAGAACGCTTTCGGGCCTCGCACCGTGCTCCTCCGTCCTGAGCAGATCTATCTCTCACCCGGCTCGGCCGGCGAGGTGAAGAGTGTCGAGTTCTACGGCCACGACTGCTCCTATCGAGTCGAGGTCGATGGAACAGAAGTCATCGTTCGGTCGATCGCGGCACCGGTCTTCGCCCAAGGTGACCACGTGACTCTCTCATACGAAGGTCCAGGAGCGATCGCCTACCCGGCCAGATAGGTGACACCTGAGAACCCAGGGTTCCAGACTTCCCTCAGCGAAGTCTCCAGCCCGCGGTTTGGGTACACCTCCCCTTCGGCACGAAACTCAGGGTTCCAGACTTCGCTCAGCGAAGTCTATGGCCCGCAGCTGGTTACGGACGGCTAGGTGAAACGGGTCGTGGTCCTCGGCGGCGGCCCTGCTGGTCTCTACGCCGCATTGCTTCTTGCCAGACGCGACATTCCGGTCACGGTGCTCGAGCGGGAGAGTCGCCCCGGAGGTCTCACGGCAGGGACTGAGGTCGCCGGAATGCCGGTCGACTACGGCAGCCATCGTCTTCACCCGTCGACCGATCCCGACATCCTCGCCGATCTCCGGTCGATTCTCGGCGAAGACCTGCAGATGAGACCGCGCAACGGTCGTATCCGGTTCGACGGAACGTGGATCGGATTCCCACTTTCGCCGGGCGAGATGTCAAGACGAGTCTCTCCGTCCACGTTGGCCCGACTCGCCATGGGTGCCGCCGGAGCCATGCTGCGACCGACCCGCACCGACACGTTCGCTCGGTTCATCGAGACGGGGCTCGGCAAAGCGATGGGCGATCTCTTCTACTTTCCGTACGCCAGGAAGCTCTGGGGTTTGGAGCCGGACCAACTCTCCGGTGAGCAGGCCCGTCGACGCATCGCTGCCGACACACCTTGGCGGTTGGTCGGGAGGGCCTTCCAAAAGGACGACGTCGGACGTGAGTTCTTCTACCCCCGAGGCGGATTCGGCCAGATCGCAACCGGCCTGGCATCGGCAGCTATCGAAGCCGGAGCCGACATCCGACTCGGTGATGCGGCCCAGCGGGTCACACCTCGCGGCGACGGCTTCGACTTGGCCACCTCGGAGGATGACATCGCCGCCCATCTCCTCCTGTCCACCGTTCCCATCACGACGCTCGCCCGTCTCCTCGTCCCGCCCGACGAGGTCGTAGGGGCAGTGGAGTCACTTCGCTTCCGGGCGATGGTGCTGGTGTACCTGACAGTCCCAACATCGCAATGGACCGAATTCGACGCCCACTATTTCCCCGGAGAGGAGGTGGGATTCACCCGGGTCTCCGAGCCCAAGAACTACCGCGATGGACCCGATCCCCAAGATCGCAGCGTGGTTTGTGTCGAGATCCCCTCCGACCTGAACGACGAAACCTGGTCCTCGCACGATCAGGATCTGGTCGACTCGGTGAGCGCGCAAATCGCGAGCGTCGGCTTGCCCGACCCCGGCAAGCAGGGCCGGGTCCATCGGATCCCCCACGCCTACCCGGTCCATCGGGTCGGCTCGGAGGGGGCACTAGACACGGTGGCCGAGTGGCTGGGCACCCATGACCGCATCGTGACCTACGGGCGCCAGGGGCTGTTCGCCCACGACAACACCCATCACGCAATGGCCATGGCCCGGGATGCTGTGGCATGTGTCTCCGACGATCTCGAGTTCGACCGAGGATGTTGGGGCGAGGCCAGGATGCGATTCTCCCGGCATGTGGTCGAGGACTGAGATCGATAGCGGGACCCGACTATCTCAGGCTGTGTTGATCTCTCGATAGACGGCAGGAACCACAGCCCGCAGATAGCGACCCAGCTTGATGAACGATTGTCCGGTAGTCCGGAATCGATAGCTGATCGGGACTTCGACGTACCTCATGCCCTTGGCCAGCAGGTCGAGAGTCAGGACTTGTGCGTAGTTGAAGTCATGAATCACTTCCGCCGATTCCGCAGCACGCGGTGAGAAGGCCCGGTAGCCGCTCTGTCCGTCGCTGATCCGATGTCGCGAGACCCAGGCAAGCAGCCAGGTCAGGAGGACGTTTCCAACCCTTCGATGAGGACGCATCTGCTTGATGTCCCCTGCGAACCTGGAACCGACGACGTAGTCCCCCGCTCCGTCGAGTATCGGGCGCACCAGGTTTCCCAATTCCTCCGGTGCGTACTCGCCGTCGGCGTCGCAGAAGGCAACGGCAACTGGGTCGTAGTCCAGCGCTCGCCTCAGCCCGGTCCGCACTGCGGCCCCCAGACCGCGGTTCTTCTCTTGGGAGAGGACGATCGCACCGGCCCGTCTCGCCACTTCGGCTGTCCCATCGGTGGAGCCGTCGTCGACAACCAGACAGAGAACAGGATGACCTTCGACAACCTCAGGAACCCTTTCGACCACCGAAGCCACTGAGGCCGCCTCGTTGAAGGCCGGCATGAAGAGAACCACCGGTCGACCACCCCGAGATCGGTCACGAAGGCGACCTGATCTGACCCTGGCTGGTTCGATACGAAAGCGACCCCACATTCCCGGTTTGGGGACGAAGAGGGCGACCCCACCCAGGACCAGGGAGTAGACGGTTTTGACGGCGTGGGCAGAGACGACGACGGCAAGACCCACCGGTGGATCGATACCGAGAAAGACCATGGCGGCCACACCTCCGGCCTCATAGGTTCCCACACCACCAGGGGCGAAAGCAGCTATCTGAGCTACGACCGCTGCAGCGGTGACCATCATCGCACCAGCAAAGGTCAGGTCCACGCCGGCCCAACCCCCGACCTGATAGACGACCACGGCTTCGAGTGCCCAAGCGGACGCGGTAGCACCGAGTGCGACGGCCCCCGGAAGTCTCACCTCATTGGTTTCGCGGAGACGGCGCAACCAGACGTATCCGGCAGAGACGAGGGCGACGCCGACCCCGACTATCGCGGAGACCGCCCACCAGGCGGATAGGGCGCCGATGCCTGCGCCGATGCCGATGGCAGCAATCGAGACGATGTCGGCCGCACGCAAGGTGATGGTCGACGCGGTTGCACGCCGCCAATCGATTCCGGCACGTCTGACCACACTCACGATCCGCAGCGGCTCACCGAGACGAAGCGGGAGGAGGTGGTTTCCGCCGAGTGCTACGTGGAGGCCGGCCCAGGCATGGCCCAAAGACAAGTCAGGTAAGACGCTTCGCCATGCAAAAGTGCGAAGCGTGAATGCCCCCCCAAATGCGACCAGGGCCACCAACAGCCCGAGGGGGCGGCTCGTGACTTCTTGCCATACGGCACCCAGCGAAGTGGTGTCGACTGTCGCTACCACGACCCCGACGATTGGAACGGTAAGGAGTGAGGTGAGGAGAAACGCCCAATGGGGCGGCCGCTTCAGGTGGTCGTGACGAGAATGGTCGATCATGTAAGGAAGCCCATACGTGTCACGTTAGGGTCTTTTACACTACCGCCATAGTGTTATTGGCGTCCATGACGATGCGTGCAGTCGTGCCCGGGGAAGTGCTCGTGGCGAATGCACCGCCGGGGGCACAGGCGAGACGATGAACTCGGGAAGGGATCGTCTCGCCCTCGGCGGCTTGGCCCTGATCGTCGCCGCCGTCACCGCAATCGGGATCGGCGTCCGTGCGACACAGGGAGCACAGACCACTGCCGACGAGCCCCAATATCTGCTCTCCGCGCTCAGCCTCTGGGAAGACGCCGACCTCGATATCTCCGATGAGCTTGCCGACGAACGCTATCGGGACTTCCACGAGGCCGACCTACCTCAGCAGACACTTCTGCTCGAGGACGGGCGACGGATCAGCCCCCACGATCCGCTTCTGCCCCTGCTTCTTGCGGCCCCGATGGGCATCGGAGGATGGGTGGCTGCCAAGCTCGCCATGGCGGCAATGGGAGGAGCCCTGGCGGCGCTGCTGGCGTGGACGATGGTGACCCGGCTCCACGTGTCCCGCACGACCGCCTTCGTCACCGCCGGGATCGCTGCCCTCGGTCCCCCACTCGCCGTCTACTCCACTCAGGTCTATCCAGAGATTCCGGCCGCGATCGCACTCCTCGCCGGGTTCGCCGCAGTGCTCGGACCGTTCGAGACAAGAGGACGGCTTGCGCTCGTCATCGCCGTCATCGCCCTGCCATGGCTGGCGGTCAAATTCGTCCCGGTGGCAGCTGTACTCGCAGCGGCGGGTCTGGTCCGCGCCGGTAACGGGAGACGGGCCCCGATACTGACAGTGCTGGTGACGGTGGGCGTCGTCTACCTGATCGGTCATTTGCTGATCTACGGAGGGGTCACCGCGTACGCAGCAGGCGACCACTTCGTCGGCGGGGAGTTCACCGCCGTCGGCAGCAAGGTGAGCCTCTGGGGCAGAAGCACGAGGTTGCTGGGCCTATTGGTGGACCGGGGTTTCGGTATCGGGGCCTGGCAGCCCGCCTATCTGATTTTGCCGTTCATCTTTGGCTGGGCCGCCTCGCGGCGCGGGCCGGGTCTGACCACTGCCACCTGGCTCCTGGGCATGGGATGGGTGATGGCCACGTTCGTGGCCCTGACGATGCACGGCTGGTGGTTTCCTGGGCGACAGCTCGTCGTGGTGCTGCCGATCGCGGCGGTCATAGCGGCGGCGTGGCTCGACGGTGCCAGGTCCTGGCAGAGGAATCTCGTCTTCGCTGGCGGGTTACTCGGAGTGGTCGCATTCATTTTCTTGCTGGTCGATGGTCTGCGGGAGGAGCTCACGTGGGTGGTCGACTTCGGCACGACAACCAATCCGTTCTACCAATCACTGGCCTCGGGCATGCCCAACTACGTGGAGCTGACCACGACGACATTGCTCCTCCACGGGGTGTGGACTGTGGTCGCCCTGTCTCTGCTCTGGATGGGCTGGCGAGCGGGGCGGGTTCAGGCGGCGACGAAGAGACGATCGGCAGCGAATTCCCCGACGCCGACTCTCTTGCCGCCAACCGAGACGGTGTAGGCGCCTTTCGGGTCGCGGCCGACCAACTCGATGTCGGCTTTGGGATGGAAACCCGAGCTGTACAGAAAGCCGAGCATGTCGTCATCGAGCTCGAGTTCTTCAGATATCCGTTCCAGCGGCCTGGTCTCACCGGGCTCCATCGCGCTGATCGGCTTCATCTTTGGCGGCCGATAGCCGGCACCCGGGATCGGGTTGCCGTGGGGACAGGTTTGCGGGTCTTCGAGGGCAGCCCACATCGCCTCTTCGACCTGATCCGAGATGGTCGTCTCCCAGATCTCGGCCTCGGCATGGACCTTGTCCCAAGGAAGCTTCAAGATGTCGGTGAGGAAGCGTTCGGCGAGACGATGTCTTCTCACGATGACTGCGGCGAGATGACGCCCCTCGTCGGTGAGTCGAATCTCGTCTGCGATGGTCACGAGACCATCCTCTTCCATACGGTGAACCATCTCGCTGACGCTGGCCCTGCTCACACCCAGCCAGTCAGCGATCCTCGCCTGGATCACCGGGATACCGAGCTCTTCGATCTCCCAGATGGCCTCGGCGTACTCGCGATAGCGTCCGTATTCAGCCACGGTGCCGGGCATCGTAGTGGGAGACGGCTCGAGACTCTCCGAAGTCAGGACGTGTTGGGCCGGAGCCTCCAAATGAGGATGGCAGCCGCCATCGAAAGCACGGCTGCGGCGAGAGCGACTGGCTTTCGCCACGTTCGTCTCACCTCGAGCTCGCCCTCGAGCGAGGTCAATACCCGCCACTCCAGATCAGCCGGCGCGGCCCACCGCTGGTCGTGCATCGCGGCGAGCTCTCTGGCAGTACGCGTCATCGCGGCGTGACGCGCCTGGCATTTGAGACAATTGGCAGTGTGAGACCGGAATGGTCGCGACACCTCGTACCCATCGACGGCACTGTTGGCGACGAAGGGCGCAGCCATCTCGCAAACGACGCTCATGCCGACTCCTCGAGGTCCTTGGCGAGACGCGCCCGTGCCCTGTGAAGACGTACCTTCGCCGCTGTCACCGTTATCCCCATCGAGTCTGCGATCTCCGCATGGGACCAGCCGTAGATGTCCTTGAGCACAACAACTTCACGCTGGGCGTCAGGAAGACGGTCGAGTGCGTGACGGAGACGACCCCTCAGCTCGAGGATCTCCCCGGCGAACTCAGGGTGGTCGACATCGACTCTCGAAGGGATTTGAGTGTGCTCCTCTATCGATGCAGCTCGATGCCGCCCGGCCCGGGCTTTCTGAGTCCAGGACGTGTTCACAGTGATGCGATAGATCCATGTGGAGAACCTGGCGTCTCCCCGGAACTTGGGCAGGGCGCGCCAGGCTCGGATGAACGCCTCCTGTGCGACATCCGCAGCCAAGTGGGGATCCCCAACCAGTCTTCGTGCCAACGTATAGACCTCGTCCTGATGCTCTCTCACCAGTGCGGCGAAGGCGGCGCGATCGCCAGCCTGGGCTCTGCTGATGAGATCTAGCTCTCTCTGATCTTCGACCGGGGCCGACCCGTTGGGGTTACTCATTCAATGTCACCGTCGCCGTCAGATACTCGACATCGTCATCAGCGATCACCACATCGATAGACCTGTCTCTGGGTTCTGCGGATATTCTCGCCGGCCGGGCCGGCAGCAGTGGGTTTCGGAATCGGAATCTCGCGTCTGCGAACGGATATTCACCGCTCGTCGAAGATGCGGCGGTCCGTAGTGCCCAGCCTGCCTGGAGAAGGCCGTGAACCACCACACCCGGAAAGCCCGCTGCCACCGCGGCATCGTGGTCCCAGTGGACCGGATTCCAATCACGGGTTGCCGACGCATAGCGGATCAGGTCGTCGCGAGAGGCTCCCACCACGCCCTCGGAGACTTCGCCACGATGTGAGTGCGGGGGCTCGGTCCGTTCGAACCCTGCAGTGCCGGCGGCCAACGCCTCACCCGAGACCAGAAACATCGATCGCCCCGAGACCACGTCATCCTCACCCAGTGACGCAGTCATCTCGAACGTGATGAAGAAGACTCCTCCGCGCTCTCTGACCCTTTTGACCTCGCCGCTGACATCGAGCAGGGCCCCAATGGGAATCGGACCGGCCCAACTGAAGGTCTGCTCCCCATGGACGACGGACCGGTCATAGAGGTCGGCGAGCAGATCGGGTGCGACGGCGAACAGGGCGGCCGCCGCAAAGCCGGGAGGGGCACAGTCGGCCCAGCGGTCCGGGTCGTCTCCAATGAGAGTTACGAAATCAGCCACGGATTCGACGGCGACATGCCATGGAACGGGCCCATAGGACCGGCCCTCGAATTCGCTGAGATCCATCGTGGTCACGGTAGCCAACCATCACGAGCTCGCTCGGTGGGCGGCGGGAGTCGCGCGACATACCCGGACCCCGGGTTCCGGGCGTAGCTCTGTGACGCTGGAACCCCAGGTTAGGCGATGACTACCTGGTCTCCCTGTGCACGGTGTGGTTGCGACAGAAGCGGCAGTACTTCTTCAGCTCCAGTCGATCCTGGGTGTTCGATTTGTTTTTGGTTGTGACGTAGTTCCGACGCTTGCACTCGGTACAGGCGAGCGTGAGCGGCGGTCTCTTGTCAGAAGGCATATGCACTCACTCCGTTCGTGCGTATGAGGTATGAGGTATCAGGATCTTTCGTAATCGCCTACGGCGATGCAGTCCTCATACTTCACATTTGATACCTCATAGCTATTTGGTGATCTTTACGACTCGTCCGGCGCCGACGGTGCGGCCACCTTCTCGGATGGCGAAACGCAGCCCTTCGTCCATGGCGATGGGAGCGATCAACTCGACACTCATCTCAGTGTTGTCACCAGGCATCACCATCTGGGTC
>DASPGH010000025.1:0-11476 GCA_035620735.1 Acidimicrobiia bacterium | reverse complement strand
GGTGGAGATCGCCTACTACCTCAAGGAAGAGCGCGAATCTGCGGCGGCCGAATACCTCCGCTCCCGGCCTTCCCTCGAAGAGCTCGAAGCACGAGCGGGTGCATGACGGCGACCCCTGCGATGAACCGAGCCGGACGTGTTTGCCGAATGACGGGTCGCCGAGATATCGAGGAGAACGATGATGAGTGAGTTTCCGGTGGCAACTAGTGCGTCTCCTGGTGTGATGGGGGTGGATTGGGAGCGGCGTGTCGATTTCGACGGGTTGCGTGAGTATCGGCTGGCGCGGGTGCGTCGAATGTTGGAGGAGTTCGATCTTGGTGCGGTCTTGTTGTTCGAGACTTCGAATATCAGGTATGCGACGGCGACTCAGATCGGGTATTGGGCTTTCAATAAGGGTGAGCGTTGGGCGTTGGTGACGAAGGAGGGCCGGCCCAAGATCTGGGATTTCGGGTCGGCGGCGAAGGCGCATCGTCTTCAGCTTCCTGACTTGTATGACACTCAGAATTCGGTTGGGGGTAATACGGGTTTGCAGGGTGCGATCGGTCCGGAGACGGGTTTGCATGCTCGGGCGGTGCGCGAGATCAAGGGTTTTCTGGAGGATGCGGGGGTGGCTGGGGAGAGGCTCGGTGTGGACATGGCCGAGACTGCGGTGTTGTTGGCGTTGCAGGAGGCTGGTCTGGCTGTTGTGGATGGTCAGCAGGCGATGATGCGGGCTCGGGAGATCAAGAGCCCCGATGAGCTGGT
Source organism: Acidimicrobiia bacterium (assembly GCA_035620735.1). Classification (GTDB taxonomy): domain Bacteria; phylum Actinomycetota; class Acidimicrobiia; order Spongiisociales; family ZC4RG35; genus JANQRA01. The sequence goes on along the minus strand of DASPGH010000025.1, from coordinate 10,732 downwards.
GTTGTTGAGTCAGGCTTGTGCGATGGTCGATGGCGTCTATCAGGATGTTTTCGAGATGTTGAAGCCTGGTGTGCGGGAGTCGGATGTGGTTGGTATGGCGCATGCCCGGCTGTTCGAGATGGGTTCGGAGTTTGTGGAGGCGATCAATTCGATCGCGGGGGAGCGTTGTTCTCCTCATCCTCATGTGTTCAGTGACCGTTTGATCCGGCCTGGTGACCAGGCGTACTTCGACATCATCCATGTGTTCAACGGTTATCGGACCTGTTATTACCGGACGTTTGTGGTGGGTCGTGCGACGCAGGCGCAGAAGGACGCGTTCAAACAGTCTCGGGAGTGGATGGATGCGGCTATCGAATTGGTCAAGCCGGGAGCGACTACTGATCAGATCGCCAAGGTGTGGCCGGAGGCGCACGAGTTCGGGTTCGAGGACGAGATGGACGCTTTCGGGCTCCAGTTCGGTCATGGTGTTGGTGTCGGCTTGCATGAGCGGCCGATCATCAGCCGGCTCAACTCTTTGGACGATCCGGTGGAGATCAAGGAGGGGATGTTGTTTGCTTTGGAGACGTACGCTCCGGCGGCCGACGGACGTTCCGCAGCCCGCATCGAGGAAGAGATCATCGTCACTGCGGACGGACCCAAGGTCATCACCCTGTTCCCCTGCGAAGAGCTGATGGTGGCCAATGCATACTGAAGGCCAGAGCACCGGCCGATACGAAAGTCTCGTGATCTAGCCGAGTTGGCTACGGGGGATGAGAGGAATGGCCCTGAGTGAGTGACGATCGAACGCCATCGGATCCAACTGAGAAGCTGAAGGACGTTGGCGACAGAATCCGATCCGAACGCAAACGGGCCGGCTTGAGCCAGCGAGAGTTGGCCAGACGGCTGGGACTCTCGGCCAGCATGATCTCGCAAGTAGAGAGTGGGATGTCCCAGCCGTCCGTGGCGACGCTTTGGGCGATTGTCACCGAGCTCAACCTCTCTTTGGATCGCCTGATCCGGGGTGAAGACTTCCTGGGTGATCGTCGGCCAGATGAGCGTCTCAGCGGATACGGCCCTCTTGACCTGGTCGAGCCAAGCAGTCGACGCTCGATCGATCTCGCATCCGGAGTGAGATGGGAAGACCTGACCGCCCGTTCCGACGAAGGGTTGGACTTCGTGCTAGCAACCTACGACGTGGGCGGTGCATCGACCCCTGTTGGATCTCTGATGCGACATCATGGTCGGGAATACGGGTACGTACTCAGCGGGACGCTGGGAGTTCAGATTGAGTTTCATGACTATCAGTTGAGTCCCGGTGACTCGATCGCTTTCGACTCAACTCGCCCACATCGGCTGCACAACAGTGGCGACGCGCCCGTCAAAGCGATCTGGTTCGTCGTTGATCGGGACCCTTCTTTCGGCGGCAGCGCGCACTGAGTGTTACTGGGTCCTTCGCTGAGAAATGCAGGCGTCCAACCAGCGGGACGCCGTCGACTGCGCCATGACTTGTGGTGTTTGCCCCTAGTTTGACGCCACGTCCTGACCGCCCCACATCTCCAGCAGCGACAGGTATGTCCGTGTCTACCGCATCTATTCCGGTGCAGCGAGCCGGCTCGGGGGCTGAACCGTCCGGTATGCCGGATAGCGCGCGGGCGATTGGGACGATTTGGGGCTTTTGACGACGCCCGTTATGCGCCATCAGAGCGATCCCTTCCCGCCGCGCGAACCGGCCACGTTGTGACCGTGCGCTATCGGCACGTCCTGAGTGGGGCCACGTGCACTGATTGACGATTCCCAGCCGGATTACATCGAAGCGAAGAAAGCGCGCATTGCACCGGCGACCAGGTCGGGGGTCTGTTTGGCGGTGAAATGGCCGCCGCGGGGAAGGTCGGTCCACATCCTCACATCGGTGTACGTGCGCTCTGCGTATTCACGGGGAAATCCTCGCTCTCCCCACTGCACGGCTACCCCAACCGGCACGTCGACCATCGGCAGAGCCTCGTCGTGAATTCGGCCGTGGTAGTAGGGGAGGAATGAGGTGCCAATGGTCTGGGTGAACCAGTACAGGCTGACGGTGGTGAGGATCTCGTCCCGGGTCCAAGCGACCTCGAAGTCGGGACCGCTCCATTCGTGGAACTTCTCGAGGAGCCATGCGAGCAGACCAGCCGGGGAGTCGTTGAGACCCACCGCAAGGGTGTCAGGGCGAGTCGACTGGATCTCGCTATATCCCCTTGCCGTCTCCCACTTCACCCGCAGCCATTCCCGGAACTCTTCCTCTGCGGGGCCGAGATCGTTCATCCGCTCCTCGGGAGGGAAGGCGGCATGGGTGGCGAACAGTCCGACCACCGACTCGGGGTAAAGGGCCCCGATCCAGTCGCTGACCGTCGTCCCGACGTCCTCCCCATAGGTGGCGAACCGCTCGTACCCGAACTCATCGGTCATCATCCGATGCCACAGGGCCGCGACCTCCTTATCGGTGAACGCCCCTTCCGATAACACCGGCGAGAACCCGTATCCGGGCAGGGAGGGGATGATCACGTCGAACGCTGGGCCATCACTGCCATGAGCCATCGGATCGACGAGACGACCGGCGAACTCGATGAATTCGAGAAACGAGTATGGCCAGCCATGGCTCAGAATAATCGGGATGGGGTCCGGGTAGCGCTTTCGGTCGGCAGTAACACGCACCGCATGGATTTCTTGAGCTCCGACCGTCACCATGAGGTGCTCGTACTCGTTGAGGCGTCTCTCCTGGGCGCGCCAGCCGAACCCGTCCCGCCAGTAGTGGACCAGTCCGCTGAGATAGCTGTAGTCCACGCCAGACTCCCACGGCTCACCGGCAGCCGGCTTCGGCAGACGAGTGCGGACAAGACGCTCGGCGAGGTCGTCGAGATCGCGTTGGGGGATGGCGATACGAAACTGCTCGATCACCATCGCAAAGCTACTTTCAAGGCCAGTCGGCCTGAACTATGCCCAACCGAAAGCGCTTGCCAGCACACTCAAGGGGTGCGCTCGGCACCTCTCGCTCCCGCACCCAACGGCGACGAAGCTAGGCAGTTCACCAAACACCATCGAGGTTCCAGGCCCGGCAGGTCCGCCCGATAAGAACATTTCGAGCGATAACACGCATGTCCCATGGTGCGGGAGAACGGCACATATCGAGCGGGGGAGCGGCACCACCGATTCGCCGTTCGGGGGTTCGACGCTCGTTGGACGCGCAACACAAGGCCGTCCACAAACGCCAGTGGCTGTTGCCTTGTAGCCTCAAGAGCACCTATTCCGGGGGCGGGCGTTTGACACGGCTTCATAAAAGCCCTGGCTAGCGCACGTTTCATCTATTTCAGAAACAGGTGCAACTGAAGGTCACCCTCGGTCCGTGAAGTACCGAACGATGTCGGCGACATCCTGGCCTGATGCCGCCCTGACCAGCAGATCAGCGAGCTCTCTTTCGGCGGGGTCGATGAATTGACGGCTGTCCTGGCCGTTGTTGTCGAGTGTCCACTTCGCGAGCAGGAGGGCTGTTCTCTTGTTGCCTTCGGTGAAGCCTTGGGCGCGGGTGACACCGAACGCGAGAACGCCGGCCGCCTCAACCGGGTGGTCGAGTTCATCGATCGATTCCAGAGCGAGCTGGACACGGTCGAGGTCATCCGGCTCGTCGAACCACTCGTCATTGCTTCGGACCCTCTGGTTGATGGCGATGGCAAGCCAAAGATCTGGCTTCCTCAATGCTCGCGCAAATACTGAAGGAGTGCCTTGTACTCCTCCAGAGCCGCTTCCAGCCAGGCAACATCGGCGGCACTGATGTCCTGGTCGGTTGCGAAATCCCGGGCTTCAGACATAGTGAGAGGGTATCTGTCGGCAACGACAGAATCCGGAGTCTCGGCGTTTGATCTCGCTTCCGACATGAGTAGTAGGAGTGGGCGCGGAGATTAAGTGTGAGCGCTCCAACCGGACCTAATCCGAGTTCAGCCTCCGAGCTGGCCTATCTCAGGTGATATCGCAAGCTCAGCTTCTTCGGCGGCCCACTCGTCGGGATGCCGGAAGACTGGGTCCATCCCGGTCAGGGCCTTGAAGTTTTTGACGAGCGTCTCGACGTCGATTCCGAGAGTCAGGATGCGGTGTGTGGTTCGATGGGAGCCGTCCGGGAGCGTCTCTAGCCACTTGACATGGTGGGGTTCGACCGCGAGACCCCAGGCGATCGTCTCGGCGACGTGTTCCGTGCCCCTCTGGTCCCACGGAACATTGTGATCATTCCAGCTTTCGAGTCCTCGCCAACGCAGGAAGTCTTGTCTGGCTGCCTCCGACAGGCTCTCATTTGCCCAGGCGTGAGCCAGTTCGTGAAGCATCGTGATCGGATCCATCGAGCACATCTCCAATGTCCTCGTACTCGAGTGGTAGCGACCCTTGTGGCCGTCGCATACGAGAAGATCATCGTGGAAGATGAAGTCGACCTCGGGCAGTTCCAAGCCATGCGCTTCGAAGCGCCCCATCGCCTGAGCAACCAGTGCCTGTTGCTCCGCAGCCAGGCCGTCCGACCGCGGCTCCGAGTCCGCGCTCAGATCCGACGAGCTATCCGAAGCAAAATGCACAGGGCCAATGGGAGACTCCACGCTTCCCGACATGGCCAATGCTCCGGCCAGAGCCACGAGGACGGTTGCGAACGATCGAGCCATGCCCCCTTTGTCCGGGGGCATGGCTGATCACCGGCTGTAGGCCGGCTGTCAGACGGCTGCTTTCACTGATGTGAGTGCAATTGCCTCTTGGAGGAAGGAACCGATGCTCAAAGCAGGGTCACCGCCGTCGAAGCCTCGCGGCGAGCAGATACCGCGTCTTTCCATGTACTGATGCAGTTCCGGGCTCTCGTACCTGGTAGCGCCAGCACGACCACAAGCCCAGGAGCATCGAGCCGCCGACACTCACAGCGGTCGGCAGGCAAGAGGCTGCCTACCGGCTGCCCGCAGGCTGCAAGCCGGAGGCAATGAACTCGTTCTCCGGTTGGGGTGGAGCCCAAGACACCAAAAGGGCACCTCGACGCTCCTTCGAGGCCTACAGTCTCCCCGGGAGAGAGTGGAATTCAGGCTTCTTGGGCCCGTTGAAGTCCTCGACGACGGAAGCCCGGTCCCACTTCGAGGTCGCCAACGTAGAGCGGTGCTATCCCTGCTGCTGGTTCATGCCGGTCGCCCTCTCTCCACCGATCGCCTGGTCGACGAGCTGTGGGGGGAGGACCCGCCCCCGGCGGCCCGCAAGACCGTCCAGGCCCACGTTGCCCATCTACGCAAGGTCCTCAACCGCGACGCCGAGGTGCTGGCCGGCGTCGAAGGCGGCTACCAGCTGAGGATCGACGACGACGCCCTGGATGTTGTCCAGTTCGAACAGGCCGTGGCTCGGGCCCGGGAAGTTCGCGAGGTTGAGCCTTCTCGTGCCGCGGAACTGCTCGACGATGCGCTCTCACTGTGGCGTGGGCTGCCCATGGAGGGGCTGGCCGACGACTCATTCGCCCTGCGGGTCGAGGCTTTCCGCCTGGAGGAGCTGCGTCTTTCGGTCATCGAGGAGAGGCTCGAGCTGCGGATCGCCGGCGGCGAGAGCCAGCAGGCCGCCGCCGAGCTAGAGCGGTTGGTCGCCCTCCATCCACTGCGAGAGCGGCTCTGGGCCCTGCTCGCCCTCGCGCTGTACCGGGACTCCCGCCAGGGCGCCGCCCTGGGAACCTTCTCCCGGCTCCGCCACGTGTTGGGTGAGGAACTCGGCATCGAACCGTCACCGGAGCTACGGGAGCTGGAGCAGCGGATCCTCGACCAGGACCCGACCCTGACAGCCATCGGGACGGTCGCCACCGTGCCAGCCGGCGCGGCAGCACCAGCCGAACGCAACCCCTACAAGGGGCTCAGGTCCTTCGAAGAGGCCGACGTCGCCGACTTCTTCGGGCGAGAAGATCTCGTCCGGCGCCTGATCGAGCGACTCGATGAACGGGGACGCCGGCTCGTGGTGCTGGCAGGCCCGAGTGGATCGGGCAAGTCGAGCGCAGTCCGGGCCGGGATGGTCAGTGTGCTCCGCTCTCAGGGTCGGGCTGTGGTGGTGATTTTCCCCGGAAACGATCCCTTTGCCGCCTTGGCCGGCGCTGTCTCTCAGCTGTCCGATGAGGCGCCGGCCGAGGTCGAGGCCCGCCTCGAGGACGGCCGACCGATCGCCCAAGGACCCGTTGTGCTCGCGGTCGATCAGTTCGAGGAGCTGTTCACGATGGCCGACCCGTCGGTGTCCGAGCGCTTCTTGGGCCTGATGGCGGAAGGAGCACCATCCGAAATATGGGTCGTCACCGTGCGAGCCGACTTCCTCGACCGGATGCTGTCGCATCCCCGGCTGGGCGGACAGCTGGAAGAGGCACTGGTGCTGGTGCCTCCTCTGCAGGACCACGAGGTGGCGGCCGCGGTGGTGGGACCGGCCCGTCGGGTAGGCGTCGAGGTGGAACCCGCCCTCCTGAACGAGATAGTCCGCGACGTCCTGGCCCGACCGACGGCCTTACCCCTCCTCCAGTACGCGCTGACGGACTGCTTCGAGCGGCGTCGGGAGTCGACTCTCACCCTGGCCGACTACCGGGAGGCCGGAGGGATCTCGGGTGCCCTTGGTCGGCGGGCCGATGCGCTCTACGACAGCCTGTCGGAGGAGCAGCGCGAGGCGGTCCACCGGCTCTTGCTGTCACTCATCACGGTGACCGACGACGGGAGCGAAGTGCGCCGCCGCATCACGCGGACGACACTGCTGTCGCTTCCAGTCGGCGAGACAGCCCTGCAGACGGTGATCGAGCGTCTCGGCGCCCAACGCCTGCTCACCTTCGATCAGGACCCAGATACCGGCCAGGCCACAGTCGAAGTCGCCCACGAGGCTCTCATCTCGGCGTGGCCGCGGTTTGCCATGTGGGTGGAGGAGGCACGGGACGACCTGCGGACAAGAGAGCGGCTGGCGATGTCGGCCCGGGAGTGGGAGGAGTCCGACCGCGACCCCAGCTTTCTTCTCAGTGGCAGTCGGCTCGTCCAGATATCCACCTGGGCGTCCACAAGTTCGGTCGATGTCACCGGCCTCGAAGGTGACTACCTGGAGCAGAGCGTGGCGGCCGAGAAGGCCCGTCGCCGCAGAACGAGCAGGACCCGACGTCTGGTGGTGGCCGGCGTAGCCACGGCCGTCCTTGGGGTTACCGCTCTCGGGGTGGTGGCATTCACCCAGCGCCAGGCCAACGCCGAGCAGGCCCGGATCGTCCGGGTCGGGGACCTGGCGGCCGCCGCCAACGCCAGCCTGGAGATCGACCCGGAGCGAAGTCTCCTGCTGGCCATCGAGGCGGTGGAAGCGACACGGCGGGCGGATGGGACCGTGCTGACGGTCGCAGAGGAGGCACTCCATCGAGCCGTGCTGGCCCAGCGCATGATCGGTCGGGTGGCTCACAACGGAGAGGGCATCGCCCATTTCTCCCCAGACGGCGAATCCTTCGTGACGTCGGCGGAGGATGAGACGACGGTCCAGATATGGGACGTAATCGCATTCGAGCCTCTGGTCACACTGCGTGGCCACGACGCCGATGTCATCGATGCCGTGTTCGATCGGAGCGGTCGGCGGGTAGCAACGACCAGTCTCGATGGCACGGTTCGAGTCTGGAACGCCGCCACGGGAGTCACCGAGATCGTGCTGGACGGAGGCGATCCTGCCGTTCCGGCCTTCAGCAACGACGGTTCGATGCTGGCTGCGACCAGCCTCGTGGGTGGGACGCGAGTATGGGACCTGGCCAGCGAGAATCTCCTCTGGCAGCTGTCGCCGCCTCGCGGGACCGATATCACGCTCAACCTCGACTTCAGCCCCGACGACTCTCTGTTGGCGGTCACCCGGACCGCCAACGACGAGGCCACCCTGTTGGGTCCGGCCATATTCGACCTGGGAACAGGAAAGCTGGTGAGAACCCTGGAGGGGCATGACGGGGACGTGAGCGACATCGCCTTCACCCCGGATGGCCTCCATCTCGTCACCTCGAGTTTCGACGCCACCGCAAAGTTGTGGGATCTGGCGTCGGGCGAGGAGATCGGCACCTACGGCGGCCACCAGGACGGCATCCAGGATCTCGCCGTCTCAGCCGAGGGGACGACCGTCGCCAGCTCCGGCCAAGGCGAGGTGCGTGTATGGGACCTGGCGACTTTCCAGACCCTGGACGAGATCGTTGGTCACACCGGGGTGGTCGACGGAATCGATCTCAGTAGTGATGGCGACTTCCTCCTCACTTCGAGCCGGATCGATCGTTCCACCCGCTTGTGGGATCTGAATCCCCACTGGAGCCATGAGCTGATGGGGCTTCCCGTCGAGGCCGGCTGGGCCGGGGCGGTCGATTTCTCCCCCGACGGTACCCTGCTGGCCGATATCGCCCCCGGGTTGATTTCTGGTTGGGATATGTCGACCGGCCAGGAGATCTACACCTTCGAAGGGTCGGCACCCATGGCCATCTCTCCCGATGGGGCATTGATGGCTGCTACCGGTGAGACCGACATCCTTTTGCGGGATCTTCGAACCGGTTCGGTGACCCGTTCGATCCCGCACCCCGAGGCTGTCTACGATCTCGCCGTCAGCTCGCGAGGCATGCTGGCCAGCACAGGTGCCGACCAGGGCGTGCGGATCTACTCGTCTCCGACTTCCGGAACTGCCCAGCAGTTCGTGATAGAAGACGCTTTTCGAGCCACCTTCGACCCGACCGGAGAGGTTTTGGCGCTGTCCATCCGCGGCGCCGATGCCTCCGGCGAAGACGGAGACCTGGAACTTTGGAACGTCGACACCCATTCGCACCTGGCGACTCTGCACGACCAGGCGGGGATCATTTGGTCGACTGCATTCGATGCGACCGGTAAGTACCTGGCCACCGGCGGGCAGGACGCCATCGCCCTGGTCTACGACGCCGCTACCCACGAGTTGCTGCATCGGCTGGAGGGGCACACCGGGCCCGTCACCGGGGTGGCATTCGATCCCGTGCGTCCCGAGCTTGCCACCGTGAGCGCGGACGGGAGTGTCAGGATCTGGAACGTCGAGACCGGGCTCCAGCAGTTGTCCCTTCCCTTCGGGAGTCCCATCGGCGATCTCGCCTACAGCCCCGACGGACGGTATCTCGCGGTTTCGGGCCAGGGCAGGACGACCGTTTACATACTCGACGTCGACGAGCTGATCGCCGAAGCCGAAACCAGACTCACCCGGTGGTGGACTGGCCGGGAATGCCGCCAATACCTTCAGATGGATGTCTGCCCTGTTCCGCCTGACTCTCCATGAAGCATCGTTGCGCTACGGCTGCGATCGGATCCGGCATCGAGCTACCCGGCCCAGGCACGCTCTTGATTGAGATAGGAGAACCGCAGCGTGGGGGGGTGGTCGCGTTCAATGGCTGCCGAGGTTCGACCCTCGTTTGACCCGGATCGTCCCACCACCAAAATTCCTCAACAACCACAGGCCTGTCCGGCCCATATCGCACCTATCCGGGCCCGCCGGGTCCTGCGGGTGATGAGCGCTTTTAACACGAAAAGCTGAGCCTCGGGACTGGTGGTGGTGCACAACAGCACCTACTTGGATCAGTGGTGGCAGTTCCTGCCGGACCCACCGAGCCACACTCGTTGACGTCTGTATGTCGCCCCGCGGCCACACCCACCACTGACTGTTGGCCGCCGGAAGCCGATTGGGCGATCCCATCGCCGCCCTTTCTCTCAAACACGGGCAAAGGGGTGGCCGCACGCCGGGACGGACCCGACCGAACTGGTCCAATCGGTTCGACAGGAGATCCACCGCCCGACCGGTGGGCGCCACCCAGGAATCATCGCTCCCGGACGGTTATGGCCGCCTGTGCTCTTTCTGCGGCGTAGTCTTTGGTCCAGAGGCGGGGGTTCTTGTCGGTTGACCCTCATGCAGCGCGTCGCACCCCCCGAGTTGGTCGACACTCGCCTACGTCGGCCGACATAGTCTTTGGGGATGAGCGTCGAGCCCCTCGTTGGCTACGCCCGTCTCGGTGAGAGCCGCATCGCCTACCAGGTGATGGGCGAAGGCCCGGTCGACATCCTGATCACGGCTGGGTACTGGGGTACCTTCGACGTCGAGTGGGAGGAGCCGATGATTCGGCTGTTCTTGGAACAGCTCGCCTCTTTCGCTCGGGTGATCCAATTTGACCGGCTGGGGACCGGGGCGTCGGACTCGGTCACCTCCGAGTTGTTGCCTTCTTGGGAGGGATTCGCGGAGGAGATCCGATGCGTCCTGGACGCGGTGGGATCTGAAAGGGTCGCATTGTTCGCCATCTCGGAAGTCGGAGCGGCCGCCATGCTGTTCGCCGCCACCCACCCGGAGAGGTGCCGCGCCCTCATCCTCTTCGATTCGGCGGCGAGGTTGCTCGTCGCCGATGACTATCCATTCGGGATGAGCAGGGATGAAGCGGAGGCCGCTTTCGACTCGAGCGCAGCCGAGGACTGGGGAACCGGTGCCGTGTCGAATATTCGGACGTATATGCCCAGCAAGGCCGGCGACCCCCGGTTTCGGCGCTGGGTGGGTCGGATGGAGCGCTCTATCTCCACCCCGGATATGGCTCTCCGCTATAACGCGGCAACCCTGGCGGCCGATGCGCGGGCTTTCCTGCCGTTGATAAGCGCCCCCACTCTGGTTCTTCAAAGGCTGTCGGCCCCGACCTCGCCGGTCGAGCAGGGCAGATTCCTGGCTGAGCACATCCCCGGAGCACGCCTGGTCGAGCTTCCCGGCGGGG
>DASPGH010000024.1:0-2841 GCA_035620735.1 Acidimicrobiia bacterium | reverse complement strand
TTCATGAATTCGTCGGTGACCGAGGTTGTGCGGTTGTAGACACTCACTCGATTTCCGTGGTCGGCCATGTTGAGGGCGAGGTTGGCCCCCATCACCCCGAGGCCAACGACGCCTATGTCAGATTGTTGGGTCACACCGGGAGGCTATTACGACGCGAACCGCTTAGCCTTCAGCGACCGTGACCACCACATACTTGGGTATCGATGTCGGCGGCTCCGGGATCAAGTCGAGTCTGGTCGATGTGACCGACGGTTCGATGATCACCGAGCGAGCGAGGGTCGATACCCCGCAGCCGGCGACACCGGAGGCGTGCAGCACGGCCGTGAGAGAGATGGTGGCCAGCTACGAGTACGAGGGGCCGATCGGTGTCGGGTTCCCCGCCGTTATCCGCCGAGGCGTAGTCGAGACCGCCAACAACATCGATCCGGCGTGGATAGGCGTGCAGGTCGAGGATCTGTTCAGCAACACGACCGGTCGCGAAGCCGTGGTGCTCAATGATGCCGATGCTGCCGCTGTCGCCGAGGCGCGATTCGGTACGGCTGCAGGTGTGCGCGGTCTGGTTCTCACCATCACCTTCGGCACCGGTATCGGCTCCGGTCTCTTGGTCGACGGGGAGTTGGTTCCCAATCTCGAGCTGGGCCAGATCGAGCTGGAGGGACATGTTCCGGCGGAGATCTACTTCTCGGCGAGGGCGAGACGACGGGAGAACCTCGACTGGGACCAGTGGGGTGCCAGAGCCAACCGCTACCTCCGTCATGTGAACCAGGTCTTCAACCCGGACCTCATCGTCCTAGGCGGCGGGCTCACCAAGTATTGGGATCTGTTCCGGGCCTACCTCGACGCGAGTCTCCCGGTCGAGCCGGCGGCCATGGGAAACAGTGCGGGGCTGGTGGGTGCGGCCTTGTGGGTCAGCCGATCACGAACTGATTGAACTGCCCGGTTGCCCTTTCGGGCATGCGGACATCGAGGACGGTGCCCTCCTCGTCGTGCTTCTCCTCGATCACCTCGCCCAGTCGATGAGCTGCCGCCACCATGTCGTGACGGTCGTAGGGAATGGTCAGTGTCAACGTGACAAGCCCCTTTGATAGAGCGTCGGCGATGGCTGCCTTCAGCTCGTCCAGGCCTTCCCCTGTATGAGCCGAGATGTGCACGGCCTCCGGGTAGAGGTTGCGGAGCCGGCCGGCTGCTGCCTCGTCGATCGCATCGATCTTGTTGATGACGAGCTGTTGCGGGATCGACGCCGCTCCTATCTCCTCGAGGACCTCGTTGACGGCCTCGATCTGGCCCGCCGGGTCATCGTCGGTTCCGTCGACGAGATGCAGAAGCAGATCAGACTCTCCGGCCTCGGCCAGGGTTGAGCGAAACGCCTCTACGAGATGATGGGGGAGACGGCGGACGAAGCCGACGGTGTCGGCGATGACGATCGACCTGCTATCGGGTATTTCGAGACGACGGACTGTCGAGTCGAGTGTTGCGAACAGCTGGTCCTGGACGAGGGCCCCGGCGTCTGTGAGGGCGTTGAGGAGCGTCGATTTGCCGGCGTTGGTGTAGCCGACGATCGACACCTGGGGGATCTGGGTGCGTCGACGTTGCTTTCTCTGGGTCTCTCTGTGCCCCGCGGTCTCGGCCAACTCACGCTCCAGCTTGGAGATGCGAGCGAGCACCCGACGCCGGTCGGTTTCGAGCTTGGTCTCCCCGGGCCCACGCATAGTGGTCCCTACTCCCGCCCGCTGCTGGGCGAGTTCGCCTCCACGGCCCCGGAGACGGGGCAGGTTGTAGCGCAGGAGTGCCAGCTCCACCTGAATCGCACCGACTTTCGACGTGGCGTGCTGGGCGAAGATGTCGAGGATCAGCGCCTCGCGGTCCACGACGTCGCAATGGAAGATCTTCTGCAAGTTGCGTTGTTGTGCCGGCGAAAGCGCCTGGTCGAACACAACCACATCGATGTCGAGGGCGTCGGTCAGGTTTGCCAGCTCTTCGGCCTTTCCCGAGCCTATGAAAGTCGCCGGGTCGAGGCGGTCGCGTCTCACCAGCTCCTGATCGACCGGCTCCGCACCCGCCGTGTCGGTGAGACGGGCCAGCTCTTCGAGCGACCTCTCCTCCTGCTGGGTCGACATCCCTGGCATCTGGACACCGACGAGAAAGGCGCGTTGAACTCCGACCTCGAGGTCGGTGACCGTGGCCGTGAGACGTCTGCCAGAGCGTGATTGATGTTCGGAGGTCATGACTGAAAAGGTGCCCGGGACGGTGAATGTTGGCGACTGCGGAGCTGGGATGCGTTGTGATTAAAGGATCCGCTGGAAGCGAGCACTAGAGATACTGACCCTCGTCCCCAACGTGTTCCAGCTCTTCCTCGGCGATGATCTGTGACTCCCGCACCGCTATGACTGGCTTCCCGCTCGGCGGCCAGATGAATCTCCACGCCCCGGTGGGTACCGCCCAGAAGCGCTGTCCGGTCTGGACGTCGACGAGGGCCAGGGCGTCGTTCCCGTCCTTGGTGCCGATGGGCACCAGCAGACCCGACCTCGTTGTGCTCTCTTCGGGAGCGTGGCCCACGCGCCAGCCTCCCATGACGTTGTAACCGTTGTCGGATAACACCGGGAGATCAGTCTCGACCACACCTCAATTGTCGCAGGAACCCCTAGCAAACGCATACCGAACACCCCCACGCACCGTGAACCCGGGGTTCGTCAGGCCGTATTTGACCCGGATCCGCTCATGTTCAGAGCTCGGCTTGGGTTCGTGGCTTGGCCAGACCCCGATAAGGTCTGGTTCCATGCCCTCGAAACCGAAGTTCTCCGAGGCTCTCGAATATCACGAGAAGCCCCGCCCGGGGAAGAT
>DASPGH010000023.1:0-3657 GCA_035620735.1 Acidimicrobiia bacterium | reverse complement strand
GGCGAGCACGGCCGCATTATCGGTCACAAGTTCCTCCGCACGGGTCAGGCGACAGATCCAGAGGATCGAAGTCTACCGATCTCCCCCTTGCTATAGCCGAGGAAGGACAGGATCGCTCCGGTGTCTTCGCCAGGATTTCGGGGTGGTTTGCCCAATTCTGACTTTGTGATGCTGAACCGCGGCGCCGGTGCCGGCTGGGTCACTCCAGCCACTCCGATGAAGGTGTCACGTGCGAGGTTGTGAGGATGAGCCGGCGCCTCGGCGAGAGAGAGGACGGGGGCGACACAAGCATCGCTTCCGTCGAAGTGAGCTGCCCACTCGTCACGTGTCATCGTGGCGAAGATGGTGGCAAACCTCTCCCGCATCGACGGCCAGCCGTCCCGATCGCTCTGAGGCCCCACATCCTCGGCCGTCAACCCCAGCCCTTCGAGCAACGCCGCGAAGAACTGTGGCTCCAATGCGCCCACGGCAACGTGGTTGTCATCCGATGTGCGGTAGGTGGTATAGAAGGGGGCGGCACCGTCGAGGAGGTTGGACTGTCGTCGCGGCTGCCACCACCCGTCCGCCATGTAGCCGTGATGGGACGCCGTCAGGAGGGCAGATCCGTCGACCATGGCGGCATCGACGACCTGGCCCTCTCCCCTCTCCCGGGCATGAAGGACGGCGGCAACCACGCCGAGGGCCAGCAACATCCCTCCACCGCCGAAGTCGCCGACGAGATTGAGGGGAGGGATCGGGTCTTCAGACGTCCCGACAGGGTGCAATGCACCCGAAAGCGCGACGTAGTCGATGTCATGACCGGCCATCGACGACATGGGGCCGACCTGGCCCCACCCCGTCACGCGGCCGTAGACAAGAGCAGGGTTGCGGGCGAGACACTCGGCGGGGCCCAAGCCCAGTCGTTCGGTGACACCCGGTCGAAACCCTTCGATTAGGGCATCAGAAGCCGCGGCGAGCCGGAGGACGATCTCCACGCCCTCCGGGCTCTTCAGATCGACGGCTATCGACTCGCGTCCCCGTCTGAGCACGTCGTTGCTAGAAGGCGAGAACAGACCGGCTCCGTCGGTCCGATCGACACGTATGACCCTGGCGCCCAGGTCTGCCAGCACCATGCCTGCGAAAGGAGCCGGTCCCAGCCCGGCGAGCTCGGTGACGACGAGACCCTGCAGCGGTCCGACCATCAGCGCTCGAGGAGCTCCACCGAGTCGACGAGGACTGGCTGGTACTTGAGCGTCGGATCCATTCCGAACGCACCGTACAACATGGTGGCCAGGACCTGGTTGGCACTCTCGTCGCCGGTCGATCGCGGATCCAGGGCCGAAGGCTCCGAGGGAAGGGCGACCGTCACCGCCGTGCCGCCACTCCACGCGGCGATGTTCCACATCTCGGTCGAGATGCCGAAGTTCGCGGCCGGCCCGGCGAGCTCTGCAGACCACACCGAGATCACGGGCTTTTGGTAGAGGGGGATGAGGGCCCGATCCGAGAGATAGAGGCGATCGGCTTCGTTGAGGAGAGCGGCGCGGGCGTCGAGGCCCATTTCGGTGGCCGCCTTCTCCACCAAGGACTCGACCTGAGACGAGCAGTAACGGTTCACATTCAATTCGGAGTCCCCGCAGCGGTAGGTGGCGTCAGCGATGGCGGTATCCGCATCGGCCCGCCACGAGAAGTTGGCGAGTTGCCACCCCTCGGGACCGCCGAAGAGGACATCCCTCGTCACGAAATCGGATGGGGCGCGCAGGTTGGGCACGATCTCGACCCCGATCGCTTCCAAGTCGTCACTCACCATTTCGAAGATCGTCTGTCGATCGGGGTCATCGTTGGTCGAAAGCCACACGAACGACATGGCGCGTCCGTCGCAGGTAGAGAGATCTCCATTTCTCTCACAACCGTTGTCGATGAGCAACTGCTCTGCAGCTGCGGGGTCGAAGCGATCCTCGAAGTGAGACTCATACATGTGGCTGTTGGTCATCCAGATCGAGTTGTTCAGTGGCGGGGCGGTAGGTGCCAACCGGCGCACCGTCTCGTCGAGGATCGCCTCCCGGTCGATCGCCAGCTCGAACATCTCACGCACCCAGCGCTGGGAGAGCATCTCGTCCTCGTGATGAAAGTCGATGTGCTCCCAGAATGGACCGGGCGTCACCGAATATTCCACCGACTCTCCGATGTTGTCGAGTCTCTCCAGGATGTCATCGGTGGCTCTGATGGTGGCCACGTCGACTTCCCCCTTTTCGATCAGATCGAGCAGCTCCTCAGTGTCGGACACGAACACGAACTCGATGCGCTCGACGGTTCCCGACGGCATACCGGTCAGCGGATCTGTGGTGGACCACCATTCGGGATTGCGCTCGACGACGATCCGGTCGCCGGGCACCCATTGGCTGAAGGCGAACGGGCCGGTCACCGGCATCAGGGCGACATCGAGGCTGTCGGCGTGAGAGGGGACCAGTCGCGTGAAGAGACCTTGCCACGGCCCGTAAGGCCGCGACAACGCCACCCGCGCCGTCTTGGCGTCGATCGCGTCTACCGCGGCGATCCGGTCATACGCTGGGTCCCGACCGGATGCCAACGGGTCCTGGTTGGCGGCGACGGTCGCCGCGAAGTCATCGGCGGTCACCGGCACGCCGTCGGACCATCGAGCCTCCTCAGCGATCGAGTACAGAAGACAGGTCTCGGTCGGGCAACCCCTGGCGAGCAAGGTGTGCTCATCCACGGTGGTGCTCGTCGTCGGAGCCGGGACGGTGGTCGTGGGGGGCGGCACGGCATGTGGCTGTGCGGGTCGGGGCAACTCGGGGCCAGCAGCCAACGGCGAACAGGCCACCGCGAGCGTCAGCACCAGCGTGACGAAGAGAGCCCGGCTCCATCTACCCATATAGGGAAGAAACGGCTCGTGCGAAGAAAACTCAAGGGATTCAATGAATATTTGAAGCGGCGACCCCCTCCGGCCCTACGGGCCTACCCCCCGGCCTCTGGCCGGTTTGAAGCGGCGACCCCCCTCCAGCTATGACCTCAGGTCGAGCTCAGCCCGCTTCGGACCGGTCCAGTTGCCCTGAGCGTCCACCAGGTAGCAGGCGACGTAGTGCTCGCCACCACGGTCGCCGAGTGGGGGATGCTCGGTGGCACAGATGTCCGTTGCGAACGGGCAGCGGGCAATGAAACGACACTCGGGGGCAGGGTTGATAGCCCGGGCCACACCACCTTCTATCTCCACCGGCGGTCGGCGATAGGCCGGGTCGGGCACGGGCACGGCAGACAGCAGCGCCCTGGTGTAGGGATGCATCGGGTTGGACAACAGCTCCTCGGTGGGGCCCATCTCTACGATCTTGCCCAGATACATCACTGCGATCCTGTCGCACATGTAACGGGCGACTGCAAGGTCGTGGGTGATGTAGAGGTAGGTAACGCCAAGTTTCTCGGCGAGCTCGAGCATGAGACGCATGATCGAGATGCGGATGGAGACGTCGAGCATCGACGTCGGCTCATCTGCCACCACGAACGTGGGATCCATCACCAATGCCCTGGCGATGGCGATGCGCTGACGCTGTCCGCCGGAGAGCTCGTGGGGATAGCGGAAGAGGAACGGCTCGGGCGGGGTGAGCCCGACCAATCTGAGGAGATCGACCACACGTTCTTCCCGCTCCGCAGTGGTGCCCAGGTTCT
>DASPGH010000022.1:0-24537 GCA_035620735.1 Acidimicrobiia bacterium | reverse complement strand
ATCCTCACGTTCGCCTGATGAGGGATCATGAGGTCGATGTCGTCGAGCTCGAGACCTGCCTTCTCGAGGGAGATGAGCGAAGACTCCCCCATCTTGGTCACGGCACGCCGGAAGACCTCCTGGCCCTCCATGGAGACTCCGCTCTTCGTCGGATCGGGCATCACCCTGTCACCCATCGTGCCGTCCACCGGGGTCTCGAGTATGTGGTACACCGACCCGTCGAGCCCGAGGTCGGTGGCGAGAATTCCATGCTCACCGTCGCTGGGCTCGAGGACCACCGCACCCGCTCCGTCACCGAACAGGACGCACGTGGTGCGGTCGGTGAAGTCCATCACGTAATGCAGCTTCTCCGCTCCGATCAGGAGCACCGTCTCGTTGGTGCCGCCCCTGATCATGTTGGTCCCGACCACGAGGCCGTACACGAAGCCGGAGCAAGCCGCGTTGAGGTCCATCGCCGCACAATTGATCGCGCCGATCTTCTTTTGCACGATCGAAGCAGTCGAAGGGATCAACGAGTCGGGGGTACAGGTAGCCACCAGGAGCAGATCGATGTCCTCGGGCGCCTTACCGGCGGCGGCCAGGGCACGCAGACCTGCCACCGCCGCCATGTCCGAGGTGTCTACATGGGCGATGCGCCGCTCCTTGATCCCGGTTCTGCTGCTGATCCACTCGTCGGAGGTGTCGATGATCTGCTCGAGGTCGTGGTTGGAGAGAACGTTCTGAGGCATGCACTTGCCCCATCCGGTGATCTGTGACGTCTTCATGAGGGCTCCTGAGTCATGACATTAACGATCGAGTCGACCACGCCGGGGATGTCGCTCAACTCGGACACGACATGCACGGTGCTGCCCTCGACGGTTCGCTTCGCCATCCCTGCAGTCACGTCACCCGGCCCGACGTGAACGAAGGTGTCCACCCCGATGGCTGACATCTCCTCCAGACTCTCGGAGAACCGGACGGCGGAGGTGACCTGGGAGCGAAGAGTCTCGGCGATATCGCTCGTCTGATGTGGGGCGGCGGTGGTGTTGGACCAGACCGGGAACTCAGGCTCGGCGAACCGGACCGTCTCGAGGGCAGCTCCAACCTCCTCACTCGCCGGAGCCATGAACTCGGAGTGGAAGGCACCCGCCACCTTCAGGGGCACGACGCGTCGCACCCCGAGATCGCGGGCGTTCTCTGTCACCCACGCGATGTCCTCTGCGGAGCCTGCCAGGACGACCTGGCCCGGGGCGTTGATGTTGGCCACCTCGAGACGGCCTCCCTGGGCGCGTCGGTCTGCGGACACCTCCTCGGCCAGCGATGCATCCGCCCCGATCAACGCTGCCATCCCCGATGGCTCGACCTGAGCGGCCCTCGCCATCGCTTCGCCCCGCTTGCCCACGACCTTCAGGGCATCCTCGTAGCCGAGCGCACCCGCGGCGCAGAGCGCGGTGTATTCGCCCAGCGAATGGCCGGCACCGGCGGCGATCGGGCCGTCGTAGGCCTCGCGGAACGACAGCCACAGCGCATATGAGATGGCGAACAACGCAGGTTGCGCATGTTCGGTCCGGGTCAGCTCCTCTTCCGGGCCGTCGAGACAGACGTCGCGTATGGACCAGCCGAGAATGTCGTCTGAGACCTCGCCGAGAAGCTCAGGAAACGCATCGAACAGCTCGGCCCCCATGCCAACTTGCTGACTGCCTTGCCCTGGAAAGAGAACGGCGATGCTCACATGCCTCCGACCAGACATCACCGACCAGGGTTACGTGAGGGCGGCGAAGAGGCGGTCGACGTCGGCGGCGTCCACGTCGCGGTGCGTCACTACTCGCCAACCCCCCTTGAGTGGTGAGTTGACCTTGATGTTCGCCTTGCCAAGCCTGTCTGCGACTTCAGACCACTCCATGCCAAGCGCCTCGAATGCGACCAGCACGAGGTTCGTCTCCACGTCGTCGGGCTCGATCGACCCGGGGAAACGCTCGGCGAATCCCAGAGCCAGCTTCTGGGCCAATTCGTGGTCCTCGACGAGTCGCCCACGTTCGGCGAGGCCAACTCGAGCCGCAGCCGCGATGACTCCGGCCTGACGCATCGCACCCCCCATGCGTCGTCTCAGATATCTGATCTCGGCGATGGCTTCGGCGCTTCCACAGACGATCGAGCCGACCGGGGCGCCGAGCCCCTTGGAGAAGCAGAACTGGATGGTGTCTGCGAGACCGGCCCAGGCGGGGCCATCGATTCCCGTAGCGGCGACAGCGTTCCAGATCCTTGCCCCGTCGATGTGGATGCTTAGACCGTGGCTCCGGGCACGTGCGGATGTCTTCTCCATCACCTCGAAGGGGATGACACGCCCACCTGAGAGGTTGTGGGTGTTCTCCCACGTCATGAGGGAGATCCTCGGGAAGAACCCGGCCAGCTCCATGGCGTCGTCGACGTCTTCGGCGAGGATCCGGCCGCCCTCCCGCTCCACCGTGCGGAAACCCACCCCCGAAAGCGCCTGAGCGGCGCCGGCTTCGATCGACCTCAGGTGGCTCGACCCGTTCGCCAGCACCTCCTCACCCGGTTTGGTGTGGAACATGATCGACAGTTGGTTGCCCATGGTCCCGGTAGGGACATAGATGGCGGCCTCTTTGCCGGTGGCCTCGGCCGACTCCTCTTCCAGGGCGAGAACCGTGGGGTCGTCGTGGTAGACGTCATCACCCAGAGGGGCCGAGGCCATCGCCTCGAACATGGCCGGGGTGGGTCGGGTGACGGTGTCGGATCGAAAGTCGGCGAGACCATCGGAAAAAGCCATGTCCGGATGGTAGGCGGCAGATGTCGGGTGTCAGTTACGGGCAATCACGGGGGTCGAAACAGACCCAGAACGTCTTGGGGTCTCTGGTTCAGCCGCTGAGCCGGTCGATGATCTGGCCGAGACGCTTGGGGACGATGTTGCGGGAGACGCTGACAACATCACGGACCAGGCCCAGCAGGTCGCCGGGGCCGTCCCAGTGCTCCTCGACGATGTCGGGGCCGGCCCGGTCGATCAGGGAGTCGAGGGCGAACATCACAAGGATCACATCGTCTGCCCAACCCAGAACCGGGATGACCTCGGGGATGAGATCGATCGGGCTCATCACGTAGGCTGCGGCGAGACCCAGGGTGATCTTGGCCCGTCTCGGGACACGAGGGTCCTTCAGGAGACGACCCACGAGCTTGACGATGTTTGGCATCATCAGAATCGCGTCTTTGACCAGCTCGCGCGACTGGATGCTCTTGCCATCGGGGGGGAGCACTTCGTCGGGGCGGACTCGTCTCGGCTCTTCGTTGGTCACTCGATCTCGATTCTCTGTTTCTGGCTCTTGTCAGAGTCATGATGGTCTGCCCGGTCCGCAATGCCACCGATCTCCTCGATCACGGCCTCCACGGCCTTGAGACCTTCGACCAGCGCCTGGATCAGGTGGATCGATGCCCTGCGCCCGGCGCGACTGAGAGCAGCCATCGTGGGCGATTGATCCTTCATGACGACCTTGCCGGCTTGCCGAATGAGACCCGCAGAGTCCCCTCGTCGAGACGGGCCCTGTCGATCTGACGTCGTTGCAGCGCGTCCGGCAGCAGGAAGGACCTCCGGTACCAGCCGAGCTGGACGTAGAGCTCGTTCCCGTGCCGAAACACGTCGAGCTCGGACTTGTCGAAGAAGGGAACATCGAGCTCCATCGTGACCGAGTCTCCTTCCTCCACGACGCGGAAGGGTGTGGTGGCCGAGAAATCGGCGATGGCGTCACGATCGCCGTATAGCTCCGCAGCCATGACGCGAAGCCGATCGATACCCACCATCTCGTCGTCGAAGAGGCGAAGACGCAATCTGGGGACTTCAGCGAACGCATCGTCCACCGTGTCGAGATGGTCCTTCTGTATCGAGCGCCATCGCTCGAAATACGGGTCGGCGACCAGATCGGGTAGCACCCGATTCACGACGACACCATCGACGCCGTACCCGAACAGACCCAGGTAGCTGTACGTCCTCCTCGCTTCGTCGATGACCATCTTCTCGGGGTTCACCACGAGACGGGCCGAGGTGATCTCGGGCTGGGACATCAGCTCCCTGACCCCTTCGACCGACTCGAACACGGACTGGGCGGCTGTGAACACCTCGTCTTCGGGGAGTGGGAGATTCGTGATTCGGTTGAGGAGGGGTCGCGCCGCCTTCATCAGCCTCCGCTCGGTCGGGAGCACCTTCTCGAAGTACCAGGACAACACCTCAGGGAGCGAGAGGAGTCGCAGAGTCTCCGCCGTCGGCGCACAGTCGACGACCAGCACGTCGTATTGGCCCGATCTCGCATGTCTGTTCACCTCGAGGAGGGCGAACAGCTCGTCCATCCCCGGGAACACGAGGAACTCCTCGGCCTCGATGCCTGCGGCACCGCCCCAGTCGAGAACGTCGATCAGCTGATCCCTGATCGACCCCCAGTATCGATCCAGTTGCTTCTGGGTGTCGATCTGCTGTCCGTCGAGACCCTCGACGATCTCGGTCGGGTCGCTCTCGAGCCGAACCGCCAGGGCGTCGGCCAGGGAATGAGCCGGGTCGGTGGAGGTTACGAGCGTCCGGTATCCCGAGTCTGCGGCCGCCAGAGCGGTAGCAGCGGCGACGGTCGTCTTGCCGACTCCCCCCTTGCCGGTCACCAGGACTATGCGCATGTCAGTCGCCGCTCGACACCCGTTTTCGCAGTCCGCGCAGTGCCGTGGACACGATCTGCTTCTCAGCCTGACGACGGATGAAGCCGGGGATGATGAATTTGGGTTCCACAGTGAGGCTGTAGACGACCTCGGTGGCGCCGCTGTCCGAGGTGCTGAACCGGTAGGAGCCTTCGAGCATCTTCAAGTCGTCGCTCTCCTCTGCCGTCCAGCTGAGATTGTTGGGACGATCGTGAGTGTATTTCAGCACGTATTCGATCTCTTTGACGAAACCTTCGAGCACGAAACGGGCGCGGTCAACGCGACCTTCGGAGTCGAGACCCAGGACTTCGACCTCCTTGACCCCGCTCGCCCAATCCGGATATGCCGCGACGTCGGCGGCGACGTCGTACAGGGTCTCCGGAGACTCGTCGATCTCGAGAGTGGAGAAGGTTCCTTCAGCCATTTGAGGGTCTGAATCTAGTTGGGTCGGGTGGTTGGCACGACTGAGCCGACATGGACCGCACCCTCCTCGAGCCTCAAGAAACGCCCAGTCGCCCGAAAATATCCGGCGTTGAAGCACCTGGTGCGCCCGACGCGCCATGTCGATGCCTGAGGTTGGTGGACGTCACCAAACATGTGGAAGCGTGGCTGATGCTCGATCAGGTAGTCACGCACCGGCGCCGAGCCCCGCTCCTCGCGACCTGTGACGACATCGCGCCGCAGCGGTGTGATGGCGGGAGCGACATGTGTGCACAGAACGTCGACGGGGCCTATCGAGGCGAGGATCGCCTCCATGTCCTCGTCGGACACCTCACCTGTTGCCTGCAGCGGTGTCGGAACACCCCCGCCCACAAAGCCGTAACGCACCCCACCACGGTCGACGACCTCGCCGTGGACGTAGCGGAAGCCCTCAGGGAGCACCTCCTGCAAAGGGCCCGGTCTGTCGACGTTGCCATGAATGACGAGCCCATGTCCTGATGCCAGAGCGTCCCCGGCATTGCGGTATTGCTCTGACAACTCGGCTCCGATGAGCTGACGCAGGTCCTCAGCCGAGCCGGCGGAGCGCTCCTGCCAGAGCGACCGCATCTCCGAATAGGCCCCCTTGCCTCTGGCGGCTGAGGAGAGCGATGCGAACTCGGCGCCCATAACCTCCGCCACCGCTCCTTCACCGGTGCGATAGTCGGTGAGGTTGACCAGGTCTCCGAGAATGACGATCTCCTCGTCGAACTCGGTCAGTCTGCGGAGGGCACCGGGCGAGTCGTGGACGTCGGAGATGAAGATCATCGACTGTCGGTCTGAGTCTGACCCACGGCGTATCGAACCCAGAGCATGGAGAGCCCGGCAGCGACGAGAGCTATCAGGAGGGCAATCGGCCATGAAAGGTCGAGCGGGGAGAATTCGGCTGACATACCGCCCATCCCGAAGCCGACGGCGGCGCCGACAGCGAGCTTCCCGCCGAGACCAAACCGGGCATCCGGGCCCCTGTCCTCCCGGCCCAGGTTCTCGGCAAGGGCGCCACCGAGGATGTAGATCAACAGCCCGAGGATGCCGAGGGCGAGCACAACTGCATAGACCTTGACCACCTGGGCAGGGTAACCGTGGGCCGACTGGTCCAGCGAGACCCGCGTGACCTGTCAATCCTGTTCAGGACACCCGCCGCTCTGCCGGTACCAGCCGCAGTTTCGGGACCAGTCCGGCTTCCGCCAGATTGGCAACCGCCTCGGCCTGCTCATCGCTCAAGTCGATGGGGCCACCGCCGAGGAGACAGGTGACGACACAGTCGTCGCAAGCACTGGTGTCCCGCATTGCACATTGTTCGCAATCGATCAGCATGTCGACCTCCTGAGGGACAACCTAGGAGGCGACCGGGACAGATTCTTCGGGGGTAGTCTGTCCACATCCCGTGAGCGCCGAGGTTCTCCCCTATTAGTACGACCGCCGGTCTGGCTCTCGTCGCGCTTCTGCTCATCGTCAACGCATTCTTTGTCGCGGGCGAGTTCGCCCTGGTCACGGTGGAGAGAAGTCGGGTGGCCCGACGGGCCGGTGAGGGGGATCGCGGGGCGAAGCGGGTTCTCACCGGTCTGACCCGACTCTCGTTTCATCTCTCCGGGGCCCAACTCGGCATAACCGTTTCGTCTCTGGTCCTGGGTCTGGTGGCGGAACGCTCGCTGAGCCCGTTGATCGAACCCGTGCTCGACTGGGTCGGCCTGTCCGACGCGGCCAGCGGGCCGGTGACGGTGGCGATCGCCCTCGCCATCGCCACCTCACTGCAACTCGTTCTCGGCGAGCTGGTTCCCAAGAACATCGCAATCTCATACCCGTACCCCACGGCGATGAGGGTGGGCATCCCGATGTTGGTGGTCAACGGGGCGCTCTCCCCCATCATCACCTTCCTCAATTCAGCCGCGAACCGAACCGTCAGGCTCATGGGGATCGAACCACGTGAGGAGCTCGCCGGTGTCCGATCACTCGAGGAGCTGGAGTTGATCATCCGGGCATCTGGCGAAGGCGGCATGCTCACCAACGATGAGCTCGGGCTGTTGACACGGTCTATCGCGTTCACCGCCAACCTGACCTCCGACGTCATGATCCCACGGGTCCAGGTGGTCGGTCTCCCCGACACTTCCACAGTTCGTGACCTGCAACGCGCTGCAATCGAGTCGGGACACAGTCGTTTCCCGGTCTTCGGGACCGATCTGGACGACATCAAGGGCGTTGCCCACGTCAAGGACAGCCTGCGTGTCCCCGCAACCAGGAGGGACACCGCACTTCTGGTCGACCACATGCGACCGGCCTTGGTGATCCCCGACAGCCAACCCCTCGACACAGTCCTCTTCGAGCTGCGCACCCGCGGTTCGGGACTGGCAGTGGTCACAGACGAGTACGGGGGAACCGCAGGGATCGTCACCTCTGAAGATCTCCTCGAAGAGATCGTCGGAGAGATCAGGGACGAGCACGACCAAGAGGAAACCGTCGAAAGGGACGGGGGCGGCGGGTTGTCGGGTCTGCTCCATCGCCACGAGGTCGAGGCGGAGATCGGATTCGCCTGGCCCGAAGGGCGCTATGAGACCCTCGGCGGGCTGATCACAGCCGAGCTGGGGCGTCTCCCCGAGCCAGGCGACCAGGTGACCATCGAAGGGTGGACCTTTCAGGTCGAAAGTGTCGACGGCTTCAGGGTCGAGACGGCGAGTCTCGTCGCGGAACCGGAGTTCCCGTGAGCATCGGAGCCCTCGCCATCGCCATCGTGCTGGTCGTACTCAACGGTTTCTTCGTGGCTGTCGAGTTCGCCTACACGGCGTCGCGGCGTCCTCCCCTCGAGGAACGGGCGACGTCGGGAAACCGGTTCGCTCGTTGGGCGCTGGCCTCGATGAACGAGCTCCCGGTCACCTTTGCCGCCGCCCAGCTCGGTGTGGCGGCCATGTCTCTCGGTCTTGGCTTCGTCATCGAGGAGTCATTGGAAGCCTCCTTCCACGGTCTCTTCGAGGCAATGGGTCTTCCCAGCGGTGTGGTCGCTGCCCTGGCGTTGATCATCTCGCTTCTCATCGTGTCGTTCGTGCACAACGTGTTCGGTGAGATGGCTCCGAAAAACGCCACGATCGCCGCGCCGGAGCGGGCCGCCCTGCTCCTGGCCGCCCCATTCCGAGCATATGTCACGGTATTTCGTCCCATCATCGTCGGTCTCTCCTGGGTGGCTGCCGGGTTGTTGAGATTGTTCAGGGTCAAGACCCGCCACACTGTGGAGACGATGCACTCGGCGGAGGACATCGCGTCCCTGGTCAAGACCATCGGTGCCGGAGAGGTGATTGACCCGTCGTCGTCGCGCCTCCTGAGCTCCGCCCTGGCATTCCAGAGCAAGGTGGTAAACGAGGTGATGGTCCCCCGGCCCGACTTGGTCGCGATGCCAGTCGGCGAGACTCCTGCCGGGCTGGAGCGCACAGTCGTTGCCACCGGTCACTCGAGGATCCCCGTCTACGGAGAGAACCTCGACGACATCCGCGGCTTCGTGCATGCCAAAGACCTGATCGGTGTGGCCGATGAGGATCTCGACAGACCACTCGACCAGGGTTTGGTTCGCACGGTTCCCATGGTCCCCGAGACCACTCCCATCTCACCCGTCATGGAGATGATGCGCTCCGAAGGTGTGCACATGGCGCTCGCTATCGACGAGCACGGTGGCGTCGCCGGCTTGGTCACGCTGGAGGACATCGCCGAAGAGCTCGTCGGCGACATCCGGGACGAACACGACATCCGTGAGGTGATGGAGGTTCGCCCCGCCGGACGCGATCGCTACCTGGTGGCCGGTCAGACTCGAATCGACCGACTGGACGAGGTGGGTGCCGGGGTGGCAGACGGCGAATACGAGACGGTCGGCGGCTACATCATGGCCGAGCTGGGTCGGGTGCCCCGAAGAGGCGACCTCGTCGAGGGCCCCAATTTCGCGATGACTGTCCGACGAATGGACGGGAGACGGGTTCGCGAGATCGAGCTGACGGTGAGCCCTCCGGAGCCCGATCAGCTCACCGACGACTGATCAGCCGACCTGATCAAGAAATGCCAGGAGCCGGGAGACGTAGCCGTCGTAGTCGACGTTGAACGAATCCACGTGCCCGGCACCCTCCACCTGCACGAGCTCGACCAGATCGGGCTGTGCCTCTGCCAGCTCGATGCTCTGCTCGATTGGGATCGACTCGTCGTCGGTTCCATGAATGGCGAGGACAGGGACTCGCAGCGATCGTTCTGCCTTGTCGATGTAGTCGAGTGACTTCCAGTTGACGTCGATCCGCAACGAGGTGAAGAACTTTGCCACCCAGGTCATGGTGGGAGGCACCGGGATACCGAGCACGGGCAGCTCCTCGAGACTCCCCCGGTAGTCGATGGTCGAGCCCATGTCGATGTTGGCTGAATCCGTGACGACCCCGGCGATGTAGTCGAAGTTGTGCAGGTAGGCGAAAGAGAGCACATGTGACGCGCCGGTGCTGTAGCCGGCGAACACGATCTCCTCTGCACCGTTCGCAGTGGCAAACTCGGCCGCCCCGAGCACGTCCTCCCACTCGGTGGACCCGTATCGGAAATAGCCGCTCGGGTCTGCCGGCTGACCCTCGTCGTTCCGGTATGTGATGGCCAACTGCGGGTATCCGGCGTCCTGGAGCGCGGCAAACAGCACTTCGGGCTCGGCCGGCGTCGCATTGCGGCCATGGACATGGATCACCCAGGTCGACCCGGAGGCCGGGAGATGCCAGGCGTCCATCTGGCCGACGGGCGATTCGTAGCTCACCTCTTCCAGTTCGTAGTCGCCATTCGGAACCACGACCGGCTCGGGATCGGGGGTGAACGCTTCGTTTTTGATTCGACTGGAGTACATCCAGCCGCCGCCGACATGGACCACGACCAACAGAGCAACCAGCACCCAGAAGATCGTTCGAAAGAAGCTTCGTGACGACATGTGCCTCGATTCTGGTCAGTGTCAAATGGAAGACAAGGACAAACCGCCGACGAGATGCTCCTCGTGATCGGTGACCGGGATGGGATCGGGCCCGAAAGTCGGCTCCAACTCCCTGGCGACGGTCAGTGTCTCGTCGAGCTTCACCGAGACTGCCTCCTCCATGACCGACGCCACAGGCTCACCTCCCGCCTTCACCAGACCCTCGCGACGGACCAGACCGATGAGACGCCCCGCATCCGCCACCGCAAGAGTGTGCTCCTTGTGCAATCGCAGTGTGTCGTCGGCTTGTCGGAGCGGGGCGACATAGACGGGCTCGCCCATGAACCGGAAGACCCGATCGGGTGCACTGCGGACGATGATCGACCCGGCCTGTGCAGTTCGACGGAGACGGGCACCGGGCCCCGTCCGCGAGCGGCTCAACCACGAACCTCCGGGTGCGCCGAAGACGAGCAAAGCCCCGTCTTCGAGATCGTCGACCAACTCTCCGATGCCATCGACCACGATCACACGTCTCTCGATGGGAGGCAACGATGCGCCCACCTGATCGAGAACTGCCTGGGCCGCCTCGATCTCGTGCTCATCTCCGGCTGCAGAGAGCATCTCGGCATCGACACCGAGGTTGGCGGCGAGAGTCGCCGCGGTCTCGGCAGCAAGAACCGAGTGAGGGCCCCCTGCCACCGTGGCCACGACCTTGGTGACTTTCTCGGGCTCGAAGTCGACCGGGACAGCCACGTTCACCAGATCGAAGCTTGACGGGAGCTTCTTCGACACGAGGACATCGGCTCGCTCCGAGATGCATTCCTCGGAAACGTCCCCCTTGATTCGGCTCGGCTCTTCCCCGGCGAGAGCCTCGGCCAACTCGAGACAGCCTTTGCCCCTGGTCCAAACGACTTTCACGACGCGTATCCCAAAGAGACGGCTGGAGACGACGCCAATCCCACCGTGTGGTCTCTGCCTGGTGTCACAACCACGAGTGTCACTGTATACCCCAACTCCTGGGTTCGTAAGAGAGTTCCGTCGTCAGCTTGCCTCGTCTTGGTGACAGAATCGATGGCATGGAGTTCAAAGACGCATTGGCCCGACGACGAATGGTTCGTAATTACACCGACGAGCCCATAGATGAAGAGAAGCTGGCTCGAATCGCCGCCGCCGCTTTGCGTGCTCCTTCCGCGGGGAACAGTCAGGCCGTCGGAGTCGTCGTGGTGACCGACACGGCTCTGCGATCCGAGATCGCCCGTCTCGCCGAGGAGCCCGCCTACGTCGAGCTGGGATTCGACCCCTGGATCTCCAAGGCTCCCGCCCACCTGGTCATCTCCGTCAGCGAGAAGGTCTACCGGGACCGCTACTCCGAGCCGGACAAGCACGGTGAGGATGGATCCTCGATCGAATGGCCGATCCCTTATTGGTGGGTCGATGCCGGCGCCTCCATGATGGCGGTGCTTCTGGCTGCCGTCGACGAGGGTCTCGCCGCAGGATTCCTCGGAGTCCACTCCGTCCCCGACCTCTCCGCATTGTTGGATATCCCGGCGCATTTCCATCCGATCGGAGTGGTCACATTGGGCCATCCCGCGCCCGACCGACGGTCGGGAAGCCTCGACCGTCCCAAGAAGACAGCCGATGACGCGATCTTCGCCAATCGTTGGGGCAATTAAGCCTCGTCGCCCGGGCCAAGCATGCGTTCCAGCGACTCCATCGCGTCTGCACGGTCCCCGGACCGAACCAAAACCTGAACGCCGCGAACCGTGTTGAGCGTGGGAGTCATCGAACCGACGTCGTCTGATTGGACGATCGCCTCGATTCCGTCGCTCTCGAGGCGGGCCTTGACCAGGTTGGCCTCGGTGAGTGTGTTGTAGGTGCCGAGAACGACCAGTTCCATGTGCGGGAGCGTACGTCGGCGGGTGGGATACTCCCGCGATGGACTTCGACATCACGTCCCCGTCGAATGAGCGGATCAAGTGGTTGGTGCGTCTTCGAGACCGGAAGTATCGCGATGCCGAGGGAGTTTTCGCGGTCGAAGGCTCACGGCTTTATGAGCGGGCGCTGGCAGCCGGATTCGACCCGATCGTCACCTTCGTATCCGACCCTGCCGTCGTGGGGATCGTTGGAGATCACGTCACGGTCACCCCCGAAGTGCTGGACAAGGCCTCCTACCGGTCGAAATCCCAGGGCATCGTCGCCGTGTTCCGACAGGGCTCACAGACCCTTGAGGATCTCGACCCCGGGCCGAGCCCGCTTCTCCTGATAGTTGAGAACGTGGAGAAGCCCGGCAATCTCGGTGCGATGTGCCGGACTGCAGCAGCGGTGGGAGTGGATGCCGTCATCACCATCGGTGAGATCGTCGATCGCTGGAACCCCAACGCTCTTCGCGCTTCCACCGGGGCAGTTCTCACAGTCCCGTTGGCGGCTTCTATGTGGGACGAGGTCGAGCCCTGGCTGGAGGAGCGTGGCATCTCGATCGTCGCGGCCTCTCCAGATGCGACCAGGAGTCTCTGGGAATCCGACCTGACCGGACCCATTGCGGTGGTGATAGGTGCTGAGGACGAGGGGCTGTCCGGGCACGCCAGATCGTTGGCGCACCGTCGGGTGGCCATCTCACAGCTGCAGGCCGGTGTCGACTCGTTGAACGCATCGGTTGCCGCAGCGGTCGTTCTGTTCGAGGCGGTGAGACAGAGACGTGCCGGCGGCTGATCCACCGCACACCGGCTCATACATGTTCAAGACGTGCCGATGACCTCGTCGGCTGCGAACCGTTGACATCGAACATATGTTCGAGTTAGTGTGACCCGGGCCTTGGCCCAACCCCAGCCCCCCGTTTTCCAACCGAGCTTCGACGACCTGTCGACACCGCTATTCGACGTAACCTTCTGCGTTCTCGACCTGGAGACCACCGGCGGGTCACCGAGGGACTGCGAGATCACAGAGATTGGTGCGGTCAAGTATCGGCATGGGGAGTTGCTGGGTACGTTTCAAACCCTCGTCGACCCCGGTCTCCCCATCCCGCCATCGATCACGATTCTCACCGGGATCACCCAGGCGATGGTCATCGACGCTCCCCATATCGCGGCAGCCCTCCCCTCTTTCCTCGAGTTCATCGGGGACGCCGTGATCGTGGGTCACAATGTCCGATTCGACATGTCCTTTCTGAACGCCTCGGCAATCCGGCATGGATATGGGAAGCTGACGAACAAGACATGCGACACGGCGGCGCTCGCCCGCAGGCTGGTGCGTTCGGAGGTCCGCAATCTGCGTCTGCAGAGTCTCGCCGCCTACTTCCGCAGCCCGACGACACCGAACCATCGCGCCCTCGAGGACGCTCGGGCAACCGCCCACGTCTTCCATGCCCTACTCGAGCGCGCCGGCTCGTTGGGCGTCACAAATCTCGATGACCTCCTCCAGTTGCCGACGGCGCGGGGCAATGCCCACTACTCCAAGATCAAGCTCACCGAGCAACTTCCACGACGTCCCGGCGTCTATGTCTTCAAGGATCGCAACGGTCGAATCTTCTACGTGGGCAAGGCTTCCAACCTCAGGGCTCGGGTGCGGCAGTATTTCTACGGGGACACGCGCCGGACCATCTCCAACATGATGAAAGAGCTCGACTCGATCGAGCATCAGGTGTGTGACACTCTTCTCGAGGCGGAAGTGACCGAGCTGCGTCTGATCCACGCCCATCGCCCCCGGTACAACCGAAAGTCGAGGCCTCCAAAGACCTCCCACTTCGTAAAGATCACCAACGAGCGCTATCCCCGACTTTCGGTGGTCCGGACCATCAGAGAAGACGGTCTCGCCTACCTGGGACCCTTTCGGTCGAAGAAGTCAGCCGATGTCGTCGTGAACGCCATTTGGGACGCGTACCCGATTCGCCGCTGTCGGTCCAGGCCCGGCTCTCGGAGCGGCAAGTGCGCACCCGCCCAGATGGGGCTCGCCCGGTGTCCTTGCGACGGGAGCCTCGACGAGGATCAGTACGCGCAGGTGGTTTCCGAGTTGGTCGAGGCCATCACCATTAGGCCTCATCGCCTGCTCACGAGCTTGGCCGATCGAATGGGCAGACTTGCCCGCGACCAGCGCTACGAGGAGGCGGCGTGGGTGCGCGACCGACATGACGCTCTCGTTCGCGCTCTGCAGAGGAGATGGGAGTGGGAGGCGCTCACTTCGGCGGGCTGGTTGGAGCTGGAGCACAGTGATGGAACAGTCGCCATCGTCGACCATGGTGTGCTGGTCGAGACCAGGCCACCGGGCACCCCACCTCGTCTTCGACCGGCAGCGGCCGCAGGATCGACCGGTCCCACATCACAGGTCGCCCCTTCGGTTGAGAGCGCAGACGAAGCCCACCTCATCTGGCGCTGGATCGAGAGCTCTCCGATGCGGGTGGTGGAATGCACGGGCTCGTTCGCCTACCCCGCTCATCGTGTGGAGCCGCTGACCACGCTCGACCAGCTGGCGGCATAAGTCGACTGCGCGTCTTGTTGGCGGGTTCCAATGCGGAGAAATCTCGCCCTCCTCATCTTCTTGCTCGCTGTGCTGACCGGCTGTGCCGGGTCACCGGGGGCGGGAAGCGCACTCCCCGACCTGCCCGAGGTGACCGCAAGCGAGTTCGAAACGCACCTCGCCGGACTGGGCCGTCCCGCCGTGGTGAACGTGTGGGCTTCGTGGTGCCTCCCCTGCCGATCGGAGGCGCCGCTGCTCACCCGAGCCGCGGAGACCTACGGGAACCAGATCGAATTCATCGGAGTGGACGTCCAGGACAGCCAGACGGAGGCCAAGGACTTCCTGGTCGAATACGGTCTCACCGGATTCGACCACTTCTTCGACCCGAGCCGCGCGATCCCCAACCACTACAACGCATTCGGGACACCGGTCACACTCTTCTTCGCACCGGGAGGCGAGCTGGTCCGAGCCCACGAAGGCATCGTGGACGAGCGCACCCTCGCCCTCAACATCGATGAGCTCGTCCAGCTGGAGGGCTGAGTGGAGTTCAGCCTTCTCTGGGCTGCGCTCACCGCGGCCGCGGCGACGTGGGTCGGGCTCCAACTCTGGTCGGAGCGTATTCCTCAAAACGCGACAGACCGGCTGATCGCCGCCACTCTGTTCGGGCTCGTCGTCGGGCGACTCATTGCCATGATCGGCCAGGGGGTCAACCCGCTCACCAATCCCGCGGAGATAGTCGTAATCAGAGGTGGGGTGAGCACCGTGGCGGCGACTCTCGCTTTCGTTTCGAGCCTGGTCTGGACGACACGCGGGTCGGTCAACGCGTTGGACGCGATGGCGCCGGCCGTCCTGTTGGGGCTCGCGGCCTGGCATGGAGGGTGTCTGTGGAGTGGTGTCTGTCTGGGAACCCCCTCCGATCTGCCCTGGGCGTGGGCCCAGAGCGGAAGCCAGGTGACCCGGCACCCGGTCGAGCTCTATGCCGCCCTCGGTCTGGGCTTGGCGGCCGTCATCGTCTCGCGTCTCGGCTGGCGACCCTGGCTCCGGACCGGTGTCGCGCTCGCGGCGGCCTCCGGACTGCGATTGGTGACCGAACCGCTGCGACCGAGTCTCGACGGCGGCCCGACACTCTGGTATGTGATCGGCGTCACGATCGGAATCCTCACCGCGGTGTTCGGTGACCGGATCAGCGAGGGACGGCAAACCAGTCCGACTTGAGCGGACACCGTCTCGAGGTGAGACTCGCGACGTGGAGAACATCGCCCTTCTGTCAGACACACGCGTGACCCTGGGCGGTCGCACCGTGCTCGACCATCTCGACCTGACCTTGACCCCCGGCGACTGCGTGGGCGTGGCAGGCCCCAATGGCTCGGGTAAGACGACACTGGTGCGGACCCTGGCGACCTTGCAGACCATCTCCGCCGGGCAGGCCAGGGTGCTCGGGTCCGACCCGGGTGACCGCAGGCTGACGGCCGTCCGTCGCCAAATCGGTCTGATCGGTCATCAACCGTCTCTCATCCCTGAGCTCACTCTCGGCGAGAACCTCCATCACCTGGCCCGTCTCGGAGGGCTGGGAAGCGACCGCGTCGACAACGCCCTCGACGTCGTGGGACTCGCCGATGCGGCGGATCGTCGCGCCGAAGCGTGCTCGTTCGGCATGAAACGACGTGTGGAGATCGCCCACGTCTTGTTGATCAGACCCCGGCTGTTGCTTCTCGACGAGGCGGCTTCGGGGCTCGACGAAGCAGCACGCGAGTTGGTGGCGGCGATGCTGCGGTCTGTGCGGGAACGGGGTGGGGCTGCCGTCATGGTCTCCCACGACCGCAGCCACCTCGCAACTCACTGCGACGCCCTCTTTGCACTCCGCTCCGGTCGTCTCGAGCCTGTCTCATGATTTTCTGGCGCCAGGCTCTCGAGATCGCCCGGGTCGATCTGATGGTCGAGCGTCGCGCCGGAGAGACGCTTCGAATAGTTCTCCCCTTCTCTGTGGTTGCCCTCATGGTTTTCCCTCTCGCTCTGGATCTGCATTTGGGACTCGTGTCGGCAGTCGGCGTGGGTGTTTTCTGGGCACTCGGCATCCTTTTCGGGATGCAGGTGGCGCTGAGACAATCCGCATCCGACACGCCGGAACGACGCGATCTGCATGTTCTCGCAGGAGTCGAGCCAGCCGCCCGTTTCACCGGCCGCACCCTCTCCGGGGGCATTCTCATGACCGCCTATCTCGGTCTCATGCTCCTGGTGATGGCCATCCTCTTCGATCCCGACGTGCCGGCGGGTGGTTGGGGCGTCCTCGTTGTCAGCACGATCCTCGTCGCAGTGGGGCTCACCGAACTGGGGACTCTCGCCGGTGAGGTCACGACCGGTCTGCGGAACAGGACAGCTCTCGCATCTCTGATTGTGGCTCCCCTCGCGTTGCCTCTGGTCATCGGGGCGTCACAGTCGGTTGAGGCTCTAGAGCGAGAGACCGGTATCCTCCCCTGGATACTGCTGTTGATCGCCGGTGACCTCGCCCTGGCCGTAGCCGGGGTGGCGCTGGCAAGACCCCTCGAGGAAGCGCGATGACCAGAGTGAGAGTGCTGATGAGTCTGGCCGCGGTCGCGGTCCTCATCGGGCTTTGGTTCGCACTCACCGCTCCACCCGATGCCCTCCAGGGAGAGTACGCCAGACTTCTGGGCATTCACCCGCCGTCGATGTGGCTTGCGTTCCTCGCCTTTGGGGTCACGGCTCTCGGGTCGATCATGTGGCTGATCAAGAAGACCGATCGCTGGGATCAGCTGGCGTCGGCGTCTGCCGAGATCGGAGTGATCTTCACCGCCATTGGTCTCTTCACCGGCATGGTCTGGGGCCAGGCAGTATGGGGCACGCCCTGGGATTGGCAGGACCCGAGATTGATGAGCACCGCGGTCATGTTCTTCGTCTATCTCGCATACATCGCCCTCCGCAATGCGATCGAAGACCCGACCGTGAGAGCGCGACGCTCCGCCATCCTGGGGGCCATCGCTGTCGTGCAAGTGCCTCTGGTCTACTTCTCGGTGAACCTCTTCCGCACGCTGCATCAGACACAGTCGATCCGCCCCGACGGCTCCACCATGCCCGACGAGATGCTGACCGCCATGCTGGTGAACCTGGTCGCTTTCACGATCCTCTTCGTCGCTCTGCTCGCTGCCCGTCTCGACGTCGCCAAAGTCGAGGCCGAAGCCCGACCCGCAGCCCCGTTGGCCGGCGACGCGGTGCGTCCTCCCAGACTCAGCGAGGTCGAAGATGTCTGACACGCTGGTGGTCGCCGGCACGTACGTGATCTCTTACGGGCTCATCCTGGGCTACGCCATCTATCTCCACATCCGGCGGAAGCGAGCCACGAGCCCTTCGGCCGATCGCTGATCCCATGGGCCAGCGACAGTTCGTTCTCTTCGGCATCGTCGGGGTGATCGCCCTCGTGGTGGCGATCACGATCGCCGGGTTGAACGACAACCTCACCTACTACCTCTATCCCAACGAGGCCGTGGCGCAACGCGCCGAGTTCCCCGATGGGGAGCGGTTCCGCCTGGCGGGCCAGGTGGTCGCCGGCTCGCTGGTGGAGGATGGGGGGGATCTCGCCTTCGAAGTCACCGACGGGTCGGAAACCGTCCCGGTGGTCCTCCTCGAGACGCCCCCACCGCTGTTCAACGAAGAGGTCCCGGTTCTCCTGGAAGGATCGTGGAGCGGTGATCTGTTCGTGGCCGATGAGGCCCTCATCCGCCATGACGAGAACTACGAGGTTCCCGAAGAGGGGAACTTCGACTCGTAATGCTCTCCTTCCTGGGCTCGGCGGGGATGGTGGTGGCCCTCGTCGGGTCGGTTCTCCTGGTCGTCCGTGGATTTCGAGCTGCCCGTCACGATATGACGGCCAATCTGGGTGGCGCAGCGCAACTTCTGCTCGGGGGGGCAGTCGTCGCCATGGGCGCGATGGTGCTGGCACTGCTGACCGACGATTTCTCGCTGGTCTACACAGCGACCAACCACGCCCGGGCCACACCCTTCCCTTTCGATGTCGCCACGGCATGGGCGGCTCTGGAAGGCTCCATCGTGTTGTGGGGCCTCGTGCTAGCCGGTTACACGTGGTTCGTCTTCAGACGATACCGGAAGCACCCCGACCGGCTTGGCGCCGCCGCCCTTGCCGTGATGGGAGTGGTCGCCATCTTCTTCTTCGGGCTGATGATCACGGTCGCCAACCCCTTCGAAGTGTGTGTTCAGGCTGTCGAGAGCGGGTGTGCTCAGTCGAGCCCGTGGCCCTTCGCCACCGTGAACGCCCCCGTCGACGGCCCCGGTCCCAACCCCTTGCTGCAGAACCACTTCATGATGGCGATACACCCGCCGGTCCTCTATCTCGGGTACGTCGGTATGACCGTCCCGTTCGCCTATGCAATGGGCGCTCTCGCCCTGGGCGTAGCCGGACCGGAATGGCTTCGACGCAGCCATCGCTCCACTCTCGTCGCCTGGTCGTTTCTCACCCTGGGGATCCTTCTTGGCGGCTGGTGGGCTTATGAGGTCTTGTCATGGGGTGGCTACTGGGCGTGGGATCCTGTGGAGAACGCCTCCCTGATGCCCTGGCTGGTAGCAACCGCATTCCTGCATTCGGGGATCGTGCAGCAACGCAGGGGCATGCTCCAGGCGTGGAACTTCATCCTTGTGATCAGTGCCTTCTCCCTGACGATCCTGGGCACGTTCCTGACCCGCTCAGGGACGATCAACTCGGTCCATTCCTTCACACAGTCGGCCATCGGGCCTGCTCTGCTCGGTTTTCTGGTGCTGACCCTGGTCGGCTCTTTCGCGTTGTTCTCGACCCGCGCCGACATCGTTGCCACCTCGCCTCGAGTCGAGACGTTGGTCTCCCGGGAGGGGATGTTCCTTGCCAACAACTTGTTGCTCAGCGTGTACGCGTTCATCGTCCTCGTTGGCACCACCTACCCGCTGGTGCTGGAGGCTTTCACCGGGACCCAGGTCGGTGTCGGTGAGCCCTTCTTCAACCGTCTTGCAGTGCCACTCTCTTTCCTGCTCCTTCTGGTGATGGGATTCGGCCCCATCACTCCGTGGCGCTCGGCTCCGCCCGGGCTGTTGTGGGCTCGGACACGGATCCCCGGGCTGGTCGGCTTGGCCGCCGGATTGCTGACCGCTTTGACCGTGACTCGCAACGGGTGGGTAGTCCTCGCCGTCACCCTGGGTGTGTTCGTGGTGGGGGCCATGACGGGTCTCCTCGTCGAACAGGCGACCACGCGAACCGCAAAAACACCCGAGACCTTCTCGACTGCGGTCCGAAGAGTGGTGGGCGGTGACAGCACATTCTGGGCGGGGCAACTGAGTCATATCGGCGTGGTGCTCGTCGCCATCGGGATCGCCTTCGCCGCCAATCTGGGAACTCACGCCGAGGTAGTGCTCTCCCCCGGCGAGGCGGCACAGTTCAAGGGTTACACACTCACTTTCGAATCTCCTTTTCGCCAGGTTCACCCGTCGAAGACCATCGTCGGAGCGAGACTGACCGTGACCAGGGACGGTCGGTTCATTGGGGTGGTGGAACCATCGGCGAACTTCTTTGGGTCGGCTGAGAGCGCGGTGAGCACCCCGGATGTGCTTCACAGACCAGGGGGCGACCTCTACATAACCCTTCTCAGCACACCCGACAACGGAGCGGCGACATTCCAATTCGATACCTCTCCGATGATCTGGGTGTTGTGGGTGGGTGGGCTGACCAGCGCTCTCGGGGGGTTTCTGGCCATGGCGGCCCGGCGCCGGGAACGGAGCGCCAGCCGGGTGCGTCGAGCCGCTGATGTCTGACAGGTCGAGGAACATCGCGGTAATCGTGGTGATGGCGGCAATGGCGGCCGTCCTCGTCTTGCTGGTGGCGACGGCCCCCTCGGAGACCGATCGCGTGCAGGCTATCGGTGAACGGATCAAGTGCCCGGTCTGCCAGGGCGAATCTATCGCCAACTCCCCCTCGTCGATGGCGCGCGACATGATGTCGCTCGTCTCCGAGAAGGTCTCTGAAGGCGCAAGTGACACCGAGATCGTCGATGAGCTTCTCGCCTCGTACAGTGGCGCAGTCCTCCTCGACCCTCCGGCGAGCGGCGCCACGCTCGCTCTCTGGCTCGCCCCCGTTGCCGCCCTGGTGATTGGTGCGGCCGTGATTCTGTGGTGGCGACGTCACCCGCCAGAGTCGGCTGAGGACGAGACATCCCAACCCGACCCACGCAACAGACGACTTGTCCCGCTCTTGGTGCTCGGAGTCTCGTTGGCCGTCATAGTGGTAGTGGCGGGCTTTTCTCTCCAGGATCGTTCCGGGGCCGCTTCAGGTGTCGCCGATCTGACCGGCCAGGACCTCGAGGATGTCTCCAACGAAACCATGGAAGCCGTGATCGCCGCCAACGCCGATCA
Organism: Acidimicrobiia bacterium; assembly: GCA_035620735.1. GTDB lineage: Bacteria > Actinomycetota > Acidimicrobiia > Spongiisociales > ZC4RG35 > JANQRA01. The sequence continues at coordinate 3,632 of DASPGH010000022.1, read as the reverse complement.
CCCCCAAGTGGACGGGATGCGTCTCGCCCTCGCCGAGCGCTACTACGACATTGGTGACTACAGCGCCGCGTTCCCTCACTACCTGGCTGTTGCCGAATCTGCCAACGCAACAGGAACTCAGGCGGTTACAGCCCTGGTTCGTCTCGGGTGGATGGCGTGGGACGGGAACGCCGAAGCCGCGACGGCTATCGAGCTCTTCGACCAGGCCCTGGCCATCGACCCGTCCTCGTCCACCGCGCTCTATCTCAAGGGCCAGGTCCTCTGGTGTGGGGAAAGCGAGGTAGATGCCGCCGTCGACCTGTTCCAAGAGGTGCTCGCCGACGCCAGGCTCACCCCAGAGGCGAAGACCCGGGTCGAGGACGACCTGGCTGCTGCCCGGGACGGAGAACCCTGCCCATGAGAGGCAGAGGCCTGCGTTGGGTGGGATACGGCGGTGCCATCGCGGCAGTCGCCTTCGCCGTCGTCCTGGCGTCCCGATTCGGGACCGATCCGGGTCTGGTGGACTCGCCTCTCCTGGGCCAGCCGGCACCGCAGTTCGACCTGGCGCCGCTCGAGGGTGGTGATCCGGTGTCGCTAAGCGATCTCGAGGGCGACATCGTCGTAGTCAACTTCTTCGCCTCGTGGTGTCTCGAATGCCGCAACGAGCACGAGGCTCTGGTCTCGACTGCCGATGCCTTCGCCGACGACGACGTGACGTTCGTCTCCATCTCATATCAGGAGAGCCCACCCGCGTCCCTCGACTATCTCGCAACGGCGGGAAGATCAGAGGTCACCCACTATCTCGCCGACCCGGGAAGCCGCACGGCCATCGCATACGGAGTGTTCGGGATCCCCGAGACCTTCTTCATCGACAGGGAGGGTGTGGTCGTGGGAAAGATCATTGGCGAGTCCGATGCCTTCACACTCGGAGCAGCCATCGACGCCATCGAGCGAGGCGAGTCACCCGGTCAGACCGTAACGGGGGACACCCAGCAAGCGCCCGACGGTTAGACCTCTGTTAGGAGGACCATCTCGACTCGACAGGGTGCGCCGAAGCCGGGGGTATCGTCACCGCGTGATCAAAGTCGGGTCGATCGTTCTCCGGGTGAACGATCTCGAGAAACAAGCACGTTTCTGGGAGCAAGCTCTCGACTATGTGAGAGGCATCGACCGCGAGGACGACTTCGTCAAGCTGGAGCCCAAAGACGGGGAAGGCCCCAACATCGCCCTCGATAGGGTGCGCGCCAACGTCCAGATCCCACCCCAGATCCACCTCGATCTCTACGCGGAGGACCAGACCGCCGAGGTGGCCCGACTTCTCGAACTCGGGGCAACTGAGGTTCATTGGGACAAGAGACCGCCGGATGCGGACTATGTGATCCTCGCCGACCCCGAAGGCAACCGATTCTGTGTGATAGACGTCGCCCGATGAGCGGTGGGCGAGGTCAGGGCTCGATCACCGACACCGACGCCTCGGGGAACGTCACCGACTCGAGGGCGGCGGGCCCGGTCCCGAGGAGGAACACGTCGAAGAAGCCCAGCACATAGTTGTCGACTATGGCGATGATCCGGCCGCCCGGGATCTCCCCAGTCAGTCCTATCTGTGACGAGACGGGGCTGAGCAACGGTGTCAGCAGGAAGTCGTTGTGTGTCGCGTCCGGGATATCCACCATGTAGGTGACGGATTCGCCCCTACCCGCCACCCCTTGCAGCAGACCGTCATTTGGCGTTTCCAGCCACTCCCCTGATCGCATATAGAGAGCCGGCTTGGTCATGTTGACCCTGAGATCGCTCTCGCTCAAAGGCTCGACCCATGGATCCATTCCGAGCACAGCTGCGCAACGCTCGTCCACAAGACACGTCTTCAAGGCGGCACCACCACCAGCCCCGTGTCCATAGATCCCGATCCGGCTCATGTCGATGGATGCCGAGATGCCGGCGAACACACCCCGCTCCCCCGCCTCGAGCTCATCGAGAATGGTGACAAGATCCGCCGAGAGTGTCGACACCAGATCCATCGACGCTTGCTCGTAGACACCCGCCTCCGCAGTAGCGGGGTCGGGCAGCGCCGTCGGATCCTGATAGGCCACCTCATCGTCCGGCAGGACTGTGGCGGCCGCCACATAGGTGTGATCGGGCGCGATGACGATGTATCCGTTGGATACGAGATGTTCCACCTGATTGAGAGTGATCGTTCGAGCCCCCTGCCAATCATGGCTGAACACGACCATCGGGAAGACACCGGGCGCGATGGGAACCGTGGGGCGGGCATGTGAGAGCGAGTATTGGGTGTGGTTCAGGAACCAGGACGGAAACCCCATGTTGCGTGAGATCGCAGGAGCAACAACCTCCCAATCGGAACTCCAGACCAGTGGTGTCGCCCCGTCCGGGTCCGTGGTCGGGTACCAGACCTGGGCGACGAACTCTCTCGGGCCGCCCTGGGGGGGACCGTAGAGCTCGCCTCGAGACCTGTCGATGAGATCGACGGTCACCGTGCCGATCGGGTCGGGACCGGAAGGGGTCGGGATCTCGGGGACCGGGAGGACAAACGGCACGAACGCGGCGAGCAGCAGCCCCACGACACCGAGCACCCCCCGAATGAGCCTCCGCGACCACTCCAGCTTTCTGTCGAGGAAGAAGACATCACCTATGGCCAGACCCAGGGCCACCAGGTAAATAGGGATCATCTGCCATCGAAAGCCCTCGAACTGGAGCTGGGCCAGGAGTGCAATCGAGAGCATGGCAGCGACGATTCCCCGACGTGGGCGGACACCGAAGACGACAGGCCATCCCACGGCAAACACCGACGCGACCGCGAGTATCAGTTCGAAGCGTCTCAAGGGCGTTCGTGAGGTTAAGTCCCGCGATCTCGCTAGCAGGTCGCCAGGCGGTGTCAGCTGGAGAGGGCGATGAGATCGTCGATGGCGGCCCGGATCTCATCTTCGGGTCTCAGCCCATCCCAGGCCTGGACCACCGTTCGATCACCGGCGATGAGGACGGTCACGGGCTGGTACGGTACCCCAAAGAGCTGGAAGATCTCCTCCTCGGCGTCGAGACCCCACATGATTTGACCCGAATCAAAGAGCTCATGGGCGCGCTCCTGGGTCAGCTCGAATGTCGATTTCCACGCCGGGGCCACAAAATCGACCTGCTCGGAGTACTCGGCGGCCAGATCGTCGACGACGGGCAACTCCCGCATACACGTCGGTCACCACTCGGCCCAGAAGACCAGGTAGACCGGTTTGGCGCCTTCGGAGAGCGTGTATGAGCCGCCGTCGCCGAGCTCGAGCGTGAAGTCGGGGGCCAGCGGACGATCCGAGAGGGTGGTGGTGGTTTGGGGTGTCGTGGTCGCGGTGGGTTCGTCGTCCTCCCCGGCTGGAGCGGAGGTACCTGGGTCGGTCGGCAGTGTCGTCGCAGCGACGGACCCGGTCGTGAACGCGGATTCACCATCGGAGCAGGCTCCCACGACGAGCGAGAGCGCAAATAGGAGAAAGAGGATGCGTCGCACGTGGGGGAAACGCTAGGCGTCGGGAGGTATAACAGATGTAAATCGGCTCTCGGGTCACGGGAACCGGTTGTCACAGGATCGGGTTCAACGTTTGTACACTGCGAATCCCGTGCCAGACCCGACTCTCTATTTCGCATACGGCTCA
>DASPGH010000021.1:0-25845 GCA_035620735.1 Acidimicrobiia bacterium | reverse complement strand
CGACCACGTCACGGTCGATCATGACCCGCTCGATGTCGTCACGGCTGGGAAGGTCGTACATCGTGTTGAGGAGCACCTCTTCCATGATCGCCCTGAGACCTCGTGCTCCGGTCGACCGCTTCAATGCCTGCTCCGAAATCGCTTCGAGTGAATCGGGTGTGAAAACGAGGTCCACGTCATCCATCTCGAACATCCGGGCGTATTGCTTGGTGAGGGCGTTCTTGGGCTCGGTGAGGATGCGGACCAGGGCGTCTTTGTCGAGGTCTTCCACCGTCGCCGTAACCGGGAGACGTCCGATGAACTCTGGGATGAGGCCGTACTTCATCAGATCCTCGGGAAGCACCTCAGAGATGAGCTCGGTGGGTCGCCCGTCCTTCTTCGACTTCAGCTCGGCGCCGAAACCCACTCCCCTCTTGCCGACACGATTGGCGATGATGTCCTCGAGGCCACCGAACGCACCACCACAGATGAAGAGGACGTTGGTGGTGTCGAGTTGGATGAACTCTTGATGGGGGTGTTTGCGTCCGCCTTGAGGCGGCACGGAGGCGACCGTTCCTTCGAGGATCTTCAACAGCGCTTGCTGCACACCTTCCCCGGAGACGTCCCGGGTTATGGAGGGGTTCTCAGCCTTGCGGGACACCTTGTCGATCTCGTCGATGTAGATGATTCCCTGCTGGGCCCGGCTGACGTCGTAGTCGGCTGCCTGAAGCAGCTTGAGAAGGATGTTCTCGACGTCCTCGCCGACATAGCCGGCCTCGGTGAGGCTGGTCGCATCGGCAATGGCGAAGGGGACGTTCAACTGCCGGGCGAGGGTCTGAGCGAGAAGGGTTTTGCCCGAGCCCGTGGGACCGATGAGGATGATGTTCGACTTCTGCAGCTCGACGTCGCGCTGGACGTCACCGGTACGGATCCGCTTGTAGTGGTTGTACACCGCCACGGAGAGCTTGCGCTTGGCCTCTTCCTGGCCGACCACATAGTCGTCCAGGTACTCCTTGATCTCAGCCGGCTTGGGGAGCTCGGTGAAGTTGATCTCCTCCGAGGAGGAAAACTCTTCCTCGATGATCTCGTTGCAGAGCTCGATGCATTCGTCACAGATGTAGACGGTCGGACCGGCGATGAGCTTCTTCACCTGTTTCTGAGACTTGCCACAGAAACTGCACTTCAAAAGCTCGCCACCGTCACCGAGTCTTGCCATGTGAGAGAGGGCCTCCTGTCAGTCCGATGACGAGGCTACCGCGGCGAGCTCCCGACGTGATAGCACTCCGTCGATTACTCCATATTCTTTGGCCTCGGCGGCCATCATCCAATAGTCGCGCTCGGTGTCCTGTTCGATCTTCTCCAGATCCTGGCCAGAGTGGTGGGCGAGGATCTCGTTGAGTTGCTCTCTCATCTGGACGATGAGGCGGGCCTGGATCTCGATATCCGTGGCCTGGCCTTGGGCTCCTCCGTGGGGCTGGTGCAACATCACCCGAGCATGGGGCAGCGCGAACCGCTTGCCCTGGGCGCCACCGGCGAGGATGACCGCTGCCGCTGATGCCGCCATGCCCATGCAAACCGTGTTCACATCCGGCTTGATGTACTGGATGGTGTCGTAGATCGCGAAAAGTGACGTTATGGATCCACCCGGGGAGTTGATGTACAAGAAGATGTCCTTGTCCGGGTCATCGGACTCCAGGTGGAGCAACTGGGCCATGATCAAGTTGGCGATGTTGTCGTCGATCGGTGTGCCCAAGAAGATGATGCGGTCTTTGAGAAGACGGCTGTAGATGTCGAAGTAGCGCTCACCCCGACTCGTCTGCTCGAAAACAGTGGGGATCACATAGCTGTTGTTCATTCCTCTTCCTCCTCGGCCGCCACGATCTCTTCGTCGTCGATGATCTCGGCCTCGACTTCATTGATCTTCACACTGAGATCGACCGGGTTTCCATCCTCGTCAACCGGGTCGGCATTCGAAAGGATTGCGTCCAGCGCTCTGTTTCTGAGAATATCACCGGCCAGCGCCAATTCCTGGCCGCTCTCCCGGAACGCCCTCAGATAGGCGCCGGGGTCTTCCGAACGTGAGGCCAGACCGGTGAGGGCATTCGTCATGTCCTCCTGTGTGACCTCGATCTCCTCCGCTTCGATGATCGCATCCAACACCAACCTGTTCCGGATGGACAGATCGGCCTGGTTACGCAGGTCGTTCAGGAACGCATCCTGGCTGATGCCAGACGCTTCGAAATAGTCCTGAAGATTCAACTCTGCTTCTTCGAGACGGTGGAGGAAGTCGTGGAGGTGTCGGTCCATCTCGGCTCGTATGAGCCCTTCGGGAATCTGGATGTCGATCTGATCACGCAGGCTGCTCAGGGCCCGCTCCGAGTACTCCCGGGATGCCGATCGGAGCTTGGCGTCGGCCAACTGCTCCTCAAGGGCTTCCCTCAATTCGGCAACGGTGTCGAACTCGGTGTTTTCATCGACCCAGCCGTCGGTCAACTCGGGGAGGATGCGCTCCTTGACCTCGTGGACTGTGACCTTGAAGTCGACTTCTTCTCCGGCCCGATCACCGAACCCCGAAGGCAACGGGCCACTGAACGAGACAACATCGCCGGCCGACGCCCCGGTCAGATGCTCATCGACTCCCTCGACGAGCAGGCCGGAGCCGACCTCATAGAGGATCTCCTCGGCCGTGGCGTCCTCGATCGGCTCACCGTTCCTGGAGGCCTCGAGGTCGACCGAAACGAAGTCTCCATCACCAGCGGGACGCTCCACCTCTTCCACGGTGCCGAACTGTTCGAGCATCCGTCTGGTCTGCTCTTCGATGTCATCTTCGGTGACCGCCGGGTTGGTGATCTCGATCTTTCGGCCCTTGTATGGGGGCAGATCGATCGTAGGCCAGAGCGTGATCGTCACCTCGACCTCCACTCCCCCGTCGACATCGTCGATGCCCTCGAGCTCGGGATTGATCGCCGGCTGAATGTCCTCCTCGGTCAATACCTCATTCAGCACCGGATTGAGCAAGTCTTCGATCGCCTCCTGGCGGACCCGATCCTTGCCCACTGTCGCCTCGACGATGGGAAGCGGTGCCTTCCCGGGACGGAAACCACTGATCTTCACCTCCTTGGCGAGTTTCCTCGCCGCGCCCTTCTTCGCCTCGTTGATTTGCTCGTCGGTGAGTCGGAACCTGACGACACGCTCGAAGGCGCTGGTCTCTGTGACAGTGGTGGTCATTGACTTCCTGTGTTGGGGATGACGGGTACCGGTGCCCGATACATGGTAAGGGCCGTCTGACCGCTGCCAGACGGCCCTTTGGGGTGACCGACGGGACTTGAACCCGCGACATCCTGGACCACAACCAGGTGCTCTACCAGACTGAGCTACGGCCACCATGTTGCGAACGGTGTCTTCGCTTCCCTTTGGAAGCGGCGCCCCCGGGAGGACTCGAACCCCCAACCTGCGGATTAGAAGTCCGCTGCTCTATCCAGTTGAGCTACAGGGGCAGGGGCATTGAGACGACCCCGGAGGGCGGCCCGTTCGAGCGGGTGAAGGGAATCGAACCCTCACCGCCAGCTTGGAAGGCTGGAGCTCTACCATTGAGCTACACCCGCGAACATCTTCGATTGTAAAGACTTGGTCGGGCTGGTCGGAGTTGAACCGACGACCTCTTGCTCCCAAAGCAAGCGCGCTACCAAGCTGCGCCACAGCCCGAGCACCGTCAGGGTAATTCGGCACCCTTTCTTGTCACAGACGATTCCTACGTTGGTGACATGGAACTCGAGGGAGACGTCCTCGAGCGGGTGAGGACATAGGGTCATTGTCTCGTTGGGAGCGATCCGAGCTCGCACGGGAGTTGCGTCGGCTAGGTCTGTCGTATGGCGAGATCATGGAGCTGATCCCGGTCCAGAAATCGACCCTGGCCACGTGGTGCCCGGATGTCGTGCTGGGCGCGGGCCAAATCGAGGCGATCAAGATGCGGCGGGCTCCAAACCTGGAGCCCCAAAGGGACACTCAATGGCGTCGGCGCCAGCAAATCGACCGAATCCGGAGGATGCCGAGAACCCGGTCGATGGGTGGCTCGGAGATGCACTGTGGATAGCCGGAGTCGTCCTGTATTGGGCAGAAGGGGCAAGACCAGAAATGACCTCAAGATCGCCAATGCCGATCCCGGAGCACACAGGTTGTTTGTCCGCTGGATTCGGACAAACATCGACGCTGATGCAGAGTTCTCTCTTCAGTTCCACCTTCACGAAGGCAACGACGAGTCGCCGCGCAAGACTATTGGAAGGCGGTGATAGGACTTCCGGACGCCAGATTTCACCGCACCTTCATCAAGCCACTCGGCACTGGACATCGCAAGAACCATCTCGAGCATGGCATTTGCACCGTCGTGGTCCGACGACCCGGTGACCCTTGGCAGATAACGATGACGTGGGTTGAGTGCGTAGCTGATCGGTTGGGGCTACCCGACCTGTCCAATTAACCTTTCGGGCTGGGGGTCGCTGGCGCAACTGGCAGCGCAACGGACTCTTAATCCGCAGGTTCTGGGTTCGAATCCCAGGCGACCCACCACTCTCAGTCCAGCATCAGCGGTCCGAGACCTTGCGGGCGTGGCGGAATTGGCAGACGCGCGGGTTTTAGGTGCCCGTGGGAGAGATCCCGTGGAGGTTCAAGTCCTCTCGCCCGCACCGTCCTCGCAACGAGAACCAATCTCTCCGAAGGCGGGACTCCAAACGTGCTGCGGCGGAACCGTGAAGTCTCCTCGTCGCAGACGCCTACCGAGTCGCTTCTCGAACGAGCCGACGCACATCACGAATCGGCCCTCGCTGAACTTCGTCCCGTCGACGACCCACTCCTCCACCTGGTCGTCGGGGCAGACCGAGTCTCACAGCTCGTGATGCACTTAGAAGTCCTCGTAACCAGGCGTTTACCTACGCACTGGCGCCAGGCGGCTACACCACAACCCGGGCAGCTATCGAACTTCTCGGCGAAGTCATCGGTGAATGGTCATGGCACCCCTCGCGGGCCAGTGACCAAATCGCCCCTCAGTCGCTCAACGTACCTGCCTGTCTGCGAGAGCGGTACGGGGTCCGCGGCCGCGTCGGGTTATGGGCGCCGCTCAGCCTGGCTCCGGGGGTCCCGAACTTGGATCGCTACTCGGAACGCCCGTGATGATCCTGGCTCCGCGACGGAAGGTCAGGTAGTGCCACGCCCAGCCGATCAAAACGAGCACCCTGTTCCGGAACCCGATCAGGTAGAAGATATGGATTGCGAGCCAGGCGAGCCACGCCAGGAACCCGCCGAACCGGAGTCCTTTGATGTCGGCCACCGCCCGGGCCCGTCCGATGGTCGCCAACGAGCCCTTGTCCCGATATCGGAACGGTTTGCGCACGCCACTCTTCAGCATCCGCCCGACATGTCTCCCCATCTGCATCGCGGCCGGCGCTACTCCCGGGACGCCGGCGACGGAGGCGAGGTCGCCAACAACGAAAACCTCTGGCCGACCCGGGATCGAGAGATCGGGCTCGACGAGCACTCTGCCGGCCCGGTCGACCTCCCCAACCATCGAGCCCACAGGTGATGCCTGGACCCCTGCTGCCCACAGGACCGTCGCGGCTTGGATGCGCTCGCCAGATGCCAGCGTGACACCGCCTTCATCGATCTCCGACACCAGAGAGTTGGTGAGCACCTCAACTCCGAGATCCTCGAGCTGACGTCGGGCGGATGCAGAAAGCGATGGCACATAGGGCGGCAACACCCGGTCCGCCGCCTCGACGAGAACGACCCTGGCCCGGGCCGGATCGACGTCGTGGAACTCCATACCCATTGCATGAACCGCGATCTCGACCAAAGCCCCGGCCAGCTCCACTCCCGTCGGACCGGCTCCGACGACAACGAATGTGAGCAGCCGATCGGCCTCATTGGGGTTGGAGTCCGCAGTCTCAAAAGCCCCCAACACATGGGCTCGCATTGTCAGAGCGTCTTCGATGGTCTTGAGACCGGGCGCAAATGGCTCCCATTCATCATGTCCGAAGTAGGAATGTGTGGCTCCGGTGGCCACGATCAGATAGTCGTAAGGCACGCTCTCATCAACGACTGTCACGAGACGTTGTTCGAGATCGACGTCGGTGACCTCGGCCAGGAGGACCTTGCGAACATTTCTCTGGTTGCGGAAGATCGATCTGATCGGATAAGCGATGTCAGAGGGGTTGAGAGCGGCCATTGCCACCTGGTACAGCAAAGGCTGGAACAAATGGAAGTTGCGACGGTCGATGATCGTTATGTCGACCTCGGCTCCTTTTAGAGCCTTGGCGGCATTCAGCCCGGCAAAGCCTGCTCCCAGGATTACGACCCGGGGCCTCATAGACCCAACGAGGCCGCCAGTGCCCGGATTGCACGCGCCCGATGGGAGAGCTGGTTCTTCTCGTCGGCTGACATCTCGGAGAGGGTCTTGGCATCGACCTCGAACACCGGGTCGTAACCGAATCCAGCCGTCCCACGAGCCGCGTCGGTGATCACACCTTCGAGCAAGCCGTCGGCAGTCACCTCGACACCGTCAGGGAAGACCAGGGCGACCACCGTTCGGAATCGAGCGGCCCTATCCAAACGACCATCGAGAACCTCGAGCAGCTTCGACACGTTGTCCTCGTACCGGGCACCCTCGCCGGCGAATCGCGCCGTGTGAACCCCCGGAGCCCCGTTCAACGCGTCGACCTCGAGACCCGTGTCATCCGCCAGCGAGGGCAGGCCCGTGGCGTCGACAACGACTCTGGCTTTGAGCACTGCGTTCTCCGCAAGAGTCGCACCCGTCTCCAACACGTCTGGCCAATCGAGGTCGCGCACGACTTCGTCGGTGAGACCGGTCTCGGTTAGCAGACTTTCGATCTCGGCGATCTTGTCCGGGTTCTTGGAGGCCACGACGAGCCTGGGAATCACTCCTCCACCGCCCTCCTCTGGAGGTCGTGCAGCTCTTCGATCCCACCGGTCGCCATGTCGAGGAGCTCATTGAGATCTCCACGGGTGAAGGGCGCACCTTCGGCGGTCCCCTGAACCTCCACGAGAAGACCACGCCCGCTCATGACCACATTGAGATCAACCTCAGCCCTGACGTCCTTCTCGTAATCGAGATCCAAGAGCTTCACCCCATCGACTATCCCCACGGACACTGCTGCGACCAGATCGACTATCGGGTTCGTCGCCATGATCTCCTTCTCAACTGCATCCTCGAGTGCCTGATGAAGCGCTATCCACGCCCCGGTCACGGCTGCGGTTCTGGTGCCTCCGTCTGCCTCGATGACATCGCAATCGACCCGGACCATGGTCTCGGCCATGTCGCCGAGGTTCACGGCGGCCCTGAGGGCGCGCCCGATCAACCGGGAGATCTCCTTGGCCCTGCCACCACTTATGTGATCGCGGCGAACGCGCTCGGGCGACGACCCTGGCAGCATCGCATATTCGGCCGTGACCCATCCCCGGTTGGTATCCCGCATCCATCGGGGAACCTCAACCTCGACCGATGCGGTGCACAACACCCGAGTACGACCCATGGAGATCAGAACGGAACCCGGGGTCGACTCGGTGAATCCCAATTCCACGCTGACAGGGCGAAGTTCGTGAGGTGAGCGCTCAGACATGAGGCTGAAACTACTTCCGACTCTCAGACGGTGAAACTCGTGCCAGGAACGGCCAGCCGCACAGGTCTATCGAAGACCCCTTCGGCCTCCGCCACCGATCGGGAAGCCTCCAGATACGGCGGGATGTGTGTGAGCGTGAGCTTGGAGGCTCCGGCCATACGTGCGATGTCAGCCGCCTCCGACGCGGTCAGATGATGGGGCACGGCTTTGTCATGAGCTTCCCCCTGCAGAGACGCCTCCGACAACAGCATGTCTACGCCTTCCGCCAGCCTCGCCCACTCGCCCGCCGGCCCGGTGTCCGCAGTGAAGAACATCGTGCGGTTGCTTGCCTCCCATCGAGATCCAACCGTTGGTACCGGATGGTCCATTGCGACGAACTCGACTTCGAGTGACCCGATCCGTTTCGAGTCACCCGACCCGACCGGTGTGAAATCGAAACAGCGCGGCTCCTTCTCGATGAACTCGACCATGCGATCCCACACCGATTTGGGGGCAAGAAGAGGAACCGGGTCTCTTGGCTCGGGGCGGTACGTCCAGGCGTGATATGCAGCGAACACGTCGGTGCAATGATCAGGATGCTGGTGCGAGATGACGACTGCATCGATCATGTCGGAGTCCATCGGGAGAGACATGAATGTTCCTGGCCCGGCATCGCACCAGACGCGGGTGTCCTCGTGTTCGATGACATAGCCCGAGGCCGGGTGACCAGGTGATGGGAAGGTGCCTGATGACCCGACGACGTGGACCCTCATGGAGAGAGACGCTCCTTCATCCATCTGCCATCCTCACCGAGCCGATAGAGGATCCGATCGTGGAAGCGGTTCGGCCGACCTTGCCAGAACTCGACCGACGTGGGTCTGAGCAACCATCCACCCCAATGGTCCGGACGTGGGATCACATCTCCGAAGCCGGCTTCCAGATCGGCGAACCTCTCCTCGAGAGCTACACGGTCGCCGACGACCTCACTCTGGCGTGAGGCGTGCGCCGCGATCTGAGCGCCCCGCGGCCTGGTGTCGAAATAGGCGTCTGCGGTCCCGGCATCGACCTCAGTGACTCCCCCCTCGAATCGCACTTGGCGGTGCAACGGAACCCAGACGAAGGTGGCGGCCGCTCTCGGGTTGGTGCGAAGCTCGCGACTCTTGCGGCTGTCCATCCCGGTGTAGAAGGTGATCCCCTCGTCGGATAGGTCTTTCATCAGGACGGCTCTGGCGGAGGGAGCACCCCCGGCGCCGACGGTCGCCAGAACGAATGCATTGGGCTCTTCGATGGCGGTCGTCGTGACGTCCTGGAACCAAGATTGGAACTCGGCGATCGGGTCGGAAGCCATTGTCTCGGCGGTGAGCCCATCGGATTCGTACTCCCGGCGCAGACGCGCCGCAACATCTGCAATCACCCTGCGACGATAACCTCGCCAAGTGAACGCAGATCCCGCGGCGAATCTCGGCACCATGTTGGGTCGTGCACTACGCCGCCGCTGCCCGAGGTGCGGCGATCCGGCCTTCGCCTCGTGGTTCACCCTGAAGGAGTCCTGTGACCGATGCGGTTTTCGCTTCGAGAGGGAGCCCGGCTACTGGGTGGGGGCTGTGATCATCAACACGGTGTTCATCTTCGCCACCTTTCTCGTGGTCTTCGGCGGCTCTCTGTTGCTCACGTGGCCCGATGTACCTTGGACGTGGGTCCTGATCGTGACCCTGGTGGTCAATCTGTTGGTACCGATCGTCTTCTATCCCATCTCGAAAACGCTCTGGTCGGCACTCGAGTTGTCATGGCATCCGCTCGAACCGGAAGAGATCGAAGCCGCCGCCGGCCGGATTGCACATTGATTCAGAGTCGCTTCGCAACCTCCTCCAACATGACCTCGGTCGCCCCACCCCCGATGGAGTGGATGCGAACATCTCGATAGAGACGCTCGACTGCCGTCTCGGCGATGTACCCCATGCCTCCGTGGAACTGCACACAGTCATAGAGAACCGAGTTCACCAACTCGCCTATCAGCGCCTTGACCTCTGAGACCTCCCGCACGGTGTCCTCTCCCTGGTCGGTGAGCCAGGCAGCCCGGTAGAGAAGCTCTCGGGCGGCGTCGACCTCGGCCTGTCTCATTGCGATCCGCTGGCGGATCCCCTGTTTGTTCCACAGCGGCGCCCCGAAGGCCCGACGCTCCTTCACGTAATCCAGAGTCAGATCGAGTGCCGTCTGAGCCTCGCCGATGGCCTGGCCCATGATGGCCAGACGCTCGTTCTGGAAGTTGCCCATGATGTAGTAGAACCCTCGGTTCTCCTCGCCGATCAGATTCGCATCCGTCACCCACACGTCGTCCAGGACCAGCTCCGCGGTGTTGGACGAATGCCAGCCCATCTTGTCGAGAGCACGACTCGCGGTGAACCCATCCGTGCCGGCCTCTACGGCGAAGATGGAGATGCCGCGTGACCCCTTGACTTCCAGATCTGTCTTCGCCGCGACGAACACGACGTCAGCGGTCGCGCCGTTCGTGATGAACATCTTCGTTCCGTTCAGCCTCCAGCCGTCACCGTCTCGGCGCGCGCTCGTTCGAATCGCGGCGACATCCGAGCCGGCGTCGGGCTCGGTGACGCCGATCGCCGTTATCCGCTTTCCCGTGGCGAACTCAGGAAGCCACCGCGCTTTCATCTCGTCAGATCCGAAGTTGGTCACATACGGGGCGGCTAGATCGGTATGAACCAGAACAGTGATGGCGAATCCGCCTGATGTGCAACGTCCCAACTCCTCGGCGAACACCACCGAAGCGACATGCCCCAGCCCGAGGCCACCATGTTCCTCCGGGATCCGCAATGCGAAGAATCCCAGCCTTCCCATGTCATCGAGAACCCCACGAGGAACAGCCCCTGCGTTCTCCCACTCCTCGACGTGCGGAACGATCTCTTTGGCGACGTACTCCCGGGTGTGATCGCGTATGGCGGCGAGGTCGCCGTCGACGTAGACCGAAATCATCAGGGGGCAGGGTAGGGAGCGGTGGAGATGTCCAGCAGATCCATCGCTTCCCAGGTGTCTGATGCATGAGGGAACCACCCCTCGACGGACGTGAAACGCTGGTTTGTGTCAACCATGGTCACTGGACAGAAGAGCCCGCCCGGCTCGGCTGTTGTAGACCAGATCGTGTTCGGCACAGAATCGACTTGCCACCCTCGCCACGGTCTCGGAGTCGATGCCGTGGTCGATCCCCAAGCCGTCGAGTAAGAACAACAGGTCTTCGGTCGCCACGTTGCCAGAGGCACCTGGAGCGTAGGGACAGCCACCGAGGCCACCGGCCGAAGCATCCATCTTGTCGATTCCGCGGTTCAATGCAGCCACGGTGTTGGCAATCGCCTGCCCGTAGGTGTCGTGGAAGTGGACGCCGACGCGGTCCACGGGAACCCTGTCCAGGACCTCGTCCATCAGACGCTCCACGTCGGCGGGCGTGGCCTTGCCGATGGTGTCTCCGAGGAACACCTCCTCGACACCCCACTCGACGAGCGTCTCCGCCAAATGGGCCACCCAGTCCGGGTCCTGGGGACCCTCATACGGACAGTGAGTGGCGGTAGAGATGTAGGCGCGGAACCTGACGTCGAGTGGACCCTCGAGCACGATGCGCCGGATGCGGTGCATCGCCTCGTCGACACTGGCGTTGGTGTTGCTTTGACTGAATGTGTCCGAGGCCGCCGTGAGCACGGCAACGTCGGATAGCCCGGCTGCGACGGCGTTCTCCAGGCCCTTCATGTTGGGCACGAGCCCGATCATCCGAATGCCGGTTGCGGTGACTCCCGCCACGACGTCCGCCCCATCGGCCATTTGCGGTACCCATTTTGGACTGACGAAGGACACTGCATCGAAGCTCTTGGTCCCCCCCGCGGCGAGATCGTCGATCAACCTCGTCTTTGCCTCCGTGGGAACGAATGCGCCGAGAGACTGCAGCCCATCACGGGATGCCGACTCCGTGACGGTCACTCGTTCGGGGTAGGCGGCCAAGTACGGCAACGGTAACCGGAATCTGGCTGCCGCTGGATCTCAGCCGGTTCGCTCGAGAAAGTCTTCGAGCACCTCGGTGTAGCGGGCCCGGGCACGATCCTTGGAGATGTCCCGGCCCAGGGCCACCCAAGCATCTACCCACTTGGCGATATCGGGCATCGGTCTGCACAGACCCACCGACTCCCAATGGCCCAGGTTCGGAAGTGACTGTCCGGTCACTTCCCGGTAGCTCTTGATGAAATGGTCTGCGACACGATCCATGCCCAGATATCGAATGTCAAGCGAGCAGTAGGCCACGTCCATCTCACGGTCCCCCGTCGCCGGGGACTCCCAGTCGATCACGGCGGCCAGCTGCCCATCGTTCCACAGGGTGTTACCCGGCCAGAAGTCGGTGTGACTGAACACCGGCTCTGACGGGATGTCCCGCTGTGCGAGCAACACGCGTCTCCGCAACAGCTCCTCGCCCAGTGGATGCTCAAGGATCAGCTCGGGACTGTCCTGGAGTGCGGCGATGTCCTGTCCGGCTCCGGGCGGGAACAGCTCGACGTCGTCGCCTTCGAGCCGAATGTCATGAATACGGGCAAGCACACTTGCCAGTTGCTCCGCCCAGTCGAAGGGATTTGCCGGGGTCAGGTCGGGCTCCCCCTCAACGAAAGAGATGATGATCGCTTGATTCTCGAATATGCCATCGGAGTCAACCCAGATCGGAGCTGGAGCGGGAATGTTGGCCCGTTGCATCAACTCGAGAGCGCGGGTCTCTCTGTGAGGCGTGTCACTGCCCTCAGCCCACGGCCCATAACGTCGCAAAACGAGTTGGTGGCCGCGATCGGAGAGGACATCCATCGTGCAACCGATTCCTGCCTCGAGTCGCGTCCTATGCACGAGCGACGATGCGCCGATCGCCTGGCGAACGCGCTCTAGTTGCTCTTCGGTGGGGAGAGGGGCGTATTGCATTCTGATGCGGTCTTCCGTCATGACTCCGCGGACCCGACGATTGCCGGATCCGCGGGCGTCGTGGAGGTGCGGGGAGTCGAACCCCGGTCCGCTGAGCCGTCAGCGCTGGCATCTCCGAGCGCAGTCGTCAGCGAGCTTTGGCAACAGGACTCTGACGACGAGTTTCTCTGCGCCTATCCGGAATTGTTCTTAGCCGTCCGATCCCGGAAACCCGGACGGAGCATCCCGCATTGCGGCGCCCTTACCTGACCGGGCGGGAGCCAGCCAGGGGGACGGGCTACTTAATTAGGCAGCCAGTGCGAAGTTGTCTTCGGCACTTATTGGTTTTTCCGGTTTGTTAACGGGGCCCCGGAGACCCCGGCTCGCTTCCAACGCCTCAACACTCAACGTCGAAACCGTTTCACCCCCAGTTCTGTGGGCGAATGTTCCATTCTACCGGAGGTGCGTTGGCTCCCTCAACTGCAACATGAGCGGATTTGCGCCATATATGGGCCCAGCAACCCCGGGTTCGGGAGAAGTCAGCGTCTGCGGACGGCGCGCTCCATCTCGCGCTGGTGCTCGCGGTCGCGGAGGGTTTGGCGTTTGTCGACCGTGGTTTTGCCCCGCGCCAGACCGAGCTCGACTTTGGCCTTACCATCTTTGAAGTAAACCCTAAGGGGCACCAGAGTCAGCCCCTTCTCGGCCAGTCCCCCGGCGAGACGGTCGATCTCACGACGGTGCAACAGGAGCTTGCGCATCCGCTCGGGATCGTGACCACCCTCATGGGCGTAGTCGTACGGCCCGATGTGAGCGCCCACCAGATATGCCTCGCCACCCCGGATGTCTCCATAGGAGTCTTTCAACTCCATTCTCCCTGCTCGAAGTGACTTCACCTCCGAACCGAGGAGAGCGAGGCCGGCCTCGTAGGTGTCGATGATCGTGTAGTTGCGACGAGCGTTGCGATTGGTGGTGACCACCTTGACCCTCGGGGAGTCTTCCGAGCTCATGGTGTTTCCCGACTCAGAACCCGGTGGGGACGTCCGGGCCGGTGCCGTCGGCGTCCCTGAGGTACTTGCTGAGCCCGAGCATGGACCCGATCACTCCCGCCACCGCACCAAAGATCAGGAACAGCAGGCCCCATCGGAAGAAGAACTGCTGACTGACGTCGAGACGAAACAGAGCGAAGGAAGCTCCTGCTTGCGCCAGGTTGGTGGCACCCAGCCATACCGCGAACACCGCCAACGCCGCACCCACCAGACCTTCGATCATCCCCTCTAGGAGGAACGGGACGCGGATGAACCAGTTGGAGGCTCCCACGAGCTTCATGATGGAGACCTCGTCGCGTCTGGCGTAGATGGCGAGACGGATGGTGTTGGCGATGAGCACCACGGCCGCGATCCCGAGCACGATCGCCATACCCAGTCCCAGGACGTTGAGCACGCTGGAGAGCGCCTGCAGCTGTTCGATCGACTCGGCCGCGGTGGCGACCTGTCTCACGGCTCCCGCTTGCTGTTCCAGCCGGAACCGAACGGAGCTGTGCAACTCGATGTCGACAAGCTCTATGCGAATCGAGGCGGGGAGAATCGCCGGGTTGATGTCGAGCAACTCGTCCTGTCCGGCAAAGATCTCCTGGTACTCGACCCAGGCCTCGGACTTGCTGAGGTAGAAGGCGTCTTGTACCTCATCCCAACTGACGACCTCCTGAAGAAGCTGAATATGAGTGCCCTCGGGCACACCCGTGGCTCCCTCGTCGTTGAGGAAGGCAATGACGTGCACTCCTTGCTGCCAGGCGATGGTGTTGATTCGAAGGATCTCATTGACCACGAGCGCACCCAGCGCAAGGCTCAACGAGATGAACACGGCGAGAACGGCACCGGCAACGATGAGAACGTTGCGTCTCAACGAGATCATGGCCTCTCTGAGCAGGAAAATGACCCGACTCATGTCTCCTCGGTTTCCTCTTCGGATGGCGGTGCGGCAGGTACTGGTTCTCTGACCCCCTCATATCCGCCTGTCTCGTCGTCCCGCGTGACCTTGCCGTGCTCGAGGGCGACCACCCTTCGCTTCATTGCATCGACGATGGCGTGGTCGTGGGTGGCCATGACGATGGTGGTGCCGGTCCGGTTGATACGGTCGAGGAGCTTCATGATGCCCACCGAGGTCTTCGGGTCGAGGTTGCCGGTGGGCTCGTCGCAGAGCATGATCGGAGGGCGATTGACGAAGGAGCGGGCAACAGACACCCTCTGTTGCTCGCCACCGGAGAGCTGGCGTGGGTACCGCGCCCCCTTGTCGTCCAAACCGACCAATTCCAGTACCTGATCTACCTGTGGGCCGATGACCGACTGCGGGCGTCCCAAGACCTCGAGAGCGAAGGCAACGTTCTCCCGAACCGTCTTGTTGGGTAACAACTTGTAGTCCTGGAAGACCGTCCCGACGGAGCGACGCAAGAATGGGATCTTCCAACGAGGCAGTGTGGTGATGTCCTTGCCCGCCACCCAGATCTTGCCGCGTGTCACCGGCTCGTCGCGCAGCATGAGACGAATGAGCGTCGACTTGCCCGAGCCCGAAGCACCCACCAAGAACACGAACTCGCCCTTCTGGATGTCCAGGGAGACGTCGTTGGCGGCGACGGTGCCGCCCTCGTAGACCTTTGTGACGTTGTCGAGTCTGATCATTGGGGGACCAACAGGAAGTCTCGCAGAAGATGGTGTTCGTGCTGCGGAATGAGTGACGGTAACGCCGTTTTCGCGCTTAACCGGAATTATCGCCCAACTCGTATTCCGACCTGCGCCACCGAAGGTAGGCCTCGACGAATCCCTGGAGATCACCATCGAGAACACCCTGGACATTGCCCACCTCGTGATCGGTGCGGAGATCCTTGACCATCTGGTACGGCTGAAGGACGTAGCTGCGGACCTGACGGCCCCAGGCAGCCTCTCCCTTCTCCCCTCTGATCTCGGCAAGATGCTCGGCTCGCTCCAACCGTGCCCTCTCTGCAAGTCGCGCCTTGAGCATTGCCATGGCGCGCGCCTTGTTCTGGAGTTGACTCCGCTCGTTCTGACATTGGACGACGACGCCGGTGGGGATATGCGTTATCCGGACTGCGGAGTCGGTGGTGTTGACGTGTTGACCGCCGGCGCCCTGCGAGCGGTAAGTGTCGATGCGGAGATCCTCTTCATTGATTTCGACATCGGCTTGATCTCCGAGGTCGGGCACGACGTCGACCCCGGCGAAGCTGGTGTGGCGTCGGGCATTGGCGTCGAAAGGACTGATCCGGACCAGCCGGTGAACTCCACGCTCGGACTCCAAGGTCCCATATGCGCGGTCGCCTTTGACGGTCATCGTGATCGACTTGATGCCGGCCTCGTCCCCTTCTGTTGCCTCTTCGACGGTCACGGCGAAGTTGGCGTCACTCAAGAAGCGCTGATACATCCGGGCAAGCATCTCGGCCCAGTCCTGGGCGTCGACTCCCCCTGCACCGGCATGGACGCTGAGGATGGCGTCCGCCTCGTCGTACTCATCGAAGAACAACGATTCGAGCTCCAGCTCGTCGAGGGATCCAGACGCGCCTTTCAAGAGCTCGATTGCCTCGGCACGGGAGTCGGGATCATTTGCCTCCTCGGACAGCTCGTGAAGGACTTCAGCGTCTTCGATCTGTGTGGCGAGACCGTCTACCTTGTCGAAGAGCGCCTCGTATCTGGCCAGACGCTGGCTGATCACACGCGCTTCATCGGGATCGTCCCAGAGATCAGGTGAGGCGGCCTTGTCTCGGAGCTCGTCGAGATCGGCAGCCTTCCCTTCCAGATCGAGAAAGCCACGGGCGTCGTCGAGTCTCTGGCGGAGCTCTGCGGCGAATGCGATGGGGTCACTTATCTCCAAGGCTTCCAGCATATGACGGACCGTTTTGATTGCGAGATCGTGGTGTCATGGACACTACGGTCAGGGGACCCATGGAGATCCGACCCAGATCGTTCGGGGAGAACCTCAACGAATGGTTCCGCGCCATGGGGAAAACCTGGCGACCTTTGCTCCTTCTCTGCGCTTTCGCCTACGTCCCTCTCGGCCTGCTGACCGGCGTTCTCCTGGCGATTCCGGGAACTCTCAACTCTTACTTCGACCTCTTCGACCCCACCACGGAGCCTCAGAGTCTTGCGGAATTCGTTGAACTGCTCGGGCCGCTCATCTGGGCGGGGGCGGTGTGGACCATTCTCCAACTGGTGGCGACGGCTCTCGTCTACGTGGCGGCGGGACGAGCGCTCGCGGTAGCAGAAGGCGGAGGCGAGTCGACCGCACCCGAATTGCTGCGATTCGCATGGCGACGTCTCGGACGGGCCCTGTTGGCCGGTCTCATGGTCGCAGTCGGCGTGGTGGTCATAGTCGCCGCGGCAACCCTGATCGTGTGGGGACTTCTCTCGGGCGGGGAAGCCGGCTTCATGCCGATATTTCTCACCGCGGTGGTCGCGCTGACCACCCTGGTGCTACTCGTCTGGTTGGGCGTTGGCGTGTCTCTCTATATCCAGGCCATCGCCATGGAGGATGGGAGTGCCGCAGCCTCCGTCGGCTCGAGTTTCCGCATGGTGCGACGAAGATGGTGGCCGACCTTTGGCTTCGAGTTGGTGACCGGTCTGATGGTCTCCGCCGCCGGCCAGGTGCTCGTCTTCGTCCTGGTACCGATTCTCCTCCTCGGAATGATCACACCCATCCTGCTCGCGATCGGCTACGGCCTGACGACGATGCTGCAAGGACCCATCGCCGCCGGCATCGGCCTCGCCTATGCGGTGTGGTACGTCGACCTACGGGCACGCGAAGGGCCTCTCAGCACCGACGATCTCATCTGAGTTGCGAAACCCCGGGCTCGCGACCGCAAATGGCTTCCTGCAACCCTGGTTCGCCGCTCCGAGTGGCGCTATGCCACCGCTCCGTGGCATTTCTTGTACTTCTTGCCGCTGCCACACGGACAAGGATCGTTGCGACCGATCTTGTCAGAGGTGGCCGGCTTGGCCGGGCCCTTTCCACCGGTGGGATTGGCCTCGACCCGCTGCGGCTGAGTCTTTGGCTGGGCCACCTCGACGTTGAACAGATAGCGAACGGCATCATGTTTCACCGACTCGACGGCGGCGACGAACATGTCGTACCCCTCACGTTGGTACTCGGAGAGTGGATCGCGCTGGCCCATTGCCCTGAGCCCGATCCCGGCGCGGAGATAATCCATCTCGGAGAGGTGCTCTCGCCACTTGTTGTCGATCACCGAGAGCATGACCGACTTCTCGACCTTCTCCAGGATCTCCTTGCCCAGCTCCGCCTCCCGCTCCTGATAGCGCGCGAGAGCCTCATCGACGACAAAGTCGATGACCTCTTCGACGTCATAGCTTCCCGAGAACTGTGACACGTCGACCTTGGTGGGATAGATCTGGGTCAGCTCGAGCTTGAGGGCGTCCCAATCCCACTCGCTCCTGGGGACATCGGCGAAGTGGGACTCGACGATTCCGGCGAGGGCATCTTCGATCCAGTCGTCGATCAGGTCCTCGGACGCGGTGCCCTCGAGGATCGACTTCCTCCAGGCATAGATGTTCTCGCGCTGGGTGTTCATCACCTCGTCGTATTTGAGAACGTTCTTCCTGATCTCGAAGTTCTGCGACTCGACCTGACGCTGCGCCCGCTCGATCGACTTGCTCACCATCTTGGCCTCGATCGGCTGATCTTCGGGCATTCGCAGCCGATCCATGATGTTGGAAACCCACTCGCCCTGGAACCTACGCATCAGGTCGTCCTCCAGAGAGAGATAGAAGCGACTCTCCCCGGGATCGCCCTGACGGCCGGATCGGCCGCGAAGCTGGTTGTCGATTCGCCTCGACTCGTGACGCTCGGTCCCAACCACGTAGAGACCGCCTGCGTCCAGAACTCTCTTCTTGTCCGGCTCGATCTGTGTCTCGAACTCCTCGGTGAGCTTCTTCTCGAGCTCCTCGTACGAAGGGTCGGAGGGGTCGACTCCCCGCTTCTTCAACTCGACTTTGGCCATCTCGTCGGGATTGCCACCGAGTCTGATGTCGACACCACGGCCGGCCATGTTGGTGGCCACGGTGACCGCGCCCGGTCGCCCGGCCTGGGCAATGATTTCCGCTTCCCGAGCATGGTGCTTGGCGTTGAGGACCTCGTGCTTGACACCGACTCTGTCCAACGCCCTGGAGAGCAACTCCGACTTCTCGATCGACACAGTGCCCATCAGGACGGGCTGGCCCCGCTCGTTGCGCTCCTTCACATCTTTGATGAGGGCGTCGAACTTGCCGCCCTCGGTCTTGTAGACGAGGTCTGCTTCATCAATGCGAGCCACCGGCTCGTTGGTGGGGATGCTGGCCACCTCGAGGTTGTAGATCGAGGCGAGCTCCGCGGCCTCGGTCTCGGCGGTGCCGGTCATACCGGCGAGCTTGTCGTAGAGCCGGAAATAGTTCTGCAGCGTGATGGTGGCAAGGGTCTGGTTCTCTTCCTTGATCGCCACACCCTCCTTGGCCTCGATCGCCTGATGGAGCCCCTCTGAGTAGCGACGACCCTCGAGCACACGACCGGTGAACTCGTCGACGATCTTCACCTCGCCATGGTCGACGAGGTACTCGACGTCGTTGTGATAGAGAGTCTCGGCCTTGAGTGAGGTCTCGAGATGATGTACGAAGTCGACCGCGGCGTGGTCGTAGAGGTTCTCTACCCCGAGAATCTGCTCGACGCGGGCGACTCCCTCTTCGGTGACCAGAACCTGCCGCTTTTTCTCGTCGACCTCGTAGTGGAGCTCTGGCTGGAGACGTCGGGCGATCTTGGCAAAATCCCTATACCACTTGGCGGAATCGGAGAGCTTCCCCGAGATGATGAGAGGTGTCCTCGCCTCGTCGATAAGAATGGAGTCGACCTCGTCCACGATCGCATAGACATGACCGCGCTGAACTCTCCTGTCCGCAGCCATGGCCATGTTGTCCCGCAGGTAGTCGAACCCGAATTCGTTGTTGGTCCCGTAGGTGATGTCGGATCCGTAAGCGGGGTGCCGGTCGGCGGTTGGCATGTTGTTCAGAATGAGGCCGACAGAGAGACCGAGAAACCTGTGAATGTGGCCCATCCACTCGGCATCACGGCCGGCGAGGTAGTCGTTCACCGTGACCATGTGGACGCCTTTGCCGGTCAACGCGTTGAGGTAGGCAGGCATTGTGGAGACGAGAGTTTTTCCCTCACCGGTCTTCATCTCGGCGACCATGCCGCGATGTAGAGCGGCTGCGCCGATTACCTGGACGTCATAGTGGCGCTGATGAAGGACACGCTTTGCCGCTTCTCGCACCGTGGCGAAGGCCTCCACCTGCAGGTCTTCGAGTTCGGCGCCGTTGGCGATTCGGTCCTTGAACTCGGGCGTCTTTGCTTTCAGCTCTTGATCGCTGAGGACTTCGTACTCGGGCTCGAGGTCGTTCACCGCAACGGCAATCCCCTGGAACTCTTTGAGGGTCTTGCCTTCCCCAGCACGCAGCAGGTTCTGGAAGATGGACATCTGAAGCCTCGATTCTACCGGTCGAGCCGAGTTGGCCCGATTCTCAGACGATCGACGAGCCTTGCTTCGCTACCGGATCTCGATGAGACCCTCGCGATGAGCCCAGTTGACCGCCTCGAAACGTGATTTCATCCCCAGCTTGTCGAGGATGTTGCGCACGTGATTGCGAACCGTGTTCTCGGAGATGAACAGGTCGTTGGCTATCTCCCTGGACGTCTTCCCCTCTCCCACCAGACCGAGGATCTCGACCTCTCTCCCGGTCAGCTCGGGTCGCCTGAGTGACGTGGCGCCGTTGTGCTTGAGCAGGTCCCTCAGGGCGGAGAACAGCTTGCCCCCCATGGCCGGGGAGATGGCCGCGCCCCCTCGGAGGACATCTCTCATGTCTGATGCGAGACGGGGCAGCGGGGTGTCTTTGGTCAGATATCCGGATGCACCTGCCTTGACCGCAACGAGCAGATCCTCCGACGATTCAGAGGCGGTGAGCAGAACAACGCGACTCCGTGGGCTGGTCTTGAGGATCGTGCCGACGACTTCGAGACCGGACATGCCCGGCATGAGCAGGTCGAGCATGACCAAATCTGGCTCATGTTCGCGGGCGAGATCGATTCCCGACATGGCGTCCCCAGCCACCCCGACTACGTCGAAACCCTCTTGTTGGAATGCGGCACGCAGAGCTTCCCTGAAGAGCTCCGCGTCATCGACAATCAGAACAGTCGCCAAGCTTCAACCCCTACCTTCGTTCAACCGGGTGCCCGGCCGCAGACTAGTCACTTCGGGTACCACGTTTGCAGCCACCGCGAGAGCGACCCGATCCGAGCCAAGTGCCTGGGTTGCGGCCAAAATCGTTCCACCCGTCGTCACCACGTCGTCCACCAGGATCACCGGCCCCCGGGGGGCGCCGAGCGAGCGGAACGGGGAGACTCTTCGCTGATGGTCCCCGCCGGCGCGTCTTCGTGTGTGGATGGGTCGACGGAACCCCTCGATCACAGGCTGGCCGGTTCGCCGCGACAGCTCTCGCGCGATGACCAGGGCAGGGTCGACCCCGTATTTGATTCTTCGTGACCAGGCGCGTGGTATCGGCATAAACGGAAGCTCAGGAAGTCTGCTCTCGACAAGATCGGCAGCCAACGCGGCGAAGTGAACCAATCCTTGGTACTTGAGCAAATGAACCAGCCGTCGGGCTGGGCCCTCGTGCCGGAAGGCGGCAACGACCCTGATGCCACCAGGCAAGAGGCGTTCGGGTGCCGCCCGAAGTGATCGCCGACATCTGTTGCAGAGTGTGGAGCCGCTCGTGACATGACAGGCGAGACAGACCATCTCCTCAACGTAGGACAGCCCTGGGACAGGAATCCCGACCTCTCGGATCTGGGTTTGACGTGACTCTCGGAGGCGACTCTCGCAAACCCAGGGTTCCAGACTTCGCTCAGCGAAGTCTCAAGCCCCGAGAAAGAACCTGCCCCCGAGAAAAGGACCAACCACCGAGACGACCAGCAGCCGACCCAACCGAGACGGGCGCTAGGTGCCTTCCTGCCAGCCGCTCAGGTATTTCTCCTGATCGTCGGTGAGGGTCTCCAGGGTGCCGCCGAGGTGGGCCAGCTTGATCGAAGCGACCCTGGCGTCGATCTCGGGAGGCAGTGTGTAGATCTTGGGCTCCAGCTCTCCCTCGTTCTCGATCAGGTACTCGGCAGCGAGTGCCTGATTCGAAAACGACATGTCCATGACGTCGGCCGGATGGCCCTCCGCAGCGCCCAGGTTCACCAGCCGACCCTCAGCGGCGAGGAGGATCCTGCGCCCGTCGGGCATGTCGAACTCCTCGAGGTTCTCGCGCACCTCTCGTCGACCCGTCGCAGTAGCGCGCAGCGCTGCGAGGTCGATCTCGATGTCGAAGTGCCCGCTGTTGGCGAGTATGACTCCGTCTTTCATCTTGTCGAAGTGCTCCTGGCGGAGAACGTGCTTGTTGCCGGTGACCGTGATGAAGATGTCCCCGATCTCGGCGGCCTCCGACGCGCTCATCACTTGAAACCCGCTCATGGCGGCGTCCAGCGCACGCACCGGATCGATCTCGACAACCACGACCCTTGACCCGAGACCGTCGGCTCGCCTAGCCACTCCCCTGCCGCAGTCGCCATATCCGACGACTACCAGGGTCTGACCGGCGAGCAGGACGTTCGAGGCACGGATGATGCCGTCGAGGGTGGACTGGCCGGTCCCATAGTGGTTGTCGAAGAGATGCTTGGTGTCGGAGTCGTTGACTGCCACGACGGGTACGCGCAGGGTTCCATCCGCGGCCATTGCCTTCAATCGAATGACACCGGTCGTCGTCTCCTCGGTGGAACCGATCACCTCGATGTCGCGACGGTCGGTGTGCAGGATCGTGGCCAAGTCGGCACCGTCGTCCATCGTCACCGCGGGGGCGTGGTCGAGGGCAGCATGGATGTGCTTGTAATAGGTGCCATCGTCCTCGCCTCTGATGGCAAAGACCGGAATCCCTTCTGCTACCAGGGCAGCCGCCACGTCGTCCTGAGTCGACAACGGGTTGGAAGCGCAAAGAATCGGCTCGGCACCGCCATCGCGCAGAGCCAGCATCAGGTTCGCTGTCTCCGCAGTGACGTGGAGGCAGGCCGCGATCACATGTCCATCGAGGGGCTTCTGTTCGCGGAAGCGCTCCCGAATCGTCTCCAGGACCTGCATCCGCCGCCCTGCCCATGCGACGCGACGGGCCCCGCCTTCGGCCAGATCGGGATTGGCGATGTCATAGTTCATGTTCACGGGTTCAGTCCTTAAGGAGTTCCTTGAGCTTCTCGATTGTGGCCACCGGGGTGGGATCAACGCCAAGTCTGCCTGCGAGCATCCACGACACGAGGTCCCCCACCACGGTGAGTGAGATGAGACGAGCCAGCCTGGCCGAGCCTTTCGACTTGACCTCCCCGACCCAGGGGACGGCTTCCTCGGTGAGCTCCCGGGTATGGGCTATGCGTGCCCGGACCCGATCGTGGTCGGTCTCATCGCTGAGCACGATCACCGCCACGTTCTCGCTCGTCATCTCGGGCATGGTCTCCCAACCCACGATCTCGTTGTGGTCCAATTCCGGAAGCGCCGAGTACCAGGCCGGCACCTTGGCGTTTTCGTTGATTTGCGTCTTCCACCTCTGCGCCACGACCGATGACACCGGACCACCCCCGTAGATGATCGGGATTCGTCCTTCGATGCCTTCTGCTATCGCCTCGGCCTGAGTCCAGGCGTCACTGCCTTCGGCTGTCATGTCATCGGCCAGCTTCGCCGCCTCGAGAAATGCGAGACGGTGGTCGTCTATCGACTTCGCCCCTTCGAGAAGACGGACCACGGCGCCGACCATGTATCCGGCGGCTGCCCGAGGCTGCAGACCCGCCGGCACCGTGATTGTGCCCCATTTGTGCTGGTCGGTGAGCTCGGCGAGTCGACCTCCTGTGGTGACCGTCGCCACCGGCAGGCCGGACTCCCAGCCCGATGTGACCATGTCAAGCGTCTCCTCGGTGTTCCCTGAATAGGACGCCGCGATGAGGAGGGGGCGAACGCGGATCGCCCACGGCGGAATTGGCCCGTAGCCCTTGTGGACCACGACTCGGGTCCCTGTCGGGGCCGCGATCGAGGCGGCGTAATCACCGGCAATGCCAGAGCCGCCCATCCCGGCGTAGAGGACTTCGGAGAAAGTCCCGATGTGGGGTGGCTGTACCTCCGCGGCCCAGCGGAGCTGATCACCGAGAGAGCGGATCTGAGCGAGCATCTCACTCATCAGGGCCACCCTCGGCTTGATCGACCAGCATGATGGGTATCCCGTCGCGAACCGGGTAACGGCGCCCGCACTCGGTGCACTGAAGACGTTGCGCCGGGACATCCTCTGTGAGCTCCGCCTTGTCTACCGGACACACCAGGACCTCGGCGAGGGTCGGGTCGATGAGGCTCATGTCGTTTCCTCTATCACTGCGCTGACCCGACCGATCAATTCGGACACGGCGGCGGCGTCGGGTGCTTCGGCGTTAAGACGCAGTAGGGGCTCGGTGTTGGAAGGTCGCAGGTTGAACCACTGCTGACCGAAGTCGACAGTCAGGCCATCGAGACTATCGATTTCTGCATCGGCGAAGGCTCTCGACACCTTGTCCATGGTGGCCTCGGCGTCCATCACTTCAAAGTTGATCTCGCCCGACGCCGAGTATCTCTCGACATCCGCCCGAATCTGGGAGAGCCGCCGTCCGTCTTCACTGACTATCCGCAATAGATAGAGCATCGCCAGCATGCCCGAGTCCGCTCGATAGTTGTCTCTGAAGTAGTAGTGACCACTGTGCTCGCCCCCGAACACGGCGTTGGTCTCCGCCATCACCTGTTTGATGTAGCTGTGACCGACCCTGGTCCTCACCGGCTCGCCACCTGCCTCTTTTACGATCTCGGGAACAGCCTTCGACGTGATCAGATTGTGGACCACCGGTTCTCCCGGATTGTCCTCGAGGATGCGGCGGGCCACCAGTGAGGTGACCGTGCTCCCACTGAGTGGTTGACTCCGATCGTCGAGAAAGAAGGCGCGGTCCGCATCGCCGTCGAAGGCGACACCGAAGTCGAAGTCGCCGTAGTTGAGTAGCTCTTGCAGGTCCTCGAGGTTCTCCGGGACCAGCGGATCGGCCGGATGGTTGGGAAAAGTCCCATCGGGCTCGAGGTACAGCCCGGACAATCCGGCAGCGATGCGATCGAACACCTTCTCCACGGCCACCCCGGCCATACCGTTGCCTCCATCTACGGCGATGCTGAGAGGCCCGATCGTCTGCGCCGGGACGATGCCGAAGAGGTGGTCGACGTAGTCGTCGACGACCTCTGCAGTCCGTCGCTTCCCCGGAGAGGCTCCCCCGGCGTCGACGCCATCGACGACAGCTTGCTTGAGCTCGGACAGCCCGGTCTCGGCACCGATCGGTGCCGCGCCTGGACGACACAACTTGAGACCGTTGTAGGCAGGCGGGTTGTGCGATGCGGTCACTGCAGCTCCATGGACGTCGTGAGCACCCGAGTAGTAGTAGACAACGTCGGTGGGCACCTCCCCGATGTCGACGACATCACCACCGGCTGAAACGATTCCGTCGCCAAGCGCTCTGGCGAATGAGGGGCTCGTCTCGCGGCAATCGCGGCCGATGGCTACTGATCGGGCCCCGAGACGCGTGACCAGGCCGACGCCGACGAGCCGGTACAGCTCTGTGTCCAGCTCACCTGTGTCGGCGCGGCCCCGCACGTCGTAGGCTTTGAAGACGGCATTGGGGTCCAAGGGGTCGGAAGTGTAGGACCTCGCCGGAGGAAGCCTGACGTGTCTAGCCGCCGGTGGCCCCGTACAATCGCCCGGCCGCATGCAGCCCTCCCTCACCGTCGTGGTGCCTGTCTACAACGAGGCCTCGTTCCTGCCCGAGGGTCTACCCAAACTGATTGCCGCAGTCGAGTCTGTCGGCTCCCCGTACGAAATCCGACTCGTCGAGAACGGGTCGAACGACGGCACGGCAGAGCTGGCCCGCGAGCTCTCCGGGCACGCGAACGTCATCGTCGAATCGCTGCCGGAGCCGGACTACGGCGCGGCCATGCGTCAAGGCTTTCTTCAAGCAGACACCGACTGGGTGGTCAACTTCGACATCGATTACTTCTCGGCCGATTTCCTCGCCCAGCTCATCGACCAGCCTGACTCCGTAGATCTCGTGATCGGCTCAAAGCGTGATCCCCGTTCAGAGGACCGTCGACCGCTGGTAAGACGAGTGGCCACGCTCGTCTTCAACCTGTTGCTCACCGTGATCCTCG
>DASPGH010000020.1:0-10399 GCA_035620735.1 Acidimicrobiia bacterium | reverse complement strand
CAGCGCTGCTCCTGTACCGGACGATCTTGAAGCCTTCAGGACAGGCCAGAGTCACACCCCCACCGAGGGTGTCGTCTCCGAAGTCAGCCGAACCGCCACAAGTCAGCGTCTCCACGTCGGTCAGGAAGAACAGCGAGTCGGAGCCAAAGCCCGCAGCCGCCGCTGGGGTTCCATCCCCACCACCTTCGATCGAATACTCTCCGGCAAGGGCCGTGAACACGATCCTGTCAAACGGCTTGATGTCTTTGATGACCCAACGGCAATTGTCGAGAGAACCGGCGTCAGGCCCCGAGTCGGAGGGTTGGCGGCAATTTGCGATCGGTGTGCCACTGGTGCTGGTGGCGATCTGGCCCGACGGCTCCGTGCCTTGACCCGATACGATCGAGCTGCCCGATCTCAGCGTGAAGGTCTCGAGGGAATTCGCATCTAGGAAGGTCTGAACCTGGACTTCAGCGCCCATCTTCATTTCGACGTCCAACTGGACCTCGGCTATCTCGTAGTCGGCAATCACCCCCGACGTTTCGAACGTCATTGACTCGCCACTGCTGACGCGAGAACACGCAACACCCTGAGCGCCTCCGGACTTCACGCCCAATGAGTTGCCGAATGTTCCGACTTTTCTGTTCGAGGCCAACTTCACCAGATTGGATGGGGCTGTGTCGACCTCACATCGGGTCGCAACCAGCGTTTGGGTATGATCCGTCGCGCCGTCGTTCCACAGGAACTGGTTGACGCTGCTGTTCAGCTGCAGCCGGAGCACTCCTTGGTCGTCGATGAAATCGGCGTCAGTCGGCTCGTCGTGAGAGCCAAGTGCCAGTCCCGACGGCACCAGCAGCGCTGCCAGTGCAGCCAGCGCAGCGAGTATCGCCAAACGAATCTGAATCTTCCCGGCCATATGAATCCCAACCCCTTCCGCCCTGATCGTTTCGGGCGTCACCATTTATAGGGACTAAACGCTAGCACGGACTCACATCGACTTGCACGGCGTATCTATCGCCAAACCCGATTTCGGCAATTAGGTTGTCGGCATGCGCGCGCAGCAGCCCGTGGAGATGATCCTTCTCCGACAGGTAGCGAGCTATCTCACCATCCCTATCTGGATGATGGATAGCGACGGGAACCTCGTCTTCTACAACGAACCCGCCGAGACGCTGCTCGGAATCCAGTTCGACGAGGTCGGGCCAGTTCATGCCGATCAGCTGAGCGAGATGTTCCGCATCACCCGTGTCGATGGCTCACCGATGGGCGAAATGGAGTTCCCAGTGCTCCGGACGCTGGCCAAGCGGTCTCCCGAGCACGGCGAGGTTCGCTACTGCGGCATGGACGGTGTTTGGCGTGATGTCGCGGTTTCGGCGATCCCGGTCGAGGGCCAGGGAGAAAGATTCTTGGGAGTGTTCGCCACCTTCTGGGAGATCGACGTTTGAGGGTGAAGCTATGGGGGACCCGCGGCTCCATCGCGGTCTCAGGGCCCGACACCATCCGGTACGGAGGCGACACGTCGGCCGTCGAACTCCGTTGTCTCGGAGATCGTCTTCTCATCCTCGACGGAGGGAGCGGCATCAGGGCGTTGGAGGTGGCACCCGAAACGCGGCGCGTCGACATACTCCTCAGCCATCTCCACATGGACCACGTTCAGGGGCTGCCCTTCTTTGGGCCTCTGCTCGACCCCGAAGTGGAGGTTCACGTATGGGGGCCCGCGTCCACCACACGAACCCTTCGACAGCGGATCGCCCGATATCTGTCTCCCCCACTGTTCCCGGTGAGGGTGCGTGATCTCGCCAACGTCGCATTCCACGACGTGATTTCTGGAGAGTTCGAGATCGGTGATATCCGTATTGCGGCCGATCTGATCTCCCACCCGGGCGCCACACTGGGCTACCGACTCACCGAAAACTCTTCGAGCCTCGCCTACATGCCGGATCACGAGCCTTCGATGGGTCAGCCTTACATCCCGACCAATCCAGATTGGACTTCCGGCTTCTCTCTCGCCGAAGGGGCCGACGTCCTCATCCACGACGCCCAGTACACAGACGAGGAATACGAAACGCGCGTAGGTTGGGGGCACAGTTCGACCTCGCATCTCGCCGCGTTCGCCAATATGGCGCAGCCAGGACGACTGGTGACGTTCCATCACGACCCGGCCCATACCGACGAAGATCTCGACAAGCTCCACGCAGCCCTCGGGGCCAGCCTCTCCGAAGAAATCGAGTTGATTGCAGGGACACCAGGGCTTGTTGTCGACCTTTAAGAGCGCTTTCGGCGCTTCTTGATCTCCATTGTCATCTCGCGGTCGACGAGGTCCTCGTAGTCGGGATGGCGCTGGATGTAGGCGGCGAAGAAGGGGCAAAGTGGCACGACCCGACCACCGCGCTCTCTGACATCGTCGAGTGCGAACTTGGTCAGCCTCGAGGCGAGACCCTCACCCGAGAACGCATCGTCGATCTCGGTGTGTGTGAAGATGTGCCGACCGTCCCGCATCAGATACTCGGCCCTGCCCGCCCGACTGCCGTCCACGTCGATCACATACGCACCCTCCTCGACGTCGTCGCGGATCTGAATGTCATGCTCGTCAGTCAATGGGTAACTCCGGTTCGGCTTCGATTGCCTCGGCAGGCCCGGAAAGATCCGCAATCACCTCAGCGACACAGACCCCAAGCACACCGACTGCCACCCACTGTGCCTCCAGGCCGGCCAGCAAGCCAATCGCGAGCAGGAAGGGGACGCCGGCGAGACGTGAGACCACGATCTGGTCCTGGAGAGGAGGATCGGCTATCGATGCGGTCTGGATGACTGCCAGGCAGAGCATCACGAAGGCCACCGAGCCCACCAACAGCCAGCGATCCGACGCCGACATCGGCCCATGGCCCGAGGCGGCTACGGCGATCTCCATGGCCACCCCTGACGCAGCCAAAGAGGCGGCCAGGGGCAGGTGGGTGTAGATCCAAACAGTCGGTCGCCAAGTCCGCTTCACCGATGCGTCCCGACGCACCACCGCCCCACGTGCGTTGTCGAAATAGATCCACCAGAGCGAGGTGGCAATGCCCACCCCAACGGCGGAGGTGACGGTCGGGACGACTGCCCACTCGGAGTGCCCCAGTCCAACCACGACGGCGGCAATGGACTCACCGAGAACCAGGATCGTGAATAGGCCAAACCGCTCGGGCAGATGCGAGACGTCGAACGGCACTTTCGCCTGCTCACGGCGCATCACCCATGGCGTTGCCAGGTCGATGGCCAGCGCCAATGCCCACAAGACCGGTCGAGCCGAGTCGGGGACCAGCGCGGAGGCGGTCCACACGACCGCGGCCAGGCCAAACCCGACGAGATACCCCTTGACGAGGACTCTCGTCTCCGAGACGTGCCGATAGGCCCGCCAATACATGATCAGCAGGAGGATCCTCGAGATGGCATAGCCTGCGGCGAACACACGGGTCGAGCTCGCTTCGAATGGCGAGAGTGCGGCAGCGATGACTACGACCGCCACCATTTGGCCGGCGGCTAGCAGTCGATAGACCAGGTCGTCGGTGTCGTACCTGTCGGCGTAGTAGGTGTGACTGGCCCACAGCCACCAAAGCAGGGCAAAGTATCCGAAATACGATGCGACACCGGCCACCGTGATGTCTTCGACGAGCCGCCCCGCGATGATTGCCACCGCGACCACGAACGCCAGGTCGTAGAAGAGCTCCAGCCAGGTCGCCGTTCGATGACCTTCGACATCCTTCGTTCTCAGTTGTGGCGGCGCGACCCGTATGACACCCATGACCCTTCCCGCCCTTGCACAACCGCGGGGAGCCGACACGATAAGCGCTACTGGACGGGCCTGCTTACTTCAGCGATGCGCAAGCATCGCCCATCAACTTAAGATGCTGGTCGCGTTGACCAGGGGCAGCAGCGGTATGAGCACGAGAACATGCAGCCATTTCGAGGTCCTCACCGACCCGGTGGCACCTACATCCGACGTCTGTGACCAGTGTGTCGCCATGGGCAGCACATGGGTTCACCTGCGTGCCTGTCTCGAGTGTGGGGCTGTCGGCTGTTGTGACAATTCACCGAACAGACATGCGCGTCACCACTGGCAGGAGAACGATCACCCATTGATCCAGTCGATCGAGCCCGGTGAGACCTGGCGCTATTGCTTTTCCGACCATTACTTGTCGAAGTGACTGACTCACCCCCTGTCATCCTCACCGTCGACGACGAGCCAGAGGTTCTTCGGGCGGTCGAGCGCGACCTCCGCGCCCGGTACGTCGACGACTACCGGATAATCGGAGCAGGGGGTGGCCAGGAGGCGATAGACACGCTGAGTCAGCTCGCCCAACGCGGAGGCGCGGTGGCGCTGATACTGGCCGACCAGCGGATGCCACATGTCACAGGTGTCGACGTGCTTCGCGCCTCGCTGGACCTCTTCCCCAACGCCAAGAAGGCACTCCTGACGGCATACGCCGATACGGATGCGGCCATCAGTGCGATAAACGACGTGAGCCTCGACCACTACATCTTGAAACCCTGGGATCCCCCCGAGGACAAGCTCTACCCGATCCTCGACGATCTCCTCGAAGACTGGAGAGCCGACTTTCGGCCTACTTTCGATGGAATACGGATCGTCAGCCATGAGTGGTCCAAGGAGGCGTTCGACCTCAAAGCCTTCCTGGCTATGAATCAGGTGCCCTATCGCTCCCACCTCGTAGGAAGCGATGCCGACGCCGAGAAGCTGATGAAGAGCGTCGACGCAGATAACCGCGATCTTCCCATGGTCTTCTTCCCCGATGGGGAGCCGCTGAGACATCCAAGTCAAGGAGAGCTCGCAGAAAGGGTCGGTCTTCGAACTCACGCCCAATCTCCGGCCTACGACGTGGCCATCGTCGGAGCCGGTCCGGCTGGTCTTGCCGCCGCCGTCTATGGGGCGTCCGAAGGCCTGAAGACTCTGCTCATCGAGGCGTCCGCTCCAGGAGGCCAGGCCGGGCAGTCCTCACTCATCGAGAACTACCTGGGATTCCCCAAAGGGATAAGCGGCGCCGACCTGGCGCGTCGGGCCTCAGCCCAGGCAACCCGATTTGGGGCCGAGATCCTCGTGCCCGCCCGTGTCGAGAGGGTGGAGAGAAAGGATCCATTCTTCATCGTCCATCTCAACGACGGGGCCACTATCACCTCCAAGGCTCTCATAGTGACGAGCGGTGTCGACTATCGGCGATTGAAGGCCGAGGGGGTCGACGACCTGGCCGGGGCCGGGGTCTATTACGGCACCTCACGGATCGAGGCCGACTATCACCGCGACCAACCCATGTACGTCGTCGGAGGTGGCAACTCCGCGGGCCAGGCTGCGTTGTTCCTCACCCGATTTACAGACGACGTGACCATCGTGATTCGGGGTGAGGATCTCACGTCCTCGATGTCGGCCTACCTGATCGACAACCTCGAGGCGAATCCTTCAGTCTCGTTGCTCCCACGGACTCTGATCGCCGAAGCCAAGGGCACGACCCACCTCGAGGCGTTGGTCCTCGAAGATCGCGACACCGGAGAGCGTCGGGAGGTCCCGGCCGGAGCGTTGTTCATTTTCATTGGCCAGCGCGCACAGACCGAGTGGCTCCAAGGCCTCGTGCAACTCGATGAGCGCGGCTTCGTGAGGACCGGGAAGGACCTCGGACCGCTGGACAGCTGGAACGTCGAGAGAGACCCTCTCCCGCTCGAGGCATCGGTCCCCGGGGTGTTCGTCGCCGGAGACGTCCGTCACGGCTCGATTCGCCGAGTTGCGGGCGCCACAGGCGAGGGCGCCACGGCAATCAGGTTCGTCCATCAACACCTGGCCTCACTTTGACCTCGACCGCCGAGATTCTGCGGGGACTCCCGTATTTCACAGACCTCCCCGACGACCTGCTGAGTCGGGTGTGTGACGCGTCCGAGCAGCTCTCCATCCCCGAAGGAAGGGTGATCATCGAGGAGGGCAGCACATCCGAAGAGATGTATGTCGTGGTCGAAGGTGAGCTCGCCGTGACAAAGAGGAGTGGCGACAAGAACGTCGAGTTGGGTCGGATCGGTCCCGGTGAGGTGGTTGGAGAGATCGCCCTATTGGATCAGGCGCCAAGGACCGCGACGGTTTCGGCGCTGATGAACAGCTACATCGTCCGACTACCGGTCAGCGCCTTCGAGGATCTGCTCAGTGACTCCCGCGTCGTACGACGCATGTTCAAGACCGTGACCTCTCGTCTCCGCGGAATCGAGGACACCCTGCGTCACGAGGAGCGGATGGCCGCCCTCGGGAAGATGGCCGCTCAGCTCATGCACGAGCTCAACAACCCTGCGGCCGCCGTCGCCCGGAGCGTTCAAGAGCTGGAGAGGATTCAGGGCTTGCTGGGAGAAGAGGCGAGAGCCCTGGCCGGCGAATTCTGGGGTGGTGATTTCGGGCAGCCGCCACCGAGGGAACATGAGCTCAGCGCATTGGATCGCAGCGACGCCGAGTCAGACCTTGTCACCTGGCTCGAACGCGCCGAAGTCCCCGACCCCTGGGATCTGGCCCCGGCCCTGGTCGATGCGGGATGGGATGCCGGCCGTCTCGATGAGGGCTTGTCCGATGTCCCCGAGGCCGTGCGTCGGCGCCTGGCGAGATGGATTGGCCTCAGGGCCTCCGCCGACCAAGTGCTCGGCGAATTGGGCATCGGGGCGAGACGGATCGCCGAACTGGTCCGGGTGGTCAAGGAGTACTCGTTCCTCGATCGGGCCCCAATCCAGGAAGTCGACGTGACCAATGGGATTCGCGACACGCTGATCCTTCTCAAGCACAAACTGAGGAACGTCGAGGTCACTCAGTCTTTCTCCGAGGACCTGCACAAGGTCGAGGCCCCCGGGCGCGACCTCAACCAGGTCTGGACAAACCTCATCGACAACTCAGCCGACGCCATGGCCGAGGAAGGTGGCTCGCTGTCGATCTCGGCTCACAACGACGGAGACAACGTGGTCGTCGAAGTCGCCGATACGGGAGGCGGGGTGCCGCCGGAAGTCGCCGACCGCATCTTCGACCCCTTCTTCACCACCAAAGAGCCTGGAAAGGGAACGGGTCTGGGGCTGCACACGGTTCAGACGATCATTGGTCGCGTGGGCGGAAACATCTCGGTCTCGAGCGACGAGGTGGGGACCACTTTCGTCGTGACCTTGCCTGCTGCTGTCTGATCACCTAGAGATCCAACGTATAGACCACCGTGCCGTCGTGGCCGTGAGGGCGATCAGTGAGATGAGGAGCCATCTCTTCGAGAATGGTGGCGACCTCCCTCTCGGCCGCCTGGTAGGCGTCCTGGTCGCGATATGAGGCGATGATCATGCCGTCGGTCGGACCTCCCTGAGCGATGTCCCAGGTGAGAAGTCCGTCGATGTCAACGAGTCGTTTCTCCTGGGTGTTCATCCACTCGACCAGACCAGCGAGCGCATCTTCCTCGAAGTGGAGGCGGGTCATCCGGTAGTACATGGCGTCCTTTCGTGTCCCGGGGTAAGGCTACGTCCCCCGGACTGCGGTCCGAATATGTCCTGAATCGGAGTTAGCTTGCGGGCCATGTCGAAAATGCCAATCGTCCTCGTCCCCGGATTCTGGCTCGGCGCCTGGGCCTGGGACGAAGTTTCCGAAAGCCTCATCGACGCGGGACACCAGGTGTCTGCTTTGACCCTTCCGGGTCTCGAGGGCCAGGATTCTGACCGCGGGTCGGTAACCCTCAACCACCACGTAGAAACGATATGCGACGCCGTCGAGACTGCCGGCCCCCCTGTCGTCCTCGCCGTTCACAGCGGTGCAGGCGCACCTGGTTACGCGGTCACTGACCGCATCCCAGAAGCCATCGCCCACATGGTCTACGTCGACACCGGGCCGGCGACCGGCCCGCTCGATCCCGACTTCGACGGTGACGAACTGCCGATGCCAAGTCTCAGCGACCTGGCCGAAGAGGAAAACCTCGATGGTCTCACCCCCGAACAGCTGGAGACGTTCCGGGACCGAGCGATCCCCCAGCCTGGAGCGGCAGTGCGTGAATCTGCTCGGTTGGCGAATGATGCCCGGCTCGACGTTCCGACGACGGTGATCTGCACCGGATTCACCTCAGAGGAGTACAAGGACGCGGTCGAAGCGGGTCACAACTTCGTCGGTGGTCTGAAAGAGCTTCGCAACGTGTCGTACATCGACCTACCCACGAGCCACTGGCCGATGTGGTCCCGCCCCGACGAGTTAGCAGCCATCCTCTCGGAACTGGCCACTGACGGATAGGGGTTCCCCCCGGGTGACGCTCGGTTGACGCGAAGCGAGTCTCAGCTTCGGATCAGCTCGACAGCAGCGGCTTCGGCGCGCAGTTGTGCATAGCCGGGCTTGATCTGTTCGTTGATGATGCGCAACCGCCCGTCGAATGGCCAGAACGCCGACTTCATGGCGTTCAGCGTCAGCCACTCCATCTCGTCCAAACCGAAGCCGAAAGCCTCGACCAGGTCGGCGAATTCGCTGGAGAGAGTGATGCCGCTCATCAGACGATTGTCGGTATTGACCGTCACCCGAAAACGGAGACGGCGTAGCAGGTCGATTGGATGTTCTTCGATCGACGGTGTCGCCCCGGTGTGGACGTTCGACGTCGGGCAGAGCTCCAATGGGACACGGCGATCCCTCACATAAGACGCCAGTCGCCCGAGCTTCGCCCTTCCATTCTCATCTATGTCGATGTCATCGATGATGCGGACCCCGTGGCCGAGCCGCTCGGCCCCACACCACTGCAAGGCCTCCCAGATGCTGGGGAGCCCGAAGCCTTCCCCGGCGTGGATCGTGAAATGGAAGTTCTCCCGGGCGATCAAGTGGAAGGCGTCGAGATGGCGGCTGGGTGGATAGCCCGCCTCGGGCCCGGCGATGTCGAAACCCACCACACCTCCATCGCGATGACGCACCGCGAGCTCGGCGATCTCCACCGAGCGCGCCATCTGTCGCATCGCGGTGATGATCAGCCCTACCTCGATGTCACGCCCCGCCGCCCCCCGTTGCAGTCCGGCGAGCATGGCCTCGGTTGCCTCGTCCAGACTCAATCCGCCTTCGACAAGCCACTCGGGCGCCATGCGGATCTCCGCGTACACCACGCCATCGTCGGCGAGATCCCCGACAGCCTCCATTGCTACCCGTTCGATGGCGTTACGGGTCTGCATGACTGCGATCGAATGTTTGAAGCCTTCGAGATAGAGCTCCAGGCTCTTGCGGTTGGCGCCAAGCGTGAACCATTGTCCCAGTTCCGCCGGATCGGTGGTGGGTAATTCGCGGTATCCGATGTCTTCGGCGAGTTCGACGACCGTCTCTGGTCTCAGACCACCGTCGAGATGATCGTGGAGCAGGACCTTGGGAGCACGCTGGATGGTGGTCAGGTCGAGGGCGTCAGGTGCCGCCATGGCAAGAGGGTAATTGGACCATTGGCTGAACTGCACAACAGTCCACGAAGTCCCGCGACATCACAGAGTGGGCCCGGCAGGATTAGAACCTGCAACCGACGGATTAACCCGATTGCCAGCAGGACACAAGGCTCCCTTGCCTAGGACCCAGAACGCGAAAAAAAGCCTCCCACCGCCAAGGAGTACTCGTGAATACTCCCTACGCGCACCGCCCACGCGGTGTGGTTCCGACTGGAACCGATAAGGCGTCGTTGGGGAGGAAGGAAAAGAAGCTCTAATGAGTGGTTCTGCTGAGTTCTGCTGGTATGCGACGGTTGTGGAGGTAGCCCGATGAGACGTTTGCGTCCGGCGGTTCTGGTCATA
Source organism: Acidimicrobiia bacterium (assembly GCA_035620735.1). Taxonomy (GTDB): domain Bacteria; phylum Actinomycetota; class Acidimicrobiia; order Spongiisociales; family ZC4RG35; genus JANQRA01. The sequence goes on along the minus strand of DASPGH010000020.1, from coordinate 643 downwards.
GTCATTGCCTCCGCTTTGATCGGCGCGGCGTCGGTGCAGGCCGTGGCCCAAGGAGTCGAGATCACCGTGCTGACCTCGTTCGATTCCGGGAGTCCTACCGCGGTTGCCGCTACTAACCAGGGTGACATCGTTGCGTTGGTCGGAACAGATGTTGTCCGGGTCGATCCCAATGGAAAGCAGAAGCCGTACGAAACGACCATCTCCGGCGGCGCGTTTGGAATTGCGATTGGCATCGCGTACGACGGGTCCCACCAACTGTACGCGGCCCTTCCCGGCGCGTTTGCACCACCGCCCTCAGGGATTCATGGGATTCTGAAGATCAGCCAAAACGGGAAACAGACGACTCCGGTAGAAGGCTCAGATGGAATGATCGCAGCCGACGCCTTCGGGCTCGATTCAGCAACCGGAGATATGTATGTGAGTGACATCTTCGGCAATGCAATCTGGAGGTTCTCTCGCGGCGGTCAGGCCGAACTATGGACTTCGGATACGACGAATCCTCTGCTGGTTGGTCCTGATGGTGTCAAGGTGTTCGAAAGCGCGGTGTACACGTCTCTCGGGGAAGGGAAGGTCCTGAGAATTCCGATTAACCCCGATGGCAGTGCAGGCACGGCGGAAGTGTGGGTAGAGATCAACGAACCCG
>DASPGH010000019.1:0-9221 GCA_035620735.1 Acidimicrobiia bacterium | reverse complement strand
AGAAGCTGAAGCGGTCGGCGATGTCAGAGATGTTTGGGGACCTCATCGAGGACATGTACGGGTCGTGACGCCAGCCGCAGTCGTTCTCGCCCAAGAGGTAACCCTCGGTGGCAACGAGTTCACCGAGATGTTGGTCGAGGGTCTCAGCCTCGGCACGATCTATGCGCTTCTGGCTGTCGGCTTCGTCATCATCTTCAAGGCAACCCAGGTCATCAACTTCGCCCATGGAGCCATCGCCGCGATGGGTGGGTTCCTCGTGGCTTCGATGGCAACGATCCTCGACATACCGGGACGTTGGCTTCCTGACGCACCCGCCTGGGTGAGTTGGGTCGGGTCGGTGGTCATCGCGCTGGTCGCCATGGCGCTGATCGGGATGATGCTGGAACGGGTGTTCCTTCGGCCGATGGTCGGTGAGGAATTGTTCGCGATCGCCATCGTCACGCTTGGGCTCGACATAGTCATCCGCAACGTCGTCAACGACTTCATCGGGCAATTCCCCCGGCCAATGGGTGACCCCTTCGCACTGGCGATCTTCGATCTCGGATGGGTCCGCATCGCCCACACCGAGGCGCTCCAGATCGCAGTAGCCCTGGCCACGGTGGGTGCCATCGCCCTGTTCTTCCGTTCTCGCATGGGCATCGCAATGCGTGCCACTGCATTCGATCAGGAAGCGGCCCGGGCCCAGGGCATCAGCGTAGGCAAGGTCTTCTCGATTTCGTGGGCGATCGGTGCCGTGCTCGCCACAGTGGCGGCCATATTCATCTCGATGTTCCCGCGTCGCCCCGCTGGTGTGGACCAGCAGACGGCTTTCTTCGCTTTCAAAGCCTTCCCCGCCATCATCATCGGGGGACTGGACTCGATCATCGGCGGGATCGTCGGCGGGTTGATCGTCGGGCTCGCCGAGTCGGCGGCCAGCACCTATCTGGCCTTCGAATTCCTCGGGACCGGCTTCGCAGGGATCGTGCCCTATCTCTTGATGCTGCTGGTCTTGTTGGTCAGGCCCTACGGCCTCTTCGGGACCGAGGAGATCAGAAGAGTATGAGACGTCGCCGAGGAGTTCGCTGATGCGCGGACGCCCAATGCTCTACACCCGGTACGAGACCGACCAGGCCTTGATGAACACCGGGACCAAGAAGTTGATGCTCGCCCTCTTTCTCGTCTTCTTGATCCTGGTGCCGTTGGGTGTGATCCCTGGTGTCGACTTCCTCGCCCAGGACGAGTGGCTGCGGCTGCTCTCGGAGGTTTCGATTTACGGGATCGCCGCGCTGGGTCTGAACGTGCTCACCGGTCTCGCCGGACAGGTCTCCTTGGGTCACGCCTTCTTCATGGGTGTTGGGGCCTATACCGCGGCGTGGCTTGGCGCTGCCCCGGGGCCCTTCAACGGGTTGGGTCTCCCTATATGGATCTGGCTGCCGGCAGCCGGGATCGTCGCTGCCGTGATCGGTGTCGCCGTCGGCCCCACCGCGGTTCGAGTCCGTGGCCTCTATCTCGCCTTCGTAACTCTGGGACTGGTGTTCGTCGGCGAGTATGTCTTCCGCAACTGGACCTCGCTGACCGGTGGTGCCCAGACCGGCCGCACTTTCCCTCCTCTGGAGTTCAGGCTCTGGAAGGAGGAGACTCCACTCATCGACTTCGTCAGCGACGGCCCGTGGTTCGGCATCGAGCTCTCCGGGGAGGCCAAGACGTATTACCTGCTGGCCGTCTTCGCCATCGTTTTTGTCGTATTGAGCAAGAACCTGCAGCGCACGCGAGTCGGGCGCGCCTTTCAGTCGATCCGCGATCGAGACGTGGCCGCCGAGATCATGGGGGTGAATGAGGCCAAGTACAAGCTGATCGCATTCGGGATCTCATCCTTCTACGCCGGGATCGGAGGGGCACTCCTCGCATCGTTCGTGGGGAGAATGATCCCCGAGCAATGGAACCTGTTCCTATCAGTCGAAATCATCGCCATTGTTCTCATCGGAGGAGCGGGTGTGGTCACCGGGACGATTCTCGGCTCGGTATTCGTGATTCTTCTCCCCAGGATCGTCGAGGATGTAACCCACGGTCTCGCCGCAATCGTGGTCGAGGGGTCAGGTCCGATCGCGTGGATCGGCGACCTCTTCATCTCGACGGGCCTCGACGACTTTGGCTTCGTCAATACCCAGGCCGGCGTGGCGCCGGGATTGTCCATACCCCAGTTCAACCAGGTCCTGTACGGTCTGCTGATCATTCTCTTCTTGATCTTCGAACCGCTCGGTCTGTACGGCATATGGCTTCGGATACGCAATTATTGGAAGGGTTGGCCGTTCACATATTGAGCGGTCACACCGGAGACGGGATCCCCGTCTTCGCTTGACAAGGAGGAAGGAAACAGATGAAAGCCAAATCCAAGTGGTTGGCGATCTTCCTGGTGCTCGGTCTCATCCTCGCCGCTTGTGGTGGCGATGGAGGAACGGACGAGACGACGACGAGTGCAGAGTCGACGGACACCACCGAGGACATGACCAGCACGACGGAAGGCGATATGACGTCGACCACCGCAGGTGGTGCAGGCGAAATCGCCACCGACGTCGGGGTCGACCTCGAAGCTGGCACGATCACGGTCGGGCTGTTGTCCGACCTGTCCGGCGTGTTCAGCTCGTTGGTGCAGATCATCGTCACGGGTCATGAGGTCTACTGGGAGCAGGTGAATGCCAACGGTGGCATCGGCGGGCTCGAGGTGGTCGTGAATCCGGTCGACACGGCCTACGACCCGCCCACGCACGTCCAGCGCTATGAGGAGTTGAAGGACGAAGTGGTGGCGTTCGGTCACTCCACGGGGTCTCCGCACACGGTCGCCATCAACGACCAGCTGCAGGCCGACGGGATCCTTGCGATCCCATTGACCTGGTACTCCGGATGGTCGGACGATGCGATCAACGCCAACCTTCTGCATCACGGTGTGCCCTACTGCCTCGAGTCGATGAACATCATCGGTTATCTCAAGGACATGATGGGCGACGGGTTGCAGACGATCGCAATTGCATCCAACCCGGGCGACTATGGGCTCGACTCGCATGAGGGTGCCGTGTTGGCAGCCGAGGCGCTCGGTCTCGAGGTCGTCTACGAGGGCCGCGAGGCCATCAACGCCGCCGATGAGGCGACGCTGACCGAGGTGGCCAACGGGATCGTCCAGTCCGGCGCCGACCTGGCGTACGTGACGACGTCACCGACGGCCTTCAGCACGATCTTCGGCACCGCGCTGGCCCAGGGCTACCAGGGCACGTGGTCCGGAGCAGGCCCGAGCTACAACCCTGCCTTCATCGCGCCCGACTCGCCCATCAAGGACGCAATCGCGGCTTCCACCTATTGGTCGGCCTACTACGGCCTGTGGGGCATGGATACGCCCGGCGTCCAAGAGGCGACCCAGCTGCTGACGGACAGTGGTCGTGTCGAGGTTCCGGTGTCGGCCTACTTCGAGGGATTCGTCGAAGCCCAGATCATGCACGCCGCCTTGGAGCAGGCATACGCCAACGGCGACATGACCCAGGCCGGCGTCCTCGCCGCGGCGAAGAGCCTGGAGAACGTCGCGTTGGACGGGCTCGGCCCGGACGAGACCTACGTCGGAGCCAACAACGACCAGGTGCAGCGGGCTTCGGCCGCCATCTGGAGACCGGATCCGGAGGCTCTTGCCTCGGGCGAGAGCGCTGGTGAGGAAGTCCTCGAGACCGACTACACCAACGCCATCACCGAGGCCTATGAGTTCAACGAGGCCTGCTACTCGTTGGAAGGCTGAACATATGAACGGGTGGGGTGGCCACCGGGCCACTCCACACCGTTCTGTGGAGGCTGGGCGCGAATTACTCACGCCCAGCCTCCACAGAACGGTATGAGGACGACGAGATGCTGACGGTCGAGAACCTCGAGGTCGTGTACAACGACGTCGTGCTGGTGCTGCGCGGCATCTCTCTGGAGGTCGAGTCGGATCAGATAGTGGCCCTGCTCGGAGCCAACGGGGCCGGTAAGACGACCACCCTGCGGGCGATAACGGGGCTGCTCGACATCCATGACGGTGACATCACGAAGGGTGAGATCGACTTCGCCGGCCAGGACGTCACCCACATCGACCCGTCGAAGCGGGTCGCGCTCGGCATCTCACAGGTGATGGAAGGGCGGCGCATCTTCGCCGAGCTCGACGTCGACGACAACCTCCGCGCCGGCGCTTATGTCAATCGCAATGGCAGCGCGGTCAAAGACGCTCACGACCGGGTGATGGCGTTGTTCCCGCGTCTCGCCGAGCGGCGCTCCGCCACAGCCGGGTACCTGTCGGGTGGTGAGCAGCAGATGCTGGCGATCGGTCGTGCCCTGATGCAGGACCCAAAGCTCCTCATCCTCGACGAGCCCTCTCTCGGTCTCGCCCCACTCCTCGTCCAGGAGGTGCGGGACATCATCGTGGAGATCAACAAGCAGGGGACCGCGGTGTTGCTGATCGAGCAGAATGCGAGTATGGCTCTCTCCATCGCCAACCACGGCTACATCATGGAGACGGGGAAGATGGTCATGGACGGGGTCGCCGAAAAGCTTCTCAAAGACGAGGATGTGAAAGAGTTCTACCTCGGTCTGCACACCACCGGTGAGAAGAAGTCGTTCCGCGACGTGAAGCACTACAAGCGGAGAAAGAGGTGGCTCTCGTGAGCTCGAAGCTTCTTCAGCGTCGGGCGGAACGCTACGGGCCCAAGGAGTACGACCACCTTCTCGACGTGAGGGATATCCATCTCTCGTTCAAAGGCGTCAAGGCGGTCGACGGAGTCTCGTTCACCGTCGACGACGGTGAGCTCTTCGCCATCATCGGCCCGAACGGAGCCGGCAAGACGTCGCTGTTCAACTCGATCAACCAGGTCTATCACCCTCAGGAGGGCGACATCCTCTGGAAGGGGGAGTCGCTGATGGGTCTGAAGCCGAACGTCACGGCGGAGCGAGGCATCGCGAGAACCTTCCAGAACATCGCCCTCTATCCGCATATGACCGTCCTCGAGAACATCCTCACCGGCCGACACGTCCGGATGAGATCCGGGTGGATAGCCGGAGCACTCTGGGTCGGCAAGGCCAAGAGTGAGGAGATCGAGAACCGTGAGATCGTGGAGTCGATCATCGACTTCCTCGAGATCGAGCAATGGCGCAAGTACCCGGTAGGGCTTCTTCCCTACGGCATCCAGAAACGGGTCGAGCTCGGTCGTGCTCTGGCCATGGATCCCGAGCTGTTGATGCTCGATGAGCCGGTGGCGGGAATGAACCTGGAGGAGACCGAGGACATGGCCCGGTTCATACTCGACGTCCAGGACGAGCTGCAGATCGCCATCATTCTCGTCGAGCACGACATGGGTCTCGTGATGGACATCGCCGACCGCGTCCTCGTTCTCGACTTCGGCCAGCAGATCGCAACCGGTAAGCCCGCCGAGGTGCAGGCCAACCCCAACGTGATCAAGGCCTACCTCGGCGAGGAGCTCGAGAGCGCCTAGCGGCCGAGACTGCCCAAAGACTCGAACCCGGGGTTCCTGGGGCCCATATATGACGCGAATCCGCTCATCTTCGAGATGAGATGGACGTCGAGGTCAGCGATCGCCGAGTAGCCGCCATGCACCGGGAAGAAGCAAACCGGCAGCCGTCGCCTTGATCAGGTCGCCCAGGAGGAAGGGGACGACACCCCGTGTCACGGCTTCGGTCAAGGTCCATCCTGTAGAGATCATCAGGCCGATCACACCAAAGACGTAGATCACGAGTGAGCCCAGCATGAAGGCGGTGAACATGGTGGCAAACGTCCGGTCCTGACGGTGCTCGGCCATCCAACCGACGAGTCCGGCGGCGAAGACGAAGCCGATCAAGTAGCCGCCGGTGGCTCCCTGCATGTACTCGACGCCGCTCTCACCATCGGCGAACACCGGTGCGCCGAGTGCGCCGACCGCCAGGTAGAGCAGTTGGCCAGCGGCTCCAAGCTTCCAGCCGAGAGCGGCTCCAGTCAGCAGGACCGCGAAGGTCTGCCCGGTTATCGGAACGGGAGTGAATGGCAGCTGGATCCGCCATTGCGCGGCCAGGGCGGTTAGAGCTGCGGCGGCCACAACCAGGAGGACCGACACGACACCGGACCGGGGGAATGCTCTTTGGCTGATTACTGCGGATGTCATGTTCAACTCCTTGAAACCGAATGTCGTTGAGAGCACGTCTAAACCGGGCGTGACTGGTTTCTAGCCGATCTATGACTGAGACCCGTAACCCCAGGTCATCGTTACGCTCGCCGCACATGGAAGCCGAAACCCCCAAGAGATCCAACGCTTCCTGGCCCCTCTACCTGATCGGGGCCCTGTTCTTCGTCGGGGTGTTGGGCATAGCTGCGTGGAACTTCGAGCTTCCCTATCTTGCCTACTCGGCCGGCCCCGTCTCCGATGCCGCGGACACGGTGGTCGCCGAGCAGGTGGCCGTCTACCCGCCCGACGGCGAGCTGTTGATGCTCACGGTTGTCAGCCAGGACGTGAACATATTCGAGGCGCTCATCGCAGGCGTCGACCCCACCATCGACCTGGTGAGGAAACAGGCGGTGCGTCGGGAGGGCGAGACCGACGAGGAGTATCGCAATCGTGTGCTGGAACAGATGGACGACTCCAACTTCCGGGCGATTGCGGTGGCGCTGGAGCATCTCGGATACGAGATGACCCCCGCCGAGGTTGTCATCAACGACATAGCCGAGAACGTTCCGGCCGCCGATGTCCTGGAGCGAGGGGACACCGTGACCTCCGTCAACGGAGCACCCATTCAAACGGTCGACGATTTCGCGCCGGCGCTCGAGGGCTACGAGGTCGGGGACACCATCACCATGACTCTCCTGCGTGACGGCACCGAGGTCGAGGTCGAAGTCGAACTCGCCGAGAAAGAAGAGGAGCCCGGCGAGCCGATGATCGGAGTGTTCCTCGGAGAGCTGACGGAGCCGCCCTTCCCGATTGCCATCGAGGCCGGCGACGTCGGCGGCCCGTCCGCTGGGATGATGCACACGATCGCCATCATCGACGCACTGACCGAAGGCGAGCTGACCGGGGGACATGTCATCGCAGGCACGGGCACCATCCAGCTCGACGGCAGTGTCGGCAGCATCGGTGGGATCCGCCAGAAGGTAGTGGGCGCCGAAGCAGCGGGAGCCGAGTACATCCTGGTGCCGGCCGGCAATTACGAGAAGGCTCTCACGGCCGAGTACAACGACATCGAAATCGTCTCCGTTGCCACCCTCGATGAGGCGATCGACTTCCTGGAAGGCCTCGACGCAGTTACCTGAATGCCACCGGAGGGGCGCCGCCTGGCCGTCAAAGTCGCGAAACACTTCGCTGGTCTCTGTATCTTCTAAGGGAGATGGCCCCCGACATAACCCCCGACTTACTGCGGCACTCGGAGTTTCGGTCGTCTTTCCGGGGCCTCGATCCCACTGAAGTCCGCGCCACTCTGGAGGCCGCTGCGCTGAAACTGGAGCAACTCGACGCCCAGCGCAAGAAGCTGCAGTCGAAGCTCGACGAGGCGCCTCCATCGCGGGACATGGAGAAGGAGTTCGAGGATATCGGTCGTGAGGTGGCTGAGATCCTGCAGTCGGCGCGGGCGGCCGCAGAGACGATGAGAGAGCGGGCGAGCCTCGATGCGGCTCGCTGGCGAAGCGAAGCCATGGAGGAGGCTGAGATCACCCGGCGGGAAGCTGCTGCCGACGCCGAAGCGATGAGACGCGACGCATGGGTGACGGGCTCGGAGTTGTTGGAGCAGGCTGCGGCGAACGCCGAGACCATGCGGGCCAACGCCGAGCGTGATGTTCTCACCATCATGGGCGAGGCGGAGCGTGAAGCCCATCGTCTCACTTCGGGAGCCAGGCGGGAGTCGGAGGATGTGGCTCGCAACGCCGTCATGGAGGCGGAGAAGATCACCGGTGACGCTACGAAGAGAAGGGATGAGATCATCGACGCGGCCAACCGCCAGGCCGCCTCGGCTCAGGAGCGCACCCGGGCCTTGGAGCAGCGACGTGACGAGCTGCTCGAGGAGTTGGAGAACGTCCGCTCCACCCTGACCCGTCTGGAGGGATCACTCGAGGAGAAACGCGAGGCTCTGGATCTGACCGCCGCAGCGGACTCGTCGAGTGTCCGTGTCGTCCATCCCCCGGCGGATGCCAAGAAGCAGTGGGAGTTGGGTGAGACCGTGCGTGTGGTGCCGCCTGACCAAGGACACAAGGAGCCACCCGACGAGTCTCTCGCTTCCGAGGTCAGTGCGGAGGTGGCCCGAGGCCAGACCCCGGTTGAAGCCGTACCGGAACAACCGGAGGCGGCCCCTCAGGAGCCGGCCCCAGAGCGGCCGGCTCCTGAGCGGCCGACCCCGAAACCGGTCGTCGAGAGGGGCGAGCCGGTTGAGCAGGAAGAAGCTGTCGACCAGGATGCTGGTGAGCAACGCTCCGACGACCTGTCCGCTCTATTCGCGTCGCTGCGCGACAGCGGTGACAAGGAGACGAAGGTGCCGGATCGACCGACGTCGCCGGAGGAGCCCGAGGAGTCAGCGGACGAAGAAGAGGCTCCGGGCATTGATTGGCTCGCAGTGCGCGAGGAGCGGCTCATCCCGATCACCAACAGGGCGCTGCGTGGGGTGAAGAAGGCGATGACCGAGATCCAGAACGTCGCCCTCGACAGTCTCCGCACTGACGAGGAGTGGAAGCCCGATGAGGCGTCGATCGCCGAATCCGTCCATGCCGAACTCGTAGCGGTTTGGTCTGAGAGCTTCGCCGCCGGCCACGCCGTAGCCGAGCAGATGTCTGGCTCGAAGGTAAAACGGCCGCCCACGCCTTTTTCTGCCGCAGACCGCAACTTCGCCACCGATCTAGCGGCGGCCGTCTCCGGTGCTCTGACGAAAGCTGGCGAAGGTCCCCGGGAACGCCAGTCGGCAGCGTCACGTGTGTTCCGGGTCTGGCGCAGCGACGAGGCCGAGAGACGTATCCGGGACATCGCCCTCGAGGGCTACGAGTCCGGCATCGAAGAGTCCCGAAAGGTCTCCACCGGCTGAGGGTCGCTTCCAACACTTTTTTTCGCGTGTAGCCGCGCCTTCATGCATCGTTAATGCTGGACGTGTAGGTTCGTTCCTGTCGTCTGAGCAGGGCGGCGGACGTGGACCGCCTTGTTAGGGATGTCAGACGTGAATGGGGCAAATGTAGGAGGAACACGATGGAGGGCCTGGCTTCGAGGTTCTTTCCG
>DASPGH010000018.1:0-82797 GCA_035620735.1 Acidimicrobiia bacterium | reverse complement strand
GAACCACCCGGCCCACTTGTCGGCCAGTCGCACACCTGGAGCACGCGACTCACGCGCTGTCTCAACGAGGCGGATGATCCCGGCGTACGTGCTCTGGGCGGCCTCCTCGGTGGCCCGGATCTCGAAGACGTCTGCTGCGTTCACCATCCCACTGCTGACCAGGTCGCCGTGTGTCCTGTCCACAGGTAGTGGCTCCCCGGTGAGAGCCGACTCATCGACCACGGCAATCTCACTCGTCACGACGCCGTCCACCGGGATCACCTCCCCGGACTTCACCAGCAAGTGATCGCCCCGCCGGATTTCGGCGATGTCAACGGTCTCGACGGCTTCGCCCCGTATGAGATGAGCGGTTCGGGGGGCGCGCTTGATGAGAGCCGTCAGCTCACGTTCTGCCCGCCCTGCCGCGTAGTCCTCGAGAAACTGGCCCGTGGCCAGCATGACGCCAATGATCGCCGCCGTGAGCCACTCACCCAGAGCCAGCGCAGCCACTACCGCGAGAAGGGCGATCACGTCGACACCGGGTTGACGACGCCGCAGCTTTTCCAGCATCTCGCGGGTCAGAGGAAGTAGAGGAACCGTCGCCACCGCGATCAAAGAGACGACGACGGCGCCGTCAATACCCACAAGCGCGAAGATGCCGGCGACGACCAGGCCAACAATCGTGAAGCCCAGCATCCAAGCCGCCGACCTTCTTTTGCGCATGAGACGAGTCAAGTCTGGAGACGTTGTGTAGTCCAGTGCCGTGGGACCGGCCCTGATGTGACCTTCGACCTCCGGCACCGATACCGGGTTTCTCCACCTCGGGGACCAAAGACCCTATCCAGCTCGGCACCTGCACCGGTAGATGTGATATCCAGAGAAGCGACATGGACTCGACACAAGTCCTGGTTGTGGTGCTCGCCTCGATCTGGATTCTGGGCGGCTTGGTCGTCGCGCTGTGGATGCGGCGGTCCGGTCACAGCCTCTACATATGGCTCGGCATCGGAGTCCTGTGCGGGCCGTTCTCCGCGCTGCTCGCATTGGACCGCATCCGACACCTTCCCCGACCATCCCCGCTTCCGATCGCCACCGACCACGGCGACGTTCTCGATGTGGTCGTGGGTATCGACGGGTCCCCCGAATCAGTGCTCGCCGCAAAGACGGCCTTAGCCCTGCTCTCCGACCGGATCACCAGCCTCACCCTCGCCACCGTTCTCGACTACGACTCGAGCGGGCTCTACTCGGGAGCGGAGCGACAAGCCGAGGCCTACGAACGTCTGCGCGATACCGCCGCGGAACTGGGTTTTGAACCGGTGGAGACTGAGCTGTTGTTCGGCCAACCTGCCAAGGCACTCGTCTCTTTCGCTGAAGAAGCCGGATTCGAGTTGCTCGTAGTAGGGCCCAGAGGTCGCGGGTTGTCCAAAGCACTCATCGGGAGTGTCAGCTCGGCGCTACTGAGCGACTCCCCTATACCCGTCCTCGTGGGCCCGACTGCCCAACCGGGTCACCCCGCATCCGGGGAAACCAATGAGGTCAGTTGATCCCGTCAACGGCCGCATCAGCCCACTTCGGACCATTGACATCGAATGACAGCGGCTGGCCCCAACGATTCGAATACGAGACGTCCTCGGCGGGCTTTCGCTGCGCGAGACCCCACCGGCCCGTCGGGTATCCGCACGACACAGCGGCTTTGAGCTCCCAACCCTTGTCGGTGGGGATGTCCAACAGTCCGAAGACATCAGAACTCTTGAAGTTGCCCAGGATCGTTGTCAGACATGTGCCCACTCCTTCTCCCCGCGCCGCCAGCATGGCGCTCCAGACCGCCGGGTAGATCGAAGAACCGGACGGGTCGTTGCGACTCAAGAAGAGAATCCACGCCGGGACAGTCTCGAAATTCTCGGCCAGCCAGTCGGACGATCGCATCACCCGGACCGCCGCCTCGTCACCGGCCTTCTCCGCGGCCTCGCGACGGCCTGAATAGAAGGTCTCGTGCAGCTGCGAATACGCTTCGCGATAGAGCGGAGCCAGCCGACCGCGCACCTCAGGGTCGTCGACCACCAGCATGCGCCAGTTCTGCGAGTTGCCACCCGACGGAGCTCTGATCGCAGCATCGAGGATGCGAGCCTTCACCTCGTCGGGAATCGGCTCATCGGTGACCCGACGCATAGCGCGGGTGGTGTACAGGGCTTCTCTGAGGTCCATGGAGTCAGCCTACGAAGTCCGCTGTGCGCTCCATCTATCGAACCCCGAGTTGTGAGCGTCGTCCGGCGACGCCTCGTACCCGGGGTTCGCTGGGTGTCAGTAGCCGTAATCGACGACCTGGTTGTCGGCAGAGGCCTCGATGACCTCGCCGGCATCGTCGACGACGAACCAGACGCCGCCCACCCCCTGTCCGGTGGTGTCGCCAGGAGACGTATCGGGCGCGTAGAGGTACAGAGGCATCCCGTTGACCGTGAGCTGTTCGGTCCCGTCGTCCCGGGTCGTCGTGCCGAAGATCGAGGCATCGAGCTCGGGCGAGATGGCGACGTCACCGGGCACCGGTGGCCATGTGCTGGCGCAAGCGTCGTAGCAGGTGCTCGCGCCGTCGGTGTCGTTGGTGAAGATGTAGAGGGTAAATCCCTCGGCGTTGACGAGGATCGATCCCAGATCGGTGTCGGAAGCGTGGACGCCGTCCATCATCTCGGCCCCGGTGGTAGCTGTGTCACCGGCGGCGGTGGTAGAGGTCATCTCCTCAGTGGTTGTGGGCTCTTCGGCCACCGTGGTCGTTGCGTCGTCGAGAGCCGCGGTCGTGGTGGCTCCCCCCTCATCGCCTGCCCCGCAGGCTGCGACGAACAGTGCAATGACGGTCAGAGCGAGGATTGAACGTGTTCTCATGGGTCTCCTGGTTGGCTCTACATACCTACGCACGGGCAGAGACGATGGTTCGTGATCCGCATCCCGGGGTAACAGCTAGGGTTTAGCCATGACCGTTGAGACCATCACATGGAAGGGGCGTCTGGGCCCCATGGATCTCCTGGTCGGCCCGGCGACGTTCCGGCCGAGCACGATCTCCACTTTGCTCGCCGACGCGCTCGATTTCAAGCCCGGGGCCGTGGTGGTCGACGTCGGGACCGGAAGCGGAATCCTCTCGATAATCGCCGCCAAACTGGGCGCTTCGAAGGTATACGGAGTCGACGCCGCCGACGAGACAGTAGAGATAGCCACCGCCAACGCCGAGAATCACGGCGTTGCCGACCGGGTCGAGTTCGCTCAGGGCGACATGTTCGATCCACTGGACCCATCGCTTCAAGCAGACGTCGTCATCGGAGACGTCTCCGGCATCCCCGACGACATCGCCGTTGCCTCCGGGTGGTTCCCGTCGGGTTTGTCAGGAGGGCCAACCGGTGCCGAATTGCCCATGAGGATGATCGAGGAGTCGAAACGGCTGCTCCGAGCTGGTGGCCGTCTCTTCCTGCCCACAGGCTCGCTCCAGGACGAACGGTCCATCATCGACCGGGCCAAGTCGGTGTTCGGATCGATGAAGCAGCTCACCGAGAGGAACATCCCGCTACCCAGCTCGTTAGCCGAGGACCCTGCCGTCCTCACGGCGCTCAAGGAAAAGGTGATTGCCCTCAAACAGCGCGGCAGCAGGTTCCAGTGGACCGCCCGTATCTGGCAAATCGAGGCCTGACTCCACCGGACCAGCGGTAGTTGCTACCCATCACCGGTACCCTTCGGCGATGCGACGCGTCCTTCCCGTGTTGCTGCTGGTTGTCGCGGCGTGTGTGGCGCAGCCACCTGAACGCGCCACCCTCCCCGACGTCGAAGACGTCCTTCCCGAAGTCGCCGGATGCCGGTTGAGTGTTGGCGAGCCGCTCGGTGTCCGGGTCGTCACGGTGTCCTCGACCGGGGCAGCCGCAGGTCAGTTAGAGGAGGACGACATCATCACCTCGGTTGACGGCATGCCTACGGTCACCCGGCCTGATCTCAGCGGAATCATGGCCGACTTCGGTCCGGGCGACGAGATCGAGATCGAATATCTGCGTGACGGCTCGACCGGCAGCGTCAATGTGACTCTGGGAGCCAACCCCGAGGACGAAACGAAGGGGATGATCGGTGTCACCGTACAGACCGCGTTCGAGACCATCGACCTCGACTCGGCCACTGAGACCATCCCACCCTCACCCACCGTTCGCCCCATCCAGGTCGGGGGCGATCTCTTCCTCGTCGACCCTGTAACCAACGCCTGGCAAGGAATGGGGATCACCCCACCGTCCGACACCCGTTGGGTGTCGACCTCGACCGGCGTCTATTCGGTCACCGGCGACGACACGGTGGAGGTGCTCGATCTCCTCACCGGAGAAACCGTCGCCGACGACGGGTTCGACGACTGGACTCCGCTTCGGCTCATCGGCTCTGTGGCGGACCACTTGTTGGTGGTCGTCTCGGCCGAGATCCCCGATCAGCCGGGCTTCGTCAACCTGGGTGTCGCCGCATTCGATCCCCGAGACGGCGAGACAGCCTGGGTGAGCCCGGTGTCCAACGATTTCGGCATCCCGGTGTCTGCGTACGGGTCGCCAGACGACAGCGCGTTTCTCGCCGTCGGCGCCGAGCCCGAGTCAGGCGAGCAGAGGGGGGTTGCGCTCTTCAGTGCCGCCGGTGCCCTACAAACCGCAACGGGCCTCGACTCCCTGGGGACCCCGATCGGCTGGCACGACGACACCCGGATGGCCTTTCGGACATCGGAGAGCATCGTTTCGATCCACAACTTCCTCGACGGTTCCACCGAGACCTTCGAGTTACCTGAGAACCTTCTCGGCGCGGAGGCGGCCGCCGTCGGCGATGGCGAGAATCTGCTCGTGGTCGGAGAGCGAACCCTCCTCCTGCAGAGTCTCACCGACCCGACCTTCAGTTCTCCTCTCGCCAGCAACTGCCGCATCGGCCGCACCGGCGACCCCGGCTGGGGGGCTTGAGGCCGATCAGTCCTTGGTGTCGGGGTCGTCTTCCTCAGCCGCTTCCTCGAGGACGGGCTCGAAAGCGGCTTCGCGACCACTCTTGAGAAGGGCTTCACGCTGACGTTCGCTTGCGACCACATCGGACACGGCCTGCCACCCCGAGGGCTCCCGCATGGTCCGCGACCCCGGCGCCGACCCCATGATCTCGGAGACTTCCTCACCGGAGATGTTCTTGCGCTGCTCGAGCACGGCAGCGAGCTCCAGCACCTTGTCCCGATGCTCGTCGAGCACACCGGCCACCTCGTCGTAGAGATGGGCGAGACTCTTCTCTATCGCCTCCCGGTTCTCCCGCAGTGAGATCGAGACGGCATTGGCCGGGCCACCACCGGCGTTCTGCCTGGTGCCCATGGCAGAGGTGAGGCTGGACCCCATCCCGAAGGACCCCTCCATCAGGGAGGCAATCCGGGAGGCCGAGCTCAGGTCGCCCGACACCCCGGAACTGTTGTCGTTCTCGAAGAACATCCGCTCCCCGGC
Organism: Acidimicrobiia bacterium; assembly: GCA_035620735.1. Lineage (GTDB taxonomy): Bacteria > Actinomycetota > Acidimicrobiia > Spongiisociales > ZC4RG35 > JANQRA01. Next base: position 77,350 of record DASPGH010000018.1, on the reverse strand, counting down.
GAGGGAGGCCAGAGACACCATGATGTCGGTTTCGAACTCCGACTTCCACTGGGTGTACCGCTCCTCCTCACCCTGACTCTTGACCATGCCCAGGGTCGACGAGCGCTTTTCGATGGATACCAGATCGATCCTTCGGTGTGCACCGAGCAGGTGTGCCGTCACCGCATGCGAGGCCTCGTGGATGGCGACGGCGTGACGCTCGCGTTGGATGTAGTCGACATCCTCGGGCGGGCCGAGCTCCTTGAGCGCCTTGGCCTTCCAGATGTCGGGCCACTGGATCGCTTCCCGACCATCACGCACGGCGATGATCAATGCCTCGTTGACCATGTCCTTGATCATCGCCCCCGAGTAGTAGGGGGTGACCGTGGCGAGCTTGGTGATCTCTTCCTCGCTGAGCTTGTGCTCCACCTTGTCGAGGTAGCCGACGATCGTCTGACGGCGTCCCTCCTTGGAGGGGAAGCCGACCTTGTAGATGCGGTCGATACGACCCGGCCGCAGCAGCGCCTCGTCGAGGGCGTTGGGCATGTTGGTCGCCATGATGTGAAGGATCCGGTACTTCGGTGGCGGCTTGGGCTTGAACCCGAACATCTTGCGCAACCGGTTGGTGAGGCCACGGGGCTTGGCCAAACCGTTCATCTCGGTGAGCAGGGCCTGGAGAGTCCCCATGCCCCCGCCCCCCATGCCCATGCCACCCATCATGATGCGGTCGGTCCACGACTTCGGTGGCTCCTCGTCCAAACCCGTGTCCTCATCGCGGTTCCACTCGTTGACGAGCATCTGTTGGGAGGCAGTGCTGAGATAGGAGAAGCCGTTGCAGGAGAGAGCCGCGTCGTTGCGCAGGGTGTGCCCGAGCTGACCTTGCGGTGTCCCCCCGAGCTGACCGCGGGAGCCGAGAGCGTCTGCCTCGTCGAAGAAGACGATCACGCCTCCGTGACGGAGCGACAGCTTGCGCAGCTTGCGGTAGAGACTCTTGACCTTGAGGATCCCGATCCCGAAGAACATGTTGATGAAGGCACCGGGCTCGACGAAGACGAACGGCTTGCCGGTCTCTCCCGCCGTCGCCTGGGCCATCAATGTGTTGTGCGTGACTATGAAATGCTCGGAGACATACAGATGGTCCTCGGCCGAGACCCGCAGACAGCGGGCCTCCTCCCAACCGTCCCGGGTGATGTCGACCATGAACCGCTTCGGGAAGTAGGTCGTCCGCGGCACCACCCGATCCGCCTTCCTCGACAGTCGGAAGAGACCGATGTGATTGTCAACTGCTATTCGGACCTCATAAGCCAGTCGGCCCTCCTTGGCCTCCCCCCGATACGTGTAGGTGGGAACACGCTCTTTGATCGTGGCAGTTCCCCCGAACGATTGAACGAGCAAGATCACTGCATCGGCCAAATGTCGCGAGGTGCTGGAGAAGACGACGCCACCCCGCTGATCGACTGTGCCATCACTGTCCATCAGCCCTTGGAGGAGGGCCAGCCTCGCTGTGGACGAGGTCCACAAGTAGTCCTCAGGGACGAACTTCTCATGGCTCAACCGTCCGAACAGATCGAGATCCTTGGCGATCTGTCTCGTGGCACCACCCACGATGTCGAAGTCATAGCCCTTGTGATGCTTGATCGAGTCACCCTCCGGTAGAAGCCGTCCGACGGCTTCGATGACCTCGTCGTCCGCGGAAGAGATCTTGAGTTGGTGACGGAAGGATCCGTCTCCGAGAAGGAGGCCCAAGAGATATGGATCCAAAGGCACATCGCGATGCTCGAACTCGACGGTCTCCACGATCGGGATGTGATAGCGGTAGTGACCGTCCGCCTCTGCCAGCCTGTCGACCAGGTGGCCGGTTTCGAGAATCTTCGTGCCGCCGTAACGGGAGTGGACCTGCCACAGATGGTCCTCGGTCACCCGCAGGGAGGTTCCGTCCGAGAAATGGACCCGATAGATCTCTCGCTCACCCAACAAGTGCACCTCATTGATCCTGGTGGCAAGCCCATCGGATCCAACGACGAAGTCACCAGGGAGGAGATCGCCCATTCTGCGGGGTCCAATCGGGGTCATGACCAGAGACGAGACCGGCTCGCCCTTTCCCGTTCCCGGCGGGCCCCACAGAAGGATTCCTCCCGGTATGTAGCCACCCTTCTCCTCGATCTCGTCGGGCTTCTCGAGGAAGGCGATGTTCTCCCGGATCATGTCGAGTACGTGGTCCTGACCCCAGACATCGTCGAACCGCGTCGTCACCTCCTCGGGGAGGATGACGTCCATCCCACCACGCGAAAGCAGCCAGAAGATGCCGATGAACTGAACGGCGATGAACATGAAGCCGAAGGCGAGCTGGAAGATGAACGGAAGGGCGTCGACGAATATTCGCGGCGCCTCGACGAGAGCTTCGATTGGGCTGTTGACCTCGGCGATGAAGTAGTCGAGGAGAACGCCGAGGATGATCAGGTAGAACGCCCAACGGAACATCCGACCGACGCGGAACCGGGTCCATGGCTTGAAATGCTCGTGGGTGAACCGTTCGAAACCACCGAAGACCCCATCTCGCCAGAACGAGTGATAGGCCGCCGATTTCTCAGAGATCAGATAGTGGAGCTGGCGGAGCACCTCGAGTCCGAAGAGGATGGCCAGGACCCTTCCCGCCGTCGTGGCGAAGAAGTTGCCCAGCACCTCGCCGAAGCTGAGGAATCCCAGATCGTGTGAGCTGGCGATGACCGCCGTCATCACGATCCCGAGCAGCACGAGGAACTTGATCCGGTCCCACGTGTCGGCCCGGCGACGGGTCACCCGTGCGTCTCTGCGTCTTGTGTTCAGCCCTTTTTGTTTACGAGCCATGAGTCGACCACCTTCGTGATGGCGTCTTGGTTGGCGATGAAGCAGTCACGGTTGCATCCGGCGACGATCGAGTAGATGCGACGATCATCGGGGTCGGACACGGAGATGAGATAGGCGACACCAAGATCGGAACCGCTCTCACTCTCGAAGGAGACGAGGAGGCGGACACCATCCCAGCCGTTCCCGAACGAGAAGTCCTCCTTCTGGAGCTCGTCAGGGTTGGGCAGGGTGGCGTATGGGATCACCGATTGGGTGAGCATGGCCCGGGAGAGGAAATCGCGTTCGATGTCGCCGACCTGGCGAACCGACGCGGCTCCGATCGGGTAGTCGGCGTCGGCCACGCTCGTGGTCAGTTGGGCTACGTCCGGCACCGGTGCACCGTCGAAGCCAATGCTGGAAATGGCGGGGAACGTAAAATTCTGATACCCGGAGTCGAAGGGAAGTCGTTCCAGGGTGGAGAGTTCCGAGAGCTCGTAGGTGTGCCAGTCGTCGGGCAAGTCGAATCGGCTGAGGCTTTGGTCGTCGGCGATGGTGCGGACGTCGGAAGAAGTCCCACCGCAACCCGCGAGAACGAGGCCCGACACCACCGCGAGCGTCATGAGCCGGCCCAACCTCGGCGACCTCATCGCTACAGGATACGACAGCTTCCCGTTTGTTGGAACGGTCGTAATCTGAAGAGGTGAACGGCGCGAGCTACGAGGTGCCGGGAGCGAACGTGATCCTGGTTCGATCAGTGTTCTACGGGGTCGCTGCTGGGGCTTTGGTCGGTTTCGTGATCGGGCTGGTCGCCGGAGTGGACGATACCGACACTCTTCCAATTGCATTGGCGGTCGCCGGCTTCGGGGCAGCTTTCGGTGGAGCCACGGGGCTCGTTCTCGGCGTGGCGGTCCTCTTCGGGCCCCGCACCACAGGAACCCGTTCCCGCGCCCTGATTGCACTTGCTGCGATGGCTTGCGTTCTTGGCCTCCTCTTGATCTTGTTCGGAGTGGGGAGTTGGAGTTGGTATCTGTTGATATTCATCGTCCCTGCCGGTCCCGCCGCCTGGTTTCTCCTACCGATGGTTCTCAGACCCGTGGCCCGTGGCGAAATGCCTAGACTCCCGGGACAATCAACCTGATTCGAAGGAGAATCAATGCCGTTGTTGGACCTGTTCTGGACCATGCTCTGGCTGTTCCTGTTCTTCCTCTGGATCTGGCTCCTGATCTCGCTGTTCTCAGACATTTTCCGTCGCGATGACATCGGAGGATGGGGCAAGGCCGGATGGGTGTTCTTCCTCATCGTCCTGCCGTTGCTCGGAGCCTTGATCTACCTCATCGCCGAGGGTGGCGACATGGCACAGCGGCAGGTGGCCGATGCCAAGAAGATGCAGACGGCGCAGGATGAGTACATCCGCAGCGTCGCCGGAGGTGGTGGAGGCTCCACTGCCGACGAGTTGGAGAAACTGGCCAGGCTTCGTGAATCCGGGACTATCACCGCCGAAGAGTTCGACTCGCAGAAGGCGAAACTGCTCGGGTAGCACCTCAACTCACTGACCAATCCGCAAACCCTGGGTTGCAGACTTCGCCCAGCGAAGTGTGCAGCCCTGGGTTTCACTTTTGGGTCTTGACAAATGGTCGGGAAATCCCGACCATACGGGAATGGCCGACCATGAGGCACCGGGCTATGACCTCGAGGACACCCTCCAGTTCACCGAACCGGAGCAGTACAAGGCGCTCTTCGAGGAAACCCGTCTTCAGATCATCGATCTCCTCACCCAACGCGCCGCCACGATCAGCGAGCTCGCCGAAACGTTGGGCAAGCCAAAAGGAACCGTCGGCCACCACATCGGAGTCCTCGAGGACGCCGGGCTCATCAGGGTCGTCCGTACCAAGAAGGTCCGGGCGATAGAGGCCAAGTACTACGGACGCACCGCACGCACCTATCTCCTCGGCGACAAGACCGACCCGGGCTTCGGTCTCGCCCCCGACCACTTTCTGACCGCGGCGGCCGCCGAATTCGTCGATGCACCCAAAGACGACCCGGTGGGAGCCCTCAGCACTCTGCGTTACGCACGCATCCCCACCGAGAAGGCAGACGAATGGGCGGCCCGTCTGATGGATCTGATCACCGAGTACACAGAAGAGCCCCGGGGTGGTGAGACCACCTACGGGTTGCTCGTCGCCATGTATCCAACCAACCGGCCCCACCTGCCTGACGAGGAAGATCGGGGATGAGCCGGCGTCTCGGTGTCAAGTACTGGAAGCTGTGGACCGCCTCGGTGATCTCGAATCTGGGAGATGGCGTATCGATCGTTGCCTATCCGTGGCTGGCTTCGTCCATCACCCGCAATCCGCTACACATCGCCGCTGTCGCCGTTGTCACCCGTCTGCCCTGGCTGTTGTTCTCCCTACCGGCCGGAGTTGTGACCGATCGTGTCGACAGGAGAAGGCTCGCCGCGTGGATGGACGTCTTCAGGTTTGTGTTCACGTTGGGTGTCGCAATCGTCGTGCTGGTCAATCAGGGCTCTCTCACATCTCCGGAGGAGATTGCGGCAGGCACCGCCCTACCACCGGCCAACGCGGCCCTGCTTCTCGTTCTGATCTATCTCGCCGCCCTCCTGCTCGGTACCGCCGAGGTGTTCAGGGACAACTCGGCACAGACACTCCTTCCCGCCATCGTCAACAAGGAAGACCTGGAGATGGCGAACGGCCGAATGTGGGGAGCCGAGATGGTGATGAACTCGTTCATCGGCCCACCTCTCGCCGGGATCCTCATCGCTGTCTCTTTCTCACTGCCCTTCTTCGTCGACGCCGCCACCTTCGCGGCCGCAGCAGCCCTCGTCTTCCTCATCGCCGGGGAGTTCAGGCCCAAGAATGACGTCGACGACCCCTCAAAGGTGGCCTCGTCGTTTTGGGGCGATCTCAAGGAAGGGGTCCGCTGGCTCTGGAACCACCCATTGTTCCGACCGATGGCCATCGCCCTTGGCGTCCTGAACGGAACGATGATGATGACCCTGGCAACGTTCGTGCTCTTCGCACAGGAGATCCTCGACCTGGATGCGACGCGTTTTGGACTTCTGACCACGGGCGTCGCCGTGGGCGGAGTCATCGGCTCGTTCGCGGCCCACCGTGTCGCCAAAGCTCTGGGGCAGGGTGGCTCGCTCTTCGCGTCGATCCTGGTGATGGCGGTGTCACTGGTAGTCAGTGGTCTGACATCCTCGTTCTGGGTCTTCTGGGCGATGGGGATGGTCTCTGCACTGGCCGGCACGCTGTGGAACGTCATCACGGTCTCGCTCCGCCAGGCCCTGATCCCGGATCGGATCCTGGGCCGGGTGAACTCGGTCTATCGATTCATCGGCTGGGGGATCATGCCGATCGGCTCCGCGCTGGGAGGAGTCGTGGTGGCAGTGATCGAGCCTGGATGGGGAAGGGAGTGGGGCCTCCGAGCACCATTCCTCCTCGCCGGCGTCCTCACGCTCGTCATCTTCGTATACGCCCTCCCCCGTCTGAACAGCGCACGAATCGACGAGGCAAAAGAGAAGGTCTCGACCTAGACGGCTCGGACCGCAGGGTGTCCGATCAGGTGTGTGGGCACCGCGATCTCGATGTCCAGGAGTTGTTGGGCCAGGGCTTTTCCCTGCGGGTCGAACCGGAGGGAGGCGGTGCCGCCGGCGCCAAGCCCTCCGCTGAGAACGAAGTTGACCGCATGGATCCCGGGCAGATCGAACCGTTCGACGTCCCTTGCCCCAATGTGGGCCAGGTACTCGGCGACACGATCAGCGGTCAACTCACGAAGGAGCACGCTGTAGAACTCGGGGTGCCGCGCTCTGATCCCGAGGTTGGCGTCGGCTCCTTTGTCCCCGGAGCGCCCGTGGGCGATGGCGATCAGCGGCAGGGTCTGGGTGGGACCGTCGTAGTCCTCGAAGCCAACCACTTCGGACGGTGGCTTCCCACCTTTGCCGACAGTGTCATCGAAAGAGACCTCCCCGTCTCCCACCTCGACTCTCGATCTCACCAAATCACGGTCAACGGGAAAACACTCGAGACGAATGAATGGCGTCGGCCGGGGCAGCCCGGTGCCACCGCCGGACACACCCGGCGGCCCACCCAGCCCGAGTGAGGGAATCTCACGGATGAAACCCGCCACCGCCTCACGGTGGTCGTGGTGGACGGCGATCTTCAGGACGACCTCCCGGCTGTCACCGCGACGAGCGTGCGGGCCGTAGGACGACTCCGCACCCAGAATCTCGACCGAAGTCTCCCGGAAGTCATTTAGTCCGGCCGCGATCAACATGCGCCGGCCTCTCTCCAGGATGTCGGCGCCGGCTCGCCGAGCCTTGTTCGCAGCCTGCCGGCCGGCAATGAAGAGCAACATCGTTGCCCGCCATCCGTCGTGGATCTGGGCGCACCCCTTGAGCGTCGTGGGCGGTGCCCAACCGCGGGCGCCGGAGACGGCAACCCGGTTGGGCCCGACCTCCTCGACGGTCACCTTCCTCCAGTCGCAAGTGACGTCGGGGAGCAGGTATCGCGCCGGATCACCTATCTCGTAGAGCAGCTGCTCGGACACCGTTCGCGCATCGACCAAGCCGTCGGAGCCCACCGCAGCGGAGACGACGAACGACCCATCCTCAGAGACCTCGGCGATCGGGAACCCGGGATTGGCCCAGCTCGCGGTGTCCTCCCAGTCGGTGAGAAGACCACCAGAGGACTGAGGCCCGCACTCGAGCAAGTGACCGGCGAGCGACCCGGCCGACATCAAATCGAGCTGGTCCGGGCTCCACCCGAACTCGTGGATCAAGGGCCCCAGGACCAACGCCGAGTCGACGACGCGCCCGGTGACGACGATTTCGGCACCGGCGTCGAGGGCGGCGGCGATCGGTCGGGCACCCAAGTAGACATTTGCCGAGATCGGATCTTTAGAGAGACGCGCCCGCGACATGGCCCGCCTGTTCTCCATCAGGTCGTCTCCGGTGACGACTCCGATCCGGACCTTCGGATCGGCATCGGCGATCAGGGCGGCCGCGGCCCGGGGGCTGACACCGCCGGCATTGGTGATGACCTTCATCCCGGAGTCCAAGTAGTTCTCGACGTTTCCGGCGATCGTCTCAATCAGGTCCCGGGCGTAGCCCTGACTGGGGTCTTTCTCCTTGGCTCGGCTGAGGACCGCCATCGTGACCTCGGCCAGCCCCTCGTAGATGATGTAATCGCTGCGACCGTCGGCGAGTAGCTGCGGAGTCGACAATGACGAATCACCCCACGCACCCGCGGCACCTGCGATGGTGACCTTCCCGCGTGGTGACATCGGGTGGAAGATAACCCGGCTGTCGGCGACGGCACCTACCTAAACCTCGGCTGTCTCCTCCTCCACCTGGCGGTCGACACCGCCCGTCCTGGCGGTGGCGGCGTAGATCACCCACAGGTAGGCGACGAGCAGCACTCCGATGATGACCAGCGAGAGGAGGTCGAGACCGACGAAGAACAGGGCCGCGGCGGCGATCAGAATGCCCAGAGCCCGAAGAAGGCCACTGTAGCGGGCAATCCAGACATCGGCCCGGCTGTCACCGACGTCCCGATCGAGCATCGCTCCGGTCGAGACGGTCAGCCTCTCCATCCAATCCGGGCGACTTGCGATATAGGCAACGGTGGCAATCAAGATTGCCCCCACGGCAAAGACCACCTGCAGCGTTCGAAGGCCGGAGAAGAGGTCGTTCAGCATGCTCCGGGCGAACTCCGAGCCACGTGGATCGGCGATTCCGTCCACGATTGCCGACTGAATCTGTCTCATGACCACGGCCGACACAACGACCGCGACGAATACGCCAATGCCGAGATGCACGGCCGTTCGACCACGATTGGGTGAGACTACGAGAGCGAGGACCAGCAGAACGATGGTGAGGAGCACTGCCGCCCAGACATAGCGGTCGATCTGGACAACAGTGGTGCGAATCTCTGTGAGCCGTGCCTCCGACATCACGCTCACCTGGCCGAAGTCCTCCGGAAGGCTCGCCTGAATCACCGACTCCAACTGCTCTCTTCCCTCTGCGGCGACCTCTGAGATGACGTCGGGGAGCTCGAAGTCCGGGAGCACACCTCTGATCTCGTCTCCCAGCCGGCGGAGCGCTTCGACGACGAACGGGATGAGATTGACCCGGACCTCACCGTCCTCCACGTACACATTGGGAAAGTCCTCGGGCTGACCCCGGGCGATGGCTATGGCGGCCTCATGAGTTCGCCGAACCAGACCGGGGAAACGTGACGTGAAATCTTCCGACATGAAGAAGGCGTGGATGCCGGCGTCGATCCGTTCATTGATGGCGGCGGCGATCGGAGTGGCCAACTCCTCGAGTTGGGGGCGGTCGAACCTGTTCAGGATCTCTCTGGCAGCCTCTCCCACCTCGAGCGCATCTAGCAACGCTTCGGAGAGGTAGGCGTCGAGTTCGGCCAGTCTCTGCGCGAGTCGCTCTTCGAGAGCAAGGGCCTCTATCACGGGCTCGCTCACCTCGTCGCCGATGAGCGAATAGAAATCGGGATCTTGGAGTGACGGCCCCACCGCCTCCATGAAATGGTCGGTGTCAAAGACCGTCTGACGCGCCCATACGGCGACGGCGGCCGCCACCAGAGTCACGGAGGTCAACACGACGAGAACGATTGCGAGGATCTGCCGCCACCGGACCCGGCGGCCCAGATCAGAGCGCAACTCAGCGTTTTCTACCCTCAGCCGGGCCAACTCCTCGGATTGTTCAGGCGCAGATCCGTCCCCGCCATTGATGGCCAATTCGAAACTCCAATTGTCCTGGTCGTCGAGAATGTAGGTCGGCTATCCGAGATCGTCGTCACCACATCTAGGCGATTCGGTCCCGGGTCCAGGACCACAGTTATCGTGACGTTCGATGAGGCTGACGCCGTTCACCGAGGAGCACGATCTTCTTCGCAGCACGGTGCGGCAGTGGGTCGAGACCGAGATCGCCCCACACGTGGCCGACTGGGAGGAACGGGGCGACTTTCCCGACGACGTGTTCCGTCGTGCTGGTGAGCTCGGGTTCCTCGGTCTCGCCTTTCCCGAAGGGGCCGGAGGTCAGGGTGGCGACTACTGGTCGCAGGTGGTGTTCCTCGAGGAGGTGGGCAGAGTCAGCCAGCCCATCGCCATGGTGCTCTCGGTGCAGACCGACATGGCGACGCCCCCAATCCTCGAGTTTGGGAGCGAAGCGCAGATAGATCGGTGGTTGAAGCCGGCGCTGCGCGGGGAACTGATCGGTGCAATCGGCATTACCGAGCCCGATACCGGCTCAGACGTGGCGTCGATACGAACCCACGCCGAGCGAGATGGCAACGAGTGGGTGCTGAACGGGTCGAAGATGTACATCACCAATGGAGCCCGGGCCGACTTCATAACGATGGTGGTGCGGACCGGTGAGTTGGACCAGACGAACCCCTGGGGCAGCATCTCGATGTTCATAGTCGACACGAGCCTCCCCGGCTTCACCGTTTCCCAGAAGCTGGAGAAGGCAGGGATGCGGCTCTCCGACACCGCCCTCCTGTATATGGACGACGTCCGACTCCCTGCCGAGGCCCTCCTCGGTGTGGAGGGCGAGGGTTTCAAACAGATCATGTGGGAGTTGCAGGGCGAGCGCATCGGTGTCTCCATTTTCGGGGTTGCCGGAGCCCGTGCCTTGCTGGAGGCGGCGGTCGACTATGCCCGCACGCGCGAGACCTTCGGACAACCGATCGGCAGCTACCAGGCCGTCTCGCACCGTCTCGCCGACATGGCCACGGAGCTGGAGGCGGTTCAGGCTTTGGTCTACGAGTGCTGTGAGCTCTGGAACCGCGGTGTCTATGCCACCGAAGAGGTGGCGATGGCGAAGCTCGCCGTTGGCCAGATGAGCAACAGGCTCGTCGATGCCGCCGTCCAGACCATGGGCGGAGCGGGGCTGGTCGAAGGAGAGTTCGTCTCCAGGGAGTGGCTGGGCATGCGGATCGGACGCATCGGCGGTGGTAGCGACGAGGTGCAGAGACAGATCCTCGCCAGGATCATGGGCCTCGCATGAGCGGGATGGAGCCGCTCTTCGGAGAGGAGCACGACGCCTACCGGGAAACAGTCCGCATGTTTGTGCAAAGGGAGATCGACCCATTTGCCGAGGACTGGGAAAATGAGCGTGACTATCCGCGCGAGCTCTTCCAGAAGGCCGGAGCCGCCGGGCTGTTCGGAGCCAAGTTCGACGAGAGGTGGGGCGGCACCGGGCCTGACTATGCAGCTGAGGCGGTCGCCATCGAAGAGCTGTCACGGTCATTGTCATTCGGGACTGCGAGCGATCTCGGGGCCCACAGCCAGCTGGCGGCGCTGTACATAGACCGTTTCGGGAGTGACGACCAGAAGGAGCGTTACCTTCGACCCTCGATTGCGGGTGATCTGCTCGGAGCTCTCGCCGTCACCGAGCCGGGAGCGGGAAGCGACGTCAATGGAATCCACACCAGGGCTACACGAGATGGCGACGACTGGGTGCTCAATGGCTCCAAGGTCTTCATCACCAACGGCGCTTGGTCTGACTACGTGGTGGTGGCGGGCCGGACCTCGGATGACCCGGGGCACGGCAATATCACGCTGTTCGTCGTCGACGCCGGGAGCGCTGGGTTCGAGCAGAGGCGGATGAAGATGATCGCGTGGCACACCTCACACACCGGTGAGCTGTTCTTCGATGAAGTGGCCGTTTCTGACGCCAATCGCCTCGGCGACGTGGGCTCGGGGTTTGCCTCCATCATGACCAACTTCCAATGGGAGAGGGTGATGATGTCTCTGAGTGCCCTGGCCCTTGCGAACCTATCGCTGGAAACCGCCATCGAGTACGCCAGGGAGCGGACTGCCTTTGGTCGTCCGGTCATCAGATTCCAGGTCTGGCAGCACCGGTTCGCCGACCTGGCCGTGCGGCTCAGGACATCGAAAGCCCTCACCTACAAAGCGCTCCGCCTCCACATCGCCGCAGAACAAGGTCAGGAAGTGCCCCGCGAGGAGCTGGTCAGGGTGACATCGATGGCAAAGCTGCACAGCCAGCGCCTCGCCTGGGAGGTGGCCGACGAGTGCGTCCAGGTCCATGGTGGTGCCGGCGCTCTCAAGGAGTATCCGGCCCAGAGATTCTGGCGGGACGCCCGTGTGGGCCCGATCGGTGGTGGCACCGACGACATCATGCGAAACCTGATCGCACGATCCTTGGGTTTGGGCGTCGCCTGAGACTCTCGCGTATCGAGACAGAGACGCGTCAGAGACTCAAAAGCCCCACCGATCGCGCCCTATCCACCGCTGCGCTCCTCGATGACACCCCGAGCTTGCGGTAGATCGACATTGCCTGGGTCTTCACCGTGTGTCGGGAGATGAAGAGTCGCTCGCCGATCTCGGGGTAGGTCAGATGTGTGACCAGGAGGGGGAGGAGTCGCAGCTCGGCAGTCGTGAGCGAGGACGGGCCCACCTCTCCAGCCGGCAGAGCCGAAAGACGATCTCTCATGGCTTCGTACTGATGATTGATCGACCCGAGTCTTGGCCGAAGGGCGATGATGTCGCCGGCCTCCCGCATCACCCGACGGGCCCCGGCGATGTCGGCGAGCTCGACGTACGCCTTCGCCATCTCGATCAGCACCTGGACCGACAGCACCGGAAGCGCGGCGGTGAGTCTCGGTCGGAGAGCAGCCATCCGACCGGCCATGTCGCCAGCCTCGTCGATATGTCCTCTTCTGGCCGCGAGCCGGGAGGAGAGTACGAACGTCAGTGCACTGGTGATGTAGCGGTCGAGCCGCCCCTCGATGATGGTCGCCAGCGATCTCTCCACCAGGTCCTCGGCGTGGCTCCAATTGCCGCGCTCGATGGCAATCAGCGCCCTTTCGGCCAGGGCTGTCGACTCGAAAGGTCGTGCCGGAAGTGATCCGGCGAGTTTGGCAGCTTCCGCCCACACCGAGTCGGCGGCATCGAATGCGCCCATGCAGCCAAGAGCTAGAGCCTCTGCACCCATGACCGTATGTGTCCACTCAGAACGCGGGTCGATCAGCTCGAGCGCCGACCTGGCGTCATCGAGGGCCTGTTCGTGACCGCCGGCACAGCGAAAAGAACGCAGCATGAGCGCCAACGGTCCCTGCTCCTCAACCGCCTCGACAACCATCGACAACTGGTCGGCGCCCAATGCGTCGCCTTCGAGTGAACGCAGGAAAGACCCGATCGCTGCCAGCTCCGGCTGGTCGCGCATGACACCACGCCTCTCCAGCCAGGTCATCCAGCCCGAAAGCGTCTCGACTTTGCCCTTCCCGTAGGTCGCCCGTGCTGCCCCGGCCACCATCGCGGCAACTCGCCCCTCCTCCCCTGCAGCCATGGCGTGTTCGATCGCCTCCTCGATCTCGCCGTTGTCCTCGAGCCAAACCGAGGCCCGCGAATGCAGCCCTACGGCCAGACCGTGATCGTGAATTCCCAGCTCGGACCGGAGAAGGTCACTGAGAAGACTGTGAAAACGAAACCAGGTCCGGGTGCGGTCGAGCGGAATCAACAACATGTTCGACGACTCCATCTCGTCGAGCTCGTGAGCCGAATCCCCCCTCTCCAGCACGTGGTCGCAGAGCGGTCCCGACAGACGACTCAGGACCGACGACTTCACCAAGAAGTCCCAGCGCGAGTCGGCGATACCTCCTAAGACCTCATCTCGTAGGTAGTCGGCAATGAAACGGTCGTCACCTCGCACATCCAACAACTCCTGCGGCTTTGCGGTCTTCATCGCCAGAGCGACGAGATAGAGAGCCGCAGGCCACCCCTCGGTCCTCTCGAGGACCTCTCCGGGGCCATCGGGCAGATCCACCCCTATATGGTCGAACAACTCTCTGACCTCGGTCTCATCCATCGCCAATTCATCAGGCCCGATCTCGCTGACGAATCCCCTGGAGCGAAGAAGTGCCAGCGGTAGCCCGTCGGTCGATCTGGTGGCCACCACGACATTCAGGTTGGGCGGCAGGCTGAGCATCAACCCGGAGAGAACATCCCGCGATTCTTCGCTACGCACCTGTTCGAATTGATCGAGAAAGAGGACTCCGTCGCGACCGCTCGACTCGACGGCCGAGAGAACCGTCCAGAGCCCATGGGTCAGTATCTCGTCGGAGGAGAGCCGACGGTCTTCGCTCGGAGGGCCCATGAGTCCGGCTTCTCGTAACGCGGCCTGCAGGTGCTGCAAGAGAGATGTCGGGTCATCGTCCGCACGGTCCAGTGTCAACCAGGCGGCAGCCGACTGGACGCGTTCAGACCACTGCATCGCCGTCGTCGTCTTGCCGTAGCCGGCAGGCGCTGCGATGAAAGCCACGCGAGCTCCGCCCGCCTGTTCCAGATCATCCAATAAGGAAGTCCGTCGCACCAGACCGGACCGAGTCGCGGGAGGGTTGATCTTGAGTTGGAGCATCCCGCTATTCCGACATTATGTCGAAAAAAAGCATATCGGATCCAAGTGAGCGCGATCGCAACAGGCGATTCACATCCCCCAGATCGGATGATGCACTCTGGGCATCCAGCCTGTTCGATGTCACAAATGCCAGAAGAAGGTCCCGTGACCCTGTCGACCAGACACCTGCCAAGACAGATGACGCTTCCCGAGATGGATTCGCGCTGATGGGATGTCTCTTCCTCGTTCTCGTCGCAGTCAGTCCTCGTCTGGCAGTCGTCGGCCTGTGGCTCTTCACTGACTGGGTCGATCGGGCCTTCACCGGCTGGCTGCTCCCCGTCCTGGGGATCATCTTCCTGCCCTGGACCACCGTCCTCTACATGATCGGATTCGTCATCGGCGACGCCGCCGCACCATGGGGAATCCTCGGCATCTTCATCGGTCTGTTCCTCGACATCGCAGTGCACGCCGGGTCGCTTGGTGAGGGGAGACGGCGCTACACGTCCTAGGGACGGGGTCGGCTGCATCCTGCTCGGCGACTCGTCGCCCTCGATCGCTACTGACGCGCCATGGCCACGCGCATTCGCTCCTCGTCGTCGACGTAGTGGTCGTGGTCATCGTCTCCGGTGTCGATCTGCACCCAGTGGATCTTCCCGTTGAAGTGACTGCTTTGCGCGCTGTAGTCGGAGGAGACAAACGTCCCTGTCTCCCGACCGATGTCCGTGGTCTCGTCGGCGGAGAAGATTATGGCGTGGGTCATGTCGACCCGGCCCTCGCCTACTTTGTCACCGTCATGAAAGAGGGTCACCGTCCCCCCCTTGCCCAGGCCCCCGCCGTCATAGGCGAACTCCATACGCACCTGATGGTCCCCGGATGGGATCGGCTCGGTGGCGGTCACACCGTATTCATGGATACCCAACACGTTGTAGGTGAACTTGAGATGGCCCTCCGCCGCATAGACAGCCCACCCCCCAAAACGGCCACCCTGGGCGATGACCACCCCTTCGGCTCCATCATCGGGGATGGTCACGCTCGAGGTCACCGAAAACGACTTGTTCTTGATGCTGACCACGCTGTTCTCCGAGAGACGCCCCATACCGGCGAACAGGAGCTGTGACTTTCCAGGGATGAGGGTCGGTCTCCCGGCGAGATCGGGGTTTATTCGCTCCCCGGTACGGTCGTCCATCGGGATGACGTTGTACTTCGTGGCCTCGATGAGCCAAAGACGCTGCAATTCGTGGAGCTTGTCCGGCATTTCTTTGGAAAGATCGTTGGCCTGAGTCCAGTCCTCGTTTCCGTCGTAGAGCTCCCAAACGTCGTCGTCGAAAGGCGGTACATCACTCTGTTGGAGGAGCCACGGAGTTCGGTGCTTGGTGACCGCGCTCCATCCCTTGAAGTAGATGCCCCGGTTGCCGAACATCTCGAAATACTGGAGATCATGCCGCTCGGGGGCGTCGGCTTCGTCGAAGCTGTAGACCATGGACGTGCCTTCCATCGGAGATTGCATCACTCCGTTGACGAACGTCGGCTCAGGGAGGCCGGCTGCCTCGAGAATCGTCGGAGCCACGTCGATACAGTGAGTGAACTGGTGGCGGACACCACCCTTCTCTTCGATCCCGTTCGACCAGTGGACGATTGTCCCGTTCCGGGTTCCGCCCCAGTGGGAGGCAACCTGCTTGGTCCACTGGTAGGGGGTGTCCATGGCCAAGGCCCAACCGATGGAGTAGTGGTTGTACGACGACGGGGACCCAAACTCGTCCATTTTCGACAACATGAACTCATCGGTTTCGATCGCGGCCATGCCGTTGAAGTTGGACATCTCATTGAAGGCACCGCGAATCGTTCCCTCTGCCGATGCTCCGTTGTCACCAATGATGTAGTAGATCAGCGTGTCGTCGAGGATCTCGAGATCTTCGATGGCGGAGATGATCCGGCCTATGTGGTAGTCGGTGTGCTCCAGGAAGCCGGCATAGACCTCCATCTGACGGATGAGAACCGGCTTCAGCTCCTCGTCCATATGGTCCCATGCGGCTATCTCGGGGTTGCGCGTAGTCAGTTCGGCGTCCTGCCCTATCACGCCCAGCTCTTTCTGTCGGGCGAACGTCCGTTCCCGTAGGGCATCCCAGCCGTCATCGAACTTGCCTCGATATTTCTCGATCCACTCGTGGGAAACATGATGGGGGGCATGGGTGGCCCCGGGCGCGAAATACACCATGAACGGCTTGTCAGGCATCAATGCCTTCTGCTGTCGGATCCAGCTGATGGCCTTGTCAGCGAGATCCTCGGTGAGGTGATATCCCTCCTCGGCGGTCTTCGGCGGCTCGATCGGGACGGTCCCCTCGTACAGAGCTGGATCCCATTGGTTGTTCTCCCCGCCGATGAATCCGTAGAAGTACTCGAAACCACCGCCGCCCGAAGGCCACCCGTCGAAGGGTCCCATCGGGGACGACTGCCAGACCGGAACCTCATGACACTTGCCGAACTGCGCCGTGGAGTAGCCGTTCAGTTTGAGGGTCAGGGGCAGTGGCGCTTTCGTGTTGGGGCGCAGCGAGTTGTTTCCTGGTGCCGAGGTGGCGGTTTCGGTGATGCTTCCCATGCCAACCGAATGGTGATTGCGACCGGTCAGCATCGCTTGACGGGTCGGGGCGCACAGAGCGGTGGTGTGAAAACGCGTGTATTTCAGGCCTCCTGCAGCTAGACGCTCGGCGGTCGGCGTGTTGACCGGCCCACCGAACGTGCTGGAGGCACCAAAGCCGACGTCGTCGACCAGGACCACCAGGACGTTTGGCGCACCCTCGGGAGGTAGCAAAGGCTCGATTGGGGGATAGGTGGTATCGGGGTCTTTGGCGTCGTATGTGGTCAGGCCCGGCGCCGGACGATCGGGGATGGGAAGCGTCGTCCGTGCGTGACGATCGGGTCGATTTGGCATCGTGACTCCTTGCTCTTCTTTCAACCATTCGAAGGAAACCGCAAACGGTGGGTACCTCCATCATCCCCTTCGGATGAACCGAGCCGAGGGGAGGCGACTTACGATTTGTCACATGACATCTCAGGGAGAATCGGGGCACTCTTGCTGTGCCCCGGCCGCGGGCCGCGTGGCCTCGACTCCGTCGAGCCGAGTCCAGCGCACGGTGGAAGCGCCAGATCGGGTCGTTGTCGCGCTTGATGGCGGGACTTTCCTCATGGGCCACGATCTCGATGAGGGATATCCAGAGGACGGCGAAGGGCCTGCCCATCAAGTCGAATTGAGCCCGTTCGCCATGGATGTCACCACCGTCACCAACGAGATGTTCGCCGGCTTCGTCGACGAAACCGGCCACGAGACCGAGGCGGAACGGTGGGGCTGGTCGTTCGTGTTCGCAGGTTTTCTACCCAACGATTTCCCGCCCACCCGAGGAGCGGCGCAGTCTCCGTGGTGGCGACAGGTGGAGGGCTCCGACTGGAGACACCCGGAGGGACCTCACTCCGACTTCGACGATCGCGTTGACCACCCCGTCGTCCACGTCTCCTGGAACGACGCGAACGCTTATTGCACGTGGTCGGGTGGCCGTCTCCCCACCGAGGCGGAATGGGAGTTCGCGGCGCGCGGCGGGCTCACGCAAGGAAGGTATCCGTGGGGAGACGAGAGGGAGCCTGGTGGCCGGCACTTGATGAATGTATGGCAGGGCACATTCCCTTCGCAGAACGCCGCGGCAGACGGCTACGCCGGAACCGCACCGGCGAGGTCATTCGAGCCGAACGGGTTCGGCCTCTTCAACATGACCGGCAACGTCTGGGAATGGTGTGCCGATTGGTTCTCACCGAGTGCGTATCGATCTCATGCCGCATTGGACCCGACCGGCCCGGCGACCGGCACCCACAGGGTCATGCGGGGCGGGTCCTACCTCTGTCACGACTCCTACTGCTTCCGGTACCGCGTCGCAGCACGCAGCGCCAACACTCCCGACAGCTCGGCGGGAAACATCGGGTTCCGTTGCGTCAGTGGCTGAGTTCAGCCATTGAATGTGAGAAGGACGATGCCCTGGGCATCCTTCAGCGTCAGCTGCGTAGACGCCATTTCGTAAGCCGTGACCCGCGTAAGCGCCTCGAGGTAACGCTGCTCCTGGCTCATCACCTCCTCGCCACAGGCCATGAATGTGACCGCGAAGTCAGGTCCTAGCGCCATCTCACCGTCAGACACGCTCGCCGGCCCCGTGTAGGAGTTGCACCCCGAGGAGCCGGAGGCCTGCTCGTCGTCGATCGTGAGATCGATGGACGTCGCCTCGACCAGGGCCGACCTTTCCAGTTCGACCAATTGCCATGTCCGACCGGTCGGGTCGTCCTCGACACCGCCGCCACAGGCGGCAAGAAAGACCGTGACGAGCACCGCGACCGACTGGAGACCCGGTCTCCTGAATAGCCGCGGCGCCCGAAACTGGTGGTGGATCAGACCGTGTCCGTCCCGCTCATGTCGTGTCCGTGCGCGGTGAGAGCCCACATGACGAATGCGCCGGCGGCGATCATCAGGATGCTCCACAAGGGTTGATACGGCAGCCAGGAAAAGTTGCCGATGATGCTGATCGCTGCCAGCACCACACCTATCGTCCGCGCCCACACCGCTCCGTTGAACAACGAGAAGCCGGCGATGAACACCACGATTCCCAGGATCAGATGGATCCAACCCCAGGTGGTCGTGTCGAGTTGCAGGACGTAATTGGGGGCCGCGACGAGGACCTCGTCTTCTGCGATCCCGGCAAAGCCGGCGATGGCATGCATGAAGCCGAGGATCCACATCCATACCGCGGCAAAGATGGTCCAGGCCACCGCCCAGCCGCTCACTCCTTTTGTCGTTGTCATTTCTCCTCCTTTCAACCCGATCGAACACGCCGCGGGTGGCGCCGCCATCATCCGAAGAGGACGAAAAGAGTTGAGCCGATCGGCCCGGGGCCCACCAACTGGAGACCCTCCTTCACTGAGGCTCGGTCAGGAGAGGAGGGCGGCTTTCTGTGCTTCGAACTCCTCGTTGGTGAGGACGCCCCGATCACGTAGCGCCGCCAACTTGGCCACCTCGTCGGCTGCCGATGCCCCACCGGAGCCGGCGACACTGCGTATGTAGCCCTCCTGGGCCGACTGCATCGCCTGGTAGTCCGCAACGTCGCGCTCGGCCATGCCCTTGCCCTCTGCGATCAGATAGATCAAGGCTGCGAGGAAGGGCAGAACTATGAGGAAGATGATCCAACCAGCCTTACCCCAACCTCCGATGTCGTGGCGACGGAAGACATCGGCAAACAACTTGATCAGCAGCCAAATCCACAAGAAGAACAGGAAGAACATCAGCATCGACCAGAACAAGTCCAATATGGGCATCGGTCTCCTTTCGAAGAGACGATGATCCCTCACCACCGTCTCGAGAGACATCGTCCTGTAAGGATGAAAGAGCCAGTTCACCCCATGGGGGCGATGTCAGGCGAATTGGCCGGTCCGATGCTCTCGCCAGGAGGACGGTGCCCACCCGGTTCGTGGATGAAGCCCGAACAATTGCGGGTCCTGCGCAGACTTGCTCTCAACGACTCGGAGACGACAAACCAGGTGATGGGCGGCGCATTCTCCGAAGTCTGCTCAATCGACGCCCGCACCCTTGCATTGGTACGTCTGGCTTCCCTCGTCAGCATCGACTCTGACCCTGCCACCTTCCGGTGGGCGGTGGATTCAGCTCAGGCCGCCGGCGTCGACGACTCCGATGTCTTCGCCGCGTTGTTGTCGATCGCTCCACTCGTCGGCGTCGCCAGGCTGACATCGGCGATCCCCCATGTCCTTGCTGCGTTCGATCTCGACGTGGTCGACTGACCGGCATGGAGGGTCTGGAGGCATTCGCTCTCGGGGCAATCGCGCAATCCTCCCTTCTGTTGGCAGGTTTGGCCGTCTATTGGGTGAAACCAACGTCTCGTTTCATCGGTGCCCTCGCCGGATATGGGGCCGGAGCCCTCATCGCGGCGGTTGCGTTCGACCTCGTGCCCGACGGTGAGGACCTGAATCATTTCGAGCTTGCCATCTGGATGTTGGCCGGTGCCCTCGTTTTCGTCGTCGCCGACCGAGTCGTGGAATCCAGGTTTGGAGAAGGGGATGAGGCAGGCCCCTTGGGGATCGTCGTCGGATCGGTGGTCGACGGAGTGCCCGAGTCGATCATCTTTGGCATCCAGATAGGTGCTGGTCAGATGATCGGGGCGGCGTTCATCGGCGCTGTCTTCGTCTCCAACATCCCCCAGGCCCTCGCACCGTCCGCATCGCTCGCCGAGTCGGGCTGGTCTCGGGCCAGGACTGCCGGGATGTGGGGGATTGTCGTCATCTCGTGTGCGGTGACTGCATGGCTCGGCTATCTACTGGGGAGCACCATCGGAGCCTCGGGGGCGCGAGCGGCAGGTCTGGCCGCTGGGGGTCTGCTTGCCATGCTGACCGACTCGCTGATGCCTTATGCAGTCCAGAAAGGGGGAGCGTCGGCCGGCGTCTGGACAGTGGTTGGCTTCGTCTCGTCTCTGGCCGCCACCTAGTGCTCGCCGGCTCAGATGTAGTCGTTACGTCGCAGCCAACGTGTCCCGAACATTCCTTCCAAGGCGGGAAGGTAGAACGTGGCGACCCTGTAGACGGCGGTCACGGCGAAGGACACCGACTGGTCTACGCCGAATGTGGCCAGCAGGGCGACCATGGTGGCTTCCGCGACCCCGACGCCACCGGGGACCGGCATGAACCCGGCGAGGAGACTTGTGCCGGCTGCCACGAACAACGCCGCTCCGTAGCTGATGGGGCTGCCCACGGCCTCGAGGAGGACCCAAAGCGTGAGCCCGAGGGTGTTCCAATAGACGAAGTTGCTGAATAGAAGACCCATTGCTCGTGAGGGCTGTCTCAGGACGACCAACAGGGCTCCCCAGGCCTGACTGACGATCGGGACCACCTTCTCACGCAGTCTCTCTACGCGAAGGATCACGACGACCGCCACGATGACGAGCCCGACGATGATTCCCAGTATGAGCAGCCAGGGCACATCCGAAGCGTTGATCTCCAAGCCGAGGTCCACGTTTCCGCTGAGCAGGACGACGATGAGGATGCCCGCCTGCACCAGGAAACCCGAGAAACCATCGATGGCGCCTTGAGCAAGTGCCACTGTCACCGACACGCCGAACTTGTGGAGGAAGGCGGCGTTCATAGCCACCCTGCCCGCCGAGCTCGGGATCGCCAGGCTGATGAACTGGCTGGCGGTTTGCAACGTGATCAGCGGCCAAAAGGGGAGAGATGCCGGAACCGCGAACATGGTGGCCGTGGCCGATGGGAAGAACTGGGTCTGTCCGACTATCAGCCCCAAAGCGACCAAGACCCAGTCGGCCGACTGCAACACGCTCCAGATTTGGGCATAGTCGATCTCCAAGAAGATCGGTATCACAGCGAAGGCAACGAGGAGGAGCAGAGCGACCATGGCCAGGCTCTGCCAGGTGACCCTTCTCAGCTCGACAGGCTCGGGCCTCTGGATTCCGGCTCTCTCGACGATCCCATCGGCCAAAGCCGAGACAAGCGTCTTGGGATCCTCCGATTGTCTCCTTATGGAGGCAGTGATGGCCGGAACCTGCAGGTAGGGCAGTGCTTCGATCAATCCTTCCTCACCCAACCCACCGAACGCGGCGTCGACGGCTCGATCAGGCCCCACGAGCTGGGCCAGGGCGAACAGGAGCTGCACTGTGTCGCCGGCCCGATCGTCGTCACCGGGGGACAGCGATCCAAGACCAAAATCGACCAACGTCGGCTGATCGTCGACGAGTCGAATCGCTCTCGACGAGAGACTTCCGTGGGATATGCCGGCGGCGTGCATCGTGGCCACGTTCTCCCACACCCGAACCAAGAGATCATCATTAATCCTCGAGGAATCAAGGCTGGCGAGTGAGACTCCCCCACCCTCGAAGGCGATCAGCGCCACCTCGGGCGAGGCATTGCCCACCGCCTCCAATCGAGGAACCGAGACTCCAGCCCGGCGCGCCATGAGCGACACGAGCGCCTCGTGCTCCACCGCCTGCAGTCTCGAATAGCTCACCGTACGGCCCAACTCCCGATAGATGAGGGTCCTCCAAGCCTTCGCCGCAAGCTGAGAGTCGAAGGAGTCTCTGCCGTGAACCCTGATATCGAGTTGATGTCCTTGTGAATCCCTGGCCTCGAACCGCACCAGGCCCCACACCTGCTCGGCGGAGGGCCTGATGTCGAAGTTATCGACCCCAAGCCTGCGCAACCCTTGTGAAACTATCTCCGGAGATGGATAGCCCTTGGGCGTGCCGACGACCGCGAGAAGTGATCCCGCCACGAACAGACCGATACCGAATGAGCCCACTGCATGAATCGGGTTGCCGTAGGAGAGGGCGACTGACGCTATGGCGGTGGTCACAATCGCCACCCATCCCAGACGTCGCAGCGGGCGGGTGAGATAGGCACCGGCAACGAGAAGCATCCCGGTGACCATCGCCACCCTGGCCACGGGGTATCTCGGCGTGGGATCTTGCAGATCTATCTCCGGAAGCACATACGGCCAGGTCCCGTTGACGACGAATGACAGGACGACGACCATTCCGAGTGACAGCACGGCCACAATCAGTAGATCTCTTAGGGCCGATCGGCGAGCCGGACCGCCGAGGATGAGAGCGATCGTGACCACCAGGGCATAGATGAGACTCACCAGGTAGCCGAGCTCGAGTAGCGCATCGACCCACGCCGGGCTCGACTCGACGAGCTCGGTCAGGGACCCCGCCCACTCCGGCACGCGCTCGCTCGCTGTGGTCGTCCAGATGATGAGTACCAATCCGAAGACTGCCGCCACGACATCACGGGGACGGCGGACGCGTCCCTCGTCCCCGCTGAAAAGGAAGAACGAGGCACCGGGAACGTTGAGACTTCTCAGACGGGCCTCCTGGTCAGGCCCCGATCGGCGTCGAAGAAGGTACTCGGCCAGATTCCCGGGGGGATCACCCGATCCGGCCGCACGGTCACTGGACTCTCTCAGGCTTGCCCCACAGCGAGACGAGGCGGGCGACGAAGACGATGATGAACACCTGACCGACGAATGCCTCCACGACTACGAGACGCTTCGCCAGATCGCCGGCAGCGGTGATATCGCCGTACCCGACGGTCGTGAGCGTGACGAAGGAGAAGTAGGTGTAATCGCCTCGTGCCACAACGCCGTTGAGGAAGGTCTCATCGGTGAGAAGATCAGCGCCGCTGTAGACGGCCGCGGCCACGAAGGCGATCAACGCATAGGCGGCGATTCCGCCCATTACGGTCTGGAGAGTGACCTGACTGTGTCTCACGATCTGACTGAGAATGGCCAGGAGTGCCGCCAGTTGGGCCACTGCCAGCAGGAGGAGTCTCAAGCCTTCTGCACCGTCGCCCGAAGCGAACCCCAGCGCGACCGACGAGACAAGTATCAAGATCACCGCAATCATCCCGATCGCTCGCACTCTCCGCGGCACCCCCGGCGCCCACAACGTCGTGAGAAGGAGTGCGGTCCAGAGCATCGCGGTGACGATTTCGACCCAAACATTGGTATCGAGCCCGCCGATGACGTACGCGGCGAGTATGAAGACAAGCACGAGGCCGTACCGTTCTCGTAGTCGAACCAGGTCCGCTCCTTCCGCGTGGTCTTCGGCGAGTGATTTGGGCTGAGGATCCGTCACGACCTGGGTCTCCTGGTCTCGATCGACCGGCGCCGGAGTCTAAGAATCTCGATCCCCACTCCGCCTGAGGCAGTCACGACCCGATGATCGGCGAGTCCTCGCCGGGTGTGGCTCCCTTGGCAGCTGCAGCCGTCTGGAAGAAGCGACCCTGCATCGCGTAAAGACCTCCACCGTCGTTTTGAACGATCTGACCATTGAGCCATTTCGCCTCGGGAAGACACAGCAATGCCACTGCCTCGGCCGCCTGCGCCGGCGTGGCGGCTTCTCGCAGCGGGTGGGTTTCGATCTCGGCCTGTTTCAGCATCTCGTAAAGCGGTCCGGTCATCATCTGAATTGAGTCGGTGTCGATGTAGCCGGGCAGGACTCCAACGGCAGTGACGCCGGTCGGCCCCAGCTCGGAGGCCAGATATCGAATGAGCGTCTCCATCGACGCTTTGGCCGCGGCGAGCAGACCATGGGTGGGTATATAGCCCACCGTGTCGGCCCCTGAGACGGCTACGATGCGCCCCCCGGTCTTCTCCAGGAGAGGGAAGGCCAACTGGGTCATCAGGATGAAATGTCGAACCGAGATGGCGAAGGTTTTGTCTATCTGATGCATCTTCAACGCCAGGAGTGGCTTCAGGGCGGTGGCCGCGGCATTGGCGATGAGGAAGTCGAGCTCCTCCTCGTCGAGGGAGATGAAGGCCTCCCTGACACTCTCCTCCTCGACCAGGTCCATCTGAATGGCACGCGCCCCCGGGGTCATCTCCGAGCAGTCGGCGACGACTTGCTGTGCCTGCTCTGCTTGGCGTCTGTAGGTGATGATCGCCCTGACACCCCAGCGGGCCAGATGCCGCGCCGTGGCCTCGCCGAGCCCGCGGCTACCACCGGTGATGAGGGCAACCTTTCCCTCGAGAGGTCGATAGGCATCTGACATTCGGGAGACCCTAGACCGAGGGGGCGGGTGGGCTCGGTCCTCCCCCCGACCTGCCCTTGGCTGATGGCCGAGCTCATGGTGAAGCCGCTCGTTCCGGACACGTGGGACGTCTTCGCCCGGTTGCTCGAGAAGCACAACGGTGTCTGGGGTGGATGCTGGTGTCTTGCCTTCCACCCCGAGACTCCCGAAGTGGGCAAAGCCTTCGAGGAGGCAGGCTTCACCTACGAGCGCCACAAGGGCAAGAACCACTGTGTGATGCGCACCACGGTCGACGTACCCTGAGCGGATGATTCGTTTCTCCGGTGGCGGCGGCTACCGGCGCGCCCACCAGTGCAACCGGCCCACGTCCCGGAAACCCACTCCCTCGTAGAACGAAGTCGCCTCCCGGTCGTCGTCGGTCACGACCCGACATGTGTGCATCCCGGCTGCTCTCATCTCGCCCAGCCCGTGATACAGCAGTGCCCGGCCGAGACCCTGACGGTGGTAGTCGGGGTGGGTCCCGAACGGTTCGATCTGGGCAATGCCCGATTCGTCACCCCACCAGACCATGAACGACGCGATCCGTCCATCCGGTGCGACGGCGACCAGATCTCGCTCGGGCACGTAGGCGGGTGATCTCATGAAGTCGAGATACCGCTGAAGGTGCATCGCCTCGGGCATCGTCGACTCGAAAGCGGCGTGGGAAGCGCGACGTCTCTCGTTGGCCTCGTCCTCGCCGGTGACAGAGCGCAGCGTCCACCCGTCCGGCACGACGGGCTCCGGCAGGTCGCCGGTGAGGTCCCATCGATAGGAGCGGTCGATGTGGACCCTCTCATATCCCTCGCTCTCCAGGTACGTCACGAGCTCGCTATCTGTGTCGCTGATCCAGGCGACCTCTCCTCGTCCATCCAAACGACGCTGTGCCCAGCGCATCAGCGGTATCCGATCGACACCCGGTCGGGCGAACACGTTGATCTCGCCAGGAGGACGGGAGTCGATGACGACGAACGCGGAGTCGTCCTGGACCCAGTAGGTGTCGTGGTCAGGAAACCGGGGATCGCTGTGATACCGCCACCAGGAGAGATCGCCGGGGTGGATGTAATAGCGGTCGTCGTTTCGGGCAATGCCTCCGGAGAGGATGTCGTACATCACCCCTAGCTCGTCCTGGCTGGGGTGGATCCCCGGAGCAAGCGGATCGGCATCGACGGACGCCTCGAGGGGTTCGGTGGGCAGTCCGTGCGACTGGGCCCCCACCAACACCGTGGCGACGTACCAGTCAGACGGAAGTTCGTCGGAAGCCTCGCCCTCGTAGGTGTAGGCCAGCATCGCCTCGTTTCCGACTGTGACCTCGATGGCACGATAGAGCGGCTCGGCAGCGTCCAGGCGAGGTCGATCGCCATCCGACAGCTCATAGATCACACCATGGACCGATCCCGCAGGGTCAGGCCGGATATTGAGCTTCGCGGAGCCATCGGTCGAAGGCTTGTCGTAGACGACGCGCCACCCCTCGAGGACACCGGGGGCGATCGGTCTGGCCGAAGGACACCTACTCCTCATCTGAGGAACCCAGAGATTGGATCCATAGGCGAAGTAACGGAAGGTCACGGCGCGATTGTTGCCGACCGGTCTCCCCAACACGAGCGGGTTTTGCCCGTGTATGGGCCGGCGAACCCGGGTTCGACCTCAGACGTCCGGGATCCAGTCTTCGAGAGGAATGCCGAGACCGTCGGCGATGCGGTTGGCGTAGGCGTAGTAGGCAGTGACCTCGGCGATGTGGAGGATGTCGAGATCCGAAAAACCGTGATGGCGGAGCTCGACGACGTCTGCTTCGGTCATCGCGGCCGGGTTCTCGGTCAGTTTCACCGCGTAGGACAACATCGCCTTCCGCTTGTCGGAGATCGCGGCGGATCGCCAGTCGGCTTCGATCGCGTCAGCCAGCTCATCGTCCCGGAGAAGCCGGCGCAGACCGCGCCGGTGATGTACCACTCAGTAGTGACAGTCGTTCACCTGAGACACGACCATGGCGATCATCTCCCGCTCCACCTTGCGCAAGGTCGGCGTCCCCTTCATCGCCTGTCGGTAGACGGTGTGGTGGGCGGCCATGCTCCCGGCATCGAGCGCATGGATGCGCATGATCCAGTCGACGCGTTGGTGGCTTGGGTCGATCACGTCGTCCTTGAGCTCGGAGAGATCGTCCTCCCACTCGTCCTCGTGCGGAGCATCTATCCAGGCCATCACACGACGTCCCGCGCCAGGAGGTCGTCGTAGGTCTCGCGACGAACCACGAGTCGGGCATCGCCGTCCCGGGCGAACACGACCGGGGGACGGAGCACCATGTTGTAGTTGGAGCCCATGGTGTGGCCATAGGCCCCCGTCACCGGGGTCGCCAGGATGTCGCCGAGTGCCATGTCGGAGGGGACAAGTCCCTCCCAGACGATCACGTCACCCGACTCACAATGTTTGCCGACCAGCCTGATCTCCCGATCCCGCTCAGCGGTGGTCGAACGCACCATGAACACCTCGTAGCCGCTCCCGTACAAAACCGGGCGAGGATTGTCGCTCATGCCTCCATCGACCGACACATAGGTGCGGACGCCGGGGATCTCCTTGATGGTGCCTGCGGTGTAGAGAGTCACCGCCGATCGGGCCACGATGGCACGTCCGGGTTCGGCGTGCACCTTGACCTTCAGACCGGATTGCTCGATGGCGTCGTGGATGGTGACACCCCACTCCGGGATTGTCGGAGCCGGCTCCCCCTCGACGTAGGGGACGCCAAGACCGCCCCCTACTGACACCGCCGGGACGTCGATCTCAGCGACGAACGCGGCGATGACGTCGACGGCTTTGGCGAAGGACGCGACATCGAAGACCTGACTTCCCACGTGGGCATGCACGCCAACCAACTCGAGCTGAGGGATGGAACGGATCACGTCGACGGCCCGTCGAGCGGTGCCATCTCCGACCCCGATCCCGAACTTGGAGTCGGTGGCCCCCGTCTGGAGGAATTCATGGGTATGGGCCTCAACTCCCGGGTTGACCCTGACCATGACCCGAACCGTCCCGTCCCGCCCGTCGAGAACCGAGCGGAGCTTGTCGATCTCGACCATCGAGTCGATGACAATGACCCCTAAACCGACATCGACGGCGGTGGCCAACTCCCTCATTGACTTGTTGTTGCCGTGGAAGATGAGACGCTCCGCAGGCACCCCTGCGGCAAGGGCCACATGCAGCTCACCGCCTGTTGCAACGTCGAGATCCATGCCCTCCGCATATGCAACACGCGCCATTGCCTTGCACAGAAAAGCCTTCGTTGCGTAGGCGACGCCATCGGGAAAGGCCGCCACCGCCTCCCGGCACCGGGTGCGAATGTGATCCTCGTCATACACAAACAGGGGGGTCCCGAACTCGGATGCGAGGTCGATGAGGTCACAACCCGCTATGGACAGTCCGTCGTCGTCGACCGAGGAGTTGTCGGGAAGCAGATACCAAGGAAGGACGCTCATCTGAGTCGATGGTGACAGAACTGGACTGACCTGTCAGAACGGGTGGGAGAAGACCATGCGGGGCCCGAGCTGGTGGGGCGCCGGGCCACCGCATGGAGAGGTGCGACGGGAGCGGAGTCGGGGAGGAGAAGGATGGCCACTCGGGGAAGAGTGGCGGGAGGCCTCCACTCCCGGTCGCGCGCTGGGAAATGTGTACGCCTGGCCGGTGAGCCGGCGCCAGATGCTTGTGCACCTGTTCACAATGTTAGGACGCAACCTGTAATAGAACGGTTCCCGGAAATGTGAAAAATGTGTTGAAAGAGCACCAATCGCGTTATCTGCCCCAACCCAGGGTTGGAGACTTCGCTCAACGAAGTCCCTGGCCCCGAGAACAGCCAGTTCCCCCCGCTGCCTCGATCCGAGCACACCTCAGTTGCTGAACGTCACCGAGAAGGCAGGGGCCCAGCGGGTCACCACCCGGCCATAGCATTCGCCGGCTCGCAACATGTCCCCGGAGGCGAGCGCCTCGAGCGACTCGTGGACCTGATCGCAGGAATCGTCGAAGAGCAACTCGTTCGGATCGAAGAGCTGTGAGACCTCCCCATAGTCGAGTTCCACCATTGACTCGTCGGGAAACGGCTCCAGCCACTCGAGAACCTGGGCCAGCTCCTGAGCGGGGCCGGCGAAGACAGTCAACTTCGTGAGGATCCCATATGCATCGCGAATACGTCGTCGTGCTTCGACGATGTCGGTTCTGAAACGGAGCCGGATGCCGTCGGGTGACTCGTACATCTGCTTCTCGGACGGGTCGAAGGCGGCGAACCAGCGCACAGGCACATGCCACGCCGAGGTCAGGATGTGGGAACGGTGCTCGGGGTGACTGCGGTGATAGGCCTTGAGCTCCCGATCGGCGGCCTGGGCCGCCCCTTCCGGGATCAGCCCCGAGCCCAGCCCTCGAAAGGCATTGGCAAACGCAACTGTCGACTCCAGCACGCGCAATCTGAGGTTCCGGGGGCAAACCAGACGCCGACCCTCCCACTCGACAGTCCAGTGGGTGTCACCTTCGGTCTCGGACAACAAGCCATACGTGCGCACGAACCCTGGGACCGGGTCACTCGACCCGGATACCTCTGGTGAGTACACCCGCAGGTATGCCGACTTGGTCACTTCTCCATCCTCGCACATGACCTCACCAACCTGCCAGGGGCGTAGCTGTGGGGCCACCGGTAAGATCAGCCTCCACCCCGTTCGAGATTTGAGGAGGTCAGAGACTTGGGTGTATTCGACGCCGTAGCCCGGGACGGTCACGAGCAGGTCTTGTACGGCTACGACAAAGTATCTGGCCTCCGAGCGATAATCGCCATACACAGCACGGCATTGGGTCCCGCCTTAGGCGGGACTCGCTTCTTTCCGTACGAATCGGAGGCCGACGCCCTGAATGACGTCCTCCGCCTATCCAAGGGGATGACCTACAAGGCTGCGGTGACCGGGCTCGACCTGGGAGGCGGAAAAGGGGTCATCATCGGAGATCCCAGGGAGATGAAATCCGAACGGCTCTTCAGGGCCTATGGGCGAATCGTCGACTCGCTCCAGGGCCGGTACATCACCGCCGAGGACGTCGGCACAACCACGACCGACATGGACATCGTCCGCCGCGAGACCAGGTGGGCCCTGGGAGCCTCGGTGGCCGAGGGCGGTGCCGGCGATCCGTCTCCGGTGACAGCCAGAGGTCTCTTTGCCGCGGCGAAGGCAATCACCAAGAAGCTGTGGGGCAACCCCGATCTGACCGGACGCCGCTTCGCCGTCCAGGGAGTGGGCAAAGTCGGATCTGCCTTCGTACGGCTCCTGGTCGAGGCCAGGGCCGAAGTCGTGATCACCGATGCTTATGAGCAGGCGATCGAGTCGGCAGTCGAGAACTTCGACGTCAAGCCGGTGGAACAGGACGAGATCTACGCGGTCGACTGCGACATCTTCTCCCCATGCGCCCTGGGGGCCGGGCTGAACCAGCAGACCATTCCCCGGCTCAACTGCCAGGCGATCGTCGGCAGCGCCAACAACCAGCTGGCCACCGATGAGGACGCGAAGCGACTCGCCGAACGCGACATCCTCTATGCCCCCGATTTCGTCGTCAACGCCGGTGGTCTCATCAACGTCTACGACGAGCTGCAGGGATACTCCCGAACCAGGGCATTGCACAGAGTCGACGGCATTTACGACTCGACACTCAGGATCCTGGAGAAGGCGGAGAACCAAGGCATCACGCCGAACGAAGCGGCGGTGATGATCGCCGAAGAGCGAATCAAGGAGATCGGCGACTTGAGACGTTTCCGCCGCAGCGGAGACGATCGGAACTAGAGATGCTGGAGTCGAACCTCGACCACCGCGGTCTCGGCCTCACCGACGAACAGGTCGTCGAGATGTACCGGCTGATGCTGCTCACCCGGAGGGTCGACGACCGAATGTTCGCCCTACAGCGGCAAGGTCGCGCCGCCTTCGTCCTCGGGTCGTCGGGCCACGAGGCGGTTCAGGTGGCTTCGGTGTTCGCACTCGATCACGAACGCGACTGGGTTCTCCCCTATTACCGCGACATGGGGGTGGCCCTCGCCTGGGGATTCACCCCTCTCGAGGTTTTCCTCGCGGTGTTCGCCAAGAGGGACGATCCGTCATCAGGTGGTCGCCAGCTCCCCAGCCACTGGTCGGAGCCCGATCGCAACGTCTTCACCCAGTCATCGGTCATCGGCACTCAGTTCCCGCATGCCGCCGGGGTGGCCCACGGCCTGAAACTGAAGGCGGCCGGAGGTGTCGCCGTCGTCTATGGCGGCGAGGGTGCCACCTCGGAGGGTGACTGGCACGAGGCAATGAACTGGGCCGGGATTCACGACCTCCCGTTGATCTGTGTGATCGAGAACAACCAGTACGCCATCTCAGTGCCAACCGAGGAGGAAGTCGCTGGCCAGATCGCCGATCGGGCCAAGGGATATGGCTTCGCCGGATACCTGATCGACGGCAACGATCCATTCGAGGTGCTGCAGACCATGCAAGAGGCAGTCGAGCGAGCCCGATCCGGTGGAGGGCCCTCGCTCATCGAGGCGGAGACGTATCGCTACTACGCCCATACCTCAGATGACAACGACGCCCTCTATCGGAGTCGCGACGAGGTCGAGCGGTGGCGGAAGAAGGATCCACTCGGGCGGCTCAAGCAGTATCTGATCGAAAACCGGCTGCTCACCGAGGCCAGGGAGTCCGAGATCGACGACGAAGTGGTCGGTGTGCTGGCACGTGCGGTAGAGGAGGCGGAAGCAGCTCCCAATCCCGACCAGACATCCACACACGTGTACGCCAGGGTCATAGAGCCTGGCGCCGCGGCCCGGGAGCCAGAGCCCGTCCCCGAAGGGGAGTCTGTCAACTTGATCACAGCGATCAACCGGACCCTCCACGAGGTCTTCGAACAACACGAGAACGTCGTCCTCTTTGGCGAAGACGTCGCCCGTCGCAAAGGTGGCGTGTTCAAGGCCACCGAGGGCCTCACCGAGAAGTTCGGTCCGGAGCGCTGTTTCAACACACCGATCGCGGAGTCGTCGATCATCGGTTGCGCCATCGGGATGTCCGCCACCGGCTACAGGGTCCTTCCCGAGATCCAGTTCGCCGACTACATCCACCCGGCGTTCAACCAGATCGTGTCGGAGGCCGCCCGCGTCAGCTACCGATCCAACGGCCGCTGGAACGTTCCGATCGTGATCCGGGCTCCGTACGGCGCCGGTATCCACGGGGCGCAGTACCACTCACAATCCGTCGAGTCTTTCTACGCCCATGTGCCCGGGCTCAAGGTGGTCATCCCCTCCACGCCTGCCGATGTGAAGGGTCTCCTCCACTCAGCCGTAGAGGACCCCGATCCGGTGATGATGCTGGAGCCCAAGAAGCTCTACCGGCTGGCCAAGGGACCGTTCCCACCCAGTGATCACCGCGTCCCGCTGGGGAGGGCCGCTATCCGCCACAACGGGACCGACCTCACCATCATCACCTACGGAGCCATGGCTCATTTCACCATGGAGGCAGTGCCTCTGCTCGAAGAGCTCGGCATCAGCCCCGAGGTCATCGACCTGCGCACTCTGAAGCCACTGGACTGGCCAACAATCGAGGAGTCGATCAAGAAGACCTCGAAGGCGCTGATCGTCCACGAGGACAACGAGTTCGTCGGCTACGGAGCAGAGATTGCCGCCCAGATCGCGGACAAGACGTTCGAGTGGCTGGACGGGCCGGTGAAGCGATACGGCCTGCCCGATATCCCGATCATGCCCTACGCCGGCTCCCTCGAGAACGCCCTCTACCCGACACCGGAGACCATCGTCGCAAGGGCCCAGGAGTTGGCCAAGTACTGACCACGGCCGCTCTCCTTACACTCCCGTGGTGACGACGACGCACTACGCCCGCAGTGGCGACCTGAACATCGCTTATCAGGTGTTTGGTGAGGGCCCCGACCTCGTGTACGTGCCGGGCTGGATATCCAACATCGAGATCATGTGGGAGGACCCGATCCTGGCGTCATTCCTTCGCCGGCTCGCCACTTTCAGTCGTGTCATCCTGTTCGACAAGAGGGGAACCGGCATGTCAGACCCTGTCGACGAGCGATCACTACCCGAACTCGAAGAGCGCATCGACGACGTCCGGGCCGTGATGCAAGCGGCTGGATCGGAGCGGGCGACACTTCTCGGCCACTCCGAGGGTGGAAGCATGTCGATGCTGTTCGCTGCCACGTTTCCAGAGAAGACGACCGGTCTCATCCTGGTCAGCACCTACGCCAAGCGAATTCGATCCGACGACTACCCGTGGGCACCCACCCGGAAGGCACGAGAGGCAGAGATTCGGCGCACCGAGGAGACGTGGGGCGACCCCGACGCTGTTCCCGAGTACACCCTTGGAGCCCGCTCCGACGACCCTGTGTTCCGCAACTGGGTGGCTCGATACTTCCGCCTCGGGGCCAGCCCCAAGGCAGCGGCCACCCTGCTCCGTATGAACACTGCCATGGATACCCGTGCGGTCCTCCCCTTGATCCAGGCTCCAACACTCTGCATCTATCGCACACACGACGCCGACGTCAAGATCGAAGAAGGCCGCTGGATCGCGTCGCAGATACCGAACGCCACCCTGGTGGAGCTTCCCGGTGACTCGCACCTCTTCTGGAGCGAAGATCCGACGCCGCTTCTCGACGAAATCGAGGAGTTCGTCACCGGTCATCGAGAGACGGCACGACCGGAGCGAGCCTTGGCCACGGTGGTGTTCACCGACATCGTGGGCTCGACAGAGCGAGCCGCCGAGCTGGGCGACCGCGACTGGCGCGCACTGCTGGAGAAACACAACTCGACCATCCGCCGACAGATCGAGCGTTACAGGGGCCGGGAGCGGGGAACTGCCGGAGACGGTTTTCTTGCAACATTCGACGGACCGGCGCGGGGTGTCCGCGCGGCTCGCGCCATCACCGAAGCAGTCAGACCCCTGGGAATCGAGGTTCGGGCCGGGGTCCACACCGGAGAGGTGGAGCTCGTCGACGACGACATCGCCGGAATGGGAGTCCATATCGGGGCACGTATCGCCGCCCTGGCCGGACCGGGTCAGGTATTCGTGTCCCGAACCGTGCGCGACCTGGTGGTTGGCTCGGAGTTGGAGTTCGAGGAACGAGGCGCTCACCCTCTCAAGGGGGTTCCAGGGACCTGGGAGATCTACGAAGCCGTGGGCTGACCGGGTCGGCATCGGAACCACGACCGAGGTGGGAGGCGTTCATGATCTGAGATGTCACCCAAAACCGAAGTCTGCAACGTCACACCGACATGAGGACGATCAGACCCTATCAGCTGGCTCTTCTCGGACTGCTTCTCGCCGCATGTGGTACTGAGACCGGTGGCGCATCGACCACGCCCGAGCCCCCTGTGACGACGACCGTGGCTCCCTCGACCACGACCGTCGCACCGTCGACCACCACCCTCGCACCATCGACCACGACGACTGCGCTCGACTCGACCACGTCCTCGTCGAGCGCCACCTCCTCGACACTGGCCGGGAGCCCGATCGATTTCGGACCGGCCGAAGGCGACGTACTGATGGTCATCGGGGTCGCACACGACGACGTGCTGAACCTCCGGGCCGGCCCAGGTGTCGGTGCCGGAAGCCTCGATGGGATCCCACCGACCTACGACGAGCTGGTCGCGCTGGGGAACACCAGGGAGCTACCCCAATCGTTCTGGATCGAGGTCGACTACGACGGGACCGAAGGTTGGGTGAACCTCAGCTACGTCGGCTATCAGGGAGTGGTCAGCGATGAGACCGCCCACGTCGTGGCGACCATGGGCGGCTACCCGACCAATTCGGCCATGACCGGCCTTGCCGAAGAGGTGGCCGGCGTATTTGCCGAAGGCACCGCAATCAGATCCTCGGTAGTCCAGGTGACACCGGTTTCCGAGGGAGATCTGGTCGAGGTCACATATGATGTGATCGGGTTGGAGGACGATTCCATCCGCGGTGTCCGGCTCCACATCTTCGCCGAAGAGGTGACCAGCGGAGTCCGGCTCCGCAACGTCGAAGCCACAGTCATCTGCGGTCGCGGTGTCGACGGCGCGGTCTGCGTCTGACCAAAGGGCCAGCATCGTTCTGGGCGGATAATTGTCCGGAATCCGGGCATTTCTACGCCCAGAAGCCTCTGAGAACGGTCTGGTTCCTCCTGCCCTACTTCTTCTTGCTGAGGTCACCCAGGATCTGTTGTGAGGCGAACCGACCCGGGGCACCCATCACGCAGCCGCCCGGGTGGGTGCCGGATCCACACTGGTAGTAACCCTCGATCGGAGTGCGGTACTGGTTCCAGCCCGGGGCGGGACGGAAGAAGAACATCTGCGGGGCGAGGAACTCGCCGGCGAAGATGTTCCCCTCGGTGAGACCAACGGTGCGCTCGATGTCGAGCGGGGTCACCACTTCCCGATGTAGCACCAGATCACCAAACCCGGGGAATACCTCTTCGAGACGCTTCTGGACGATGTCACCGAGGTTCTCCCGCTCGGAGTCCCAATCGCTCTCCTTGAGGTGATACGGCGCGTACTGGATGAAGTTGGACATCACCGCCTTGCCGGGGGGTGCCATGTCGGG
Organism: Acidimicrobiia bacterium; assembly: GCA_035620735.1. GTDB lineage: Bacteria > Actinomycetota > Acidimicrobiia > Spongiisociales > ZC4RG35 > JANQRA01. The sequence continues at coordinate 41,959 of DASPGH010000018.1, read as the reverse complement.
GTCGACGTTCGACTGGATGCACCCGTCGATATAGGGCCTCTGGCTGTACCACCCGTATTTGGCATCGTCGAAGGCACGCTCCAGATAGTCCAAGCTGGGCCCCACGTTGATGAACCCGCGGTACATATCGGAACGACCTTCGAGGCCGGGGAAGGTCGGGTTGGCGTCGAGGGCGAAGTTGACCTTGGCCGACGTCCCCTGGAACTTGAACCGTTTGATGTCCTCGACCAGCTCGGACGGGAGCTCGCGGGGGTCGACGAGCTGTGTGAACGTGCGCTTGGGGTCGACCGCGCTCACCACGGTCTTGGCAGAGAACTCGGTCCCATCCTCGAGGACCACGCCCGTGGCTCGGCCCTCCTTGGTGATCACGTGGTCTACCGGCGACTCCAGCCTGATCTCGGCTCCAAACGCCTCTGCGGCCCGGGCCAGAACCTGTGTGAACCCGCCGTTGCCACCCTTGTGAAACGCCCAGGCACCATAGGCGGAGTCGTGTTCGCCGAATGAGTGATAGAGAAGAACGAGACCGGATCCCTGCGACCTCGGTCCCACCTTGGTGCCGATGATCCCCGACGATGCGATCCAGCCCTGCATGATGTCTGACTCGAAGTAGTCCTCGAGGATGTCGGCGGCGCTACCGGTGAGCAGCCGGACCAGATCGTGGAGAACCCTCGGCGGCAGGTCTGCGAGGTAAGCCCCCATCGCCGCCATTCGGGCCCGCTCCTCGGGGTCCTTCGAGGTGATGTCGGGCGGGATCGAGTCCATCAGGGGGCGAATGGCATGGACGACCTGTTCCATCATGTGCCCGTAGGCGTCGTAGGCGTCGGCGTCGTGCTTGGAGTGCCGGGCGACCTGGTGGTGATTCTCGTTCTTGTCCTGACCGAGCAGCAGGTAGTCGCCGTCCTCCGTGGGGGCGAAGCTCGACGGCATCAGCAGCGGCATGAACCCGTGTTTGGTCAGCTCCAGCTCCTGGATGATCTCAGGGCGGAGCAGGCTCAACGCATAGGAGAAGGTGGTGAAGCTGAAACCCGGGTACAACTCCTCGGTGATGGCAGCCCCGCCCACCAGATGCCGTCGTTCCAGAATCAGTGTTCTGAGCCCGGCCTTGGCCAGATAGGCCCCGTTGACCAGTCCGTTGTGACCGCCACCGACGACGATCGCGTCGTGTTTGTTCTTGCTCGCCATGGTTACGCCGTCTTTCTCGGAGGGTTGTAGAAGGGCAGTTTGGTCACATAGGAGTCGACCACCTCGTAGCGATGGTCGATGGTCACCTCGAGCCCCACCCTGGTTCCGATCTCGGCGTGCTCCGGACGAAGCCGGGCGATGCCGATGTGGTTTTGCAGCACCGGTGAGTAGACGAAGCTGGGGGTGTACCCGATGCGCTCGATGTTCTCGTCGTAGAGCATCATCCCGCCGTGCTCGGGAGTGTGGTCCTTGGGGGTCACCAGACCGCGGTCGTTGTGGGTCTTGGCCCAGTGCTCCCAGTCGACCACGATGCCCACGGTCTTCCATCGCGATGACCCCTCGGCCAGCTCCCGCTCGATAGCCCGACGTCCGATGAAGGCCCTGTCGTCGTTCTTCAGATCGCGGAGCATCCAGCCCATGTTGAGCTCGTGAGGTGTTGCCCGCTGATCGTCGTTCCAGGCATACCGGGCGGAGTGAAAGTCGACATCGATGAGGATGAGACCAGCCTCGATCCGGGTGATCAACAGGGCAGTCTGACCGGCCGGTATGACACCGTATGGTGCCGCCACTTCGAAGAGTCGATCCCAGATGTCGAGAGCATCGTCGGCCCCGACCCAGATCTCGTATCCCAGGTCACCGGTGTACCCGGTCCTGGAAATGGTGACGGGCGCCTTTCCTATCTTCGCTGGAGTGAGATGGAAATAGCCAATTCCTTCCACCTCCGGGGCGAGTTGGACGAGGATCTCCTTGGCGTACGGCCCCTGGAGGGCGAGGGCGCCATAGCCCTCGGACACGTCCTCGATCTCCATGGACATCCCGTTCTTCAGCGCGTCGAGGTAGGCAAGGTTGGGTTCCGCCGCGGTGAGCAGGAATTCGTCATCGGAGAGACGGAGGATCACGCCGTCCTCGATCACCCACCCCTGGTCGTCGCACCACGCGGTGTAGTGGGCTTGACCGGGCCGGCATTTGCGAATGTCCCGCACGAGCACACCGGCGAGGTACTTCTCGGCATCGCGGCCGTAGATCCGGTACTTGTAGAGCGGCGAGGTGTCGAAGACTCCTGCCGAGTTACGAATCGCGAAGTACTCGAACTTGTCGGACATCTGGTACCTGTCGGCTGCCAGGTAACCCGACCAGTGGCTCCAGATGCCAGTCTCGTTGGCGGCCGAGGTGCGGGGATGGAACGGGGTTTCCTTGATCATGACGACGATTCCTGAACCATGATTCAGGAAATGTAGCGTGCCGTCGATGCGCGTGCTCGTAGTCGGTGCCGGTCTGTCGGGTCTGGTGGCGGCACGTCGTCTTCAGACGGAGGGCTTCGACGTGAGGGTATTCGAGGCCCGCAACCGGGTCGGCGGTCGGGTGTGGTCGCGCACATTGGGCAACGGCGAGGTGGTCGAGCTCGGGGGCGAGTGGATCGACTCGTCGCAAGTCGCGGTGAGGACCCTGGCCGAGGAACTACGGGTGGACATGGTGGACACCGGTCAGGATTTCACCACCCGCGAGCTGTTGGGGCACGATCAGATCCCCGACGATGACCACCGTCGTCTCAACGAGTCTCTCTTCGACGTGATCGAGAGTCTCGAGCCCGGCCGGCTCGACGAGATGAGTGCTGCCCAGCTCCTCGACGAGGTTGGAGCCACCGGGGCGGCCATGACTGTGTTGCGCTCACGTCTCGAAGGCACGTTTGGCGTGCCCCTCGATGCAGTCTCTGCGGCCGACCTGGACGAGGAGTTCGGCCTCGTGCAGGCGAGCACCTACCTGAGGGTGGAAGGCGGCAACGATGGCCTGGCCAAGGTGATGACTGCCGATCTCGACGTCCGATTGGACAATCCGGTGATCGGCATCTCCCAGCAGGCCGATCGAGTCGAGGTGACAACAGAAGAGGCACTGCATCGGGCCGACCGGGTAGTCGTTGCAGTTCCTTTGCCTGTGATCGCCCGACCCGGCTTTCTCGCCGAAGCTCCCCCAGCTCTGATCGAGGCCCTCCGCCGTCTGAGGATGGGGACCGCGGCCAAAGTGGCCGGTTCTACCGCCGGCGAGCCGCCGATGTTTCGTCGTCAGGAGCCCGACTACCCGATCTGGTATTGGACCGGCGCCCGGGCGGACGGGTCGACTCGTCACGCGGTGACCGGCTTTGGTGGGACCAGCCGTGGCGCGGCCGAGCTGGTGGCGAGGGCGGAGAGCAGGATTCGTTCGGCCGTGCCCGAGACCGTGTTGACCGGGGATGTCGTGATCGTGGATTGGGGTGCCGACCCGTGGGCGGGAGGCTGCTACTCGGCTCTCGGACCGGGTCAACGAGGTTTGTTGAAGCGGATACAGGAGCCGTGGGGACGCGTCGTCTTCGCCGGGGAGCACGTCAATGGCTCCGGCACCATCGACGGGGCCATCCGAAGCGGGGAGGCGGCTGCCCGGAGTTTGGTGGAAAGGGTGTGACCCGGTCGTCGGAGCCAGGTCAGTCGGAGGAGCCCAGGGCGAGGATGTTGCCTTCTGAATCCTTGAACCAGCATGTCCGCTCGCCATCCGGGGACGTGAGCACACCGTCGACGGTGCGAAAGTCGTCACCGAAGTCGTAATCCTCGAACACCACTCCCCTCGTCTTCAGCTCGCCGTGGACGGCTTCGAAGTCCGAGGTGACCAACCGGGCCGCGGTCGCCTGATTCTTGCCGGCGTGCGCGGACTCGTAGACACTCCACCGTGCGGTCCCTGTGTCGTACATCAGCTCCTCTTCGTAGTGCTCGGGTTGGGCGCCCGCAGGGATGGGCTCGCCGCCATGCTTCACCGGCTCCAACCCGAGCTTGTCCCGATACCAGCGCGCCGCCCTGTTGATGTCATGAGCAGGGAGCACAGGGTGGATCGTGAATTCCATCCGACCAACGTACCGCCGAGGGTCGCCGGGTATGGCCGAATTTTCGGCCTGCGATCCCTACCTCGACCGTCGGCTAGATCCACTCGTCCTGGGCGGCTGTGAGGTCACTTCCCTGGACCTCACCGGTGTTGATCACGCCAGCCGGCTCGATGAGCAGGATTTCGCTCTCCTCCTCAGCGCTCGGACAATGCTCCACGCCTCTCGGCACGATGAAGAACTCGCCGGGACCGATGATCACGTCTTCTCGGTCGGCCAGATGAATGGTCAGACGACCTGAACGGACCAGGAAGAACTCGTCAGTCTCCTCGTGTGCGTGCCACACGAAGTCCCCGTCGACCTTGACAGCCTTCAGCTGCATGTCATTGAACTCGCCGATGACCTTCGGCGACCACTTCTGGTCGAACGCATCGAACTTCTCCTCGAGACTCACAACACCGCTGGGCGCCGCCATGGACCCTCCTTCGCTTGTTCGATCATTCTTGCGTGAGACACGGAGGTCGTCGTCACTCGTCGCGTGGTTGAGCCCGTTTGTGCCCCAACAAGAGACGCCGTTGTGGGCGTCTCTGATCCGAGCGTTACCGCTCGGGAGCGGTATTCGGGGACTGGAAACCGACGTAACATCGACGCGAGATCGCGATTCCGGTCCTGCAAACGAAACGATGAAATTGGAGTGTGTCGCTGTCGCGATTTCTGATCCAATCGCCGACATCATCGGGGACTATCGAGCCTGGGGCCGTTCTCTGAACGGCCGTTCAGGATTGACTGCTAGCTTTCCGAAATGGACCTCACCGCACGCGAGCGTCAGCTGCAGCACACCGCTCGAGGCTTCGTCGACGACCTGATCCCCTGGGAAGTCGAGGCGGAGATGAATGGCGGGCAGCTCCCACCCGACGTCGCCGACGAGCATCGACGGCGGGCGGGCGATCTCGGTTTGATCTCCATCAACATGCCGGAGGTCATGGGCGGGCCCGGCTACACGATGATGGAACAGACCCTCATCCAGGAGCAGACGGGTCGGGTCACCAACGCCCTGGGCTGGGTGGTGAGCACCGGACCGTCCTGGATCGAAGACGTGGTGACCGATCATCAGACGAAGACGTGGATCCGACCCACCGTCGACGGTGACATCCACGAGTGCTACGCCATAACCGAGGCCGGAGCCGGGTCGGATGTGGATGGCATCCAGGCGACGGCCCGCCGCGATGGCGACGACTACGTGCTCAACGGGGAGAAGTGGCACGTCACGTCGGCCAACCTCGCCTCGTACGTCTTCTTCCAGGCCAAGCTGGCCGACGGCCCAAATGCGGGTCGTCACGTCCTGTTCTTCGTCGACATGGACGCCCCCGGCGTCGACTGCGTCCGGGTCCCGCAGTACTCCCATACGTACGGGCACCACCACTGGGAGATGAGGTTCACCGATGTCAGGGTGCCGGCGGAAAACCTTGTCGGAACCGAGGGCGACGGCATGGCTTTCTCCCATGCCTGGTTTCGATACGAGCGTCTGATGATTGCCGCCCGGTGCTGTGGCGCCGCGGAGAGACTCATCGAGGAGGCGACGGCCTTTGCCGAAGAACGGGAGGCATACGGTGAGAAGATCGCCGACTACCAGGCGATCCAGTTCATGCTCGCCGACTCGGTGACCGAGCTGTGGGCGGCGCGCCTGATGACCTACGACACCGCTCGGTCGATCGACACCGGTGCCGATCTAAAGATCCAACACGCCCAATGCTCGATGGCCAAGCTCTACGCGTCCGAGATGGCAAACCGGGTCGCCGATCGCGCCGTCCAGATCTTTGGCGGCCGCGGCTTCATGCGGGAGAACGTCGCCGAGCGCTTCTACCGGGAGCTCCGGGTCGACCGCATCTGGGAAGGCACCTCCGAGATCCAGCGCATCATCATCGCCGACCAGCTTCGCAAGAGGGGTGTCGGCCGGATCACGGGTTAGCTCCCGAACATGAGCGGATTTGGACCATGTCCGGGCCCAGGAACCCCGGGTTCGTGATCTAGCGCAGCTCGCGCACCGGCACTTCGGGGACCACGAAACCCCTACCCAGGTAGAGGTGGCCGAGCATCGCCAGGAACTGGTACACGGTCCCCTCCCAGCTGGAAAGCGGCCCGGGCCGGTAACCCTGGTAACGAACACCCTTCATCACGTTCTCGCAGGCCGTCCAGTCCTCCCGGTTGGTGATATCCCAGAAGTCGACGGCATAGGCCGGGTCGAATCCATCCAGATCGAGCGCCTCCGGTGGAAACAACCAGGAGCACTCGATGTGAGTCTGACCGGTCGACAGGGGGGTGAGACGGTGGGTCATCACATAGTCGGGATGCATCGAGAGCAGCAGGTTGGGCATGACCGTCAGGTACCAGACGTCCCTCGCCGCCTCGGCGTCGAGGCCGGCGAAGTTGACCCCTTTCGAGGCACCGTCGAGGGACATGGTGACCGCGTGGTCCTTGAGGACCATCGTGCCCCCACACCACATCCCGGTCGGCTGGTGGTCGAGGCCGCTGTCGGGTGGGGTGACTTCACACAGCTCGGGATGGATGGAGGAGCAGTGATAACACTCGTTGTAGTTCTCGACAATGATCTTCCAGTTTGCGTCGACCACGTAGTCGTGGAGCGCCGCGGTGCGGATCCGATCCGTTTCGTAAGGCGCGGCGAGGTCGGCGAGATTGCCAAAGAACTGCTCGATCGGAGGGGCCGCACCACTGAGGTCGACGAAGACCCAACCCATGTGCTCGGCGACCGAGACGCCCATGAGCGGGTACCCGCTCATGTCGAAGCCGGGCGTCTGGGTGAATGTGGGCGCAGCCCGGAGATCGCCGTTGAAGCGATAGGACCAGGAGTGATAGGGGCAGCGGATGAGGCGGGCGTCGATGGCGTCGCCCACAGGTGCCAGCTCATGGCCGCGGTGCCGACAGACGTTGGAGAACGCCGTGAGATTCCCGTCCTCCCGGTCGCGGGCAAGAAGGACTCCTTCACCGGCGACGTCGATGGCTCTGATCTGACCCGGTGCCACCAGCTCGTCACCCCGACCCACACACACCCACGTCCCTCTGAAGATGTTCTCCATCTCCCATGCGAAAACCTCCTCGGACGTATAGGCAGCGGCGGGGAGGGTCAGGTTCTGGCCAAAGGGGGCCACGACCCGGGCTATCTCAGTGGGATTGAGTGGTGCGACGCTCATTTCTCTCCGACAGCGTAGACGACCCCGGTGTATCCTGAATGGCCGTTCAGGATACTTTACCGACAGAAAGGTCATCATGCTCTCCCCGGTCGATCAGACGTCATCGATGCTCGACGAGCTGATCCAGGAAGAAGAGGCCACGTTCGTCGCACGCTCTCCGAAGGCCGCCGAGTATGCGGCTCGCGCCAACCGGGTCCTTCCCGGAGGCGTCACCTCCAGCTGGCAGATCTCACGCCCTCGACCCATCTGGATCGAGACGGGGACCGGCTCGAGGGTCCGCGACGTCGATGGAAACGAGTACATCGACTACCACGGCGGCTACGGCGCGATGCTCGCCGGCCACGCCCACCCCGCCATCGTGGCCGCGGTGTCCGAGAGGGTGCGCAAGGGCACCCACTTCGCCCAGCCCACTCCCGACGCCCTGGTGGTGACCGAAGAGCTCGTCGAGCGTTACCGCCAGCCCCTCTGGCGCTACGGCAACTCGGGCACCGAGGCGACAATGGATGCCATCCATCTGATGCGGGCGGTCACCGGACGCGATCTGATCCTCAAGTTCGAAGGGGCATACCACGGCCACCACGACGCCGCCATGGTCTCTGTCTGGAACGAGGACGGTTTGGGCCCCGAGCACCGCCCGGAGCCTGTGGCCGCCGGCGGGGGGATTCCCCGGGCCATGGTCGAACTCACCCTGGTCGCCACGTTCAATGATCTCGACCTCGTGGAAATACTCTTTGACGAGCACCCGGGACAGATCGCAGGGATCATCACCGAGCCGGTACTCCAAAACTGTGGCGTTCTCCTCCCCGTCGCCGGCTTCCTCCAAGGTCTGCGGGAGATAACCAACCGACACGGCGCGCTGCTCACCTTCGACGAGGTCAAGACAGGGCTCACCCTCGGTCGGGGGGGCGCCACACGACGTTTCGGCGTCCAGCCCGACATCGTGTGCCTGGCCAAGGCCCTGGGCGGCGGTCTCCCCATCTCGGCCATCGGCGGGAGCGAAGAGGTCATGGGTGCAATCACAGACGGCACCTACGAGCAGGTGGGAACCTTCAATGGCAACCCTTTGAGCATGGCTGCCGCGAAAGCGATGCTGACCGAGGTGATGGTGCCGGAGACCTACAGGCACCTGGAAAAACTGCAGGAGAGGATGCGCGAGGGCGCCGAAGAGATCATCGATCGAAACGGGCTGACCGCTCATGTCGCCACGGCCGGGGCCAAAGGAAGCGTCATCTACTCAGCCGAGCCGACCCGGACCTACCGCGACTTCCTCCGTGTCGACGGTCGATATGCACACGCGGCCTGGGTCTATCAGTTCAATCGGGGCGTCTTCCTTCCCCCTTGGGCGAAGGGGGAGCAATGGCTCATCTCGGTTCAGCACACCATCGAAGACATCGAGCGCTACCTGGAGACATTGGACGGTTTCGCGGGTGTCATCGCCTCCTGACGCCATACACTCGCAGACGCCATGAGTGGTGTCGTCGCGCTCGTCGGTCTGGTCAAGACCTTTGGAGAGGTCACGGCCGTCGACAACATCGATCTCCACATCGAGGACGGGGAGTTCTTTTCGTTGCTGGGCCCGTCGGGTTGCGGCAAGACCACGACCCTGCGTCTCATCGCCGGCTTCGAGCGACCCGATTCGGGGGCGATCCTCATCGACGGCGTTGACATGGCGACAACGCCTCCGCACAAGAGACCCGTCAACACCGTCTTCCAGAGTTATGCCCTGTTCCCCCATCTCAGTGTGGAGGAGAACGTCGGCTTCGGGTTGAAGTACCAGGAGATGAGCAAGACCGAGGCGAGGACGAAGATCGGCCGCGCTCTGGAGCTGGTACGTCTCGGAGGCATGGAGAAGCGTCGGCCCAATCAACTCTCAGGTGGCCAGCAACAGCGAGTCGCTCTGGCGCGCTCACTGGTCCTCAACCCTTCGGTCCTTCTTCTCGACGAGCCGCTCGGCGCCCTCGACGCCAAGCTGCGCAAGGCGCTCCAGATCGAGTTGAAGACACTCCAGGAGGAGATCGGGATCACTTTCATCTACGTGACCCACGACCAGGAAGAGGCCCTGACCATGTCCGACCGCATGGCGGTGATGTCCCATGGCAAGGTGGAACAGCTCGGCACACCGGCCGAGGTCTACGAGACTCCGGGCAGCAGCTACATCGCCGACTTCCTCGGTGTCTCCAATCTCATGGAGGTGATGGTCAAGTCGCAGAACGGCGACGGATCGGCGATCGTCCAGCTCGGCTCACACGAGTTGACCACATCGACGTCGTATCCCTGGCCGGGCCCGGCGATGGTCTCGATTCGACCCGAACGGATCAAGATCGTCGAGAACGGATCGCCCCTTCCCAATCAGGTGCCTGCCATCGTCGATCGTCTTGTCTATGCCGGTCCAGTGCTCAACGTGCTGGTCCAGATCGAGGACCTCAACGAGATCACCGTCGCCGTGCCCAACGAGGGCCATCTCACCCGGTACCAGCACGGGGAGACGGTGAATCTGCACCTGCCGGCAGAAGCGATACGGGTCCTAGACCGGGACGAGCCCGAGGAGTTGCCGGCGCCCTAGGAGCCGGCACTCTTCATGGAGTTGCGCCCAACGCCACCCCGGACCTCTGGCACGGCAGCGGCTCTCCACGAGGCCAATCGGGCACGACGATATTGGGATCTCGGGGAACGACAATGCACCAGACCTCGCCCGGCACCGGGTTTCACTCGATCCGGTCCACTCCATAATCGCCGTCGATATCGACAACAGCCACTCCCTTGTCCGACCATCCCTCACCACGGAGGACTCTGACAATGCGAGCGTCGCCATCTCTAGTTCCATCCCCGTCCGGATCCAGCGACCACCACTCCTGGTAATTGCCCGCCCACCATGTGATTCCCGAAGCGACCAAAGCAAATGTGGCTACCACGAGAGCGATCCTTCGCCGGCGACGGGGCCTCGTCTTCACCGTGGGTAGGGCCTCGGCGTTCGAACCCGTCTCGGTCAGCGTATCCAGGGACATTCATTCCTCCTGATCCGACTGACCAAAAGACGCTCCCCGATGTCCGATCGTTCACGCTGGTGTCGAAATTGACAGGCAAGTCTGGACTTGCATATCCTGAGGCGGTGGGCGATGTCTTCAAGGCCCTTGCCGATCCGACACGTCGCAAGATCCTCGACGAGCTGACAGAGGAGGATCCGCAGACACTTTTCGAGATCTGTACCCGTCTGACGATGAAACACGGTATCGGGTCGAGCCGACAGGCGATTTCACAACACCTGGAGGTTCTGGAAGATGCCGGATTGGTGAGAAGCGAACGCAGCGGAAGGTACAAGCTCCATCACCTCGACACCACCCCACTCGACGCGATCACCACAAGATGGCCACGAAAGGAGTGACCCACCATGCCCAGAATCACCACCACCAACGTCCATGTCGACGATCAGAGCAGGGCGCTCGACTTCTACACCAACGTGCTCGGTTTCGTGGTGAAGGACGACATCGATCTCGGGGAAGCTCGGTGGCTCACCGTGGTCTCAGCCGACGAGCCAGAAGGCACCGAGCTTCTCCTCGAGCCATCCGATCATCCGGCGGTGGAGCCTTACCGGTCGGCGCTCGTCGCCGACGGCATCCCCGCGGCCATGTTTGCCGTCCGCGATGTGGGTGCCGAGTACGAGCGTCTCACCGGACTTGGTGTTCACTTCACCCAAAAGCCGATGGATGCCGGCCCGGTGACCATGGCCGTTCTCGACGACACGTGTGGCAACCTCATCCAGCTGGTCAGCCCAAACACCTAGATCTCGAACCGGCCTACCGTCTCCAGGGCTGAGCCCTCTCCTGCGCCAAAGCGGCGGCCCATGTACTTGAACCCGAGACCGGCAATCGTGATCGCCCCGATCGTTATCACCATCAGCACGACCGCCAACGCGTTCAGCGACGGAGGCGGCGCCAGTCGGGCTCCCGAGTAGAGACGCACGGGAATTGTCACCGAGTCGGCCCCTCCGACCAGGAACTGGCTGATGACGAAATCATCGATCGACAGGGCGAACACGATGGCAAACGAGGCGATCAACGCTGGGGTCAACAACGGAAGGAGAACGCGGCGCATGGCCTCCGAAGGGGACGCACCGAGATCCATGGCCGCCTCCTCGTAGTCCCTGCCTATCGCGAACAATCTCCCTCTCACGATGATCACGACGAATGAGATCGAAAAGGTGACGTGACCTAGGAACTGTGCCATCGTCCCGAACGTGACGAAGTCGTAGAGATTGTCGAAGACCAGAAAGAGGGCGACCCCCATGACGATTTCCGGTGTCACCAACGGGAAGAGCATGAGGAAGTTGGACGACTTCGATCCTCTCCCCCGCCATCGGGCCAGGCCAATGGCCAGGGCAACCCCGATCGGTGTCGCCACCAGCATGGTGAGCAAGGCCAGCTTCAGGCTCTGGTTGAGGGCAAACCGCAGGGAGGGGTCGTAGAGAACTGACGACGCCTCGGCAGGGTCACCGACATACCACCGTGTGGAGAAACCCTGCCAAGTCGAACGCGAGCGGCCGGCGTTGAACGAGAACCTGACTGCGATCGCAACCGGAATCAGCGACCAGAGCACATAGAGCGCCGTGACCAGGATCAGCCCACGGGGCTTGTTCCACTGGTTGCTCAACCCCGGGCCTCCTCCGTCGCCCGGTTGATGGTCACCAGGTAGTAGATCATCAGACCGGCGACGAAGACCATCAGCACGATGGTCAGGGCGGCGCCCACCGCCCCCTGGCTCGTGGTCTGATTGATGAACTGATCGATCGTGTTGCCCAGCATCCGGGTTCGGGGCGACCCCGAGAGCAGATTCGGCGTGTAGTAGTCGCCGAACATGGGGAGCATGATGATCACCAGACCGCCGAGCACACCGTTGCGAGATAGAGGCCAGGTAACCCTCCAGAACGTCTGCCAGTTGCTGGCGCCGAGGTCACGACTTGCTTCGAGTGTGGCGTCGTCGATCCGGTCGAGGGCGGCGAACAACGGGAGAATGAAGAACGGTATGTAGCCGTAGACCAGGCCCAGGATCACGACGAAATGGTGACCTGACAGCCAGTCGGGAAAGCTCTGCACGCCGAAGAGACTCAGGAATTGGTTGACCTGGCCGTCGGGGCTCAACAGGTTCACCCACGACATCATCCGCATCAGATAGTTGATCCAGAAGGGGGCCAGGATGAGCAGGAGCCACAACCATCGGAATCGTCCCGCCTTGCGGGAGACGAAATAGGCCACCGGGTAGCCGATGAGCAGACACAAAGCCGAGGCGATGAACACATAGCCAATCGTGCGCAGGGCAGTGCTACCTAGTTGACCGCCGAACAGCTCACCGAGCACCTCGGCGAAGATGGTCGGGTCCCAATAGATCGGGTTCCATTCCGGGACCGGCCGGCTCAGGATGGGGTGGATCGACCCCATCGCCACCGCGAAGATGGCATAGAAGGGAACCAGGAACAGAAGACACAGCCAGACCACGCCGGGGATGGCAAAGGCCGGCCAGATCCATCGCTTCTGGCCGACGGTGTCGTACTCGGCGCCCGAGGCCAGGTTTGTGGGCAAGCCCTAGTGTCCTGAGTCGTGACCAGGTCGCATCATCCGCTGGTGGCTCGGGTCCACTGATCCGACCACAGGGCCTCGGTCTCGGCATCGAGAGGGCCCTGGACCCAGACAGAGTCTCGCTCGAAGTCCTCGGGAGTCACCAGAGCCGGGCGAAGGAAATCGGCGGCGTATTCGTTCTCGATGAGGAAGTCGGGCGTGATGTGGTTTTGCGGTGGCTGGTAGCCGACCCACTCGAAATTGGTCAACGAGTTGTCGGCATCGAGCATGAAATTGATGAACTGGTGAGCGAGGACCGGACGCTCGGCGTTCACCGGGATCGCCATCGTGTCGTTGGAGATCGGACCATTGACGGTCGAGCCTTCCGAGCTCGCCGGCCACAGGTAGCGGGTCACGGTGTAGTCACCGTCTTCGGGCCAGTAGTACTGAGAGTTCACCAGGTCACCCGACCAGGCGTGGTGCAGTGCAAAACGCCCCTCGGGGATGCCGGCATAGGCACCATCGATGGTGTACCGGACGTTCATCAGGTCCACCAGTTCGACCAAGGCATCACCGGCCGCGGTGAGATCGGCCTCGCTTGCCTGTGAGGGGTCGGCAACTCCGTTGCGGAAAAGGGCCAGAGCGATGGTGTCGGTGAACGAGTCGAGCAGACCCATGACTCCGGAGTATTCCGGGTTCCAGAACACATCCCACGGATTCTCCTGACCCTCGATGTCGGCGCTGTCGACCATGTCCGTCCGCCACCCGATCCCGGTTGTGTAGAGAACATAGGGTGCGGTGTAACGGGAACCCTGGTCGTAGTAAGGGTCGGCCAACTGTGGCCACACGTTGGCTGACAGGTTGGGCAGGTAATCGTGGTTCAGCGGTTGAATCAGGTTTGCCGTCACAGCCACGGGGATACGCTGCGATGTGGGGAACCAGACGTCGTAGCTGACCTCACCCGAAGACAGCCTGCTCAGAGCCTCCTCTTCGTTGAAGAACGTGGTCTCCTCGATCTCGACCCCCAGCGCCTCGGCCGCCATGGGGATGATCTCCGGGTTGATGTAGTCCTCCCAGTTGTAGAGGCGAAGTGGACCGGACTCCGGCTCCAGACCCGAGTCGATCGCCGGGTTGTCGTCGAAGAGAGGTTGTTGAACAGGGCTCGACGGAGTTCCTATCACGAGCTCCGCTCCCTCACCCCCGCCCCGCTCGGCACATGCAGCGAGGATGCTGGGAAGCGCCGGAATCGCGATGCCGAGGACGGCAGCTCTCTGCAGGAAGTCCCTCCTGGTGTAGACCCTCCTCCGTCTCGACGGGTTCCAATTCTCCCTCGGGTGATAGGTCATCGTTCACTCCTCATTGGATGCCAGGGCCATGGAATCCTAAACGGCCGTTCAGGATCGATGACGGCTAAATGGGCCTCTTGAGCGCGGATCGGGCGAAGGAGTTTGCCAGCTCGCTCATGCGAGCCGCATCGACGGTTGGGTCGCCGAGCATGGCTTCTATGGCCAGGCCGTCGAGCATCGCGGCGAGCTGAAGTGTGAATGCCTTGACATCTACCTCACCGAACTCCCCGCTGGCGATTCCGTCCTCGACGAGGGCCACGATCTGCGCCCGCCACGCCTCGTCGAGCCTGGCCCTGGCGGCGGCCAGTGATGGATCGAGGCGAGCCATCTCCCACATAGCCGGCCAGAGAATCCAGCTATCGGGTAATTCCCCAGGTTTCGCAGGGACCGGGCAGCTCTCCTCGATCAGAATCGCAAGCCGGTGCTCAGCGCTCGAGGCCTCCTCGAGCTTGGCGGCGACGCCTTCGTAGAAGAGTCTGTCGAGGTAAACGAGAGCTTCGGTGAGGAGGGCGGCCTTGGTGGGAAAGTAGTAGAGAACCAGCGCCGGGCTGACTCCGACGATGTCGGCCACATCTGAGATCCGGGTCTCACACAATCCTCGCTCGGCGATGGCGGTGACCGTGGCGCGGAGGATGTCGTGTCGTCGGCTCTCGGTCATTCTCGGGCGCGGACTCACCACTTGATCATGCCACAATGCGCTTCCGGTTACCCTGAACCACGGTTCAAAGGTCGAAATGCTGGCACTCGATCACATGCTCACCCCTCGATCCGTCGCCGTCGTCGGCGCCTCGGAACGTCGTGGGTCGGTGGGAGATCAGACCGTCAGACAGCTGATTTCCGGCGGCTTCGAAGGCCCGATCTACCCGGTCAACCCCGGATACGACACGATCGCCGGACTCACCTCTTATCCCACCATCGGTGACATCGGCGCTCCCATCGACGTGGCAGTTCTCGCCGTCTCCAACGCCAACCTGGAGACAGAGACCGAGCGAGCTGTCAAGGCCGGTGCGCGCTCGTTGGTCATATTCGCCAGCTGTCACGGGAAGGCTGCCGACGGTGTTCCGCTTCGTCGGCGGATAGCCGAGATCGTGAGCGAAGCCATGATCCCGGTCTGCGGCGGGAACGGAATGGGGTTGCTCAACATCGAGTATGGCTTGCGTCTTTGCGGCTTCTTCCAGCCGCCGGGGTTGAGGAGTGGAGGGATCAGCTTCCTCACCCACTCCGGATCGCTGTTCTCCGCCATGCTGCACAACCACCGCGATCTCGGGTTCAACCTCGTCGTCTCAACAGGGTTGGAGTTCAACACCCGTATGAGCGATTACCTCGGATGGGTGCTGGACCAGGCGAGTACCGATGTCGTAGCCCTGTTCATGGAAACGGTGCGGGACCCGGTCGGTTTCGAGAATGGCCTGCGCCACGCATCCGATCGTCAGATCCCCGTCGTTGCCTTGAAGGTGGGTGCGAGTAGCCGCGGCCGCACCGCAGTGGCCACCCATAGTGAGGCGATCGCGGGTGAGGACGTGGTCTACGACGCCCTGTTCGACGCCTACGGCGTTCACCGTGTCCAGTCGATGGACGAGATGCTCGACACCGTCGAGCTCATGGCCTCACGGCCCAAATTGTTTCCGGGTGGGCTGGGAGCAGTGCACGACTCCGGTGGCGAGCGAGCACTTCTGATCGACACTGCAGATCGGGTCGGAGTCCCCCTGCCACGCGTATCTACGGCCACAGCAGCGTCTCTCGCTCTGGTGCTCGACCCCGGACTGGAGCCAGAGAACCCCGTCGACGCCTGGGGCACCGGCCGGGAGGCCGACGAAGTCTTTGTTGCCTGTCTCGACGCTCTCGCCGGTGATCCGGCTGTCGCGGTACTCGCCTTCGCGGTCGATCTCACCGAGGAGGAGGAGGCAGGCAGTGAGTATGGGTTGTCCGTCGCCAGGGCGGCGAAGAACACCGACAAGCCGACCGTGGTCCTGACTCACGTGTCCTCTGCGATCGACGACAAGCAGGCCCGCTATGTCCGGGAGAGCGGGGTACCCATCCTGGAGGGGACAGAGACCGGTCTGCGCGCCATCCGGCATCTCCTCGACCGGGCCGAACGCGCCTCATGGCCGGAGCGGGCGCCACGTCTCACCACGCCCGTGCAGCTCGACGTGCGCGATCCTCTCCGGCTATTGGATTCTTATGGAATCCCTGTTGTCGAGACCCTGGTGGCCGGCAACGAGGAGGAGGCGGTCGCAGTGGCGGAGACCATAAGCTTCCCGGTGGTCCTCAAAACGGCCGGGCTGAGTCACAAGACGGAGGTTGACGGTGTTCGCCTCGGTCTGGCAGATGAGCGGGCGGTCGTCACCGCATACCAGGACATCTCAGGTCGGCTCGGACCCATGGTGACCGTTTCCCGCCAGCTCGATCCTGGTGTCGAGATCGGGTTGGGCTCGATCACCGACCCACAGTTCGGGCCGGTCGTCGTCATCTCGGCCGGTGGTGTCCTGATCGAGATCCTCTCCGACGTCGTGGCCTTCTTCCCGCCGGTCGACTCTGTGCAGGCACGTCGCGCACTCGACCGCTTGGCCGTGGGAACTCTTCTCTCCGGCGTCCGGGGCTCGGCTCCCGCCGACGTCGAGGCCCTATCCCAGGTGGTCGCCCGGTTCTCCGAGCTGGTCGCCGATCAGGCAGGGGTCATCGACTCGATCGATCTCAACCCGGTGATCGCCGGCCCGGATGCGGCAGTGGCCGTAGACGTTCTCGTCAAATGGCTGCCATGAGCGAACTGGTCCTGAGAAGGGATGACGACCTGGTTCGCATTCTCACCCTGAACCGCCCCGAGAAGCTGAACGCTTTGTCCACACCACTCGTGGAGGCGCTGTCTTCAGAGCTCTCCGAAGCCGCTTCCGACGTCGGAGTGCGGGCGATCGTTCTCGCCGGTGCGGGAAGATCGTTCTGTGCCGGCTACGACCTCGACGAGGAGCCTCCGGGCACCGACCATGAGACGCGGGCCGCCCTGGCCCATCTCCTCGATCGTCTCCTCGAGGTCTTCGACCATCCCAAGCCGATCGTCGCCCGCGTTCAGGGACACTGCCTCGCAGGAGGCTGCGACCTGATGATGATGTGTGACCTGGTGGTGGCGGCTGAAGATGCCATTTTCGGACAACCCGAGATCAGGTTCGGTTCGGCAATCGTCGCACATGTCCTTCCCTGGCTGGTGGGGGCTCGGCGGGCGAAGGAGCTGGTGTTGACCGGGTTCGAAAGAGTCGATGCTCCGACCGCGCGGGACATAGGGCTGATCAACCGGGTGGTGACACGCGACGACCTGGAGGCAGAGACGATGGCTCTGGCCCGACAACTCGCCGTCGTAGACCCTGAGGTGATGTCGCTCACCAAGAAGGCGATCAACGCCTCGTGGGAGGAAGCAGGGTTTCGGTCGGCGCTGCAGCGCGGTGTCGAGTTGGGTGGCGACATCGAGACTTCGAGATCCCCTGAACGCGTCGAGTTCGCGCGAATCGCCGCCGAGCGAGGGCTCAAGGAGGCAATCCGGTGGCGGGACTCCAGGTTCGAGAGGTGACCTATCGCGACCCGCTCGGGTGAGCACCGCCCTCACCTAACCTCCGGGCGATGTCCGTTCAATCCCATCTCTCCGAGCTGACGGGGAAGAGGTTCGCCGATATCGGCCTCCCCTCCGAGCTGGGTGAGGTGCTTCCGTCACAGCGGCCTGAGCTGGCTCAATTCCAATGCAACGGAGCGATGACGGCGGCAAAACAAGCGGGACGAGCGCCACGAGAGATCGCGGAGGAGGTCGCCAAGTCGTTGCGTGGCGAGACGGACCTCGCCAAGGTCGAGGTGGCCGGGCCGGGTTTCATCAACATCGATCTCACCGACGACGCTCTGGCCAGGTGGTCGAACATCACAGCAGCCGATGACCATCTCGGATACGAGCGTTCCGGAGAGGCTCTTCGAGTACTGGTCGACTATGCCGGGCCGAACGTCGCCAAAGCGATGCACGTTGGGCACATAAGAGCAACGATCATCGGCGACTCACTGGCGAGGCTCTTCGCGTTCGCGGGCCACGACGTCATCCGCGACCCCCATTTCGGAGATTGGGGTTTCCAGATGGGTCTCCTCATCGCCACGGTTGAGGAGCAGGGAATCGACCCGGCAACGATCACTCTCGATGACTTGCAGCGAATCTACCCGGAGGCCAACGAACGGGCCAAGGTAGACGAGGAATTCGCCGAGCGTGCCCGTTCGACGACGGTCGGCTTACAGCAGGGCGACGAGACGGCTCTCGCCATTTGGAAGCAGATGAAATCAGTGTCGGAGGCGTCGCAGCGTCGCGATTTCGGCGCGCTCGGTGTCGAATTCGATCTCTGGTACGGGGAATCCGACGTGGCAGATCGGCTCAACGAGCTCGCATCACGGTTGGAGGAGTCGGGTGTGGCGCAGGAGTCGGAGGGGGCGCTCGTGGTGAGGGTCGAAGAGCCCGGCGACAATCGGGAGTGGGCGCCGCTGATCCTCCGATCCAGGGCTGGAGGCTTTCTCTATTCGGCAACCGATGTCGCCACGCTGGAGATGCGGGTGGTGGACCTCGGAGCAGACCTCATCCTCTACGTCGTCGACCATCGTCAGAGCGACCACTTCACCCAGGTGTTTCGTGCGGCGGGAAAGGCCGGGATCATCGGTGACGGAGTCACCGCCGAGCACATTGCATTCGGAACCATGAACGGGCCGGACGGCAAGCCGTTCAAGACCAGGGAAGGAGGCGTGGTCCGGCTCGGCGACCTCATCGAGATGGTGCAGAACGCCGCTCGGGAAAGGCTCGACGAGGCTCACATCGCCGAGGAGTATCCGGAGGAGGAACGTCAAGTCATCGCCCGTCAGGTGGGCATTGCCGCTCTCAAGTTCGGCGATCTCATCAACAACCGCTCTTCCGACTACGTCTTCGACCTCGAGCGGTTCAGCTCGTTCGAGGGCAAGACCGGGCCCTATCTGCAGTATGCAGCAGTGCGAACCAAGTCGATCCTCCGCAACGCAGCCGCACGAGATTTCGCTGCCGGTGAGATCGTGGGCCCGTTCCAGGAGAACGAGCGCATCGTGATCCTCGAGCTGCTGCGTCTACCGGAGGTGGTCGACCGCGCCATCGATCTCCGGGCACCCAACCATGTGGCGGAGTTTGCGTTCAACCTCGCCGGAGCCTGGAATCGGTTCCTGAAGGAGCATCACATCCTCTCGGAGACCGATCCGAAGCGCCAGGCCTCCTGGCTGGCCCTGGCTCAATGGACCGAAGCCACTCTGGAGACCTTGCTCCAGCTCCTCGGCATCGAGGTCCCCGAGCGGATGTAGTCATGGGCTACGCGATCAGACAGGCTCGGGTCGACGACGTCACCGCGGTCACGCCCTGGACCACCGACACGTTCTCGTGGGGCGACTACGTGCCCGAGCGTTTGCCGCGGTGGCTGATCGATCCCGATTCAGAGGTGCTGGTCTCCACCGACGAAGACGACAAACCGGTTGCTCTGGCCCACGTCGTCATGCTGTCGCCTACGGAGGGTTGGATCGAAGCTGCCCGTGTCCATCCTGATCACCGTCGCAAAGGTCTGGGCTCCGACCTGAACCACGCCGGGGTGGATTGGGCTCGAAAGCGAGGAGGCAGGGTCATGCGTCTCGCTACCGAGGCCGACAACCACGCAGCTCGATCCCAGGTCGAGGGTCTCGGCTACCGCTCGGTGGCGAGTTGGGTCTATTCGTCGTTCGAGGTCGATCCCGCACACCGGGCGACGGATCAGTACCGGTTGCGTGCGGCACCGGGATCCGACGCCGAGGCAGCATGGCTGTTCTGGGTGGCGAGTGACCTGGCACGAGAGGGTCGGGAGCTGATCGCCAATCACTGGCAATGGCGGACGGCCCGACCAGGGGACGTGACTGCAGGTGGCGAGTTGCTGCAATCTCCAGCCGGCTGGGTGAGCCTCACTCAGCCCGAGGATGACTGGATCTCGACGAGGTGGTTCGCCACCACTTCGGACGGTCTCCTCGCCCTGTTCGACGGGCTATTCGACCTCGCGGCCTCCCGTTCTGCGAGCGAAGTCGACGTCAAACTCCCCAACCTGGGCTGGACCGCCGAGGCCATCACCCGTTTTGGCGGCAATCCGAAGGAGGTCCTCATCTACGCCAAACCCATCTGAAGGGTTGGCGGGCACGAACGAGGGAGCCTCAAACGAGAATGATCATTGCCGAGATGGCCCACACCACGAAGAGGACGGGGATATCCGCCTGACGCAGCCACAGATACTCCTCGGGGGCGGCACGGGCGGCGAGGGAAAGTGGCACACCGAGCAGAGGCATGACGGTCATGCCCGAGATCCCCACGGCACGGAAGCCCTCAACGCCTTTGTAGAGAGGCGAGGGAACGTCCTCGAGAAGACCACCCAACACGTCATAGAGGAGAAGGGCCAGAAAACCGCAGAGAAACACGGCCAGTGTCCGACCGATTCCCACCTCCCAGAGTTTGAAGCCGACTAAACGTCTCCCCCGGCCCAGCGGGCCCTCGGAGGCGACACCAAGACAGAAGAGACCGACAACGGCGAGAACTATGGCCGAAATGA
This sequence comes from Acidimicrobiia bacterium, assembly GCA_035620735.1. GTDB lineage: Bacteria > Actinomycetota > Acidimicrobiia > Spongiisociales > ZC4RG35 > JANQRA01. Next base: position 21,235 of record DASPGH010000018.1, on the reverse strand, counting down.
GCATCTCGCCGGTCGTGAGCTCCTCGGCGAGGACGTCCACGATCCCGAATCCACCTAGAAGGACCGCGACTGAGAGACCTACGAGAAGGCTCCCCAACACCATGAGGCCCACATCCGCCATCGTCCCAATGGCCCCGTAGGCGAGAATGGCATACCTCTTCAGCGATTCAAGACGCTTGGGCTCCCCTGTGGACTCGGTCAACTCTCCGACCATACCTGTCAGCTCTCTGCCACGAGGGCAGAGTGATACCACTCGATCGGGTGTCTGATGTCGAATTCCGTACCGAGATGACTCCGCAGCTGCATCTCACAACCGGGGTTCGCCGACGCCACTCTGGCTGTCCCTGTCGCCCGGACCTGATTCGCCTTCTGGGTTCCCAACCGGGCCGAAGCCGCCGGCTGGTGCACCGTGTACATGCCGGCGGCGCCACAGCAGTAGGCCATCGGATCGGTCTCGACGACCTCGTAGCCAGCTGAGGCGAGAATCACCCGTGGCTCCTCGACCACTCGTTGGGCGTGCCGCAGATGGCATGGGTCCTGAATTGCAATGGGACCCCGGCCATTGTTCAGAGTGGGGAGCCGGCCGTCGGCGATCGCCCTCGCTACGGCCACGGTGACGTCCACCGTCTCCGGCTCGTGACCCATCCACGTGTAGTCGGCGAGGTGGGCCGAGCAACCGGCGGCGGTTGCCACCACCATGTCGAAGCCGCCGAAAGCATCCCGGTTCCGGGCCTGATAGGTCTCCGCCGCGTCGGCCTTTCCGTCGTGGGCCGCAAGGGCTCCGCAGCAAGTCTGCCGTTCGGGAACGGCCACCGTGTAGCCCGCCCGCTCCAACAACTCGACGGCGACCCGGTTGACCGGCCGGAACCACTCGTCCTGTACGCAGCCGGCCAGCAGGCCAACCGTGCCCTCGTCGCCGGGCCCACCGACATGTCCGACGGTCGACGCGCCGCGACCACGCAGATTGCGCAGACCGTCACTGACCCGCTTGTACCGGGAAGGGGCGAGCCGGGTCAGACCGAGGCTCTGGGCGACGGATAGCGCCCAACCTCCGAGACGCATCAGCCGGCGGGAGCCCAATCCGGTGCCCAGCATCCAAGTGTCCTGGCCTGCTCTCCCCGGGACCTGGGCATCGATCTCGGCGCGGGCACCCTCGAGGGCCCTCCCGTACGGAACGAGTCCCGGGCAAATCGGCTCACAGGCCCGACAGCCGAGACAGAAGTCGAGGATCCCGGCGAACGACTCGTCGACTTCGATCACGCCGCTGTGTACCGCTGACATGGCGTGGAGCCGACCCCGAGGGGACGCCGTCTCCCGGCCGGTCAGTCGGAAAGTGGGACAGACTGGCAGGCACAAACCGCATTGGACGCAGGCGTTCAACTCGTCGGTGGTCGGGTGATGCTCGGTTACCCAGGGCATCAGATCCCCCCGGGGAGACGACCCGGATTGAGTATGCGGTGCGGGTCGAACTCGGAAATCAGTCGTCGCTGCAACTCGATCCCTGGAGGCAACGAGCCCCACGGATCGAAAAGACCGGGGTCGCCTTTGACCATCACCAGGTTCCCGCCTTGGGACTCAGCCCAGGAGCGAAGCTCGCCGGCGTCATCGGGAGACACCGAGGCGGTGCGAATCTCACCGACACCATGAATCGCCAGAAAAGCCCAGTTGTCGGGAAGACGAGCAAGTGCCTCGCCGGTGAGTGCTGGGGGAACGCGCAGTGACCACTCCCATTCGTCGGCCGGATCGGCGGGCCAGTGGAGCCCATCCTTGGGATGTCCTCCGAGACGCTCCACCTGAGACTCGACCTCCGCCTCGGTGCCTTGGAGGAACACATCGACGCCATCGGCCGTCTCCAGCACCGCCAGGGGCCGCGCGATCACAACGGCGGCATCGACATCGGGGACCGTCACCGTGGCCGCACCTGGGGGAGTCGGCCACAGCCGGAGACACACCGAGATGATCACACCCAGAGACCCGAACGCCCCGACGGCCAAACGGTGCAGGTCGTACCCGGTGACGTTCTTGACCACCCGGCCACCGCTGCGGATGACCCTCCCATCCCCGGTCACCATGGTCACTTCGAGGACGCGCTCCCGGGTGGCGTAGAGCCTGGCTCGACGGAGACTGGATACCCCGGCTGCGACGACGCCCCCGATGGTGGCGTCACCGGGTCTCTCCGGCATCACCAGCGTCTGATTTCGCTCGGCCAACATGGCCTCCACGGTTTCCACCCGGGCTCCGGCACCGACGACGATGGTTAGGTCGTCGGGGTCCCACACCTCGACCTGATCCATCCGCTGCATCGACATCACGAAGTCGGGATCGGGAGGGGTGCCGTAGCCCGAGTGCATACCGCCACCACGCACCTGCACCTTGAAGTCGCGCTCCGAGCAGTAGCGGGCAATCGCCTCAATGTCACGCACCGTCTTCGGGGCGATCGCCATGGCTGACTCCGGAGTCCCCGAGATCTCTACTTCGAGTCTGGAGATGTGAGCCGGGTGGTAGGTCACACCCAGACACCGTCCGGCAGCTCGCGTCGCACACCACCGAAGTCGAAGCAGCGTGAACCTTCGGGAAGGACCTTGGTGGGGTTGAAGACACCGGCCGGGTCGAACGACTCTTTGAGACGGGCCTGGGCGTCGAGGTCTAGATCGGAGAAATTGGCGCGCATCATGTCTCGCTTCTCGATCCCGATGCCGTGCTCCCCGGAGAGGGCGCCTCCCGCTTTGAGGGCGACAGCGAGGATCTCTTCCCCCGCCTCGCGGACACGTTGGTTGGTCTCTGGGTCGCTCGAGTCGAAAGCGATCAGAGGGTGGAGATTGCCGTCCCCGGCGTGAAAGACGTTGAGCATCGTGAGGTCGTAGCGATCAGCGATGTCATAGACCGACTTCATCGTTTCGACCAAACGTGTGCGGGGGACCACCGCATCGTGGAGGTAGTAGTCGGGAGCAAGTTGAGCGATCGCACCGAATGCGGACTTGCGCGCCTTCCACAAGGTCGCCCGGTGCTCCTCGGTCTCGGCGATTTCGACGTCGAAAGCGTTGTTGCGACGGGCTATCTCGGCGATCAGGTCGGCCTGGGAGACCACTCCCTCGGTCTCGCCGACCACCTCGGCGAGGAGGACGGCTGCCGAGTCCACCGGAAGACCACATTGCAGCCAGTTCTCCACGACCATGCACATGCGCTGGTCCATGAGCTCGAGCGCTGCTGGCACCAGACCGGCCGCGATCACCTCAGACACTGTGCGGGCGGCATCCTCGACCGTGGGGAAGTCCATGAGCAGCGTTCGCACATCGGGCTCCACCGGCAAGAGACGCACGAGGACCCGAGTGACGATGCCCAGGGTGCCTTCAGATCCCACGATCGCCCCTTTGAGATCGAGTCCGATCGGGTCGGGAGCCTGCCCGCCGAGAATTGTGATCTCACCACCGGCGAGGACTACCTCCATACCGAGGACGTGACTGGTGGTGCTGCCCTCTGAAAGACAATGAGGGCCCCCTGAGTTGTTGGCAACGTTGCCACCGATGGTGCACGCCGATTGCGAGGAGGGGTCGGGGGCGAAGTAGAGACCGTGGGGTAGGGCCGCCACGGAGAGATCGAGGTTGATCACTCCGGCACCGACCCAGGCGGTGCGATTCTCCACGTCGATGTCTATCGAGTTCAGCGCCGTGGTCACCATTACGATGCCACCCTGGGTCGGGCTGGCACCGGCGGCGAGCCCGGTGCCGGCGCCACGAGCGACGATAGGGACCTCGTGCCGCTCGGCGATCTTCACGATCTCGGCCACTTCGGCAGCATCCTCGGGAAACGTGACGCACATCGGCTGGCCCCGCATCAACGACGCGTCCTTGGAGTACAGGTGCAGCTCAACCGGCTCCTCGAGCACGTCATCAACGCCGAGCAGCGCACGGAGCTCACTCACGAGAGTCACCCCTCCAGGCTACCCCCAAGCCCCGCCATTCGTTCTGGGCGGATAGTTGTCCGGATTCCGGACAACTATCCGCCCAGAAGTGTTCATGAGACCCGCCCCCAGCCTCCACCGCCGGGAGTGAGCACCAGGAGACGGTCGCCGGGGGCGACCTCAACGGTGGTCTTGCCGGGGAGACGCTGTCTGTCGCCACCCGCAGCGATCAGCCAGTCCTCGCCGACCGAGCCGGACTCGCCGCCGGACAGACCCCAGGGGGCGTTGCGACGACGTTCTCCCATCAGAGAAAGGGTGGCTGCGGTCAGGAACTCGATCTCCCGTCTGATCCCATCGCCACCGCGGTAGGTGCCGTCCCCACCGCTTCCCCGTCGCAGGGTGTACGACCTCACCCGGAACGGGTAGTGGGTGTGAAGCGATTCGATCGGAGTGTTCTGGGTGTTGGTCATGCCGGTCTGGATTCCCGATTGGCCGTCCCGGTAGGGCCGGGCACCCTGTCCCCCGGCAACCGTTTCGTAGTAGGCGAAGTCGTCGTTGCCGATGAGGACGTTGTTCATCGTCCCCTGTCCCGCCGCCGGAACGGTGTTGGGCGCGGCTTGGGCCAGAGCGCCGAGCAACACGTCGGCGATGCGTTGGCTGGTCTCTACGTTCCCCGCGGCGACCGCAGCCGGCGGTCGGGCATTGACGATCGAGCCGTCTGGCGCAGAGAGGCTGATCGGCCGATAGCAGCCCCCGTTTGCCGGAATGGTCGGGTCGGAGGCAACTCTGACCGCGTAGTACAGACAGGACCGGGTGACTGCCTCGACCGCGTTGAAGTTGGCCTCCACCTGGGCGTCGGTCCCCGAGAAGTCGGCGTGGAGGCTCTCTCCGTCGACGGTGACGGCGACCTTGATAGCCACGTCCTGGTCGCCGTGTTCCATGTAGTCGGTGAACTCAAACGTCCCGTCGGGCAGGTCCGATAGAGCGGCCATCGTGCGCCGCTCGCCGTAATCGAGGAGGGCACCGGAGATCTCCTCGTATCTATCGATGCCCTCGCTCTCCACCAGCTCCTCGAGACGACGGGCGGCAACGGCATTCGCGCCCATCTGCCCATCGAGATCACCCCGACGCTCCCATGGGGTTCGCGATGCGGCGAGAAATGGCCCGAGGAACTCGTCGGTCCAGGAGCCGTCTCGCACCGCCACCATTGGTGAGACGACGTGTCCCTCCTGTTCGAGACGGAGGGCATGTGCCGGCATCGACCCGGGTGCCTCACCGCCGACGTCGGCATGATGAGCTCGATTGGCCACCCAGGCGACGTGGCGCCCGTCCACAAAGACCGGGGCAAGGATGGTGAGATCGTTGAGATGGGTGCCACCCTCATACGGGTCGTTGACCGCGTACTGCACACCGGGGACCGGGTCGAATCGATCGAGACAGGCACGCACCGAGGCCGGCATCGACCCGAGATGGACCGGGATGTGCTCCGCCTGGGCCAACATCTCTCCCTCAGCGTTGAACACGGCAGCAGAGCAGTCGGCCCGCTCCTTGATGTTGGGTGACAGCGATGTCTGGCGAAGCACAACACCCATCTCGTCGGCGATGGCAGCGAAGCGGTTGCGGGCAACCTCGAGAGTTATAGGGTCGATCATCCCGCCACCAGGTGGCCGATGTGCTTGGTCGCCTCTCGAAAGCTGAGACCGGAGAGCGAAGCGCGATGCTCGTTGGCGAACCTGGCCACCGCATCCGGTTCGGTCCTTGCGTAGTCGCGCAGCGCCCATCCGATGGCTTTCCTGATGAAGAACTCCGTCTCCAACATGCGTCGCTCGCAGAAACGGAAGAGACGTTCGGCGTCCGTGCGCTCCTTGGCGCCGATCTGGCAGATGATCGACGTGCGTCTCAACCACATGTCATCGTGTCCGTTCCACCCATCGACTGTCGGCCAGATCTCGCTCGGATGGTCGAGCACCAACTCGCGGATCATATGGGTGGCGGTCTCGTCGACGAAGTCCCACCAGGCTCCCTCGACGATGAAACGCTCGTATAGGGGCAGAGACTCCGGGACGATGAACTGTCTGAAGACCACGGCCACCCTCTGCGCCAGGTACTTCTCCTCGCGGTGGGGCAGCTCCCAGAGTGCGGTGACCAGAGCCTCGTACTCCTTCCGATTCTGTGGAGCGAACTCGCCTCTCAAATGGCGAAGGATCTCGGTTCGGGCAGGTTTCTGCACCCCGTAGAACGGCATGTCCGTCTTCATGTAGGCCTGCATCCCCTTGGCCTTCTCGGGATTTGCCCTGGCGGCCAAGACCGCTTGGACGTATCTGACTGCGTCTTCGGTGTTCATCGGTTTAGCGAGCGGAAGGAGGCTAACCACCGAGCCCGGCTGCGGTTAGGGTCCGGGCGGTGCCACTGCCCCGCGAGCTAGCCGAGTTCAACAAGGTAGCCACCAATCGTGTGGCCCTCCGGGTCGCAGGTTGGATGCCCGGTTTCGCCATCATCCACCATCGCGGGCGGAACACCGGAAAGCTCTATGACACACCGGTGAACGTGTTTCGACGCGACGACGGCTATTTGTTCGCCCTCACATATGGCATGGCCTCATGGGTAGAGAACGTGCTGGCGGCAGAGGGGTGCAGCATCACCACCCGTGGGTCCACGATCGAGCTGTCAAGGCCCCACGTCTACACCGACCCTGACCGCAGAGGCGTGCCGATACCTGTGAGGTGGGCTCTCGGCTTGATCGAGGTAGATCAGTTCCTGTTCTTGAGCCCGAACTGAACGGCTCACCCGTCACTTCTTCGCCTTCCGGAAGCCGTCGATGACGTCCCAAGGCAGCGATGGCCACGATGACGGCGATGGTCGAGTTGATCGTGATGCTCCCCGCATTTGGATCGGTCCCCAGGACCTCGAAGAACTCGTCGTTCAGGACCTGGTCGGTGATAGACCGCCGGAACGGCGAATGCAGTGTTGAGTGCGAGGTTGAACGAGGCCAGTGGCCAGGTCCATCGCCCGACCCTGTGCTTCACGACCTCGAAAACGATCTCGATGCTCAGCACGACGATGAAGTAGGGAAGCCAGGAATTCCCGGTCTAGGAAAGCACTATCTCGAGAGTTCCGTCCTCCAGCACTGTCATATGATCACCGTCTTCGAGCCGGGTGGCGGAGTTGTCCTCCACCACGGTGGCAACGCCCTCGATGGAGAATCCCGCCGGCAGGGTATTCCGCAACCAAACACCATTCTTCCCGCGCGGCCGATGGCTTTCTGCGACCGCCGGGAGGTCTCCCCATGACAGAGGCGGCGAGCCAGAGGTCGCAACCCTCAGGTTGACGACCTCCACCGGCTCCCCGCGCCGGTCGAATCCGAAACGCTGCCGATGAGCTGCGTGAAAGTCTTGCTCGACCCCAGCCCAGTCCTCGACGGGCACCTCTAACTCATGAGCCTGACCCACGTATCTCATGTCGGCAGACAGCGAGACCAGGTCCGGCTGTGTGGCGAACATCGCCCGAAAAGACCTGGACGCCTCCTCACCAAGGGCGGTCGCCATACCTGCCAGCCCGGCATCGTCGGCGGCGAGCATGACGGTGCGGACCGCGTCGGACCTTGGAGTCGCCAACAGAAGACCGAGAGCGGAGAAGACCCCTGAATGAGGGGGTACCAGCACTTTTGAGATTCCGAGATGGCGGGCCAGACGGCCGGCGTGGAGACCACCGGCCCCCCCAAACGCCACCAGCACCGAATCGCGTGGATCGGCCCCCTCTTCGACTGACACCGAGCGAAGGGCCCGCTCCATGTGGGCATCCACCACCTCGAGGACCCCGGAAACCGCCCGATCGGGCGCCAGTCCGGTTCTTTGGGCGACTAACTCGGCCGCCTCACGAGCCGCGGCGACATCCAGAGTGACCGACCCTGCCAGGGCGAGATCGGTGGGGATGTGGCCCGCCAGGACATTGGCGTCTGTGACCGTGAGTTCGGTGCCCCCCAGGGCGTACACAGCGGGTCCCGGGACCGCACCCGCCGATCGGGGACCAACCCGTAGCGCCCCGCCGTCGTCCACCCAGGCGATGCTGCCACCACCGGCTCCGATGGTTCGGATCGGCACCGAGGGCACACGATTCACCCGACCCGCGACGTGGTGCCCCGTTCCTACGGAGGGCACGCCTCCCGTGATTCGGCAGACATCTGTGGAGGTGCCTCCCATGTCGAACGAGATCACCGAGTCGTGTCCGTGCGCAGCACCCACGGCGGCTGCCGCCACCACTCCCCCGGCCGGCCCGGATAGGACGAGACGCCCGGCGAGTCGGGCTCCCTCGTCGAAAGGGATCAGCCCGCCCGAGGACGTCATCACCAGCCGGGAGTCGACGGCGAGACGGGTGTCGAGTGCCCGCAGATAGTGGGCTACAGAGGGTGTCAGATAGGCCGACAACACCGTGGTGGCGAGACGTTCGTATTCGCGGAACTCAGGCGACACCACCGAAGAGAGAACCGTCGGATACGGAACGACGCCAGCCAGCTCCTCCTCAGCCGACGGGTCTCGGTACGAGTCGAGAAGACAGATCGCCACGATCCCGGCATCGGTCAATTCGGCCGGGTTCGAGAACCGCCGGTGGCGCGGCACCAGGGGGCGAGCCCGATCTACTGATGAGTCGTACAGAGACGGTCGATCCTGGCGCCCGATCTCGATGAGGTCCTCATAGCCAGGATCGGTGAGAAGCGACACCTCGGCGCCACGCTCCTCCAAGAGAGTGTTGGTGGCCGACGTCGTCCCGTGTAGAAACATCCGCGCGGCAAGACCTTCCACTGCATCGGCGACCCCGTCGGACTGGTCCCGGGTGGTCGGAACCTTGCGACCGGAGATGGCCTCTCCGTCGACGACGACCACATCGGTGAACGTGCCGCCCACATCGACGCCGATGATGGCTGCCACTGGTTACGCTCGGCCCTCGATGACGATACGTGTGGAAAACACCCCGAATCCGAATGCGATGAAGTTCACCGTCGGGCTCCCTGTGGGTGGCCCCGGGACGTATGTCAGGGGCTCGTCCCCTGACGAGAGATACGTGTCGGACCTGCTCGCGCTGGATGGAGTGGGGAGCGTGTTCTTCACGGCCGACTTCGTCACCATCACCAAGACTCCAGACGGATCCTGGGAATCGATAACACCCCAGGCGACGGCGATCCTAGAGAGTCATTTCAGGGAGTAGCCATAGCCTCGACGGTCACCGGTCTCGTAACCCCGTCGTCACCTGGCGCCATCACCACCACCAGCCAATCGCCGTCGGCATCTTGCAGACCCCCCACGATCTCGCCTTCGACTCCCACAGTCTGAGCCACTTCTGGCGGAACCACCTGCAAGGACATGTTCGCCTGCCGGGCAAGATCGACGCTCTCGAGCAACGGGGGCCGGGCGATTCGGGGATTCCCATGCTCGTCGAGCTCGACGGGGATGACCAGACGCACCGGGGCCTGTCTGGCAAAGACCGAAGCGTCCTCCGCCACCAACGAACGGACTGTGACCTCCACTTCGTACTCGGTAGGCCCGACTTGGACGACGTTGGTTGCCCGCGACCAATCGACGAACACCTGCGTCCCCTCAGGGGCTTGGGGAAGTGGCGTCCCCTCCGGGAGCAGCCCCTCCAATGCTCGCCCCGACTCTGTGTTGCCGTCGTAGGAGACATACTCGACGGCGAACCACTCGGCATGGGCGGCGGCAACGTCGATGAGCCGCTCGGGATCGACCGCATAGAGGTCGGCCTCGGCCACCACGACCGGGCCGGCTGCGGGGGAGGGCGTGGGTGCCGCGGCAGACGTCGCCGTGGTGCCCGGGACCGTCGATGTGACGACAGGAGCTTGCACCTGTGGAGCCGAGGGCGCCGGTTGATTTCGTGTGAAGGAATAGGCGAGGGCGCCGACAACGAGAGCGGCCGCCACGGCATAGACCAGCCATTGGCGGTTGCCACCCTTGGCCTCGAGCGTCTCCCAAGGGATCCGCTCGTAGACCTCATCCCGGTCAGGTTCCATGGCTCGAACGTATGGAACGGCGATTCCTGGTTCAAGAGGGCTGATTCAGAAATCAGGGAACCGAACGGGCCTTGGCTATCGTCATTCCCGTAATGGCAGTCAACCCCGACCCGAAGCCGGGCCGATGGATCCTCCCTCTTGTCATATTGGGGATGATCGCGTTCACCTATTTTTTCGTGCGCGAGCTGCCCGAGGCCTCCACAGAAACGTCGGTGCTGTCAGGTCCCAACACCACCACGACGCTGGGCGGTGGTGACGGATCGACCTCAAGCACGCAATCTCAGACACCGCTCGACCCGGAGACACAGACCTATCTCGACACCATCGACACCATCAACGAGGAGCTTCAGGTCCAACGCACCGAACTGGTGACGGTGAACGACGGGTTCGACGCCGATCCCCGTGAGATCGAGTTCGATGATGCCGAGACCCGGTTCGAGGCAGTGGCCACCCAAACCCGAGCCCTCGCCGACCAACTTGGCGGGCTGACGCCTCCGGCGGCGCTGGAGGGGAACCACGCAACCCTGAAAGCGGCGATCGACCTGGCGGCAGTCAGCGCCGAGGAGGCGCTCGCAGGCCTTCGTTCCACTGACACCGGTGAGAGACGGAACACCGCCATCGACTCCTACGTGCAGGCAGCCACCGATTTCGGGACCGAGGTCACCAACACGCACAACGCCGCCGAGGCCAACGCCTAGGGGTTCGGCTCGGGTCGCGATCTACAAGGATCGAGAACCCGCATCAAGGAGGGGCCGAGCTGCCGCTCGACCCCTCACTTTCGATCTTTTCAGATCGACCTAGATGTCGTAGTAGAGGTGGAATTCGTAGGGGTGGGGGCGGAGCCGCACCGGATCGACCTCGTGCTCCTGCTTGTAGGAGATCCACGACTGGATGAGGTCCTCTGTGAACACCCCTCCCTGCAACAAGAACTCGTGGTCGTCTTCCAGGGCTGTCAGGGCCTCAGGCAGACTCCCCGGAACCGAGGGGAGACCCTCGAGCTCGGCCGGCGGCAGGTCGTAGATGTCCTTGTCCACCGGGTCATGCGGCTCGATCTGGTTCTGCACACCGTCGAGACCGGCGAGCAGCATCGCCGAGAAGGCCAGGTACGGGTTGCACGACGGATCGGGGCAGCGGAACTCGAGACGCTTCGCCGCCGGAGACTGCGAGTACTGGGGGATGCGCACGGCAGCGGAGCGGTTGCGGCTGGAGTAGACCAGGTTGACCGGCGCCTCGTAGCCCGGAACCAAACGGTGGTACGAGTTCGTGGTCGGGGCGGCGAAGGCCAGGACCGCCGGAGCGTGTTTGAGGAGACCGCCGATGTACCACCGAGCCAGATCGGACAGACCGGCGTAGCCGCTCTCGTCGTACATGAGGGGCTCGCCATCTCTCCAGAGCGACTGGTGAGTGTGCATGCCCGACCCGTTGTCCTCGAAGATCGGCTTCGGCATGAACGTCACCGACTTGCCCATCTCCCAAGCCGTGTTCTTGACGATGTATTTGTAGAGCGTCACGTTGTCTGCAGTGCGCAACAACGTGTCGTACTTCATGTCGATCTCGGCCTGGCCGGCAGTACCCACCTCGTGATGCTGGACTTCGATTTCGATCCCGGCTCCTTCGAGCCGTGCCGTCATCTCCGAGCGCAGATCCTGGAAGTGGTCCGTCGGAGGAACGGGGAAATAGCCCTCTTTGTATCGGGGCTTGTATCCCAGGTTGCCACCCTCCTCGAACTCACCCGAGTTCCAGGCGCCTTCGACGGAATCGACGAAGTAGTAGCCCGAATTCTGGTTCTGACCGAAGCGGACGTCGTCGAATATGTAGAACTCGGCCTCGGGACCCCAGTAGGAGGTGTCGGCGATTCCCGTGGACACCAGGTAGTCCTCCGCCTTCTTGGCGACATATCGAGGGTCCTTGTCGTACGGCGTGCCGGTGACCGGGTCGTTCACGAAGCAGTAGAGGATCAGGGTCTTCCTCATCCGGAACACATCGTCGACTGCGGTGTCCGCGTCCGGGATCAGGATCATGTCAGATTCCTGGATGTCCTGGAATCCCCGGATCGACGAGCCGTCGAAACCGAAACCCTCGTCGAAGGAATCTTCTGTCAGTTGATGGACAGGAACGGTGAAGTGCTGGACCTGACCGGGCAGGTCACAGAAGCGCAGGTCGACGAACTCATAGCCCTCGTCCGCGACGAGGGACAAGACGTCGGCAGCCGTCTTGGTCACGATGCCTCCTTACTAGCTGTTGGTCGTGAACCAGACGTTGTTGTATCTGACGGCAATTGCTCGGCCGTTGCTGAAATGTGAACTCTGTGTTTCGTGGTTTCCACAGGGGGCAATACCGGAAGTCATCCTTCCCGACGCCGATAATCGGCGCGGTGATACGGACGTTCAACTGGGTTCACGGCCAGGATCTCCCTGCCACGATGCGAACCGAGTTCGTGCCGGAGATCCCACGAGACGGTTGGTCCTGGTTCGATCTGGCCGGTGAGGACAGCGACACCATCAGAAGGGTCGCTCGGTCGTTGCAGATCCCGGAGCGTTTCATAGCCGACACCCTGGCCGAGAACAGCCTGCCTGCCCTGGAGGAGGAACGGGACCTCATCTATCTGGTCCTCAACGTGTTCCGGACCACTTCGTCCGGGCGTCTCGGGCCAAGTGAGGTCGATCTCTTCATCGGTCCGAATTTCGTCTTGTCGATACACGACGAGGACGTTCCGTCGACCCAAGCGGTTTTCGAGCGTTTCGAGCGGGGTGTCGGCCTGGCCGCGAGCTCGCCGGCGGGATTGGTAGCGCATCTGGCGATGGTCGGGAGCCGACGATATCCGGCGCTCATCGATCAGGTGGAGAACCAGCTCGACGTGCTCGAAGAACTGGCCATGCGAGCCGACCCACGAGCTGTGACCGAGGTCTTCGCGCTGCGACGTGATGTCATCCTCCTGCGCAGGGTCGTCATTCCGCAGCGTCAGATCTATGACGAGCTCTGCGAGGGGTCTCATCCCCTGGTCGACGAGGCGAGTCGTCGGGAGTTCGAGCGGGTAGCCGACTATCAGGCGCAGATACTCGAAGCGCTCGATGCAGCGAGATCTCTACTGGGCTCGGTCCAGGAGAGCTACCGCGGGGCGGTCGCAGACCAGACGAATGACATCGTGCGTGTGTTGACGGTGTTCTCGGCCATCCTCCTACCACTCACATTGATCTCCGGCGTATTCGGGATGAACTTCATCGAGATCCCCCTGGCGGACGATCCGCTCGGCTTCTGGATCACGGTCGGAGGCATGGCGGTCTTGGCCGTCGCTCTATGGATCTACTTCGGGCGTAGACGCTTCGTCGGAGCGCCTCGGCTCAAGGAGCTGCCCAGGGCCGTCGGCTTGGGGCTGTTCACTCTGGGAACGGCGCCGATTCGGGTCGTGGCCGGGGGGATCGAGTCGACGATCCGGCTGGTCACCGGAGACCAGGGTGACTCCGACGACGGAGAAACCTGAGACATAGCGCCGGCGGAACTCCAACCTGTCCCAAAGGGACAGGCGACTACCGTCGCACCCCGGTATGACTGCGACGATCGTGCTCGGCGCCCAATGGGGCGATGAGGGGAAGGGCCGTGTCGTCGACTACTTCGCCGAGTCCGCCGACTACGTGGTCCGATTCCAGGGTGGCAACAACGCCGGCCACACCATCGTCGTCGGAGAGCAGAAGCTCGCTCTGTCGCTGATCCCCTCGGGAATCCTCTACCCCGACTGCATCCCGGTCATCGCCTCGGGCACAGTCATCGACCCTGCGGTCCTCCTCGCCGAGATGGACATGGTGGCGGAAAAGAATCTCGATCCGTCACGGGTGCTTCTCTCCTCCAACGCCCATCTGATCATGCCCTATCACCGCAAGCTCGACGCCGTGATCGAGCGATATCTGGGCGAGAACCAGATCGGCACCACGAAGAAGGGGATCGGGCCTGCCTACACCGACAAGTACTCACGATTCGGAATCAGAGTCCAAGACTTGTTCGACCCCAAGATCTTCGCCGAAAAGGTCGAAGCGGCTCTGGAGGAGAAGAACCGCATCCTCCCCCGCGTCTACAACACGCTGCCCATGGAGGCCGACGAGATCGTCGGTGAGTATTTGGGCTACGCCGAGCGACTGAAGGCCCATGTCGCCGACACCTCGCTCGTGATCCATGAGGCGATACGGGGTGGCAAGGTGGTCCTGTTCGAAGGCGCTCAGGGAACCCTGCTCGACATCGACCACGGCACCTATCCGTTCGTCACCTCGTCCAACCCAACCGCCGGCGGAGCCGTCGTCGGGACTGGGATCGGCCCCAAGGCAATCGACGAGATCGTCGGTGTGGCCAAGGCCTATATCTCCCGGGTCGGGACCGGACCCTTTCCAACCGAGCTCCGTGACGAGATCGGCGACACGATGATCGAGCTGGGGGGTGAGTACGGGACCGTCACCGGCCGAAGACGTCGCTGTGGTTGGCTCGACATCCTGGCGCTGCGCTACGCGGTGCGGATCAACAGCCTGACGAAGATCTTCCTCACCAAGCTCGACATCCTCTCCGCCTTCGACACGATCAAAGTGGCGACGGCCTACGAGGCCGGCGGTGAGCGCTACGAGCACTTTCCCTCGCAACAGTCGGTGCTCTATCACTGTCAACCGGTATATGAAGAACTGGACGGCTGGCGTGAAGACGTCACTGAAGTGAGGCGTTATGGCGACCTTCCCAAGGAGGCCCGTGCCTACATCGAATACATACAGGAGGCGGTGGAGGCACCGATCGGATGGGTATCGGTCGGACCGGAGCGATCACAGTTGATCGAGGTCACATGAAGGTCCTGCTCGTCGGCTCCGGTGGCAGGGAGCATGCCATCGGCTGGAAGCTGGCCCAATCAAGCCGCGTCGGAGAGCTCATATCGCTCCCCGGGAACCCGGGACTAGCAGAGCTCGGGCCGGTCGTCGAAGGCATAGCGGTAGACGACGTCGGCGCTATCGCCGCCATGGCGCGAGTGCATGGTGTCGATCTGGTGGTCGTCGGGCCAGAAGCCCCTCTGGCAGCAGGACTCGCCGACGCCGTCACCCGTCTCGGCATCCCGGTCTTCGGTCCGACCCGCGCCGCGGCGAGGCTGGAATCCTCCAAATCTTTCGCAAAAGACGTGATGACTCGTGCCGGGATACCAACCGGAGGATCGGAGCGATTCGATGATCCCGCCGACGCCGAGGCCCATCTCCAGCAGACTGATGGCCCATATGTCGTCAAGGCCGATGGTCTCGCCGGCGGAAAAGGCGTCCTCGTCACCGAATCTCGGACGGATGCCATCTCATGGGCCTATCACTGGGCGGAGGAGGGACCGGTGGTGGTCGAGGAGTTCTTGGACGGCCCGGAGGTGAGCGTTTTCGCCGTGTGCACCGGGAAGGGAGCTGCACCGTTGGAGCCGGCGCGAGACTACAAACGGCTCCTGGAGGGCGATCAGGGCCCCAATACCGGTGGCATGGGCTCGTACTCACCGGTGGACGATCTTCCCCCGGGTCTCGTGGCCGAGGTGATGAGTGACGTGATCGAGCCGACGCTGACCCAGATGTCGGACGACGGCAATCCTTTCACCGGCTTTCTCTATGCAGGGCTCGTGCTCACCGCCGAGGGACCCAGGGTGCTCGAGTTCAACGTCCGTCTCGGTGACCCGGAAACTCAGGCGGTCCTCCCCCGTTTGACCAGTGATCTCATAGACCTCCTGGAAGGAGCAGAGCCTGAGTGGTCCGACGTGTGCACGGTCAACGTCGTGCTGGCAGCGCAGGGTTACCCGACAGCGCCGCAGAAGGGTGACGAGATCCAAGGGCTCAACGGAGGTCTCGGCGAGGACGTGCTCGTGTTCCATGCCGGGACCGTTGCCGAAGGCAAGAAAGTCTTCGTCCATGGTGGACGTGTGCTCGATGTCGTCGGTCTCGGCGACACCATCGAGATGGCACGTGACCGCGCCTATGAAGCGGTAGAGAAGATCAGCTGGCCTGGAGTCGAGTTCCGGAGAGACATCGCTGCTTAGCGACGACGTCTTCGGCTCTGGACGCTCCAGACCCGCATGGAGGGGTTCAGGGGCAAGGCCTTGGCAGGAAAGAGGGTGCGGCTGTTCAGCAGCAGTCCCCTGGATGACTCGGCAAGCGGTATTGACATCCCGCCGGTCAGGTTCGTGAGGAAGACGATGACAGAGATCCGCTCCCGGGGTCATCGGACCTTCGGCGGCCGGTTGCTCCCCGGGACCAGCTCGGCCTTGCCGGTCGGCGACTGGCGAGAGCGCACGGAGGTTCAGGCCTGGGCTTCAGTAATCGCGGGCGAGTTGGCGGAGGTGGTTCACCAGGGTTGACAAGAAGAGAGAGGGGCCCAAAGGCCCCTCCCCGTTTTCGATCTCTGGTTGGTCAGCGGGGTCCGGTCTGTGACTCGCTAGTTCCCGTCTTCCACTGATTGCTGTAGTGCTCGACCATGGCCTGGCTACGAGCTTGCTCGATCTCGGCCGCTGTCAAAGCTGGCTTGTTCTGAACACCGAGCGTGTTGTACTTCTCGAGCACATCCAGACCCTGGTTGTGCAGGACGGCCGCCGGGCTCGATGTCACTGCCGGCCGGTACTTCTCGATGAGTGCCCGATCGATCTGCTCCATCGCCTCAGCCCGCTGGGCCCTCCCCAACTCGATGGCATTGCGCTCTGCGGGAGTGGTAGCAGCCACTTCAGCGGTTGCTTCTTGATCGATCACTTGGCTGATCCCGAAGGCGGCTGCAACACCGACCACGACAAGAGCCGCACCCACCACGAACTTACGAAACGATCCGGCTTCGAATCCTCTCGCATCCCTTCTCTGTAGGACAGTCATGTTCTCCCCTCTCGTGTCCCCTGCGGAACTTCCGCATGCCGAGAAGAGCATCGAGTCGGTCCCCTGATACGCACCGGTTACCGTCGGGAACATGACTCACAAAGTTGCCATCGTCATGGGGTCGGGCACGGACCGGCCCGTCATGGAGAAAGCCGGGGAGATGCTCGAGAGTTTCGGCATCGAGCACGAGACGCGGGTGCTATCGGCCCACAAGACTCCCGACGAGGCCATCGCCTTCGCCGAGAATGCCGCCAGCAACGGATTCAGCGTGATCATCGCCGGCGCCGGCAAGGCTGCCCACCTCGGCGGGGTCATGGCGGCCAAGTCGCTGCTACCCGTGATCGGAGTGCCAATCAACGCCAGCCTGGACGGAATGGATGCCCTCTTGGCGACGGTGCAGATGCCAACGGGCATCCCGGTCGCAACTGTGGCGATCGACGGAGCCAACAACGCGGCACTACTCGCTGTGGCCATCCTCGCCATCGGGGACGACGAACTCACCGCCCGTCTCGCCCGATATCGCAAAGAGCTCGCCGAGAAGACCCTGGCCGGATAGAAAACTGCGAACCCGGGGTTTCTCGGGTCATATGTGACCCAAATCTGCTCATGTTCGCTAGCCAAACGATGGAAACGGAGCACCGCTCAGGCGAATACCATCACCACGACATGAGTGAGATGTCTTTCGACAAGCCCGATCCGCACGACTTCCTCGGTATCGACCGGTTGTTGAGCGAGGAGGAGGTCCTTCTCCGTGACACGGTGCGGAGTTTCGTTGACAAGGAGATCAAACCCCACGTGGCGGATTGGTGGGATGAGGGAAAGATCCCGCATCAGGATCTGGCCCGTCAGTTCGGTGAGTTGGGCATGTTGGGGATGCATCTCGACGGTTACGGCTGTGCCGGCACTTCGGCGACCGCCTACGGGTTGGCGTCGATGGAGCTGGAGGCGGGCGACTCGGGGATCCGCTCGTTCGTGTCGGTACAGGGGTCTCTGGCCATGTTCCCGATCTGGAAGTTCGGGTCGGAGGAACAGAAGGAGACCTGGCTTCCCCGGATGGCCAAGGGCGAGGTGATCGGCTGTTTCGGTCTCACCGAGACCGACTCTGGCTCCGATCCAGCGTCGATGAGGACCCACGCCAAACGGGATGGCGGCGACTGGGTGATCAATGGTTCGAAGATGTGGATCACCAACGGTTCGATCGCCGATATCGCCATCGTTTGGGCCCGCAGCGACGACGGAGTGCGCGGGTTCATCGTCCCCACCGACTCCCGCGGGTTCACGGCGCACGACATCAAGAAGAAGGCATCGTTGCGGGCTTCGGTCACCTCCGAGCTGGCTTTCGACGACCTGCGGGTCCCCGATGAGTTCGTGCTCCCCAACGTGGCCTCCATGAGAGGACCGTTGTCGTGTCTCAACGAGGCCCGGTTCGGGATCGCCTTCGGAGCCATGGGCTCGGCCCGGGACTGTTATGAGACGGCTCTCGCCTACTCCAAGGAGCGAGAGCAGTTCGACCAGCCAATCGCCGGATTTCAGCTGACCCAGCGGAAACTGGTCGAGATGATGGTCGCCGTTCAGAAGGGAACTCTCCTCGCTCTCCACCTGGGTCGTCGCAAGGACGAAGGCATCCTCACCCCCGAGCAAGTCTCGTTTGGCAAGTTCGACAACGTCCGCAACGCACTCGAAGTCGCCCGCACCGCCCGTTCAATCCTCGGCGGCAACGGCATCACGCTGGAGTACCCGGTGTTCCGGCACATGGCCAACCTCGAGACCGTCTTCACCTACGAGGGCACCAACGAAATCCACACCCTGGTCATGGGTCAGGCCATCACCGGTCTCAACGCCTTCACCTGAGACCGTTCCGTGCGGGTTCGTGCGGATTGTGTACGGACAAACCCGCACAGAATGGCTCAGAGGTACTCGTAGATGTCGCCGTTTCGGTCGACGGTCACGCCATCGAGCCCCAGCCAGTCGGCGAGGAGGTGGAGTTCCCTGCCCAACGCCCTGCCCACCTTCTTCAAATCGACTCCGGGCTCGGCGAAGGCACCCTTGACCTGGAGGGCATTGGTGCGACGATCGGTCTTCAGGTCGACACGTGCCACGAGATCGCCGTCGAGAAGGAAGGGGAGGACGTAGTAGCCGTGAACCCGCTTCTCCTCAGGGACATATATCTCGATCCGGTAGTGGAAGTCCCACAGCCGCTCGACTCGGGGCCGGTACCAGATCAGGTTGTCGAACGGTGAGAGGAGGGCCGTTCCTTTGGGCCATCTCGGCAGGGGAACCTCGGGATGCAGGTACGCCAGCTTGTCCCAACCCTCGACGTCGACCTCCTCGAGGTCACCGGCGGCGACCAGACGTCGCAGCACCGGGCGCGCCGCCGGCATCCTGATCCGGTAGTAGTCGGCGAGGTCTTCGGCCGTCCCAACGCCGAGCGCCGCCGCCGCCGACATCAACAGCTCGGCGAGCGCCTCGTCATGACCCGGTTCCGGTGCATTCAGGACATCCGTGGGGAGGACGCGCTCGGTCAAGTCGTACAAACGCATGAAATTGGGTCGGTCCGCAGTGGTGACCAGCCCTTTGAGGAAGAGTGCTTCCAGAGCGACCTTGCCGTCGTTCCAGCCCCACATGGCGTCGGAGTCACGCTGACCTGGCGCTTCGAGATCTCGGGCTCGAATCGGACCGTTCTCCTCGACCTGGCGATACACGGACTGGACGTACTCGGGATGGTTCTCCTCGAGCTCGGTGAGCCGTCTCCACTTCAGGGCCTGAGCCATTCGCCAGCGGAACAATCGGTGGTCGCCCACCGGGATCACCGATGCCTCGTGACCCCAATATTCGAACATCTCACCCGACCGCCACAGCCAGTCGTCCAGAGCGTTGCGGTCGTAGGGCCCGATCCGAGAGAAGAAGGGCATGTAGTGAGTGCGGCTGAACACATTGACCGAATCGAGCTGAATGAGCCTGATCTGGTCGACGACCTTGCGGAAATGTCGGACGTCCACCCGGTTGGCCGCCCGTCCCTCGATGAAGCCTTGGGCGCCGAGGGCGTAGCGGCGCGCCTGGTCGTTCCGAATAGTCCGCATTGACACTCTCAACCTACCGGCATGCCATGATCACACCCGTGATCGACCGCTACACACTTCCAGCGATGGGAGACATCTGGTCCGAGCAGACACGTCTCGAGGCATGGAAGAAAGTCGAGGTTGCGGCGCTCCGCGCCTTCGAGAACCTGGGGACGGTGCCAAGCGGGACCGCAACCGCCACGGAGGCCGCTGTCTGCCCGACACCGGAGGATGTGGCTGAACGCGAGGAGATCACCAACCACGACCTGGCTGCCTTCGTCGACCTCCTGGGTCGGGCCGCCGGACCGGAGGCGGCGCAGTGGGTGCACTACGGCCTCACGTCCTCCGACGTCCTCGACACCGCCGGTGGTTTGATGCTCCGGGACGCAGCCGATCTGTTGGTCTCGGCTCTCGACGTTCTCCTCGGCACCGCCCTCAGACGTGCAAACGAGCACCGCGAGACATTCATGATCGGACGAACCCACGGCATCTGGGCGGAGCCGACCACCTTCGGGCTGAAGCTCGCATCGTGGGCCTTCGAGCTCGAGCGCGATCGGGAGCGGCTCGTGGCAGCCCGCGAGGCGGTCTCGGTGGGAAAGGTCTCGGGCGCGGTCGGCACATACGCCCATGTCCCGGCGAGCATCGAAGCGGAGGTGTGCAAATCGCTCGGCCTCGGCATAGAGCCGGCTTCCACCCAGGTGACCGCACGAGATCGTCACGCCCAGTACCTGTCCACTCTGGCCCTCGTCGGAGCGTCGATCGAGCGGATGGCGACCGAGGTGCGTCACCTGCAGCGCTCAGAGGTGGGCGAGGCTCGCGAGGGTTTCAGCAAGGGTCAGAAGGGGTCATCGGCGATGCCCCACAAGCGGAACCCGATCCTCTCCGAGCGCATGACAGGGATGGCGCGTCTGCTGCGCGGCTATGCACAGGTGGGGTTGGAGAATGTCGCCCTGTGGCATGAGCGTGACATCTCTCACTCGTCGGCCGAGCGGGTGGCACTTCCGGACGCTTCCATCGCCTTGCACTACATGTTGGTGAAGTTCGAGGGACTCGTGGACGAACTCGTCGTCGACGCCGAGCGTATGACCACCAATCTCGATGCCACGAACGGGCTCGTATTCAGCCAGGGAGTGTTACTGGCCCTGGTGGAAGAGGGGCTGACCCGGGACGAGGCCTATCGCATCGTGCAACGGAACGCGATGGAGGCCTGGGACGACAAGGGGAATCTGCGTGACCTGCTCCGCGCCGATCCAGAAGTCACCCTCTCCGACGATGCACTGGACGAGTGTTTCTCCCTGAACCGGATAACCGAGACGGCGCGCCCGGTCTTCGACAGACTGGACCTTTTGGCGGCGCGGTACGACTGACGACGGCTACGCCCTGACGGCTGTGGACGACACGCTCAACT
>DASPGH010000017.1:0-6449 GCA_035620735.1 Acidimicrobiia bacterium | reverse complement strand
CTTCGACCAGATCATCGAGAGCATTCGAGGCCGTTTGTTCCCGATGGCGGACGAGACAGTGGTGTACCCGGGGCACGGACTCGACACGACGATTGGCGACGAGCGTCCCCATCTGCAGGAGTGGGTCGACAGGGGCTGGTGATCAGGCGGCTGTCTAATCACGAATCGTCACCATGACGGACTGCAACGCCCTGCAACGCGAGGTCGACATCACATCAGAGAACCACTACCGGGAGAGTTGGCCGTGTGTCTCCCGAGGTAACTTCGGGCGATGGTGAGATGGGAGACCTTCGAACCCAAGCGGCATGGTGAAGCCGTTGACGACTTGGTTCACCGCGTCGAGCAGCGAACCGGCCATCAGGCTTTGACCGATGCCAAGTCCCTGGGACGACCGGTGACCCGAGAGTATCGGTCCATCGTCGGACTGGAGCGCGGCGCTCCCATTGCCCTGCTGCGCGCGTTGTGGTATCCGGGTCGATCGGATGGCGATGAGGGCAGGTGGGCGGCCGAGTACGTTTCGGATGAGCGAGTCGATCTTCTCGACCAGTGTCTGGCGGTCTTTCGCAGTGCTTTGCCTGACAGTTCGAGTCACGTTGTGTGGGCGCGTCTGGACGACGTCGCGGATGCCCTACTGGGCATGGGCTATGTCGAGTCCCGGCGTCTGTTGTGTCTCGAGCGGACTCTGCCCGTTGGAGGCGACACTCAGGTAACTCGTCTTGTCTCCGTTGGGACCTTCAGCCGGGGGAACGATGAACTCCGGTGGCTCGAGGTCAACAATCGAGCCTTCTCCGGGCACCCAGAGAACGGTGCGTGGACTCTCGACGTGGTGCGAGAGCGAATGAATGAGCCATGGTTTGATCCTCAGGGCCTTCTGATGGCCTGGCGAGGCGACACGCTGCTTGGCTCGTGCTGGACTAGGAAACACGATTCTGAATGCGGCGAAATCTATGTGCTCTCCGTGGATCCCGGCTCGCAAGGAATGGGGATTGGAAGGGCCCTCCTCCTGGCTGGGCTCGACGACCTCCACACCCGCCAGGGATGTACGAGATGTATCTTGTATGTCGACGAGGCAAACCTGCGCGCTGTGTCGCTATATCGGGATCTTGGCTTCTCCACGACGCTCGTGAACAGAATGTTCGAACTGACCCCTGCTAGCGCCAGCGAGTGATGGGCGGTTCGGAGCTGAGCGTCGACCTGCCCACTCCGCGCAAGGCGTTGACCATTGGGGCTCACCCAGACGATGCCGAATATGCCGCTGGTGGGACCCTCGCCAAGTGGGCGCGGGGCGGTTGCGAAGTGTCGATGATCGTGCTCACGGACGGGTCGAAGGGGTCCTGGGATCTTGCCGTTACGCCGGGCCAGCTCTCGAAGACGCGTGAGTTGGAACAGCGGAGGTCCTTCGAGACACTGGGCGCGACCGGGGAGCTCGTGATGCTCGGCCACCCTGACGGGCATCTCGACGCTTCGCCGTCGCCCCGCGAGACGCTGTGTCTTTGGATTCGAAGACTCCGCCCCGATGTGGTGCTCACCCATGATCCCTGGCGTCGATACGAAATGCACTCGGACCACAGGGCTGCGGGCTGGGCCGCTGTCGATGCCGTGGTGGCAGCACGTGATCACCTGTTCTACCCCGAACAACTGGGCGACGGCTTGTCCAAGCACCGTCCCAGAAATATCATGCTGTGGAATGTCGACGAGCCGGATCACTGGGAGGACGTCTCCGGGTCGATCGACATCAAAGCGCGGGCCCTGAAATGCCATGAGTCTCAGATGCTGACCACTCCGGTCCCGCCCGGCGAGTTGGACCGCGTCTTGAAGGGGCGCGCCGCCGCCTCAGCTCCAAATGGTTTGGAGCTGGCGGAGGCGTTCAAGCTCCTGGTCCCATAGGTACCGAATGGCCCCAGATCCGTTGCAGGCGCTGGCCCGGGCACACTCGCCGTTGGCGCAAGACGTGGGGCCGTTCCCTGAGGCGCAGTTCTTGACCTGTTGGTGGAGACACCTCGGCGACGGTGAACTCCTCGTAGCAGGAGACGACGGGTCATGTCTACCGCTCGTCAGGCGGGGCGGCGAGTTGCGTGGGGCCGGATCCGCCGATGTGACTGACTACCGCAGCCCTCTCGGCACGGATCTCGGTGTCATTGCGGACGACCTCACTGCTCTAGTAGCAGAAGGTCACAGCCTGCGTCTCGAGTCTTTGCCTGAAGAGGCAGCGCGGCCACTTTCCACGGAGATGAGGCGGAGGGGTCTCTCGCTCAGCTTCCGCCCCAGCGAACCGACATACGTCCTTAGAGCGATGGTAGGAGGGGACCCATACTCTGGTCTCTCCTCTCGGCAGGCCCACGAGTTGAGGCGGAAGGTTCGCCGCTATACAGAGCAAGTGGGCAGGCCCGTTGTGAGAGTTTGGCGTCGGGACAGCGACGCTTTTGGGAGATTCGTCGAGCTTCATAGGAGGTCGAGCGGCGTCAAAAGGGCATTTCTCGACGAAAGGCGGACGGCGTTTTTCGAGTGCCTGTGGCGCTCGCCTGGATGGAGGCTGGACGAATTGGTCGGCGATGGACGCTCCATGGCCATCGTCTTTGGTTTCGAGGCCGGCTCAGTGCACTATCTCTATAACAGTGCTTATGACTCGACATACGGTGCGTTGTCTCCTGGATCCGTGCTTTTTGCCCAAGTGATCGCGCGTGGTGTGGAGAACGGCCTCCGTTCGTTTGATTTCCTGAAGGGTGCAGAGCCTTACAAGACCAGATTGGGGGCCGCTCCGCGACGTCTTTTCGAATTGGTGGTCGATTGATGCGTGTCGTATGTATCAGCTACCACGCATGCCCTTACCGTCAACCAGGAGATGGCGTGTCCGGGGGGATGAACACATACATTCGCCATATCGCAGCGCACCTTGCCCGGGCTGGGGTGGGCGTTGACATCTTCACTCGTGGCCACGGCTATCTCCGGAGGCCCTCGATGACAGTCGCACCTGGGGTGATCCTTCACCATGTCGATGTCAGGTCGCCTCCACCCGGCCGGTCGCGAGACATGTCGGGTTCGATGGAGGAGTTCAGTGAACAGGTGATGAAGCGAATCGCACGGGATCGTTCCTCACTCGTGGTGCACTCCCACTACTGGGCTTCGGCAGAGGTCGGAGCCTTTCTTGGTGAGGTCTTGGATGCGCCTCATGTCCACACCCACCACTCATTCGCGGAATGTCGACATCCTCTGAGCTCCTGCAATGACTGTCGGTGCCGCCAAGAGGCGCGAACCGCGCAGAAGGCCGACCTGCTGATTGCGTCGACTGACTCCGAGACAAATCACATCGTCCACAGCCTTGGCGCCAACGAAGACAGGGTCGCGGTGGTGACACCGGGTGTCGATCGCAGGCTCTTTCACAGACCAAGAGACAGCAACGTGCTGTCTCGGTCAGTGGGTGTGAGGACTGTCGTATTTGCGGGCCGACTCACGAGATCGAAGGGTGTGGATGTGGCGCTTCGAGCCTACGAGCTATTGGCGCGCTCTCTGGGCGGAGTGAGGATGGTCGTGGCGGGTGGGCCGAGGGAGCCCTTCGAGTCCTCCGGCGCTCGTCGGCTTAGCGTGAGCGGCTCGAGGGTCGCCGATGTCGTCTTTCTCGGAAAGGTTCACCAGGCGAGGCTGGCATCCATATTCCGGAGGGCGGCCTTAGTCCTCGTGCCCTCCCGGCGCGAGACTTTTGGATTCGTTGCTCTCGAGGCTCAGGCATGTGGGGCTCCGGTGCTCGCTTCTTCAGTAAGCGGTTTGATGACCACTGTTGGTGATGGATCAGGCGGTCTGCGTCTGAGCACTCACGCTCCCGAAGACTGGGCACGAGCCGCAGGCGACATCCTCGAGGATCGAGAAACCTTCGACAGACTGCGCCACGCGGGGCCCCGATTTGCCGACCGGTTCAGGTGGTCCGATGCGGCGTCCGAGGCTCTGGCCTTGTTCGGCCGGATGGTCTGAGGCTCGAACCGCGCGATCTGCCCAGGAGCGCCCGGATCTTGGGTGTTGGCTCAAATGGCTCGAGCCATAGCCCGGTGAGACGCTCCTCGTCGTAGCCCAGGTTGGCGACGTGATGGGAGTCGGAGCCGATTGTCAGGTAGGTGCCGCCGGCGACGCGGAAGGCTTCGACCAACTCGAGAAGGGGGTAAGTCGGGCTGCGTTCGCGTGGTTTCTCGCCGGTGTTGATCTCGAGTGCGACACCTGTATCAACCATCTCCTTCAAGCATGGCTCGAAAATCTCGACCAGTTCATCTGGACGCACCTCGGCTCCGACCCGCCTCGTCCAGGACCTCGCACGATCCAGATGGGCTATCGCGTCGAACAAGCCGGATCTCACCGCAGCGATCGACTCGGCTGCTACGGCTTCGAGAACCCCGATGGGTCCCGATCTCGTTGCTGTGGTTCGGATCCGATCAGGGCGGAACCGGGTGCCGAATCCATCGTGTACCGAGCCCAGTACGAAGTCATAGTCGCTGGCCCGGAGGTATTGACGGATTCGCTCCTCGAATCGGCTCTCATAGGACACCTCGACTCCTATGGCGAGTCCCACCCGGCTGCCATAGCGTTGGCGGACCCCCTCCAACTGATCGAGGCGCCGACGAAAGGAAGCGCTGTGAGATGCGGGGTCTCGTGGATCGAAGTCGATGTGGTCGGTCACGACCAGCAACTCCAGACCGATCGATTCTGCCCGAGCGCAGTAAGCGCCGAGATCGGCATCGCTGTCCGGCGACACCGACGTGTGAACGTGACAATCGACTGCCATCCATCTGTCGACGCTCCACCGAGAGCTCACAGGATGTTTGGTTTCCGGGATTTGTCGTTGTACAGAATGTTCAGTGGGCCTTAACCGATAAGAGGCAGTCTGGGGTCGCCGTGATCGCCACGCCCGGAGGCGGCGCGAACCCATGACCAGTCATCGTCTTGGAGGTCGGGGGGGCGTCCGGCAACTGTTCGACGAGCCAGCAGATCGTCGAGGATATTCGCGGTGATCGCGACCGCCTCGTCCGATGCCATTCGATCGCGGCCAAGTGCGTCGGTGAGGTCTATGCCGTGTACCACTGCCTCGACGACCCGGCTGGGAACGAACTCACCCAGCGTCATCAAGGCGTAGTAACCCGGCCCGATCGTGTCGGGCGAAGTCGCCCGCGACTCCTCGATGGTCTTGGAGAAGGTCTCATGCAGAACATCTGGCATGTCGGCTGGTGTCTTCCCTTCCACCATCGTGAACGCATAGTCATAGACCACAGGGGCGACCTCGGACCGGGGGAAAATGAAGAAACTGGTCCGGTCACGGCCCACCTGGCCCGCTTGGGGGTCCGCAATCAACATCCGTGTCAGACCGATCGAGATGTCGAAATGGCCGGCAAGCTCAAATGCAGTCCAGTGCGCCTTCTCCTCATCCAATGGGACCAGCGCTGTGGGCGCCTGCCATTCGTCAGCGCTCAAGCCTCGAAACACAGCCTCGATCTGCTGCAACTCCGTCTCCAGAATGTCGACGGTCTCTTCGTAGGACGGCATGGAGTCTCCTTCCTCTCCCAAGTCCGATCTCTCGACTGAGTTCGTCCTCAGCTGGGGGGTCCTTGCGCGGAGGCAAAGCTCGTCTCGACCTCCCGGCGCACTTCGAACAATATCGGTCAGCTTGTCGACGCTGTCGACCTGTCCGGATCCCACCTGACCGCCGAAGGTTTCCTGAGGAAACTCCACACAGGAGACTATTTCGACAAGTGTCCGGTGAATCCGAGAGAGTCGAAGGTCCGGACGGAGTGTCTCTGTTTGGGTCAGCCAGAGTTGGACTTCGACCATAGCCTCGTCGTCCACTGACAGAACAACGTGCACCGTCGGGGCAATCACTCCGTAGTCGGAGTAGGCCACTTCGGGTTGTTCCGGTGGCGACGACCTTGCGACCTCAATTGGGCCCGGAGTGCGATCTCGACCGGATTGGTTTGGCCGTTGATGGTGAAATCACCGGAGGCGCGACATCGACGCTCTCGCCCCGGGAGGCCTCTCCACCCAAACTCGACTGAGTCGGTGAGGACGAATGAGGCTCCCCAGATTGGACGCTGTGTTCAGTGACCTCTGCTTCACCGCACGTCACCTGATCTCGCGTCGCTCTCCCCACAGCCGCCTCACAGAGCAGTAAACGTCGCCTGTTTCCCCTGGTCACAGTGGTTTGACCACATCTTTCGCAACGAGAGGGTCACGGGTTCAAATCCCGTCAGCTCCATCAAAACCCCTGGTCAGGGCATGTCTGACCAGGCCCCAGAGTTGCGTCATTTCTCACGTTGCCTCAGGCTGTCTCACGTGGCTCGCCCACAGCCACCCCACAGACCCTCAGAACCCTGCGTTTCCCCTGGTAACAGGGTGGTGTCGGCATCGTTCGCAACGAGGGGGCCACGGGTTCGAATCCCGTCAGCTCCACCAAAACCCCTGGTCAGGGCGATTTC
>DASPGH010000016.1:0-37232 GCA_035620735.1 Acidimicrobiia bacterium | reverse complement strand
GATATAATTCTGCGACGCCCGAACTCCGGGCAAGCTCCAGGGCGCGTAGAACAGTCTGGAGTGTTCGCCGGCCTGTCAAGCCGGAGGTCGCGGGTTCAAATCCCGTCGTGCCCGCCACCACAATCCGCCAAGATTGGGGTGAATGGTCAGGTAGCTCAGTTGGTAGAGCGCCGGTCTGAAAAACCGGAGGTCGACGGATCGACGCCGTCCCTGACCACGATCCGTTAGCTGCGTCTTCGCCCGAATCACCTTGTGCCTGTTGGGTTTCTTTGTGTTTCTCCAACTCACCTGGTTGCGGCGACATTTCGCGACCTTCAGGTCGCGTTGCGGACTCTCCCCGATCATCCGCGGACTCATCTACCGAGCGAAGCGTTGCGAGCAGCATCCCAGCGGTTGAGCGTGGAGGGTCGTCAGTAGTGAGAGGGCCAACACGAGGAGCACGTCACCCTCGAGCCGAACGGGCAGGAAGTCGACGGGCGCCGCAGACCTGCCGGCCATTGCCACGGCGCTCCTCGCCAGGCCGGCGGGATCGTCCAGGGCCATGCCCTCGATGCCATCCTCGGAGGCCCGCCCCACAAGGAGTCGGGCCACCAGGTTGGCAGTCTCCTCGAGGTCGATGACTCGGGCGAGCGTTGTGAGCCGTCGTATGTCTTTGGTAGATGTGGGGTTGGCCACCAGGCCGACGAGCATCCTGATCCTATGCGGGATCTGGCCCACCTTCGGGCCTCGATTCCTCCGCTAGTTTTTGCGATCCTTTGGGAGAAGGATCTACCGAACGAACGCAGCTGACAGCCAGGATTCCGATCGTCGTAACACTGCGGGAATATCGCAGGGACGCATTCCGACCCGACCTGGTCGCCGGTGTGGTCCTGGCGACGATGCTCGTGCCTCAGGGGATGGCCTACGCCGAGCTGACCGGCTTGCCGGCGGTCACGGGCATCTACACCACGATCGCGGCGCTCGTCGCCTACGCCGCGTTCGGGCCCAACCGCCGCCTCGTGCTCGGGCCCGACTCTTCACTCGCTCCGGTGATCGCCGCAGTGATCATCCCCCTCGCCGCGTCCCCCGGCGAAGCGGTGGCACTGGCATCCGCCATGAGCATCATCGCCGGGCTGGTGTGCGTTATGTCCGGCTTTCTGCGACTTGGAGTCGTCACCGAATTGCTCTCCAAGCCGATCCGGATCGGTTATCTCAACGGCATTGCAGTTCTGATCTTCTTGTCACAGGTGCCGAAGGCCCTGGGAATCGAGGTCGATGCGGAGACCACGCTCGAGCTCTTGGGTGCGACTGTGGAGGCCATCGCCGACGAGGAGGCAGTCGCGGCGACGACAGCCATCGCGCTGGCGAGCATCGTGGTGATCCTGGTACTCAACCGCATGAGCCGATTGCGCCCGGGCGTGATCGTTGCTGCCGTCGCCTCGATCGTGGCGGTGACCGTGTTCGGCCTCCAGGTCGACGTCGTCGGTGACATCCCGCGCGGCCTGCCTCCGCTCACCTTCCCGGAGGTCGATCTCGGCACTCTGCCGGCCCTCATTGGAGGGGCCTTGGCCGTCGTTCTGGTGTCCTTCGCCGACACAGGCGCCCTGTCGACCGCGACCGCGCTCAAGGCTGGGGAGAAGGTTGACCCCAACAGCGAGATCAAAGCACTGGGCGCCGCCAACTTGTTGTCGGGTTTGTTTCAGGGATTCGCCACGAGTGCCAGCTCCTCGCGCACGGCCGTGGCGCTGGCCGTGGGCTCACGTACCCAGGTTGCCGGATTGGTTGCCGCCGCCGGAGTGATCGTCATCGTCCTCGTGTTGCCTGGCCTGGTCTCAGACATGCCCCAGCCCACCCTGGCGGCGATCGTGATCACCGCCTCGTTCTCCCTTTTCGATTGGGACGGCTGGCGGTGGCTCCTGCGGGTGCGTCGGTCGGAGTTCTTGCTGTCACTGGCTGCGGCTCTGGCTGTGCTGGTGGTCGGGGTGTTGGAGGGAATTGGAATCGCCATCGTGCTCTCACTGGCCAACTTCATCAGGAGGTCATGGCGCCCGCACAGCACCGAGCTCGGCAAGGTCGCCGGGGTGCCCGGCTACCACGACAGGGGGCGGCATCCCGAAGCCGCCACAATCGAAGGCCTGCTGATCATCCGCTACGACGCGCCCTTGTTCTTCGCCAACGCCCCCGACTTCGGCCGAACCCTCCAGGAGATGCTCCGCGAGGCGGGCCGTCCCATCCAGCGGGTCCTG
The DNA here is from genome assembly GCA_035620735.1 of Acidimicrobiia bacterium. Taxonomy (GTDB): domain Bacteria; phylum Actinomycetota; class Acidimicrobiia; order Spongiisociales; family ZC4RG35; genus JANQRA01. The sequence goes on along the minus strand of DASPGH010000016.1, from coordinate 35,007 downwards.
GTGGTGGGCAACGCCATCACCGACATCGACAGCACCGGCGCAGAGATCCTCACCGATGTTCTCGACGAGCTGGCGGACCGCAGGATCGATTTTGCTTTCGCCGGGCTCAAAGGGCCGGTCAAGGACCGCCTGCGCGCCTATGGGTTGTACGACATGATCGGTGATGAGAGCTTCTTCCCGAACACCATCTCGGCCGTCGCCGCCCACCGCACAGAGCAAGCGGGGTAGAGAACAGGTCCATCACGATTCAGGCCCTCCTCATCGGGTGGACCTGTCCGGGCCCGAAATCGATCAGGCCACGGCAGTCTCGATAAGGCCTCCAATCTCCTTCTCGACGTCGGGGTTCCAATCGACGATCGCGAACACGACCGGCCACATCGGCCCGTGGTCGAGTGCTGCGGCATCTTCGAATCCCAACACCGCGTAGCGACCCTCGAACTTGGCCGCGGCCTTGAAGAAGCAGACCACTTTCCCCTCAGTGTTTGCGTACGCGGGCATGCCGTACCAGGTCTTGGGCAGGAGCTCAGGCGCTTTCGCGATGACGAGTGCATGGATGCGTTCTGCGAGCGCGCGGTCGTCATCGGGCATCTCGGCGATGGCGTCGAGAACGGCTTGTGCGTTGTCGGCCTTCTTCTGGCCGCTGCGGCCTTGCGCCTTCAGCTCTCGGGAACGTTCCTTGATGGCGGCGCGCTCTGCGTCTGAGAAACCGTCAGAACTGGTCTGCTTGGATGTCGTCATCCCAATCTTCTCCTTCTCGGGTCGCCACGAAACTACGTGGGATCGGGGAGGTGCGCTTCTCGAATCCTGCTCGATAGCGCGCCCGAGACCGGTTGGGACCGTTGGCTCACTCGCCAGGAGTGATCTGTCCCATCGAGGGCTGACGGGCGTCTGTAATGGTCAGCGGTCGCTCAGACGTTCCGGTCGCGCCGTCGTGTTGATCAGCCTGCCACGCCGGATCAGGCTGATTTCGGTGTCGTTGTCGATGCGATCGCCGGTCATCAGCCGTTGCAGATCCCTCGCTTCATCCAGGGGGTGATCATTGCAGGTGAGCAGGATGTCCCCGGCTTTGATCCCGGCTCTAGCCGCGGGGCTCCCGGGGATCACCTCGACGACCTCCAGTCCACGCTCTCTGCCGGTCGTCGTCGCCGCACGGGGCGGCAAGGGACGCGAGCCGCCGGAGACACCGAGATAGGCGCGGGAGACGTGTCCCCTTTGAATCAGCTCCCCGATGATCGCCCTGGTGGCGCTGTCGATGGGTACGGCAAGCCCGAGACCCTGTCCGATCATTGGTCCCACGACCGCGGTATTCACACCAACTACCCGCCCGCCGGCATCCGCCAGGGCTCCACCCGAGTTGCCGGGGTGGAGCGCTGCATCAGTCTGTATGACGTTTTCGACCAAACGGGTGTGACTGCGGGTGTGGGTGGCGAAGGACCGCCCCAGAGCGCTGACCACCCCCGCTGTCACCGATCCTGCGAACCCCAGCGGGTTACCGACAGCGACGACGAGTTGACCGACCTGGAGCCGGTCGGCATCCCCGAGCTCGACCGCCGGCAGTTCACGTTCAGCCAGTTGAAGTACTGCGAGATCAGACAGACGATCGCTACCTACGACATCGAAGCCCGTCTCCCACCCGTCAGTGAATGAGGCCCCTCCCCTGGACAGGCCCTCGACCACATGTGCCGACGTGACGGCTAGTCCGTCCGGGCCGACGACAAACGCCGACCCCGACCCTGTTGCCTCCCCGCCCCTTCGCTCCATTCTTCTCGTGGTCACCGCCATGACTGAGGGAAGAAGTCGGCGTGCCACCGAGGTGACAACACGAGAGTAGGCGTCGAGGGCCTCAACGCCGGCATCGACATCGACCGGTGGCTGGGGGGTCATCCCAGGTCGACGGTCAGGCTCAGAGCCTCATTGAGTCTGACGATCTCCAATTCGATCGAGTCTCCGGCCGAAGACAGCGCCTGCAACAGATGATCCACGTCGGTGATCGCGTTGCCGTCCGCAGTCCGGATCACATCTCCCTCGCGAATGCCGGCTCGGGCCGCCGCTGAGTCTTCTTCTACGAAGCGAACCAAGAGTCCGTCCACGTCGGTCAGACCCATGGAACGGCGCAGACCCTTCGTGACCTGATAAGGCGCCAATCCAACCCCGAGTCGTTTCGGCTCCTCGGGCCCACCCGTTTCGAGCATGTCGATAGTTGCTTTCAGCCTCTGATCGGCGACCTGCGCCAGGTAAAAGCCGCGCCCTAGACGCCGTGTGTTGACACCCACCAGATTCCCCGACGTGTCGAACACGGGACCTCCGGACGACCCAGGGGCAGCCAGTGCGGTGTGCTCGAAGCCGCCCTCGACCATCCGGCCCCGCGGCCCCCTGAATCCACGCTGCAGACCCGCCACGAAACCCAGGGTCGCTCGCAGCCCTCGACCGCCCGGGTTGGCCATGGCCAGAACTGGCATACCGATGCTCACACCCGCTTCCTGGGCATCCCACGTCACCGGCGGCACCTCGGTCCGGACCCCGATCAAGGCAAGGTCGGTGTCATGGTCCACGCCCAACACCGTGCCTGTCTCCACTCGATCGCCGAAACTGACTCGCAGCTCCTGATCCGTGAGATTGTGCGCGTTGGTGAGCACCCGATCTGGGGCGACGACGAAACCGGTGCCACGACCCCAGCCACCGCTGAACCCGACGACCGCTCCACCCGCAGCCTCGGAGACCGATCCGATCTCGTCACCGATCTCGATGAGTTTCATACCCATCTGAACTCCTTACTTGTTGCTTGCAAGTTACAAGTAACTGAGGAACATATCAGCCTCTTTCAGATGGGGCAATACGATTCAATCGATGGACGAAACGCGAGAGCCTCTGCAGCATGCCTTGAAGAAGATCGGCGATCGCTGGTCGCTGATGATCATCGACGCGCTACTCGACGGGCCCCGGCGGTTCTCCGACCTCGAAGGTGCCGTTGCCGGAATCGCCCCCAACACTCTCTCCAGTCGTCTCGGCAAGCTCGAGGAAGAAGGCGTCGTCACCGTCTTCCCATACTCCGAGCGCCCGACGAGAAATGCCTACGAGCTCACCGCGGCAGGCCACGATCTGGCCGGGGCGCTCCGACTACTCGCCCATTGGGGTGACCGGCTCTCCGACGAAGGACCGGCGATCCGTCACGACCTCTGCGGCACTCCACTCGATGCTCGCTGGTACTGCCCGAGTTGCGATCTCATGACCGACCACGATGCCGGCCCGGCGACACACAGGGCCTAGCACCGATCGATCGGGTCACCCTGACTGGCCCCTCATCCGAGTTGGCTTCAATTCGACACCGATGCATGTTCGGGTGTTCCCTCGTCACTCGTATCGACCGTGCGAGCTTGTTTCGAGGCGATCGCTGCAATCACGACAGCCCCCGCCCCGACCAAGATCGTCAAAACTCCCAACACCCACATACCGATGGGAATCCAAGGGGTATTCACACCGAGGGACGCCAAGATGTCCAATCCGGAAGCGGCATCAGAGTTCATGACCACCAGAGTCCACTCGCCGGATTCGGGCTCCCAGTTCAGGGTTTGCGGGCCGGAACCTTCCGTGCTGACCGTCCAGAAATCGAGCTCTTCTGGCGGCTGAGGGATCGCAGATCCGGCATGTTCGGTGTACGAGAGTCGCTCTCGGTTGCCAAACCGCGTCACCTCCGCGTACTCGACGTCTGCCAAGAAATCCCCAACTTCGCGGGAGGGACCCACGCCCACGAAGAGGGGTGATCCGCTCTCCGACTGGACTCGAACCTGGAATTTCCCCACGACATTTGTGGGAATCCATTCCTCCGGAAGAGATCCGAGATCCATATCGGCCGAGGTGATGGCGTAGCCATCTGTCGACATAGAGACATCTGAGCTCTCGACAAAGCCCTCCTCGCTCCTCTGTGTTCCGTATAGCCAGCCAAGTGCGAGCGTTGCCGCCAGCATGCACGCTGCGAAGATGAACAGGACGGTGCTGATGGCACTCAGCACGACTCTTGTCGGCGCATTCATTTCCTCATCTCCCTCTCGCTACAGCCGGATCGTGCCCGCCGTGAATGAATTGGGCATCAGTGCCATCATCGACGAGCCGGCACGATTCGACATCGGGGACACACCCTGATCGGCTACCCGTAAACCGGCCGCGAGGTCGTCTTCACGCCAACCTCACGCAGCTGTCGCAGCTGCAGAGAGGTGGTTGTCGTCGGAGGGAGGGAGGGTCATGTCGCCGCGGGTTGGTTGAATGACGAGGACGTCAGTTCGGTTCGATCTTCCGCTCAGAGCGAAGGACACCGAGCAGGATCCGCAGCATCAGCAGAGTGGCGAACGCTGCAGTCGCCCATCCCAGGATCTCGAAGATGCGGACTTGGATGCCGGCAACATCGGGGCCGCCCTCGGAGGTGAGCAGAGCCACCGAGACTCCACCGAGCCCAATCGTGAGAAATGTCAGGACCACTCTGTTGAGGAGTCGCTCCACAGTCCTCACCTCGTCGGGGAAGGCGAAAAGCCGGACTCTGCCTGTGAGCTGACCGTTCTCGGCGAGACGGGCGACCCGGTCGAGATGACGGGGTGCTCTGCGCAGGAGTGGGCCCAACTCAGCCCACTCCTGCAAGACGAACTCGCCAGCCGACGCAGGCTGCATCCTCTCCCTCATCTCCGCACCACCGATGTCGGCGACCACCTCGAAGATCGGGTAGTGGGGTGACAGTGTGTCGAGGGTTCCGGCCAGAGTCGCCAGAGCTCGGAACATCGTCGTGGTCGAGGGAGGGAGACGCATCCCCAACCGGGCGGTGAGTCTCAGCAGATCGGTGAGCGCCTCCGGCCCGGGGAAACCCGGCCCGGTCAGTGAGGTCAAGAATTGGGCCAGTGCTCGTTCGACCTGGTCGGGGTCGTGCTCGGCGTTGATTGCTCCCACCGTCATCAACGCGTCGTACAACAATGCAGGCTGCTCCAGGCGCATCGCGAGGAGCACCTCGAACACCGCGGCACGCTCGTATGCGTCCAACCGACCTGTGATCCCGAAATCGACCAAGCCCAGGGAGCCGTCGTCGAGCAGCAGGACATTGCCCGGGTGGGGATCGCCGTGGAATCTCTTCCCGTGCAACATGGCGTTGACCTGTGAGCGACACAGCGCGTCAGCGAGACGTCTGCGGTGCTCCGGGTCGTGCACATCGAGACCCACCTTTGAGAGGGTCGTCCCGTACAGACGATCCATGACCAGCATCCGATCGGTGGTCAGCGACCCGACGATTCCTGGTATCCGGATCATTGGATCGCCGGCACAGGCGGCACCGATCTCGATGCCGTGTTGGGCCTCGATCGAGAAGCGGAGCTCGGCGCGCAGGACGCTGGAGAACTCCGACGCCAGATCGCTGACCGCGTACGCTCCCCCCCAACCGGTGCGTCGTTCCGCAATGCCCGCCAGCCACCTCACAATTGCCAGATCGGTGTCGACCTGCGCTTCGAGGCCGGGCCGGCGAACCTTGACAACCACTTCGCGACCGTCGAGAAGCCGGGCGGCGTGGGCCTGACCTATCGACGCCGAGCCCAGTGGCTCCCAGATGATCTCGGCGAACACTTCCTCGACGGGTCTGCCCGTCTCCTCGAGAACCAGCGCTTTTACTCGCTCTCCCGGGATCGGGGGCACGTCGGCGTGAAGAAGGCTCAGCTCCGCCAGGGCCTCGGGTGGCAGTAGGTCGGGTCTGGTCACGAGGAGTTGTCCCAGTTTCACGAACATCCCCCCGGCCTCTTCGAGGGCGAGGCGGGTGCGTCTGGCTATCTCGCCGGGCGTCCGGGCCGTTGTCTCGCCCCGCCTGAGCCCGAGCAACGGGGTGAGCCCGTAACGGGCGGCGATCCGGGTCACCTGGATTCCGCGGACCCACATGCGGAACCATCTCTTTGTCGTGTGGAAGGGACGGAGTCTCCTCCGGTGCGAGCTATCGCTCCGGCTCGAGAACAACAGCTCCAGAAAGACCATGACCGCCATCGTCGCCGGGACGGCGAGCACGGCCGCCAGGAGGTAGAACTCGGTTTGGATCGTCTCGAATGCATCGAAGTTCTCCAGGTCACGGACCAGGAGGGCAGCCGCGCCGATCGACCCGAGTAAGAATCCAAGAAGGGTGGCGAAGATGGTCCTTCGCCAGGTGAGCTCGCGCGTGCCCAGGAAGGCGCGCGCCAACCAGGCGAAGACGACCAGGATCGTCAGATTGCGCAGGAGCTCAACCATGGCCGAGCACGCTCAGGTGCAGGCTGCGGGGCGAGTCAGAATTCCTCACGATTGAATCGCCAGACCGCAAGAGAACCGAGGACGATGGTCTCGATGGCCACCACGATCATTGGTACGACCCGGTTGAATTCGGGTAACTCTTGCATGGGGAAAGAAGCTGCGACGTCGCCGAGGAGCCAGGGGGTGGCCATGACCACAGTCATTGGGAGCATTCCCTTGAAGAACTGGCCCATCAAGATGAGCGTGATGCCTGCTCCGGCCACGGGCCCCCTTCCCCTCGAAAAGCAACCCAACGCCAATGTGAGGACCACGTAGAACAACACGGCCAATTCCGTGACGGCTACCGCAATCCCGAAAGCCCCCAGCTCAATGGGCTCGGGAAGGATGAACCCGGCTGCCGTAAGGAAGAGCAGAGAGGGGATCAGCACCGCAGTGACGGTGAACCCTATGAAATGGGCAAGCATCTTGCTGAGCACGAAAGAGGCTCGTGACACCGGTTTGGACAGCACCCATGCGGCTGTGCCCAACTCCTTTTCGCCGACGATGGACCCCTGCAGGGTGAGCACGATGCCGATCGGGATTGCCGTAGCCCCTACCAACAGGAAGGTCTGGACTGCCTCGTCGATGAGAGCATCCGGGGTCATACCCCCGCTGTCCAACATGACGATGGTGGAGACGCCGTTGAGGATCACCACCCAGATCAGGGTCTGAATCCACCAGAACTTGGTGGCCCACCACAGGCTGAGCTCCTTCCTGGTCAGGTTGCCGAGACCAATCCTCCATCCCGAAGACCGGACGGGGATCAACTCGACGTGGGTGGCGCTCGTGGTCGTCATCAGTTCTCCTGCTTCTCGACCAGCCGGAGGAAGACCTCCTCCAGGTCGTACTGCTTGCGTCCAAAGGCGGTGACCGTGATGTCGTCGACCTGCAGGATCGAGCGCAGTAGCAGGGAGTCGGCTGTTTCTTGGTCGGACACCGTCACTGACATCGAGTGCACGCCATTGCTGGCAGTGGCAACCACCTCGGTCACCCAGGGTTGTTTCTGCAGGGCGGCGCTGCCGGCCATCACATCTCCCGTGAGGGTCAACTGATAGATGCAGCCACCGTCGAGTAGCTGCGTCGTGGCTGCGTCGGCGACCTTGCGACCATGGTCGAGGATCACGACCGAGTCGCTGACCCGCTGCACGTCGTCGAGAATGTGGGTCGAGTAGAAGATGGTCGTGTACTCCCGCAGTCGCTCCATCACCGCCAGGACGTCACGACGGCCAATCGGGTCGAGAGCGGCCGCAGGCTCGTCGAGTATGAGTAAGTCGGGATGGTTGACCTGGGCTTGGGCGATGCCCAGCCTCTGCCTCTCCCCACCCGAGAAGCCTCTGGTGGGACGGTCGGCCTTGTCCGCCAATCCGACCAGGTCGAGGGTCTCGTTGATCCGACTCTTCACCTCTCGTTTCGGTCCCCTGTAGAAGAAGCGGGCGGTGAACTCCAGCGTCTCCCGGGCCGTCATACTCGTGTAGAAGCGTGGTTCCTGGGCGAGATAGCCGATCCGAGACCGAATGGCGGTGCTGTCCTCGGCCGTGTCCAGGCCAAACACCGTTGCCTTTCCCGAGGTGGGGCGACTCAGACCGAGCAACAGCTTGATGGCGGTGGTCTTACCTGCTCCGTTGGGTCCGAGGAAACCCACGATCGAATGCTGGGGCACAATCATGTCGAGGCTCTCGAGGGCCCCGATCGATCCGTAGGTCTTGGTGAGTCCGCGGGTCGTGATAACACTCACCGGGGCTCGCTGGCCTCGGTCTTCACCCTCGAGGACGTCACTGTTCAGTGCCATTTTACGAAGCCGGTGTCCATCGTCAGATCATGCAGAGTTCGGAAGCGGGCGACATCGGGGATCGACCCTGATCGTGCACCCTTACTTTCCGAGTCCCAGCCTGTACCCGTGGTGTACCTTTCAGGCGCCTATGGGCCGGGCACGTGAACCTCTCCTGGGTCGCCACCAAGAAGTCGAGAGCCTTCGTCATGAGCTCTCTGCGGCACGCCAAGGTCAGTCGAGATTCGTCCTCGTCACCGGAGAGGCGGGCATCGGAAAGACGAGGTTGCTCGATGAGCTGGTCGCAATCGCAGACGACGACGGTTTCCTGACACTACGGGGCCGGGGATCCGAATTCGACACCGAGCGCCCGTACGGGCTCTATGCAGATGCTCTCGACGCATATCTTGCAGCCCTCGACGCACGCGCGCTGGAACGTCTCGAGACCGATCGCCTCGGCGCATTGGCCGCCGTGTTCCCATCCTTGCATCGGCTGGACCAAGCTGTCGAATACCCGGCGTCGGTCACCGAGCGCTTCCGCGCCCATCACGCCGTGCGCGACCTCCTGGAACGGCTCGCCGCCCGACAACCTCTCCTCCTCGTCCTCGACGACTTGCATTGGGCCGACGGCGCCTCACTTGAGCTGACGTCGTACCTGCTTCGAACACCTCCGCAAGGGGAGGTCGTCCTCGCCATTGGCTTGAGGTCTGGCCAGCTCGGACAGTCCCTGTCAACGGTGATCGCAGCATTCCAGCTGATGCCTCATGTGCAGGCTCTGAACCTCCAGCCTCTCGATGAAGACAGCGTCAGGGAGCTCGTGGCGGGGGTCGAGGACCTCGATGTCAACGACCTGCTCCATCTCAGTGGGGGCAATCCGTTCTATGCCCTTCAGCTGGCCCGGTCGGGTCTGGGACACGCTCCTGTCGAGGAGAGGGGTCTCGAGGTCCCACCGGCCGTGGCTGCAGCCGTCGCCGTCGAGTTGGCGGCTCTGTCCGAGACCGAGCGCAGCGTCGCTCAAGCCGCGGGAGTGGCGGGTGATCCCTTCGATCTAGACCTGACGGTGGCGGCGTCCGATGAACCGGAAGAAGCCGTCCTGGAGGCGATCGACATCCTGTTGTCCCGGGATCTGGTCAGGGAGACCGATGTGCCGCGGAGGTTCCAGTTTCGCCACCCGATCGTCCATCGGGCGGTCTACGGTTCTTGTCCGCCCAGCGTCAAGGTTGCCTGTCACCGGCGCGTCGTCGAGGCACTCGGCCGACGAGGTGCGCCTGCAACCGCCCTCGCTCCACACGTGGAGCAATCGGCTCGCTACGGCGATGCAGGTGCGGTGGCGATCCTGGCCGACGCCGCCGAGGAGGCCGCTACGAAGGCGCCGACAAGTTCGATTCGTTGGCTGTCGGCTGCTCTCCGCATCGTCCCGAGTGAAGCATCCGGGACACAGAGAATCGGCCTCCTCACCCGACTGGCCGCATCCGAAAGTGCCTTGGGTCGTTTCGCCGAGGCGCACGACGCACTCGAGGAATGCCTGCTGGTGGCGAGCCAGGACGGTGAAGAAAGCAGCGACGTGAGCTTGGTGGTGAGGTGTGCCGAGGTGGAGCAGCTCCTGGGGCGCCACGAGGAGTCGAGAGCCAGATTGGAGAAGGCCTATGCCGGGATCGACAACCCGGCGTCACCAGCCGGTGTGTCACTCCTGGTCGCGTTGACTGCCGCCAGCCTCTACCTCTCCGACCAGGAGCACATGCTCGAATGGGGTCGTCTCGCTGTCGAGGCGGCGACCGAGCTTGGTGACCAAGCGCTATTGGCCGCGGGGCTGGGGGCCTATGCGATGGGCGCCGCGTTCGCAGGCCAGGAGAGTCTGGCAATAGAACAGCACGATCGGTGTGCTCGGCTGGTCGACGACCTGGCCGACGCGGAGATCGTCCCCAGGTTGGATGCACTCAGCAACCTGACCATGGCAGAGCTCTATCTCGACCGCCACGTACTCGGGGCAGCCCACGGGGCGCGGGCTCTCGAGCTGGCACGGACCACCGGACAAGTCCATCTCCTACCGACATTGACGCCGATCCTCGGAATGTCGCTGGCCATGGCAGGTGAGATGAAGCAATCGGCCGACGTGCTCGACGATGCAATCGAGGCAGCCCGACTCGTCGGAGACGCCCAGGGGCTCTGTATGAACCTGTTCAACAGGGAGTTGGCCGCATTGATGGCCGGCGACATCGACACTGCGCTCGGGGTGGGAATCGAGAGTCTCGAACTGGCCCGAAGTGTGGACAACGGAGTGATCACTGCATTTGCCGGCGCCATTCACGCTCAGACTCTCATGGAGGCCGGCGACGCCGATGCTGCCCTTGCGCTCCTCCTCGAAAGCGTGGGCGGGGAGGAGATTCCCCTGCTCGCCGGGAGCTGGCGGGCCCACTTCCTCGAGTTGTTGACCAGGTGCAGCCTCGCCGTAGGAGACCACGAACGAGCCGTGGCGGCTTGTACTCGACTCCGCAAGCAGGCCGATGAACACGGTCTGGGATTGACCGAGCTGATGGCTGATCGTGCCGAGGCCCATGTCGCCCTGGCCGAGGGACGTGCGGCCGACGCCGTTGAGGCTGCCAGCGCAGCGATGTCCGCGGCGGAACAAATCGAGGCCAGAACCCATGCAGTCGTCTCGAGGGCGTTGCTCGGCCAGACTCTGGTCGCCGCCGGTCGACGCAACGACGCCATCGAGGTGTTCGAGGCGGCCGCGGACCAGTTCGCATCGTTGGGAGCGGTTCGCTATCGGGATCAGGTGGAGTCCGAGCTTCGCAGCCTGGGTCGCACGACCGCCCACCGGCGAAGCGCGCCGGGCCAGGACACGGTCGGCGTCGAGTCGTTGACCGGCAGAGAACTCGAAGTGGCAGCACTCGTGGTCGACCGACGCACCAACCGCGAGATCGCTGAGGAGCTGTTTTTGAGCACCAAGACCGTGGAGACCCACCTGCGCAACATCTTCAACAAGCTAGGCGTGACATCGCGGGTAGAGGTGGCTCGGACCCTCGTCAGGAGCGGCCAAGCCACATAGCAACTACCTGACGGCTTGGTCCTCCCGATTCAGGGTGACCAATCAGGGTGCCTCCCCGATGTCGCTCCGGGTGGGGGGAGGCATATTCGCTCTCATGTCGTGGTTCATGCTCCACCATCGTCACCAGCCGGAGGAGTGCCCATCTGCCTATGCGGCCTGGAAGGGTTTCGAGAGCCCGCTCCGAGGCCAGCCGGCGCCGTCATCATGCCGGCTCGGCGGGCACGAGATCTGGTGGGAAGTAGATGCAACCGACGAAACCGAGGCTCTCGGTCGTCTCCCCGGGTTCGTGGGGGAACGGACCATCGTCACCAGAGTGAACAGGATCGATATTCCATGATCAGAGAAATCACGAAACGCCACCCGTTGGCTGTCTTCATAGTGCTGGCCTGTGCGTTCTCTTGGTGGCTCGTCCCCATCGTCGGCAACCCGCTTGGTTCTGGGCCTTTCTTCGCGGCGCTCGTCGTCCTGGGTTTGACCCGAGGCCGGGCTGGGCTGGCCGGCCTGGGAAAGCAGATGATCAGATGGCGTGTGAGCTGGAAGTGGTACGCAATTGCCGTGCTACTCCCTGCGCTCGCCGCGGTGGCGGCCGCTGTGATCACGGTTCAGCTTGGTGCGCCGTCGCCCCCGAATGCGGAGCTGGCGGCATGGACCGAAGTGCCGTTCACCTTCTTTCTAGTTCTCTTGGTCCCCCTTTTCGGGCCCTGGGAGGAGCCTGGCTTCCGTGGTTTCGCCCTTTCGGATCTGATGCGGCGGTGGTCGATTCCAGTCGCTGGCCTCATCGTGGGAGTGATCCACGTGTTCTGGCACCTACCCCTCTTCTTCACCGGTGACATACCGATGGCCGACGTTGCATACATCCTCGCCGCCAGCATCGTGTTCGCCTGGGTGGTGACCGCAAGCGGGGGCAGCGTGCTCATGGCGATGTTGATGCACGCCAGCAGCAACGCCATCTCAGGTGAGTTCATCTCTCCAATGTTCGCCGGCAGCCATGCCGACACCCTCGGATGGATCCGCGCCGGGATCTGGGTGCTGTTTGCAGCCGGAGTCGTGCTGGTAGGTGGCAGAGGCTTCAGGAGGGCTCCCGTCGCCGAGCCGTTGGAGCCCGAGGCCGCCCCGTCATCGATTCGTGCGAATCCGATCAGTTAGCGACTGCCATATGGAGAAGAAATGGCATCGATAACCCCCGCCCCCAACGTTGGACCGGAGACAGGCGAGCCCGCACCATGAGCATGGGTCTATTGACGTCTTCCGGTCGCAAGGCCATGCCATGCGCGACCTCATTCGCTCTCGCTTGTCTGGCCTCCCTGACGATTTTGGCTGGTGCGCCACTCAGCGCTGCCGGCACCTCGGAGGGGAATTCGGACACGATCGAGCGTGCGGTCGCCGCGATCGAGGGTCAACTCGAAGACATGCGAGTAGACGAGGCGGCCTATGCAGTGATCAGCGGTGAGGAGCAGGCAGTAGCCGGACACGGGACCGCGTCAGCGGATACTCCCTTCGTCATCGCCTCAGTCAGCAAATCCATCACCGCGTTGGCCACACTCCAACTCGTAGATCGTGGACTGGTCAGCCTTGACGCCGCGGTCACTGACTACATCGACTGGTTCACCACCGCGGAACCGACCAACTCGATCACGGTCCGCCAACTGCTCAACCAGACGTCGGGACTCTCGACCCTCGACGGTATTCGGGACGCTTTCTCCCCCGAGGTCACGCTCGAAGAACGCGTCCGCTCGATCGCCGACTTCGATCTTGTAAGCGAGCCAGGAGCGGAGTTCCACTACAGCAACCTCAATTACGCGGTGCTCGGGTTGATCGTCGAGACGGTGTCTGGGACGGCATACGGCGAGTTCGTCGAAGGGGAGGTATTCGACCCTATTGGCATGGATCACAGCTACTCCGACCTGGCGCTGGCCCAGGCGGATGGGCTGGCAACTGGCACATTCACCGTCTTTGGCGTGCCGGTTTCCCTGAGCCAGACTGCGCATCCGGGTCTGGTGCCTGACGGCTATCTGATCTCAACGGCGTCGGATTTGGCTCGTTACGTCCGGTTCCAGATGGGGGATGGGACACTCGACGGCGTGCGGCTTCTTTCCTCCGAGCTCATGGCCGCAATGCACACCCCAGTGGGTGCCGGCCCGGGCGGTCGCTACCTCGACCACTATGCCATGGGCTGGCGGACCGGGAGCATCGACGGTCAATCCCTCTTCGCCCATGATGGGAACACTTTCGGTTTCCACACAGATGTGGCGGTTCTCCCCGAGCTGGACTCCGCCGTCGTGGTCCTGGTCGCGCGCAGCGGCATCATGGTCAACCGACTAGATGCGGCTGCTTTGGAGGCTCTCACCGGCGGGACACCGCACGGCGGCGGGTCCTACACGATCGCTTGGGTCGTGCTGGATGCTGTCCTGGCTCTCGTGATCTTGGGCTCGGTCATCTCTGTCGTGCTCAGACGTCGTCGCCGGAGGATGAACCCTCCGCCGATCCCACACCGTTGGCCCGCGATCCTCCAGATCGTCGCCGCGGTTGTGATCGGCGCAGCCGTGGCTCTGCTCGCAAACTCGTTGGCCGGCGGTCTGGACCTGGTGACGTTTCGCACTTTCTGGGGGCTGGCCCCGGATGTGCTGATAGTCGCCGTGGCGATTCCGCTTCTGCTCATCGCCGCCGGGATCACGACATTCTGGGAGCGACGAACGGAACAAAGGTTGCCCACGACGGAAGCCGACCCACACTTCCCGAGACTCCCCACCAGCGGATCTCAATCAGAAACGAGCGTCGAGCATGTCTGAGCCGGCGTCGGAGACGATCCTCCAGACGTACTCCGATCGGGCGTCAGCGGGTTGAGACAATGACTGTCCTCCAGCAAGAGGCGACAACCGCCCTCACGTCGACCCCGTGGACTTTCCGGGTGGAAGGCCTGGTCAAGACTTACGGCACCGCGTCACCTGCCAACGATGGGATCTCACTGGAGGTGAAACCGGGTGAGGTGTACGGCCTGCTCGGTCCCAACGGTGCAGGCAAGTCGACCCTCGTCAAGCAGGTGATGGGTTTGCTCAAGCCCACTGCGGGCAGCATCACATTGGGTCGATACGATCTCGTTGCGAATCCGGCGATCGCACGGCAACTGTGTTCCTATCTGCCGCAAGCGCAGATGCCTATCGACTCGTTCACGGTGACCGAGGCCATCGAGATCGCCGGCTCGATAAGAGGCGGCCAGCGGTCCGAAATCCATCTCCGAACTCGTGACCTCATCGACCGGCTACAGATCGGGGAATGGGCCGGCACACGTGGAGTGAGGCTGTCGGGTGGGGTGCGCCGTCTCGTTGGGTTCGCCATGGCGACAGTGTCCCCGGGAAGGATCGTCTTCCTCGACGAGCCAACCAACGATGTCGACCCCCTACGCCGTCGTCTCCTTTGGGAGCAGATACGGAGAGTTGCTGACGGGGGCTCGGCCGTCTTCTTGGTCACCCACAATGTCCTCGAGGCCGAGAACTCCGTCGATCGTCTCGCCGTCATCGACCGTGGCCGGCTCATTGCGGAGGGCACGCCCTCGTCGGTCAAGGCTGAATGTCGCGGCCGTATGCGACTGTTGTTGATGTTGGCCCCGGGGACGATCGACCCCGAACTGCCTGACTTCGTGCGGGACGCCCACCGTGTGGGCAATCGTTACACCATCGCCATCAACGAGCACGATGTCTCAGCGAGCATCATCTGGGCGCAAATGCTCATGGGCCAGGGCGTGGCTGAGGAGTACGCCCTCGGCGCAACCTCCTTGGAGGATGCCTACATCAAGCTCACCGGGGACGTGACTGCGGAGGGCGCATGACTGCCGATGCTGACTCACCCCCTCTCCTCTCTCCACAGAGACGCGTCTCCGGGTGGATGCGCGCCTACCGAACCCTGTTTCGTTGGGAACTTCTGGGTTCCAGGCTGCTCTACCCGATCCTCATCGTTTCCCAGATCCTCGTTGGCGCCGGATTCGTGATCGGGTTCGGTCTCCTTATACCCGACGTCGACGCGGACACCGCCCGGTATCTGTCGACCGGAGCCGTCGTCATGTCCCTGATACTCGTCGGCCTCGTAGTGAGCCCTCAGCTGATAGCACAACAGAAGATGGAGGGGTCATACGACTACGTGCGGTCCATGCCGGTACCGCGAAGCGCGGCCCTTGTCGCCTCGATGAGTCTTGGTCTGATGGTCGCCATCCCCGGCATAGTGGCGGCGTTGGGGGTGGCCACGATGAGATACGACATCGTCCTGTCGGTACACACATCGGCAGTCCCCGCCTTCATCCTGACCTTGGCGTGTGGCAGTCTCCTCGGCTCGGCGGTGGGACATGCTATCGATCGGCCTCAGGCCACCCTGCTGTTCACTCAACTGGGGATTGTGTTCATCATCGGCTTCTCACCCGTCAGTTTCCCGGTTGAGCGACTCCCTCATTGGCTGTCCAACCTCCATGAATTCTTGCCGATCCATCACATGTCATTGCTGGTTCGGTCGTCTTTGACCGAGGGGTTGGTTGACGCAACTGTCAAGAGCTGGCTGGTGTTGGCGGTCTGGACTGTCATAGCGGCCACGGTGACCGGTGTCGTGATGGGTCGGCGGGCATGACTGTCACAACCGACGTCATCCGGGTGCGGTCGGGGTCTCGATTCTGGGCAGATGCATACACCTCGATGCTGCGTTTCGAGTCGAGGAATCTGCGCACCTATCTGACGATTGGGCTGGTGATACAACTCGCCTTGGGAGCGGGGATGACCCTCATGTACGGGTTCTACTTCGGTGACCTCGACTCCGCCCAGCAGACATTTCTCGTTACCGGCATCCCAACCCTCGCCCTGATACCCATCGGGTTCGTGATGGTCCCCAACGCCATCATGGAACACAAGCTCCACGACACGTATGACTACGTGTGGTCGCTGCCGGTTCCCCGCTCCTCCTCGGCCATGGCCACCTTCACGATCTTTGCACTGCTCGGCATACCCGGAATGGTGGTCGCTCTGCTCATCGCCTGGGTCACCTACGACGTAGATCTCGTCGTCTCGTGGAGCCTCGTCCCGGCCGTGTTGTTCACGTCGTCGATAGGGGCCTCCGTGGGCTACGCCGTCGGGCATGTCGTCCCCCAGCCCAGGGTGATAAGCCTGATCACCAACATCGTCATGTTCCTGGTGTTGTTGTTCAGTCCGATCGTGGTGGCAATCGAGCAGTTCCCGGGCTGGTGGGCAGATGCTCATCACGTGCTCCCGTTCTGGCACATGTCTGTCGTGATCCGAGCCGCCCTCACCGACGGCCTGGTGACCACTCCTGTACCCATCTCCTACGGCGTGCTCGCCATTTGGGGGGCGATCTCAGGAGTTGCAGCCGCGATGATCGTGGGTCGCCGTCGCTAGGACAGAGGCAGGGCTGTCGTCTGCCTCACACGGCCCGCTCGGTGAAGCCGGATGACCCGGGCTGCATCACTGTGGGGCTGGCAACCTGGAGTCTTTCGCCGGGATGGTGACCCGGAGAATCCAGAGACCCGAATTGGCGTCCACCAGATAGACGAAACCGTCGTCGACAGCTGCTGACCAGGCGAGAGACATCTCCCGCGTGCCGTCCGGCGCCACCCACCAGCCCTGTGGATCCGGTATCGAGGCGGGCACGAAATAGGCAACCTCGGTGGGACTGTCGGGATCCTGGACATCCACGACCCTCAAACCGTCGGAAGACCAGGCCACCGCCTCTTTCCCCTCACCGAACGGCGCCGACCCACGAACACCGTAGAGACCGTCGAGCCCGATCTCCCCATCGACCCCTGGCTTCGACCGCTCAGTGCCAAAGGTGGCGATCGGACGAGGGATGGCACCGTCCGCCACGTCGTAGAACACCTGTTGGCCCCACCCCAGCGCGACACCTAGCTCATCGGGTGGCGGCTCCAGTCGATGGTCGTCCTGGATGAGGAGCGAGTCATCGAGCACCCACCCCGAATGGGCGCCCGGCGGTGACTGGCCGGGGGAGCCGGCGAATTCGCCATCCACCAGGCCGAACGTCTCTAGCGGGGACGCCATCGCTATCTGGACGGGTCTCTTCGGATCTGAAGCGTCGACAGCCACCAATCCGACAGTTGGATGAGCCACGATCACCTGGCCGGATCCACCCCAGGTTGCGCTCACTGCATTGAGCGGGAGATCTCCGGCCCCCAACGCCATCAGTCCCACCAGGAGAGGCGGTCCATTGCCGCGCAGACTCCAATCCGAGAGCGCCACCGCCGCCGCGGGGTCGGTGAGGTCGTAGAAGCGGACATCCCCCAATCCGTCTGGATGGTCGAGGTGAGACCCGGGAATCGTGACAACGGCCAGGACTCCATCGCGGGCGGCGACAACGTCGACGTCCCGGGCACCGCTCGTTCCGGGACCCGAGTGGACCTCCGACATCAGGATGGGGTTATCGGGTTCGGTCACGTCATAGATCGCGAATCCGGCGAACTGACCGCTCGGACTTGCCCAACGTTGCTCGTCGCACAAGCGAAGTCCTACCACCGCAATACTCCCGTCGAAGGCCGCGGTGTGCACATACCCGACCCAGATGCTGTCGGCGGCGGTACCCCGGAACTCGTCGGCTCCAGCGAAGGATGTGAGCCTGATCGGTTGCGCCGGATCCGACACGTCGATCACACGGACACCGGTGCCCGGGCAGACCTCGTCGTTACCCCAGGTGCCCATATAGACCTGATCGCCATGCAACGCGAGGCCGGCATTGAATCCGCGCAGGTCGGGGTCCAAACGCCCGACCAGTTCGGTGTTGAGAGCGCGCATCCCCGCGTCGAGCGGCGCCATCTCCACGTCCGGCGCATTGACGAGCGCCCGATACGGGTTGACCGGCAAGCCGTTAGGCTGAAAGAGCCCGAAATGGAGATGTGGCACCGTCGACTCGGCGTTGCCGCTGTCGCCAACAAAGCCAAGCAAGGCCCCGGCACTCACCCGGAGACCCACCTCGACACCACTCGCGTACCCGGTGCCCAGACCGTCATCAGTGCCGGGGGTGTCGTCGTCGAGATGGAGGTATTTGGAACGCCAACCGCCGTCATGGCGGACGATCACGTACTGGCCGGCGAGATACTCCTCTGACACATCCTCGATGACACCGTCCGCGACTGCCACCACCGGAACGCCCTTCCTCGCGAAAATGTCGATCCCGGCATGGCGACGCAACCCACCGTCTCGAGGTGCGCCGAACGTATCGATGAACGCACGCGGACCGGCCAACGGGAAAACGATCGCGGGTGGTCGCATGGTCCCAACCTTGAAGTCGACAAGCTCAGGCTCGGGGTCGTGTTCGGCTGGACCATCGGGTGCGGGGTTGGTCGTGGTCGTTGTGGCGAGGGTCGTGGACGTACTCGAAGGGATTGTGGTGGTCGAGGACGACGGATTGGATGTCACAGTCGTCGAGGAAGAGACGGTCGTCGTGGTCGACTCGGCGACGGTGGTCGTCGTCGTCGACGGCTCCAGAGTTGTCGTGGTAGTCGACTCGGTGGTTGTGGTCGTGGGCTTCGCCTCGTTGGCCGCACCGGCCGTTCCCGAAACGGCCACGAGTGTCGCAACGACCACGAGCCCCAGCACACGACGCATCCCGTCCTTGTCGGAGGATCGGGGTGAAGGCTGGCGCCGTCGTCGGTTATTAGGGCGCGCCAAGAAGAGCGAACCCCTTCGCTTTCGATGTCTTCCTCTCATTGGAGGCTCATCGAGACGTCAGACGTCGATCTCGCCACCATGAACCGCAGAACCTACCTGACCGTTGACCACCATTCCACCAGAAATGCCACGAAGAGCGCGAACGCGCCAAAAGAAGTCCACGCCGATGCGAAACGGAGTCAGACTCCGATCCCACAGTCTGGCGCGACTCTCAAACAGCATTGCTCGTGAACCCCCTCCGGGAAGGCCGATTTCTCGCACAGGTCGGCGACCCAGCCTCGATATTCTTCGATGCCGTCCGCGACGTTGCCGGTGGAGGCATCACGAACGAGGCTGGCGACCAGCCCGACGCGGCTCGTTAGGCGGGAACCCGTGGTCGCCCCAAGCTTCGGCTGTTCATGCTCGGCCGGCCAAAGCCGTCTTGCGACGGACCAGGCCGGCAACCGAGACCATCATCAGGATGGCGGCAAGAGTGGCAAGGTTCGCAAGCCAGTGATAGCCCGCCAATTCTTTGACGAAGCCTGACCCGAAAGCCGCGGCTGCTCCCAATGTGCTCATCGCCAGGTCCGAAAGCCCTTGTGCTCCGACACGCGCGCCAACTGGGAGACTCTCGGTGAGTAGTGCCGACCCGCCGATCAGGGCGAAGCTCCAGCCGACCCCGAGGAGGAACAACCCGATGAACATCATGGGCAAGGCATAGCCTCCGGCCACGGCGGACACTGTTCCCAGACCCAGGATCCCGGCGCCGACCCCCAGCATCCTGACCCGGCCAAACCGATCCGCCCATCGACCAACCAGCGGAGACAGTCCGAACATGCCCAGAACATGTGCGGAGATCACCAACGTCGAGAGATCGGCATGGGCGTGATCACGCATGTGGAGAGGTGTCATCGTCATCACGGCGACCATCGCCATCTGGCTAACAGCCATCGTCATCAGGGCGAGACGTGCCGGCCGATTCGGCCACAGGACTCGCCAGGTTTCTCTCACACCGCGTAGCGGATTCTCGAAGGGAGCCGAACGGTTGACGCCACCGGCGATCTCCAGCGGGTCCGGGCGGAGGCGACGACTCACAACCAACCCGGACAAAGCGAAGAGACCCGCTCCAAGCAATAACGGGCTGACCCAGTCCGCCACACCGAGGTCGACACCGATGCGGTTGGCCCACAGTGCGGCCACCGGTCCGAGCACGGCACCGATCGTGCCAACCCAAACTACGAGGGCGATGGCTCGAGCACGATGGTCCTCATCGGCGAGATCAGCTGCTGCGTATCTGCTCTGGAGGTTGGCGGCCTGACCCATGCCGAACAGCAGCATCGCCGTCACCAGCATCCAGAACAGTCCACCTTGGCCCGCAACGATCCCCATCCCAGCACCCACGACGCCGATCAGATACCCGACCAGGATGCTGGGACGACGCCCTCGACGCTGGGCGCGCATCGCCAAAGGCGTAGCAGCGAGCGCCGCGCCGAGGGTGGACGCTGCCGATGGGAGGCCGGCCCAGAGATCGTTGCCAACCATCTCCGAGGCAAGCAGGCCTACCACAGCGGCTACTGAGACGTTGGCTGCCCATCCCAAAGTGCTCGACAGCATCAACGTGGTGATGGTCCTTCGCTGGATCTCCTGCTTGCCCATGATCAGGTCCCGGCCAGCTCGGCGACGACGGGTTGCACTGCATCGAGGTGGGCCGAAGCGAACACCACGTACGAGATGCCAAAACGCTCCCGCTGGGAGAGGAACCGGTCACGGATCTGACCGGTGGACCCCGGAAAGACGTGAGGGGAGGTGAGAACTTGGTGGGGTGTTGCTCCCCATTCGGATGCCAGCCTCTCAGCCGTCGACACCACGTCGTCGGTCACCTCGGGATGGTGAGCCATGACGCTGATCTCGATGTCGGCGAATCTTGCTCCAGCTCCCTCCCGGATCCAGCTCAGTTGGTCCTCGATTCTCTCACCCGACACAGCCATAGACGGGCCAAAGTGGTCGAACCCCGAAGCCCGATTGCCCAGGGGAGATGCCAACGACATCCGCTTCCCGGTCGGCGATCCCAAGCATACGACGGCCCGCTCCTGCGATAAGCAAGGGCGGATGTGGTTTCTGCACCGGCAACGTACATGTGACCTCTGTCACCTGGTACTGCGCGCCGTCGAAAGTGAAAGGCTCTCCGGTCCAGCAGCCCTTGATGACGGCGATCGCCTCCTCTAAACGGTCGACCCGTGTCCCGGGATCGTCGTAGACGAGACCTGCGGCCAGATACTGGTCCTTGATCCCTTCCGTCCCGAGTCAGGAAACAGCGACGTCTGGCACCGGGTCTGCCCGATCGCCACACCCACTCGAGCGGCACCTAATGCGTTACGTCGACTCATCGACCGCTCCTGGATGACATCCGACGCTTCGGCGGGCAGGGATGCGAAATGCCATGGATCAGGGCCCCGGGACAGCCACACCTCGGCATCGAACTTGAACGAGGCTGTCATCGCCCGATTCCTCGCAGACATCCCCCGGGTCTCTACCGCCGTCGTGCCCGGTGAGAGGAGCCAGGGGGAATAGACGTCCTCGACAGGGTTGACTCAGCCCCCGGACTCGGTCCCAATGGGCGGGATGTTGTGATTCGATGAGAAAAGGTTGGCCTGGTCGTACTTTGTCTTGACGTCGACCAGACGATCCCACGTCGATCCCGGATAGGCCTCGCGCACTGCAGCCTCGGAGTCGTCGGCGTGGAAGTTGATGTATACGCCACCCTCGCCGTGCTGGAGACGTTGACGGGTCGCCGACACCCACTCCTCGTGCTCAGGGCGGTCCCCCACTTCATCGAAACCGCTGATGACATTCACGATCATCTTTCTGTCCCGATGGGCGAAAGCTGTCGTCTCTGCCGGGACTCGCGCCACGGCACCGCCCAGGACGCGAAGCTGGATGACACTCATCGGGGCGGTGGACACTTCAAGGGCGTCGATGGCTGCCGCGGCATCGTCGACGGAGAACTCATCGCTGAAAAACGAACGGCCCGAGACAGCATTCGGATTCGGGGGACCGCCCTCTTCTTCGTAGATCGCGGGGTAAGGAATGTTCTCGATCCCATCCAGCAACGGCGTGGCCAGCTTTCGAATCTGCCCGACCTCGGACTCCCCGATCTCCGGAGGCCCGGCGTGGACCACGACGCCAAGCAGGATCAGACGCCCGTGCACCTCGGCCGGCAGGAAGGGGAGTGGTGGGGCCAACGCCACTCCCGCGATCGCCGACATGTCGTCGCTGGCGTTCTCGGCGATCTCAACGAAATTGGCCACTGTCTCTGGCGTGGCGGGGAGGATGATCATGCCTCCCAGAACGGTGTCGAGGGGATATAGCGAAAAGTGCAACTTGGTGACGACTCCAAAGTTGCCACCACCACCCCGAATCGCCCAGAAGAGGTCGGGGTCGTTCTCTTCATCGATGAGCCGGACCTGACCGTCTGCGGTGACGACCTCTGCTCCCAGGACGCTGTCCAGAGTCAGACCTAGCTTGCGATGGAGGAACCCCACGCCGCCCCCGAGGGTGATGCCGGTGACCCCTACCGTCGGAGTGTCACCAAACCCGGTGACGAGACCATGCTCAGCGGTCGCCTTTGTGTACTCGCCGGCAAGGAGACCGCCACCGGCCCAGGCGTTGCGACCATCCGCATCGATGTCGAGACCTTTCAGCCGGGACAGGTCGAGAATCAACCCGCCATCGGTCGTGCTGTGGCCGAGGACACTGTGCCCACCTCCCTGGACGACGAGGGACATGTCGCTCTCCATCGCAAACACGACGGCCTTCGATACATCGGATGCGTTTGCGACCGCGACGACGGCGGCGGGCTCGCGCTCGTTGAACTCTCCGTAGAAGACGCGGCGGCGTTCGCTGTGGGCCTGATCGGACTGGGTTGATACGTCGCCTTCGATGTGACTTGCGAGACGACGAAGCTCTGAAGTCGTGCTCATGGCCCTCAAGCTACAACTTCAAGGTAACTTGAAGTCAAACGATGGATGGCTACGACCCACTGGCCCCCATCAATGCCGCCGTGAGGCGCTCGACCCCAAAGTCGAAGGCCTGATCGACGTCCCCTTCCAACCGAAAGGCTCCGACGAGCTCCATGGTCATGAATCCATGAGCCCAACTGGTCAGGAGCCTGGCACTGTCGAGGGCGTGTTCGGCCCCTGCCAGGGCAGAGCAGACGCGTAATACGACGTCGATGCTGGAGAGCATCACCTCGCTCGAGGGTCGCCACTCCTCCGGCATGGGCGCGAAGATGAGCCGATAGGACTCCGGTCGGCCCCTAGCGAACGACCGGAAGGTCGAGGCGATCTCGGCCAGATCTCGAACTGGGTCCTCACCATGCACGGCAGATTCCAATGCGTCGCTCAGGTCGGTCACCACGGATTCGACGATCAGTCGCATCAACTCGCCCCTCCCATCGATGTGCTTGTAGAGGGACGGTGCACGCACCCCGACGACCGCGGCCACCTTCTGCATGGTCAGGCCGTCGACAGACTCGGATTCGAGGATCGCCCGGCCTGCGGAGACGATCTCCTCGCGTGATGTGAGCGCTGGTGCCGGCATCGTTCCTCCGATTTCTTCAAGAAGGCTATTGACATTAGCCATTAAGGCTAACTATGTTAGCCTTAATCAAGCATCTCCGAAAGGAACGACATGAAACTCGCAGAGTCTCTGTACCGGATCGGTACCGACCTGGTGAATGTCTACCTCATCGAGGACGACGGGGCCATCACCGTCATCGACACGGGGATACCGGGTCAATGGAAGGACCTCTTGGCCGAGCTCGACTCGATGGGGCGCAGCCTCGAGGACATCCAGGGAGTGATCCTGACCCACGCTGATTCCGATCATCTCGGATTTGCCGAACGGATCCGCCGTCAGATTGGCGTCCCTGTCTACGTGCACGAGGCCGATGCCGCTCAGGCCCGAGGAGAGGTGAAGAAGAAGAACCCAGCATGGGGCCGGGTCAGGCTGGGCCCGACGCTCTCGTTTCTCTGGTATGCCGCTCGTCGCGGAGGTCTGTCGATGACACCTGTCGAAGAGGTCGTGACTGTGCACGGAGGCGAGACCCTCGACCTGCCCGGCGCGCCGCGCATCGTCCACACACCCGGTCACAGCCCGGGCAGCGTCGCCGTCCACTCTTCCGCCGTGGATGCTCTGTTCGTGGGTGACGCCATGACCACACGCCATGTGTTGACCGGAGAGACCGGGCCGCGACCAGCACCGTTCACCCTGGATCCGGGCACCGCACTTTCGTCCCTTCACAAGTGGGCCGAGCTCGAAGCTCGTTGGGTGCTCCCCGGTCACGGCTACCCCTGGGATCAGGGAGTATCGGAGGCAGTGGCGCGGGTGATCGAGATGGCGAAGGGCGCAACCGGAGATTGAGCACGTCAGCCTTCCCTGTGTAGCAAGCCCTGATCGTCCGCAAACCCGAGCCGGGTTGGGATGTCGACGGTTCATTCCCAGCCAGAGCGCGAAAACTATCACTGGTAGGAATGTCTTCAGTGGTTGGGGATTCGCAACCCGACCTTCACGACCGCATTCGCCACGTCGCTCAGCCTGATGTTGTGGTCGCGGCTGTGATGACGCAACAACTTGAAGGCATCGTCGACGGCGATCTGGTGCTCGTTGGCCAGGATCCGCTTGGCTTGTTCGATCACGACGCGAGTGTCCAACGCTCCCTGGAGTTGGGTGGTCAGCTGGTTGGCCTCCGCCAGCTCGGTGACACGCACCAAATAGGCCGTGGCCATGTCGGCAAAAGCGCCGACTGTGTCTACTTCTCGTCCGTCCAGGCCCAGGGACGTCGTCGTAGATGTTCATGGCGCCGAGGCCTCTCTGTCCAAATCTCCCCACCGTCGGGCGGGGCCGGTATGGAGGCGGTGCCCTCGAATCTGTGGGCATCAACACGCACCAGGTCGAGTTCGAGGAGGTCGAAGAGGTCGGCCGTCTCGCCCGTGGTCAAGTTGGCCAGCCTCTCCTCGGCTCCGTCGACGAGGTTCTCGATCTGGTGCGTCAGGTTGCCGGGCTGAAGTTGTTGCCTCTGCCGGCGCTCAATCTGGTTGAGCTGGAGCGGTGGCTGTGATGACTGGCGGCGTCAACGACGGTAGGGTTACAGGGGCAAGTTTGCCTCCTTGTCTTCGCCCCCTTCCCCACCCACTTCAGGGTTGCCAACTCCAGATGGCCGGGCTGCGCCCGGCTCTCAATTGACAGGAGCAACCTCAGACCTTCGGTCTTCGGTGACACCCGCAATTCAGAACCGAGGTAACCCTGAGGCAACCAACCACCCACGGCAACCACGCCGCTATCTCGACCCTGAACTCGCTGCCGCTGTCAAACGTGCAAAGGAGAGAAGTGGTCTGAGTTGGCGTCAGCTAGCGGGTCTGGTTGGAGTCTCACATGGCCATCTGGTCAACATCAGCAAGGGGCGGAGGGTGCCCAGTTCAAGGGTCGTGGAGTCGATGGCGAGGTGGCTGCCTATCGAGGGGTGGGCTGTTTAGGCTCTGGCTGGGCTGTCCGTCTAGTGCTGACTGCAGAAGCTCCAACCGACTTCACGATCCTTTAGGGCGCCGCAGATCGTTTCGGCTAGCTCTGGCTCGTCTTCCATCTCGGTGCCTTCGACGGGCTGGCCACCGACTGCAACCCAGTCTTCAGTTCCGGTCATGCGTGCCGCAAGTGCGTATTCGGTGGGGACTCCGACGAGGGTTCTTATCTCGATGAACTCCTCGGTGCCGTCGCCCCCAACTGCGTAGACGTCGTCGGAGACAGCCTCCGGGTGGAACGTCCGATTCTGGTCATAGGGGTAGACGTAGGAGTTTTGACCTACCCAGATCTGCTCGTTGCAGCTCGCATTGGACGGGCAGTCGAACTCCACCGGCTCAACGACGTACACCGCATCATCTCCAACCACAGTTGTGGCTGACTCTTCTTCGGGTCGTGTGCCGTCGGATGAACACGACATCACAACCACCAGGGCAGACATCCCGAATACCAGAACTCGTTTCAAACTCCACCTCCTCTCGTATCGAGATCGACGCCACGGACTCCCTCCGGAACTGACATCAAACCCCGGCTCTGTGAACACGTCGACGACAGTCGCTCAGCATGCCTCCGGTACGCTGATACTGCGCCTCTCGAGCAGTGCTCCGGTTCCCCGGATAGGGGTGTCCCATAATGAGAATTATGTCAAGCTGGCCACGTTTCCCCTGGTCAGAAGCCTGTCGGCGCCGCTTATGATCTCAGAGTCAGCGAATTCTCACCCTCGGTGGGCGAATCTCACCCTCCAAGCAGTCAGGATGCAGAAATTGCTCGAATTCAACGGTGGGAGCCGTTTCCGACCTTCTCACGCCACCCAGGAAAGCAAATGACCGGTTTCCCAGCCACAACCGTCCGCTTGAATACAAGGATGACCCGAGTGCGGTTCTTCATCGACCCCTCGAAGAGCGATGACGAGATAAGGGATGCCATCCTCGCCATCGCCGTCGAACGCGAGATCGACGTGCGGGAGCTACATCCGACCGTCGACCAACACTCTGCCGATACCGGCAACGGTCCCGAGAAGGCACCTGACTGACAGGGATGCGTCGACCAGGAGACCGCCCGACCCCGAGCCTCGTGGATTCTTCCGAGCGCCTCCCGAGGTGTGGGATGACGACGAGGCGATGGACGACTTCGTCGAACGAGTGGTGGCTCGAATGGACAACGTGCGGAAGAGGGCGCCTGGCCCACAGCCACACGGATAGCAGACGGCCCCATCCGATCAACTTGAAGGTGTGGCGCTGATTAGCTCCGCCGGATCACAACCCAACCCGGATATCGGACGTTCGCCATCTCCTAGGGTTTCCCTGCGCTCTCTGGGAGGAGATGATGGTCCTCGTTGGCATCCTGTTGTTGTCTGGCTTCGCCCTGATCGGAGTCGAATCACTTGGCTATGTGAGGGGCGGATACAACTCAGCTTTCTGGAGGCTTCGTCTAGACGACAAACTCGACCATGTAGCAGGGCATCGACGGGAGTGGTGGTGGATCTCGATCTGGTCCCTTATAGGGCTGTTCACCGTAAGCGGAGGGGTGTTCGGGTTTACCTCCCTACTCATCGACGGGGGAGAGCCTGTTCTCCCCTACGTTGCTCTCGGTGGGTTTGTCATCTCAGTCCTTGGATGGGTGTTGGGTGTGGCGTTCCAGGCCGCAGCGATATCCGAGGCGTCGAAGCAGCGTGCCGAGAGTGGCGTTACACCCGAGTGGATTCACCCGTTCTGGAACGTTGCATTTTTGTTAGAGATCGTCTGGATCGTCGGGTCGAACGTTGCATACTCGCTTATCGGGGTCGCAATCCTTCAGACGGGTGTCGTGGCCGATTGGGCTGGATGGGTCGCTTTGATCGGCGGCGCTGTTACCGCTGTCGTAGTGCTGGTTTTGCGTGACGGCTTTCCTCAGCTTGGGTTTCTGATTCCTGCTGTGATCGGGGTCGCGCTGCTCGTTGAGGCCCTGTGATTTTCAAGGTCGGCCTCAGTCGGAAGTCCAGGCACTCTGCCCAGCCGCTCCGCACTTTGGCTGGTCAGCGCCCAGCCCAAACTTGAGCTGCCGCAACCGATCCACACCCTTCCTGGTAGCAGAATGCTGGGATGCTGAGAATCGTTTTTGGTGCGGTCCTGGTTCTCGCCGGAATGGTCTGGATCTTGCAGGGCCTCAACGTCGCTTTCGCCCCGGAGAGCTTCATGACGGGAGACCGGTCATGGAGTTGGATCGGAGCCGTCGCTGTCGTTGTTGGTGTTGGTGTGGTCTGGTGGGGTGTTCGGTCCCAACGGCGTAGGAAATAGCGAGGGTTTGACCCTCCACCAACCGCTCCGGACTCTCCTTCGACAACACCAGTTCCTCCCTGTCATGTCGATCTTCTTCTGTCTGCCGATGCTGCCGTCAGTGTTGACCGGCTTCTGTGGAGTCTCAAAGGAGGAGGTAACCGATGAGGCTTGCTGGAAGACTGGCTGTTGGGGGTGTTTGCCTGGCGATGGCTGTGGTTGCCTGTTCTGGTGCCACGATTCCTGACGAGGTTCATTTCAGTGGTGTGAATGCTGAGCTTTGGCGAGGGCCTGATCACTGTGACTGGGATGGAACCCACTTCGTGTTGATCGACGAGGATCTGCCGGGAGCGGACGTGACGAATGTGGACATGCCGGGTTCCCACATGTTTGTGCAGGACCCTGATGAGGTCAGGGAGTACCAATTCGAGGCTCCATCTGACCCCTCCAGACCGGTACCCAGTGAAGCGGCGATGGTTGCCAAAAGCGACGACGGCTCTATCGAACTGTGGTATTCGTCTGACGATCCCCAATATCTGTATGTGGTGGGTGAAGACTTGGTCGAGGCCTGGGTCCGGGCAACATTCTGGGGCCTCTGTACATGACGGTCGATATGTCGATGTCTGCGCAAACTCCACCAACCGCTCCACCATTATTTCCTCGTCAGCAGCACCGTCACGGCTTGCGGTCAGCGTGTGTTGTAGTTGGCGACGTCTCATTGGTATGAGGTCGAGAAACCGTCTGTACGGGGTTCTGCTGATCGGGGCACTGCTCTTTTCGGCCTGTGGGTCGGGATTACCCGAGGAGACTGAGTTCGTCGGTATCGATGCCGAGATGTTCAGGGGACCTGAACACTGCGGGTGGGAAGGAACCCACTTTGTTTTGATCAATGAAAGGCTCCAGCCCGACAGAGAGAACTATGCGGAACCTGTCCCGCAGATCTTCGTACGGCACACCGATCAAGTCCCCGAGTACATCTTCGAGGAGACGGGCGACTTGTCCCGACCGATGCCCGACGACGCCGAAAGGATCGGGGAGAGCGAAGACGGTTCGATCGAACTCTGGTTCTCGGACTCGGACCCCATATACCTGTATGTGGTAGGTGAAGGGTTCGCCGAGGCGTGGCTTTACGCCGCCGAGTGGATGTTGTGTGAATGATGCCGACAATTCAGCTCAAGTCGTGGTCAGGTCCACCAACGGCTCCACACTCTCCCTTGTCAACACCAACTCCACACTGTCCCGTCCGTTTTTCGTCTGACCCCAGTGACGGATCGGTGTGGTGGTGGTTCGGGCCGACGTGTCCTTAGCCTGAAGCAGACAGAGTCGAGCGGATAGCCGATCACTGCCCGAAGACCGTGCTGGCGTGCCACCGTGGCGTAGGCCGTCCACTCGGTGTCGCCCATGTCCTCGATCAAGACGGGCTCTTGGGTTTCGAAGGCCAGCCGACATGGTCCTTGCTGAGACTCCTCCTGTGCCTGCTCCACGATGACGATCGGCTCGCTGGTAGCGGTGACAAATCTCAGGTCTCCGCGGTGATCCGCAACTGAGACGCCGGCTCCGCTGACATCCAGGATGTTGGCCACCTGTTCGCTCAGTTCGAGGCAGACTTCGGTGATGTCGTAGCTGTCGCCTTGGCGACCGCGAACGATCGCAGGGCATGCATGAGAGATGATTCGTTGGCCACTTCGGGACCCCCGTTCTGGTTGGCTGCGTTGCCTGCAAGAGAGGCGAATGAAGAAACGCAGGCCCTGCAAAGGGCAGCCAATGCGAACCAAGGGCGGCCTAGGTCTGGAACCCAAACGTGCACTCGTCGAGTGCTCGACATCCGTGACTAGAGCATTGCCCCTAATACTGCACAAATCAACGAACCCAGGGCTCCAGACTTCGCTGGGCGAAGTGTGGAGCCCTGGGTTTCGACATAGAGGCAGTCGTCGCCTCAGTCCTCGACGATCTCGGGTGGCTGGCCTCTGGGCCCGGGCTCGACTTCGTGGATGCTCTCGATGTCCTCACACGGGATCTCTTCGATGCGTCCTTCCTTGTCGAGTGGCCGGGTGAGCATGAGGCGATAGGTCTCCGGGCCGGCAGCTACCTCGATGCCGATCTTCATCTTGGTCCCGTCCCCATCAGTCACCTCGACGGCACGTTCGTTCTCACTCATCGCGCCGCCCATTTACCGCAGGCTTCGTGTGGTCAAACTCGCCTGGACAGAAAGATCTCGACTGCTTCAGGGGACGAACTGCCCAGTTCTCGCCGGGGGATCAGAGAGTGGGCATGAGATCTACCACCGACGGGTAACAGGCGGCCATGGACTTCGAATACGCAAAGAAACTCCTCCTCGACAAACGCGTGGGGCTGGAGTCGCTGCAGGACCAACTCCGCGACTCGCGTGAGCTGGACCAATCACAGCAGGAATCGTCCGGGGCGCTGTCCTCTCATGACCAGCACCCGGCCGACGCGGCAACCCACACCTTCCAGCGGGAGCAGGATCAATCGATCGAGGAGCGTCTCGAGTACGAGCTGTCGGAGATCGACAACGCCCTACAGAGGGTCGAGACAGGCGAATACGGGAAGTGCGAGCGCTGCGGGAAGACGATCTCCGACGAGCGCCTCGAGATCCTGCCTGCCACCAGATACTGCCTCGAGCACGCCCCGAGGCATGTCGGCCCTGGCTCTGAGGCGGCGGCCCAGGTAACCCAGGAGCTGGATCAGATCTAAACGACCCGAGTGAGCCCGTGCCCACCGGTTTGCAGCGGCACGGGCCCTCTCGTCCAGTTCACTTGGTGACTCTCACCACGTCGTACTCAACCGTCGGGCCTGGCGGAACGTCGAATCGTGCGTTCACCGCATACAGTGAGTCACCGAACTCGGAGACGGTGGTGGGGATCATGAAGTCGCTGTCGCTGATCGTCCCTGCCACGATTCCCGAGGAGAAGCCTGATGACATCTCGACGACGCTGATCTGGTTGAGGAAGTTCTGCACGACATAGATCGTCTTCCCGTCGAGGAGCATCCCGTCACCGCTGGGCACACTGCCCCCGCCCAGGTCGACCTCGACCGTCGCTCCCGTGTCACCGTCGACCATGTACAGGGCACCGGCGAAGCTGTTCACGAGGATGATGGTGTTGCCGCTCGGGGAAGCCACGATCCCATTGGCGTTGAACTCCCCGGGGAAGAACTGGTAGTCGCCTGTGAGGGAGAGCGTCTCCACGTCGCCTGTCGGCAGGCCATGCCGATCCAGAGCCGCGGCATACAAGACCTGTTGTGAGGACTCGGTGAAGTAGGCAGTGTCCCTCGTGACGACGACATCGTTGACGAAGGTCGGAGCCGAAGAAGCCAGGGTCAGTACCGCGATGGTCAATCCGGTGTCGCCGTCATACACGTATCCGGACCCGGTGGGCCCACCTGCGACCCAGACCGCACCGGTGCGAGAATCGAAGTCGAGGCCGACGGCAACGCGAGCGGTGTCGAAGTCGGCGGCATCGTTGATGAACTCGCCGGAACCGGTCCTGTAATCCCCTCTGTAGATCGTGCCGTCGGCGAGTGACCCGACGTAGAAGTCGGTGCCACTCCCGCTGACGATACCCTCGGGTGCGATACCGTTCGGCAGAGAAATCACATCGGGGAATTGTGACGATGCCGCCCCAGCAGGCATTGACAGGGCCATCAGGGTGATGGCGGCGGCGAGGGTGAGAAAGCGCTTCATTTCTAGATCCTCTCGTCGGTGGGGAGCGCATTCCCCACCCTAAGACAGGTCGAAACTTGTTCATCGTGTCGTGGTTTCTATGCACCCAGGTCGCGGGTACGAAAGGAACCCAACGAACCTGGGAGGAAACCATGACGAAGCTCGGCTTGACGCTGTCCAGCGAAGAACACCCGCCCAACCACCTGGTCGAGATGGCTGTCGCCGCCGAGGAGACAGGCTTCGACTTCGTATCGGTGTCGGATCACTATCACCCCTGGATCAGCGAGCAGGGTCACAGCCCTTTCGTCTGGTCCGTTCTCGGAGCCATCGCCGCCTCCACCGATGAGATCGAGGTTGGCGTCGGGGTCAGTTGCCCCATCATGAGGATCCACCCAGCGATCTATGCCCAGGCTGTCGCCACCACCGCCGTCCTCCTCGACGGGAGACTCACCTGGGGCGTCGGGAGTGGCGAAGCCCTCAATGAGCACATCCTCGGAGACCCGTGGCCTACCGCAGATATACGTCTGGAGATGCTCGAAGAGGCCATCGAGGTGATCCGTCTCCTCTGGCAGGGCGACAGTGTGACGCACCGCGGCAAGCACTTCACCGTGGAGGACGCCAGGATCTTCGACCTTCCTTCCGACCTCCCTCCGATCGTCGTGTCGGCCTTTGCAGAGACTTCCGCCGAGCTCGCCGCCTCCTCCGGAGACGGGCTTTGGACTACAGGGGTCAAGACAGATGTGATCGACGCATACAGAAATGCCGGAGGCTCCGGTCCGATCTGGAGTCAGCTATCGGTGTGCTGGGACGAGGACCGCGACAAGGCGTTGGAGCGGGCGCATCGGATGTGGCCCAACACGGCGCTGCCGGGCCAACTGGCGCAGGACCTGAGGACCGTCGAGCACATGGAGCAGGCCACGAGTCTGGTCGCCAAAGAAGACCTCGAGGGATCCATGCCGATAGGACCCGACCCCGAGCCGCTCGTCTCGTCGATCAAGAAGGCCGAGGACGCCGGCATCGACTACGTCTACTTACACCAGATCGGCAATCCGCTGCGCGGGTTTCTCGACTTCTGGGTCGATGAGATCGAGCCCGAGCTAGGTTGACCTGTCAGTCGACCACGCTGTCTGTGAGTTCGATCAGGTCGCTCTCGCCTTCGGGATGGGCGGCGCCGATGAGGCCGCGCAACGTCGCTCCGATCATAAGCCCCATGGTGGTCACCAGTCCTCCGAGCACGGCGATCGCCGCCGAGAGGCCGTAGTAGAGGCCCGCGTACAGGTCCGATATTCCCTCGACCTCGGATATCGGGACACTGACCGCCAACAACACCCCGACGCCCATGATGATGCAGACGACGGCCATCCTGGTGATGCGGATGGCGCGGTCGTAGAGACGGGAGGAGAACCGTTCTTTGGTGTTGAGACTGAGCCCGATGAGAGTCAACAGCAAGGCCAGCACCGTCACGGCGGCGCCGATAACGGTCGAGCCCAGGAACCGGGCGGTGGGAAGCACGGCCTCGATCAAGCCCCGAGCCTGGAACGAGTGGATCCGACCGACACCGATTATCACGACGAACAGAAACGACGCCGTGACCAAACCACCTACGGCCGCACCTCTGAACTCCATGTGTTTGAGAGGACTCATTTGCTCCAGCGTCTGGGAATCGCGTTATGCCCCGCATCGGACGGGGCACCTTCGGCCATTACCCCTGAAGGCGATCCCCCTAAACGGTCATCCGGATGTGACTGGCGCTCACCGCACTGCCATCGCCACAGCTGTCAGGTCTTCTCCAGCGAGCTGTACAGCTCTTCCTCTTGGGAAAAGTGGAGCTTCAGGATGGCGTGAAGCCCGTAGAGCGTCCGCCGCAGGTCGCGAACATCGGCCGGCTCCGGCCCCTGGGCAGGCAAGTCGGCCACCTGGCGGTTGAAGACGTCGACGAGGTGGAAGATCTCCCTATGGGTTCTGCTCATCATGGCCATGGGGTCTTCGCCCGGCAGGATCGACGTGACGAACGGGTAGATCTCGGTCTCGTCTTGGGTCTCGTGGGGTACGACCTCGTCGACCAGAAAACTGCGAATCTCTCGAAGCGCAGGCAATGCGGTTGCCGGTGAGCTGGTCCCGAGGGAATCAGCGAGGTCGAGCAAGCCGTCGAGTCGGGGGACGAGGTCCTGATGCTCGACACGGAGACGCTCGGCGAGCTCAGAAGGCAGTCTCGGCCCGTTTCGGGTAGGGCCCTTGTCTCGAAGGGCCCGCAGTGAATTGAGAATGGCGATCACATCGATGCCCTCCTGCACCAGGGCGCCCGCAATCGGAGCGAGAAGCCCGAAAGAGGCCACCGCCATCGCGCTCACCGATAGCCCCATGCCGATCACGACACTCTGAACGGCGATACGGCGGGAACGCTGAGCAATCGTGATGGCGTCGACGAGTCTTTGGAGCCGGTCGACAACGAGGATCACGTCGGCAGCCTCAGACGATGCGGTGGCACCCCGCGCCCCCATCGCCACGCCGACGTCGGCGGCAGCTAGTGCGGGAGCATCGTTTATTCCGTCACCAACCATGGCCGTGACACCGGATCGTCTCAGCTCGTGAAGGGCGCGGACCTTCTCCTCCGGTGTCGCTTCGGCGAGGAAGTCGTCGACGCCGATGCCGATGGCGACCGATCGGGCCACCGAGGGGTGGTCGCCCGTGGCCATCACCACCTGATCCACACCGGTTCGTCTGAGAGCTCGAATGGTGTATGGAGCGTCGGGTCGAACCTGGTCGTCGAACACGAGGGCACCCGCCACCTCTCCATCGACGGCGACATAGACCATCGTCGGCGAGACCCGAGCGACACGGGTCCGAAAGCGATTGATCTCTGGTGGTTCCGGAGCACCGTTCAAGAGCCAGGGGAGCTTGCCCACCGCCACGGTCCGCGTTCCCAGCTTGGCGGTGATCCCGCTGCCATGAACCTCATCCACATCGGACGGCATCGAAAACTCCAGCCCACGATCGCGGGCCGCGCTGACGATCGAGCGCGCCAGGATGTGAGAAGAGACTTGGTCGACCGATGCCGCCAGCGCCAGGATCTCCTCCTCCTCCAACCCACCGCCAAACACCGATATCGACCGAAGCACGGGTTGTCCGACCGTGACGGTCCCCGTCTTGTCGATGAGGACGTTCTCCGTGCGGGCGAGGGTCTCGAGGGGGCCACCACCCCGGAAAACGACTCCACGGTGTGCCGCTCGCGAAATGCCCGAGACGATGGCTATCGGCACGGCGAGGAGCAGCGGGCACGGGGTGGCCACGACCAATACGGCAAGGCCGCGAACCGGATCACCTGAAACGAGCCAGGCGAGCCCGGCCAATCCCAATGCGAGGGGGACGAACCAGCCGGCCCACCTGTCGGCCAATCGCACCGAGGGGGCTCGAGACTCACGAGCCGTCTCTACCAGGCGAACTATTCCGGCGTACGTGCTTTGTGCCGCCTCCTCGGTCGCCTGGATCTCGAAGACGCCGGCGGCGTTGACGGTCCCGCTTCGGACGAGATCGCCCCTCGTCTTGTCGACCGGAAGCGGCTCGCCGGTGAGAGCGGACTCGTCGACGATGGCAACCTTGCCCAGAACCACTCCGTCGACAGGGATCACCTCCCCGGCCTTGATCAGTAGCCGATCGCCCTTTCGCACCTCGTCGACATCTACGGTCGATACGGACGAGTCTTCGTTCACCAGATGGGCAACTCGGGGACTGCGCTGCACCAGCGCCGT
>DASPGH010000015.1:0-3985 GCA_035620735.1 Acidimicrobiia bacterium | reverse complement strand
CCTGGTAGCCGGTCATCGAGGTGTTGAAGACCGCCTCACCGGTGGCGACATCTTCCACGCCCACCGAATAGCCGTTGAAGATCTCGCCGTCTGCGGTGACCAGCTGTGCTTTCGTCCTGGTTGTCATCTCACTCCGGATTCGTGGGTGATCTTTCCCTGATGGATCGTGGCTCTGACCCGTCCCCTCATCTCCCTTCCCAGGAAAGGGCTGTTGGCCGACTTCGATCGAAATTCGGCTGCTTTCCATGTCTCGTCGGGTGCGAACACGACCAAATTCGCTGCGCTGCCGACCTCAACGGGTCGACCCTGGTTGGACAAGCCGGCGATTCGCGCCGGAGCGGTCGACAACACCCGAAAGAAGGCGTCCCGATCGCGCAGCGTGTCCCAAACCACGGCGGCAGCGGTCTCGAGGCCTATGACTCCCCTGGGAGCCTCGGTGAACGCCAATCCCTTCTCGTCTTGCTGGTGGGGAGCATGATCGGTGGCGACGACGTCGATGGTCCCGTCGCGGAGCGCTTCGACCAAAGCCTGTCTGTCCGATTCCGCGCGCAGCGGCGGGTACATCTTGAAGTTGGTGTCGAGCGAAGCGAGGTCCTCGTCGGTGAAGCTGAGATGATGTGGAGTGACTTCCGCGGTCACGGGGAGACCTTCTTCCTTGGCCGATCGGATGACCGTGACAGTCATCATGGAAGAAACGTGCTGGCAGTGGTAACGCGCCCCGGTCCCTCTGACCAGGCTCAGATCCCGTTCCACCACCTCCGTCTCAGCCTGAGCTGGAAGCCCGCCGACTCCGAGCCGACGGGATACCTCACCCTCGTGCATGTGCCCCGCCCTGGAGAGGGATGCGTCCTCGGCGTGTTGGGCGACAACTGCACCGTCGAGACCGGCAATGATGCTCATGATCTCCTCGAGCAGCTCTGCATTCGCGACCGAGTCGCCATCGTCGCTGAACACCCTCACTCCGGCCCTATAGAGGGCGTCGATGTCAGCGACTGCGTGGCCCGCCCTTCCCACCGTCAACGCTGCAGAAGGGATGACTTCGACGAGCCCGGCTTCGGCACCGAGACCGGCAACCAGGTCGACGACCTTTGGCGAGTCGATGGGCGGGTCGGTGTTGGGCATGGCCACCACTGCGGTGAACCCGCCCGCCGCAGCAGAGCGAGATCCCGATGCGACGTCTTCCTTCCAGGTCTGACCGGGCTCTCGGAGATGGGTGTGGAGATCGACGAAACCCGGGCCCACGAGACACCCCGAGGCGTCGATCTGCGAATCACCTTCGAGCCCGCTGCCGACAGCGGCGATCTGGCCGTCCCTGATCAACACATCGACCTGGGCCCACCCATCAGCCATCAAGACGTTTCCGTTCCGGATGACGATCAAGATGCGGCCCCGATCGCTCTGAGCACCGCCATGCGAATGGGCACCCCGTTGCGCACCTGCTCGGTGACTAGCGACCTCGAGGAGTCCGCCACGTCGTCGGCAATCTCCACACCACGGTTCATCGGGCCGGGGTGGAGGATCACAGCGTCCGGCCTCATCCTGGCCAGGCGATGTCGATCGAGCTGGAAGTTGCCGATATAGGAGTCGGTTATCCGGCCACCACGCTCGGTCTGAACGCGGAGCAGGTAGACGATGTCCAACTCGGGGATGACTTCGTCGAGGTCGACGCTGGTCTGGTAGGGCGTAGCAGTCGGAAGCCAGTCTTCGGGGGCTATGAGTGTCAGCTCCACACCCAGCCTGGGGAGGACGTGAAACAGACTTCCAGCCACCCGGCTGTGGGCGATGTCGCCGATGATTCCTGCCTGCAGACCCCGCAGACTCTCGAACTGTCTCGACAATGTGACTGCATCGAGCAGCGCCTGCGTCGGATGCTCGTTCGTGCCGTCCCCTCCGCTGATGACTGGAATCCCCGTCCAATCCGCGACGATCTGGGGTACGCCGTCTTCCACATGACGGACGACCAGCATGTCGGCTCCTATCGCGGCGACCGTGAGCACGGTGTCCCGCAAGCTCTCTCCCTTCGATGCCGACGATGTGGCGGGGTCGTAGGTGAGAACGTGGGCTCCGAGCCGTTTCGCTGCCAGCTCGAAGGAGAGCCGGGTGCGTGTCGATGGCTCGAAAAAGAGGTTGGCAACACATCTCCCTCGAAGAACGGGTTCCGGCTCGGCCCCCTGATCGAGCAGGTCCCTCAGATCCGAAGCCTCAGCGATGATCGTCTCGAGCTCATCGAGACCGAGGTCCTTAACCGTGGTCAGACCCTTCATGCCGCCTTCGACCTTTCGATGTACACGCCCACGTCTCCGTCGGTCTCCATCAGATGAACCCGAACGGTCTCGTCGCGCGAAGTAGGGACGTTCTTGCCCACGTAATCGGCCCGAATCGGGAGCTCGCGATGTCCCCTGTCCACCAGTACGGCGAGCTCGGTGGTGAGAGCTCTCCCAATATCGGTGAGAGCGTCGAGTGACGCCCGCACGGTCCTCCCCGTGTAGAGCACATCGTCGACAATGATCACATGACGACCCGTGATGTCGACCGGGATGTCACTCTCCCTCGCCTCGATGTCGCCTCTGAGCTCCCGGTCATCCCGGTAGAGCCCGATATCTAGTGCTCCCACCGGAACGTTGGTGTTTTCGAATTCGCCGATGGTTGCCCCGAGGAGTCGGGCCAGAATCGCACCTCTGGTGTGGATGCCCACCAGCACCACCCCGCTGGCACCACGATGTGTCTCGAGGATCTCGTGAGAGATGCGACGGAGGACACGTGTCACGTCGTCGCTCGTCATCACCTGTGGCAAGGTCGTTCCTTTCCGGCCTCACAGGACCGTTCTTTAAAGGCTGGATCAGACCTTAGTTGCGTTGACGCGTTGCAGCTAACTCTTGCGCGTCGTCTTCGCCAGCGTCGCCAGGACCCCGTTCACGAACATGGCCGACTTCTCCGTCGAGTAGGTCGTCGCCAGCCGCACTGCCTCGGACACCACTACTGGTGTCGGAGTCTGAGGTTCGTTGATCAGCTCGTGGACTCCGATTCGGAGGATGTTCCGGTCGATCACCGGCATCCTGGCCACAGTCCAACGCTCCGAGACCGATTCGATCATCTCGTCCAACTCGTCGAGGGTCCCTGTGACACCGGCCACGATGGTCCCAGCCTTGCCTTCGGGGGCGGAGCTCAGTTCCCCTTTGGTCTCGAGTTCGTACAAACACTCGAGCGCGAGATCCCTCGCTTCGACGGTGACAGTGGCGCCCAGGGAGCGGGCCACGGCGACGGCTAGATCACCGGCCATGAAGTCCTCGGGGCTGTTGGGCTCGCCGCGGGCGGCGAGGACGGCGCATACCTCGGTCGGCTCACGGTCGATCCGGCTGGCGAGATCAACCGCGGTCAGACGGGCCGGGATGACTATCCCACCGTCGGCGCTCATGCCCGGGTGAGATACTCTCCGCTGCGAGTATCGACCTTGATCCGGTCCCCTTGCTCTACGAATAGGGGAACCTGCACTTCGATCCCGGTCTCGACAGTCACTGCTTTGGTCGCACCCGTGCGGGTGTCGCCTTTCACCCCTGGTTCGGCATATGTGACCTCTAGCTCAACAGCTGCCGGGAGGTCGACTCCAAACGCGGTTCCCTGGTACATCGGGAGGGTCACTGTCATCCCATCGGTGAGATAGCCGGCGGCCGCTCCGACGTCTTCGGACGTGAGGACGATTTGGCCGTAGTCCGAGAGATTCATGAAGTGATGCCCGAGGTCGTCGGAATAGAGATACTGATGCTCGGCGCGATCGATGATGGCCTGATGCACGTTCTCGTCGGCGCGAAAGGTGCGGTCCATCACCTGACCGGTATCCAGCTTCTTCAGCTTCATGCGGACGAATGCCTTGCCCTTGCCTGGTTTGACGTGTTGGTACTCGACTATGGAGAACAGCCCGTCGTCGAGCTCGAGGGCCATTCCGGGGCGGACGTCATTGGTGCTGATCATGGCTTCCTGGGAAGTG
>DASPGH010000014.1:0-16638 GCA_035620735.1 Acidimicrobiia bacterium | reverse complement strand
CATTGAGAAAGGCAGGGTAATGAGGACTATTCGTGTATCACATCTCCGGGAATGAAGACGCGTCTATGTGCGTTGGCGGGCATTCCCGGAGAGAAGAACAGTCCTCAACATGTCGCTCACATGGCGAAACCCGCCCTCTGTTTGACGGCGTTGGTAGGGTTGCCCGCTTTTGAGAGGTACTTAGTGGCAAGAAAACTGGCCAAATCGACCCTGGAGCGGTTTCGCAAACGGCTCGAAGAGGAGAAAGACCGTCTCGAGGAGCAGATCGAGGACTACGAGCGCGACCTGGAGGAAGCCCGTCTCACCGAGAGCTCGTCGGACCGGAGCCCGGATCCCGGAAACGCTGAGGCGAGCTCGATGAAGCTCGAGTACGCCAAGGAGCTTTCGATCGAGCAGAACACCCTCGACCTCCTGAACAAGGTGAATCGCGCCTTGGACAAGATCGCCGATGGCACCTACGGGCTCTGCGAAGTGTGCGGGAACCCCATCCCGGTGGAGCGTCTCGACGTCCTTCCCTACTCGACGCTGTGCGTCGAGGACGCCTCCCGGCTCTCTTGATTCGCAGATACCTGATCGGCTTCGGCATCGCCGCCGGAGTCGTGATCCTCGATCTGTGGACCAAGCGCTATGCCGCCCTCCACTTCGACGGGAACCCCGTCGAGATCATCCCCGGGTTCTTCGGCTTCACCTACATCGAGAACCCCGGTGGGGCGTTTGGCTTCTTCCAGAATGGCGGGACCATCATTGGCATCGCCGCCATCATCGTCACCGGCGTGGTCCTGGTGGCCCTTGCTTCGCCACGGGTGATGCTGGAGACCGTGGCTCTCGGCTTCGTCCTCGGTGGGGCCATCGGCAACCTGGTCGACCGGTTCGCACGTGGCGACGGTCTCATCGACGGCCCGGTCATCGACTGGATCGAGCTGTGGATCATTCCCACTTTCAACCTCGCCGACGCGTCGGTCACCCTCGCTGTCGCCCTCCTACTCCTTCAGGCATGGTTGAAAAGGTAGTGCTGGAGGTACCCGTCTCCCTCGACGGGGAGCGTCTCGACAAGGTCCTCGCCGAGATGCTCGACGTGAGCCGCTCGCGGGCATCGGTCATCGTCGAGTCGGGTGTGGAGGTCGATGGGGCTGCGGCAACCGGGTCCGAGCGCGTGAATGCGGGCCAGGTGATCTCCTGTGAGCGGCCGGAGGAGAATGCCCCCCTCCAGCCGGAGGACGTCGAGTTTGGTGTTCTCCACGAAGACAACGCGGTCATCGTCGTCGACAAGCCGGCAGGTGTTGTCGTCCATCCAGGGAGTGGACGTCAGAAGGGGACCCTTGCCGCCGGCTTGATGGCCCGATACCCGGAGGTGGTCGGTGTTGGCTCCGAGGGTCGCTGGGGTCTGGTTCACCGGCTGGACAAGGACACGTCCGGCGCCCTTTTGGTGGCTCGAACCCAAGACGCCTATGAGTCGTTGACAAAGGCAATTCGGCGTCGAGAGGTCGGTCGGGTCTATACGGCTCTTGTCGAGGGCCGTATGGGTGCGCCGACCGGGACGATAGAGGCGCCGATCGGTAGGGACCCGTCTCGCCCCACCCGGCGCGCCGTCACCCACACCGGCAAGCACGCTCGAACCCATTACGTGGTAATGCGAGAGTTCGAGGAGTCCAACGCAACGCTGCTCGAGGTACGTCTGGAGACAGGGCGCACTCACCAGATCAGGGTGCACATGTCGGCGATCGACCACCCGGTGGCCGGAGACATCACCTATGGGGCGTCGCGAAAGGATCTCGCTTCACCCCGAACCTTTCTGCATGCCTCCCGTGTCGAATTCGCCCATCCGGTGACGGGGGAAGCAACGAGCGTCGAGTCTCCGCTGCCGTCAGACCTGTCGGCAGTCGTCCGCCGACTGTCCTAACACGTCATGGCTAATACCCTCTACCTGCAGTGACCCAGGACCACACAACCGCGGCCCCGGTCTGTTACCGACACCCCGATCGCCATACGCTGCTTCGCTGCAGCCGGTGCGAGCGGCCCATCTGCGCCGCATGCTCGATCGATGCATCGGTGGGTCAGCGCTGCCCGGAGTGCGTGAGAGCGCAGGGGGCACAGGAGGTGATCCCCACCGGGCCCCGGCGGAGCCGCACCAACGGTGCACCGGCGACGATGACTTTCATCGCCCTCGCTGTGATCTTCTTCGTCCTCACCGGTTTCGGGCGCGACCTGGCCAATAGCGATCTCGGCCGGGCCCTGGCTCAGGTAAACATCCTCGTCGAGGAGGGAGAGTGGTGGCGCATCTTCACGCCGATCCTCCTCCATGCCGGCATCACCCACATCCTGTTCAACATGTGGGCTCTCTGGGTGCTGGGCCCACAGATCGAGCGCGGCGTTGGCACCTGGCCTTTCGTCGGTGCCTATCTGGCCTCGGCGGGGATGGGTGGCGCATTCGCCTATCTGATGGGCAACCCGAGCGACATCGCGGTGGGCGCCTCCGGAGCGATATTTGGTCTCTTTGGCATCTGGTTCAATTTCGCGGTGAGACGTCGGAACACGGCTCAGGGTCGGTTCCTCCTCCGCCAGATCCTCTTTCTCCTTCTGCTCAACGCGGCGCTTCCGTTCATCGTGGGCGGCATCGCCTGGGAGGCCCATCTCGGAGGTCTGATCGCAGGGTTTGTCATCGGCGAACTTTGGTCACGGGTCCCGAGAAGGAGTGCAGTCGCGGGCCGTATCGCTGTGACGGTCGTCATCGGGGCACTTGCCATCGTGGCCGTGACCGTATTGCCCGTCGGCATCATCTAGCGCGTGTTTTCGCGTTCATGACCGGCCGGCGTGCCGGTGCTAGATTCAGAATCACAAGCTTGTAAGTCTCCCCAACCCACCCCAAAAGTGTCCTTCGCTCATCTCCATCTCCACACCGAATACTCACTCCTCGACGGTGCTGCACGGATCAAGGACGTGGTCGCCGAGGCGGCGGAGATGGGTCAGCCGGCCATTGGGATCACCGACCATGGAAACCTCTATGGGGTCGTCGACTTCGTCAAGGCTGCCCGCCGGCACGACATCAAGCCGATCATCGGGATCGAGGCCTATTTCACCGACGGCTCCCGGTTCGACCGGCCGCCATCAGATCAAAACAAGCGGTACCACATGATCCTCCTCGCCGAGAACGACGTCGGCTATCGCAACCTCCTCCAGCTCTCGTCGAAGTCGTACATGGAGGGCTACTACTACAAACCGAGGATGGACTTCGAGCTGCTGGCCCGGCACTCCGAGGGCGTCATTGCCACTTCGGGCTGTCTCGGCGGCCTGGTTCCCCAGTTGCTCGGCCCGGACGCCATGAGCGAAGAGGGGAACAAGGGCACACCGCGCGACTTCGATGCCGCCGTCGCCGCCGCCGGCAAGTTCCAGGACATCTTTGGCAAGGACAGCTTCTTCATCGAGGTCCAGGATCACGGTCTCGAAGCCCAGTCCCGGATCATGGACGACTTGATCGAGATCTCGAAGATCACGGGTGCCCCGTTGCTGGCGACCAACGACGCCCACTACACCAAGCGCACCGAGCACGATGCCCACGATGCCCTGCTTTGCATCCAGACCGGGTCTCTGCGAAACGAGCCCGGTCGGCTTCGGTTCGAGGGCTCGGAGCATTACCTCAAGTCAGGCGAGGAGATGCGTCGTCTGTTCCCGGCGGATCGATTCCCGGAGGCTGTCGACAACAGTCTTTGGATTGCGGAGCGTACCGGTGTCGACCTCGAGTTCGGCAAGCTGTTGCTGCCCCACTTCCCGGTGCCCGAAGGCGAGACCGAGGTCACGTATCTGCGTCAACTCGTCGAGGTGGGGACACGGGAGCGTTACGGGAACGACCCGGGTGCCGAGGTCTGGGAGCGTGTCGAGCACGAGTTGAAGATCATCGAGGAGATGGGCTTTCCCGCCTACTTCCTCATCGTCTGGGACCTGATCCGCCATGCCAGGGAAAACGGGATACGGGTTGGCCCGGGGCGCGGCTCGGCCGCGGGCTCGATCGTGTCCTACGCCCTTCGCATCACCGACATCGACCCCATCAAATACGGGCTGATCTTCGAGAGGTTCCTCAACCCGGGTCGGCGGTCGATGCCCGACATCGATATGGACTTCGACGAGCGCTATCGCGCCGAGATGATCCGCTACGCAGCCGAGAAGTACGGCCACGACCGGGTAGCCCAGATAATCACCTTCTCCACGATCAAGGGGAAGCAGGCAATACGAGACTCGGCCCGGGTTCTCGGCCACCCCTATTCATTGGGTGACCGGGTGGCCAAGGCGATGCCACCGTCGATTCTGGGCAAGGACCCCTCACTCGATCAGGTGCTCAACCCACCGGAGTCGGGTGCGCCGTCGGATGTGCGTGACTGGTACGCCAACGGCCAGGGTCTGAGGGAGATGTACGAGTCCGACCCGGCTGTCCGTGAGGTTGTCGACGTCGCCAAGGGTCTCGAGGGTCTTCGCAGGCAGGACTCGATCCACGCCGCCGCGGTGGTGATCGCTCCCGAGCCGCTCACCAACATCGTCCCGGTCCAACGCAAGGGCGAGGACGCCGAGACCGTCACCCAGTTCGAGATGTACGGGGTCGAAGATCTGGGGCTGCTCAAGATGGACTTCCTGGGGCTGCGCAACCTCTCCATCATGGAGCGTTGTCTCGAGCTGCTCGAGGAGTCGCGGGGCGAGCGGATCGACATCGACAACATCCCCCTCGACGACGCGAAGACCTTCGAGTTGCTCCAGTCGGGGAACACCGTCGGCGTGTTCCAGATGGAGGGCAACGCGATGCGCGCCCTGATCCGGTCGTTGAAGCCAGACCGCTTCGAGGATGTGATCGCTCTCGTCGCCCTCTTCCGCCCCGGCCCGATGGGGGCCAACATGCACAACCTCTATGCCGACCGCAAGAACGGGAGGGCGCCGGTCGAGGAATTGCACCCGGCGGTCACCGAGTCTCTTGCCGACACCTATCAGATCATGGTCTATCAGGAGCAGGTCATGATGGTGGCCCAGGAGCTCGCCGGATACTCGATGGCCGACGCCGACAACCTGCGCCGGGCCATGGGCAAGAAGATCAAGTCGGTCATGGCCGCCGAGGAGGAGAAGTTCGTCGCCGGCTGTGTCGCGCAGGGCCACAGCGAGCAAACCGGTCGGGAGATGTTCAACCTGATCGGTCACTTCGCCGGCTACGGATTCAACCGCTCCCATGCCGCCGGCTACGGGTTGGTGGCCTATCAGACCGCCTATCTCAAGGCGCACTACCCGGCGGAGTACCTGGCCTCGCTGCTGACCGCGACGAAGAGGGACAAGGACCGCACCGCCATCTATCTGAACGAGTGCCGCCAGATGGGGATCGAGGTCCTGGTGCCCGACGTCGACGAGAGTGAGACCGACTTCACGGTTCACGACGGGCGGATCAGATTCGGGCTCTCCGCCATCCGCAACGTCGGTGAGGCGGTCGTCGAGAAGATCGTCGAGGCTCGCGGCGACGGTCCC
Source organism: Acidimicrobiia bacterium (assembly GCA_035620735.1). Taxonomy (GTDB): domain Bacteria; phylum Actinomycetota; class Acidimicrobiia; order Spongiisociales; family ZC4RG35; genus JANQRA01. Next base: position 11,145 of record DASPGH010000014.1, on the reverse strand, counting down.
TTCGAATCGTTCATGGATTTCGTCGACCGGGTCGACCTCTCCGCGCTCAACAAGCGGACCGTCGAGTCACTGATCAAGGCCGGTGCTTTCGACGCCCTCGGTCACACTCGCAAGGGCCTGACTCTCATGCACGAACTGGTCCTCGACGCCACCGTCGAACGGCGACGCAACGAGGAGATGGGCCAGTACTCACTGTTCGCCGGTGACACCGATGTGGAGACGGCCCACGACTTCGACATCCCGAATGATGAGTGGTCGCAGAAGATCAAGCTGGCCTTCGAGAAGGAGATGCTGGGGCTGTATGTGTCCGATCACCCGCTGCTCTCGGTCGGGGCATCACTGGCGGCGTCGACCACGACCACCATCGCCCAGCTCGACGAGCTCACCGACCGCTCGTCGGTGACGATCGGTGGCATCGTCGGTGCCATCACCCGCCGTTGGACCAAGAACGGCGACCCCATGCTCTTCTTCCAACTGGAGGATCTGGAGGGGTCGGTCGAGGTGATCGTCTTCCCGAAGACCGTTCACGACTATGGGCCCCTCGTCGTCGAGGATGCCGTCCTGGTGGTGTCCGGTCATCTCGATCACCGTGGCGACGATGTGAAGGTGGTGTCGAGAGAGATCAAGGAGCTGCAGGTCAGGGACGACTCCACCGTCCGGCTTGGGGTGCCGGCCCGGCGCCTCACACCCGAAGTCGTGGCCAATCTCAAGACCATCCTGCGAAACCACCCCGGATCGGCCACGGTCTATCTCAACCTGAGCGACAACGGGGACACCAAGGTCCTTCGTCTCGGCGACGACCACAAAGTGGAGCCCCGCTCCGCCCTCTTCGCCGAGCTCAAAGAGCTCTTGGGTCCCAAGGCCATCCTCAACTAGCCCCCAACAATCCCGAACCCGGGGTTGCTCAGGCCATATTTGACCCGAATCCGCTCATCTTCGATTGGGTGGCATCTGTAGGTGAGCTGATATGGGCCAAATGTGGCTTCAGGAACCCCGGGTTCGCAGTCGGTAGTGGTCAGCGGGGGAGCCGGAGCTTGCCGATCGAGGCGAGGGTAGAGGTTCGGCCGTGTTTGCGACCCAGGGCATAGGCGATGCCAGCCGCCGTCATCGACGCGGCGATGACGCCGCTGAAGGCGAAGGCTCGCTTCGTCTTGCGGGCGAAGATGACGATGGGCCAACCCCGCTCGTGGCTCAGGGTGTCGAGCTGGGAGTCGGGGTTCACCGCAACGGGGTGTCCCACCAGCTCCATCATGGGGAGATCCGACACCGAGTCGGAGTAGGCGTAGCTCAGCTTGAGGTCGTAGCCACGGTCGCCCGCCAGCTTCTCGATGGCCTCGGCCTTTCCCGGCCCATAGATGAACGGCCCATCGAGCTCACCGGTGTAGAGGCCGTCGATGATCTCGCCCTCGGTGCCGATTGCGCCGGTCATGCCCAGTGATGCGGCGAGGGGTTCGACTATCCGCTGCGGGCTGGCGGACACGATCCATGTCTCGCGCCCGGCCTCGTGGTGCATCGCTATCAGCTTGCGCGACTCGGGGCGGACCCGATCGATGAGCTTGGGCAGGATGGCCTGGCCGATCTTGTCGAGGTCGGCCACGGACGAGCCCTCGATCCTGGCGAGGAACTCGCTTCGGATGTCCATCGTGGAAGATCCCTCGCCTTTGTCTCCAGCGATCAGGAAGGTGATTGCGTCCCGGGTCCATCGGGCGATGTCGGCTCGAGTCGCCATGCCCTGACGCCACGCCTCGACGGCGAAGGGAAAGGCTGACGCACCCGAGATCAGGGTGCGGTCGAGGTCGAAGAAGGCTGCTCCTTTGGCCATGCCAAGAGAATACGAGGCTGTCGGTGTTGGGAGAGACCGGTCATGTCAGGGAAGCAGTGTGTCCCAGGGGATCCCGTCGGACTGCTCGAGCAGAGCACCGAGACCATCGAGGTCGGTGGGAGGGTTGGCCTGCCAGGGAACCATGGCCACCCGGGCCCCGTAGCGAGTGGAGAACTCGTCGCGGGCGTCGGCCTGGCGGAGAGTCTCGGCGCTCCACTGCTCGACAACTCGTGACACACCGGCCGACCAACCCGGATCGACGTCGACAGCAGCCCACTCAGGTGGAAGTGCCCGGTTGAACACGACTGCCGCCGGCACGGAGGCGAGGTCGGGGAGATGACGGTAGAAGCGGACGGCCTCGGTCACAGGTGCGGGGTCGGCGGTGGTGACCACGAGGATCGTCGAGTCCCGGAGCACCCCCTCGATCTCACGTCCCCTCCGCGCTACGCCGTCGTAGGTGGTGCGCAGGTCGACCAGGAACTCGGAGACCCGCTCCAGGAGACCCGAGCCGAGGATGCTGTCAGCGACGCGCAGCATGGGTCTCGCCGCCCGATCGTAGAAGAAGCGACGTCCGGGGAGAGGCCCGCCGGTGATCCAGCGAAGCAGACGCCCCCCGACCAGATCGGCCATCTGCGCCGGTGCGGTGAAGAAGTCGATGCCGCCACCCGATGGCGGGGTGTCCACGATGACCATGTCCCACGCCCGCGCCTGGACGAAAGTGGCGGCCTGGTCGGCCGCTGCGTAGGCCTGGGAGGCCGGGAAGTGCTCCGAAGCCGCCTGGAAGAACTCATTGTCGGCGAGACGGGTCGCTACCTCCGGGTCGGCGTGCCGCACGGCGACGGCCCGCCACGAAGCCGCCGAGTCGAGCATGGCCGCCCACAGGCCGGGCTCCTCGTCGTGGGGCTGTGGCTCATCTCCGAGCTCGGCGAGACCGAGCGCCGATGCGAGCCGTCTCGCCGGGTCGACAGTGACAACCAGGGTGCGGACCCCCTTGCGGGCCGCCGTCACTGCCAGGGCGGCCGCGAAGGTGGTCTTGCCCACTCCGCCGGCACCGGTGACCAGCACGGTCCGCGTCATGTGATCGCCTCCAGCTCGTCGCTGATATGAGCCGCCACCTCGGGAGGAGTGAACAGCCCGAACATGTAGGGGAGAGTCAAGTCGGGAGGCAGCTTCTCCAGCCAGTTCTGCTGCTCTGACCAGAGCGACTTGTGAAGTGTCGTGATGTCGGCGGCGATACCACTCGCCGGAGTCTTCACCTTGAGCTCTTCGAGGACCCGGTTGGTGATGATCACCGGCCGAGCCACGACCCCGGCGGTCGCGACCCAGTCGACGGTCTCGAGGGTCTCGGCGGTGGGCAGCTCTTCGGCAAGGGTCACCAGGGCCAGTTGTGTGCGGGTCGGGTCTCTCAGCGTCTCTGACATCCAGTCGGCCTGGGCCCGGATCCGCCCGGTCGCCACCAGCTCAGAGATGCTCTTGGGTGCCCTGAGATAGCTGGCGATCTGGCCGGTGGGCGGTGCGTCGACGATGACCATGTCCCAGCGGTCCTCTCTCACCTCCCATAGGATCTTGCCGATCGTCACGATCTCCCTGACGGCGGGAGCGGCGGTGGCCAGGGCGTCGAAGGCGCGGGCTACGGCGCCGAAACGGCCCATGCCTGGGAGCTTCAACTGGAGCTGGAGATATTCGAGCAGGGCCTCGGAGCGAATCATCTGCATGGCATGCAGCCCGGGCCGCACCTCGGTGGGCTCGAACGAGAGAGGGCCGACACCGAAGTGGGCGGGGAGACCGCCGCCGGACTCCATCTCCATGATGAGGACGCGCAAACCCTGGCGCTGGGCGAGGAGTGAGAGACCGGTGGCGACCGCCGACTTCCCGACACCACCCTTGCCGGAAACGATCACCAGACGCTTGTCGAGCACCCGGTGTCCCCCTTTCAGTCGGCGCCCTGAAGGGGGATCTTCAGCACGAGGTGGGTGTCGTCGAGCTCCCAGTTGGCGTTGGCGATGAGCGCGTAGTCGGTGTAATCGGTCTCGGCCTGGGTGATGAACTTCTTCCGCTCCTCACCGGCCACCGGTGGAAGGGGCCGATCACGGACAGCCTGGGCACGCTCTTTGTACCTCTTCAGCATCGCATCGACATCGAATTGGGCCATGCCCGAAACCCTAACCCCAGAGTGGGAAACAAACGCGAACGATTGACCTGGCGTGGATCGGGTGGGTGGGTACGGTGGCGCGGTGCGGCAATATCACGACCTGCTCGAGCGTGTCTTGGCCGAAGGAGCCGACAAATCCGACCGGACCGGCACCGGGACTCTCTCCATCTTCGGTCACCAGATGCGTTTCGACCTGAACGAGGGTTTCCCCGTCGTCACCACCAAGAAGGTGCACCTGCGTTCCGTCATCGGCGAGCTCTTCTGGTTCCTGCGCGGCTCGACAAACGTGGGCTGGCTCCAGGACCAGGGTGTCACCATCTGGGACGAGTGGGCCGACGACCGCGGCGAGCTAGGTCCCATCTACGGCTACCAATGGCGCTCGTGGCCCACCCCCGATGGCCGGCACGTGGATCAGATCGCCCGTGTGATCGAGTCGATCAGAGAGCGACCCGACTCCCGACGGCACATCGTGAGTGCCTGGAACGTCGCCGACGTCGACGACATGGCCCTACCCCCGTGTCACACCCTCTTTCAGTTCTACGTCGCCGGGGGCAGGCTCAGCTGTCAGCTGTACCAGCGCTCCGCCGATGTCTTCCTCGGCGTCCCCTTCAACATCGCTTCCTACGCCCTGCTCACCCACATGATTGCCAAGGTATGCGATCTCAGTGTCGGGGACTTCGTCCACACCCTCGGCGACGCCCACCTCTACACCAATCACGTCGAGCAGGCCCGTCTCCAGCTCGAGCGTGAGCCCCGGCCGCTTCCGACGTTGCGGCTCAACCCGGAGCGGCGGGACATCGACGACTTCGAGATAGGTGACGTCGAGGTCCTCGGGTACGACCCACACCCGGCGATTCGCGCACCCATAGCCGTCTGACCTCGATGCGGACGGTCATCGTCGCTGCGGTGGCCAGCAACAGTGTGATTGGTATCGACGGCCGGCTGCCGTGGCACATCCCCGAGGACATGGCCCGGTTCAAGAGATTGACAATGGGCGGGGCGTTGGTGATGGGAAGGGAGACGTTCGAGTCGATCGGACGGCCTCTCCCGGGGCGGACCTCGATCGTCCTCACCCGCCAACCGGACTGGTCTCACGAGGGTGTCGAAGTGGCTCACTCGCTCGAAGAGGCGCTGGAGATCGCGTCGACACGTGGTCTCGATGTCTTCGTCTCGGGCGGGGCCGGCGTCTATCGGTCGGCATTGGGGCTGGCGGACCGTTTGGAGCTCACCGAGATCGACGCCTCCCCTCGAGGCGACACCTTCTTTCCCGAGGTCGACTGGTCGCAATGGCGTGAGGTGTCCCGCAGCGACCATCCCGGCTTCTCCTTCGTCACCTACGATCGCATCTGACCCGCACCCGGTATGCCCGACTTGGCGGACGTTCCTGGCTACCTTGTTGGCATGGCGGTTTTCTTCGTGAGGTTGGGAGTTTTCCTCCTCGTGGTGCTCGCAGTCGCCATCGGCGTGGTGCCGATATTGGTCTTGATCGACCTCCTCGACGGGGGGACGGGCTACGGCTTGTGCCCGGGTGGTCTCGAGTTCTGCGACAAGCCGTACAGCACCGGAGCCGAGCTGATCATCGTTTTGACCATCGCTCTGTTCCTCACCGTTTGGGGGATCCGGCTGCTCATGCGTCTCGCCCGACGTCTCCAGGACGACAGCTATCAGATCAGTGAGCAACGGTGACCGCCTCGGCGGCCAGTGAAGCCTCGTCACGCTGACGAGTGATGACGACGTAGATGGCGGACACGACCAGCGCTGCCCCCACCCATCCGCTGATGTCGAGCCGCTCACCGAGCACGACCCAGCCGGCCGCCACCCCGAATGCGGGCTCGGCGGCCAGCACCACCGCCGCCGTGCTCGGGCCGACGATCGTCTGAGCCCAGATCTGAAGGAGATAAGCGCCGGCAGTGACACCGATACCGGTGAGAGCGAGAGCGGCCCACACCGACCTGTCGGGCAATTCGACCCCGCCCTCGAAAAACACGGCATAGAGGAACGCCAGGAGAGCGGTCACACCCATTTGCACCATGGTGAACGGGATCACCGGGTGCTGGTGTGCCCAGTGGGCGAGGATGACTATGTGGATGGCGAAGGCCAACGCGCAACCAACTGTCAACCAGTCACCTTGTCCGAGGCTCATCCCATCGACTCCGGTGAGGAGAGCGACCCCGCCGAAGGCGGTCAGCGCGCCGGCGACCACCCAGGGACTCGGCCAGCGACGGCTCAGGGCCGAGGCGAGGAAAGGCGTGAACACCACATAGAGGCCCGTTATCAGCGCCGAGTTGGAGGCCGTGGTGAACTGAAGACCAGCGGTCTGGAGGGCGAAGCCGGCGAACAGAGCCACGCCGGCGACCGCTCCCCGCCACACGATGGTCTTGCCCCGGGGCAGCGCCAGGGTCGCCAGGACGATGGCGCCGATGAGAAATCGCCAGGCCACGAACTCCACAGGTGCGATGTGGTCGAGCGCCGACTTGACCACGACAAAGGTGACCCCGAAGAGAAAGGCAGCACCGACCAGGGCCATGATGGCGCGACGTTGCATGGGGGAGGACACCGGCGGAGAGGGTAGGGATGTCGCCAGCGTGTGCAGATACCGTTCCCACACGACTGTATCTGCACACGCTTAACCTCCTCGCAATGCCCGGCGAACGAGCGGATGGGACCACGCCCACTTCAGCGGAGAGGGGGAAAGCTCGCGCCGTGCTCAACCGGCTGATCGCCCGCTACCCGCAGGCAGAGACTGCGCTCGACTACGAGAACGCATGGCAGCTGCTGGTGGTGACGGTGATGTCTGCCCAAACCACCGACGAGAACGTGAACAAGGTGGCTCCGCGACTCTTCGCCCGCTATCCGACCCCGTCCGACCTGGCCGACGCCAACCCTGAAGAGGTCGAAGAGATCATCTACTCGACCGGGTTCTACCGGCAGAAGACGAAGTCGATCATCAGTCTGTCCCAGGACGTCGAGGAGATGTTCGACGGGGAGATCCCACCCGACCTCGAACAGCTGGTGAAGCTGCGGGGAGTCGGAAGAAAGACTGCCTCGGTGGTTCTCGCCGAGGTGTGGGGTGTCCCTGCAATAGCCGTCGACACCCATGTGAAAAGGGTGGTGCGAAGACTCGGGCTCACCCAACAGACGGTCCCCGACAAGATCGAGACCGACCTCAAGGCCTTGTACCCGACCGACACCTGGTCGGGGATATCGATGCGCTACATCCAGTTCGGGCGGGACACTTGCGACGCGCAGCGCCCCCGTTGCGGAGAATGTGAGATGTTCAGACTGTGCGAGTGGCCGGGGCGATTCGAGGCGGCGGGCAAGCCACCACGGTGACGATCCGTCTCGGTTCGACCGACAGGGAGATCCTGCGGCTGGCGATCCCGGCGCTCGGCGCCCTGGCGATCGACCCTCTGCTCACGCTGGCCGACACTGCTTTCGTGGCCCGGTTGGGAACGGTGCCGCTGGCGGCTCTGGGCGTGGATGCCGCGATCCTCACCCTGGCATTCTTTGCATTCAACTTCCTGTCGTTCGTGACGACGCCGCTGGTGGCCAAGGCGCTGGGCAAGGGTGAGACCGACACGGCACGCGACTACGTGGCGACCGTCCTCGTCCTGGCCGTCGTCCTTGGCATCCTCATGACAGTCCTCGTGGAATGGCTGGCGCCGACACTCGTGGGCGCGATGGGAGCCGAGGGTGAAGTGGCGACAGCGGCAGTCAGCTATCTGAGGATCCGCACTCTGGCGACGGTGGCCGTGCTCCTGGTCAGTGCGGGGCACGGAACGTTTCGTGGTCACAAGGACACGAAGACACCCTTTCTCATCGCCCTCGGAGTCAACGCCATCAACCTGGTCCTCGACCCGATACTCATCTTCGGTCTCGACTGGGGTCTGGAGGGAGCTGCAGTGGCCACGGTCTTCGCTCAGTGGGTGGGAGCGTTTTGGTTCCTCCGTCTCATCATCACGAGGGGCATGGCGAGACGACCTCGCCGCTTCAGCGACAGCGTCCCCGCCCTGGTGACTCTGGGTCGCAACGGGGGTCTGTTGATGGTTCGCACGGCTTTCCTGCTGGCCGCGTTCACATTCGCCGCAGCCACCGCCACCCGCCTGGGCGTCGTCGAGATAGCGGCTCACCAGCTGGTAGCCCAGCTCTTCCTGTTGTCGGCGATGCTCGCCGACGCACTCGAGGTCGCCGCTCAGGCGATGGTGGGAGACGAGACCGGCCGCGGCGACGTCGCCTCGTTGCGAGCCCTGTCGCGTCGTCTTCTGGGATGGGGAGTGCTGGTCGGCATGATGCTCTTCGTGTTCGTGGGCCTCGGGCGTTATGGCCTCCGTCTCCTAGCAAGCGACGACCAGGTGGGTGACCTCGCCGTCCAGGCCGCCGGGGTGGCTGCGCTGCTCGAGCCCATCGCGGCCCTCGTGTTCGTGGCCGACGGCATCTTCGTCGGCCTACTCGCCATCGGCACCATGGCGGTGTCGACCGCCACCGGATCGATTGCCGCGATCGCCCTGATGGAGTGGTCACCGCTCGGAGACTCCCTCACCGGCATCTGGTGGGCTCTCGGGGTCTTCTTGATCCTGCGGGGTGTCGTCTTCGTGGCCGGCTACCGACGCGCCGTGGTGACTGCCGTCAGGTCCTGACCCCGCGTTTCGGGCAGGGTGCCGATGAGGACGGCGGCGATGGCGGTGCCCACGGCCAGGGTGTAGACGGTCTGCGACAGGCCGAGGTTGTCGATCGTCCAGATCCCTGAGATGAGACCGAGCGCCGAACCCACCACTGCTGCGTTGGTGGCGGCAGTGTTGGCGCTGGATCGGAGGTGTGTTGGGAAGAGCTCGGCCCGATGCGACCCGGCCGAGGGGACGAAGGCGAAGGTCCCGAATCCCGAGACCATCGCCGCCACCACGATCACCGGGATCGAGGTGACCGAGTAGAGGGTCACTCCGCCCACGATTGTGAGCAGGAGGGCGACGATGGACGTGCTTCGTCGACCCCATGAGTCGGCGAGGTGACCGCCGATGAAGAAGCCGACACCACCGAGTGTCCCACCAATGAGCAGGATGATCGCCGCTTCTCCCGCGGAGACACCCACATCCGAGATGAGCCGCTCCGTGTAGAAGGCGGCGCCGACCGCTCCGTAGGCCGAGGCCAGGAAGTGGGCAATCACCACAATCCAGAACCGCCTTGACCAGCCCCCGCTCATCAACTCACGCCAGTGCCCGTCGTGGCGGGCGTCTCGATAGACCTCACTCTCGGGAACACCCCGGATGAGGAAGGGCAGAAGCAGGAATCCCACCGCGGTCAACAGATGGGGGATGCGCCAGGCTTCGCCTCCATTGTCCGCCAGAGGCAGGACCATCAGGGCGATTCCACTCCCGAGAGACACTGCCGCTCCATAAAACGAGATCGAGTAGGCCCGGATTGTCGGGGAGACGGTTTCGGCGAGGATGACAACGGCGAGTGCGGACACTGCGGCGGTCCCCGTCCGGAGCACGGCGTGGGAGAGACCGAACTGCCAGGCCTCGAAGGTCAGCCCGGCAACGGTTCCCCCGGCGACGATGAGCGTCATCGCGATGAGGAAGGGTCGTCGCCGCCCATTGTGATCACCCAGCCAACCCAGCGGTAAGGCGGCGAACGCGGCGAGACGAGCCAAACCCAGCAACAGGCTCATCTCGCCTTCAGACAGGCCGAGCCCGGCCCGGGTGAAAGGAAGACTGGCGCTGGCCTGTGACTGGGCGAAGCCCTGGATCGCGCCCGCCAGCCAGATGAAGAAGACGATGCGTCGGTCGAATCGGGTGAATCGCCCCACCGGGAGGAAGATGTCGAGCACCCGGCGGGCCGCCTCACGCATCGGGCGAGCGTAGGCGGCGGCGTAGTGTTCGATGGCCTTGGCCGAACAAGCTGACCAAGACCACCTTTTCATCGCCGCCCTTGCAGATGGGACCGAGGAGTCGATCGACGCGTGGATCGCGAGCGGGCCCGGTGCGGTGCGTCGGCTTCACGCCGAGTTGAGCGGGGAGAACCGGGTCGACTTTCCCGAGGGGGTCCATCCGAGAGACTTCCTCGACAACTTGATCTGGGCATGTCATCGGTTGGGCGCTGCCTATCCCGAGGAGTTCCTGGAGATGTTCCAATCCCCGGAGTGGTCGACCAACCCGTTTGTGATCTCAGGGCTGGGCGGGACATCGATGCCACAAGCCACCCGTCGCCTCATGCGGTTGATGGGCGACGAGGACGAGTGGGTTCGCGTCAACGCCGCGGTGGCGCTTCGTGGACATCAACATCATGGACTGCGATCGGTCCTGCTCACCGCGCTCGACGACTCGAGTCATCTCGTCCGCTATCACGCCGGCGAGCGGCTGCGCGAATTAGACGACCCCTCAGATCTTTAGAAGCTGTAAACACGGGCCGTGGGAACATGGCACCTACCTGACCCGTGAGATAGCCCATGTTCGGAGACGTCGGAGACGCCGCATACATAGTCCAGCTCGTTGTCGCATTCGGCGCCGGCGTGGTGTCGTTCGTCTCCCCGTGCGTCCTCCCATTGCTGCCCGGCTATCTATCGATGATGTCGGGATATTCGTCGGCGCAACTCGACGCAGGCGAGGTGTCGAGCCGTCGCATGCTTCGGGTGATCCTCCTCTTCATTCTCGGGTTCACAGTGGTCTTCGCCGCCATAGGCGCCGCCGCCACCGGGTTTGGTCAGTTCCTCCGCTCCAACCTGACGTTGCTCACGCGAATCGCAGGGTTGGTGATCATCGTGTTCGGCATCCTGATGGTGGCGATGGCCGTCTCCAATCGCGGCTTTCTCGCCACAATGAGTCAGGAGCGGAAGGTGCACGTGAGACCGTCCCGGCTCGGGAAGTGGGCGCCGCCTGTCATGGGCGCCGCCTTTGGGTTTGGCTGGTCGCCGTGCATCGGGCCGATACTCACCGTGATCCTGGCGACGGCGTCGGTACAGGAGACGGTGGGTCAGGGAATCCTTCTGCTCGTTTCCTATTCGCTCGGTCTCGGTGTCCCGTTCCTGCTCGCCGGTCTGGGCATGTTCAAGTTCTTTGGCCGGCTCAAGCCTTATCTGCGACCGATCAACATCGTGTCCGGGGTCCTCCTTGCGCTGTTCGGTGTGGTCATGGTGACCGGCAATTTGTTTCGAATCTCCACCTGGTTCGTAGATCTC
>DASPGH010000013.1:0-21620 GCA_035620735.1 Acidimicrobiia bacterium | reverse complement strand
CGCCCCACCGCCGGAGAGCTGGTCCCGTCGGAACCGCCCTCGACCGAGGGCCATTTGACGCGAGTCGAAGAGCGAGAGCGAGCCGAAGAGAAGTGCCGTGAGGCACTCTCGCCGAGCCACCGCGCTCGCTTCGACACAATTCTCCAGCTCGCCCAGCTCTACGCTCGCCTCCGGGAGGAACAGGCGTCGCAACTGACCCTGGGCTGGCCTGTGGCGCGAAGGGCGCTCCGTCGGCTCGGCGAGTCCTGCGTCCGTCGTGGCGTCATCCACCAACCCGACGACATCTACTTCCTCGAGCGCGACGAGATCGCAGGGACAGAGCCGAGGAACTCGTCGGTCTCCGAGCGCCGCGAGCTATGGGCCCGCAACCGCAGGCTCACCCCACCGCTAGTGCTCGGCACGATCCCCAAGTTCTTCACCAAGCCGCACGAGAACGCCATCGCCAAGATGACCGCCCCCGCCGAGGCCGGGGACGGCATGCTCCGAGGGATGCCCGCCAGCTCCGGCCGCGTCACCGGCGTGGCCCGCGTCCTCTTCGACCTCGCCGATGCCGATCGGCTCGCTCCGGGCGAAATCCTGGTGACCACCGCCACCACACCAGCCTGGACCCCATTGTTCAGCCGCGCTGGGGGCATCGTGACCGACGGCGGCAGCCTCGTCGCTCACGCGTCGCTCGTCGCCCGCGAATACGGTATCCCGGCCGTGGTCGCTCTGGGCGACGCCACACGTCGCGTGCGAGACGGTCAGCGCATCACGATCGACGGCAGCAGCGGCACGATCGAACTCCTCGATTGATCGGGCCAAGGCGGCGGTCGGCAAGAGGCCGCTGTCGGCTGACCTGGGGAAATTAGTGAAATGCCTGTTCAGAAAGCGTTTCTGTTCGCGTCACTTCGCTTTATTCCGTCCCATCGCACTGGACACGCGATGGAGGAGAAGATGGTCAGTGTGACCTGATCGGGGGTCTGCTGCGGCTCGGGCAGGACACGGTCTCAGGCGGCTGCTAGGACGAGTCGGAACACCTTCCGCGCACCTGGCATGCCTTTCATCTCGTGGGTGCCTGCTTCCTCGAGCTTCAAACCCGAACCCTCGACCAGGTCGAATGTCGTAGAGGACACAAGGACTTCGTCTGGGCCGCCGAGAGCCATGACGCGCGCAGCCGCATGGACAGCAAACCCGCGAGCATCACCGCCAACGAACTCGACTTCGCCCGTGTGGACCCCCACGCGGATCGGAAGGTCCATCTGACGTGCGGAAAGGGCCATCGCAGCGCCACAACGCACCGCCCGAGCGGGGCTGTCGAAAACGGCGAGAAAACCGTCACCGGTGGTCTTCACCTCACGCCCCCGGAAAATGTTGAGCTGGTCGCGGAGACGAGTGTTGTGGATCGCCAAGAGGTCGCGCCAGGCCTCGTCGCCCATCCTCTGCAAAGTCGCTGTCGAGTCGACGATGTCCGTGAACAAGACGGTGACAAGGACTCCTTCGCCGGCTCCCTCGGGAACGAGCCCAAAGACGCGGGCGCTCGTCCATTCGACGGTCACCCATGGATCGTCGCCTACGACCCAAGCGTCATGACCGGGAGGGATTTCATATACCGAAGCCGGTGGAATATCGATCGCCTCACCGTCGTCCATCTCGACGTGCATCGTGCCGGAGATGGAGTACCCGAGATGGTGGAGCTGACAGCGGACGGTCCCCGCGATTGCCGGCATCGCGGTCGACCAGCGCCAACCGGGCTCGTACACGGCACGACCTACGACCGACTCATCGAGTCTGACAACTTCGGCACGGCCATTGGGGAATGGCCGTACCTCGTCTGGCGCCGTAAAGCTCTTGTACTGAAGTCGAGGCATCTGAAGAACCCTCAGGGGCCCGCCGCTTGCGTTCCGGGCCGGACCGATTCAACAGAATTCAGAATCGCCTGGCTGGCAACGGCGGCAACGCCCTCGTCTTCGACGACAGAGGAGTAGGTCGCATGGCGGAGCACCCGATGAACACTATTGGACGACAGGTTCAACATCCTCTCTTGAAGCGGAAGCACCGCTCTTCGACCTGTTCGCAGCTGTGCCGACGATGGGAGGCCGATCCCCCGGGGCTCGACAGGCTCGTTCGATCCTCGAGTGGGGTCCCCTCTATCGGGAGAAACAAGGTGACGCTCGTGGCGGCCGCACTTGTCTGAGCGTGGTACCCGAGCGTGAGGGCAGAACCGACCCGCCCCGACACCTCGCTTATGGTCGGACGTGCTGGCGCTGCCTACAAGAGCAGGACGACACCCGACACGATGAGCCACACCGACCAGGCGATGTAGGTGACGGGGACGATCGTGCCCGCGAGCTTCCAGCCTTGCTCCTCGAATGGACCGACGAACTCGAGTGACCCGACCACCAGAAGTACGCCGATGACGATTCCCGGCCAACCGAGCCACGCCTCGAACGCCGAGGAGCCGAGCATCGCTACCCCGATCAGCACACTCCAGGTTCCGGTGAGGAGATAGCCGAGGCACTCTCCTATCCCCACCCCGAGGTACCGGTGGAACGAGTCGAAGACAACCTTGGTCGCCTCCCGGGTCGCCAGGGTCGATGCGGGATCGCTGTACGTGCGCGCCAGCGCTGGGACGAGGAACGGCCAGCGGGCAAGCCCGAGGAACTGCACGACCGCGGCGAGAACGCCGATGACGATTGCCATCGGCATGACGGCAAAGTCGTCGCCGGCGAACACCTGGCCCAGGAGCACGGCGAGCGGGGCGAACAGGACTGCGGTGAGCATGAAGCCGTACCAGAGCAGCTTCAAGCCGACTCCTCCTGCCTGGAAGCGGCTAAGGATGTCTTCGGTTGGACGTCGCAGGATGTCGGGGTAGTCGAAACGTCGCCCGAGCAACAGGAAGAACGCGTTGAAGGCGAGTGGCAGGAATATCAGAAAGACGCCCGCGATGGCTTCTACGCTCACGAAGTAGCTTGGGCTAGATCCCGCTCGCTTTCAGGTGCCATGTCTCGGAAGAGGATTGCGAGGACCATCCAGGTCAGAAGTCCGAAGACAAGCGCTCCGCTGGCGCCGAAGATCGGGAATCGCTCACCGATGTTTCTAGCGATCACATACGAGGACGCGAACCAGCCCAGCGCCCAGCCGGGCGGGTTGGCGATGGCCCACCACACGGCGCCGGGGACTTGGTTGCGTGCGAGCACTAGCGCCTGCATCACTCCGACGCCTAGCCCGGTAACGGCGCCCATGATGGCCAGGTCTCCCCGGTCGATCCCGTAGTCGATCAATGCCGCTCCGGCGGTAAGGCCGACGGCCATCCCAACCGTCGTCGCCGGAATCCAAAGCCACGAGACGCGCCGGCGCAATGCAAACCACTCGGCCGCTCCAATGATTGCGCCCGCTATGAGACCAGCGGCCATCGCTGCTCCCATCGAGTCGACTCCATCCACGACAAGATCTGCGACATAGCCGCCGATTGGAAAACCGATCAGAATCGACACGGGCCAAAGCCAAATCTGACGTGCGACCTTCGTCCATTCACCTTGCGACGCCATCGTTGGCCTTGTTGCTTGAGTTCCCATCCTTGTTCCTTTCGGTTCAGCCAACGTCGGCAGCACTAACGAGATCAGCGCTGACTTGCCACAGCTGCGCGGTGACCTCGCCGTCATACGAGGAAGTGTTGGACTTCTTGGCCTTGCGGTTGGCGAAGTATTTGCCGGTGACGCCCTCGACCGTGGGCGAGCTGGCGAGGTATACGACGGTCTCGGCTCCCTTCTCGGGGCTCCTCATGAAAGGACGGGCGACCAATACGACAGGAGCCATCGCACGAGCGGGGTCCTCTGCGCTGAAGGACGTGTTGGTCATCCCCGGATGAAGGGCGGTCGCCGTTACCCCGGTGCCATCGAGACGTCGTGCCAGCTCGTAGGTGAACATGACGTTGGCCAACTTTGACTGGTTGTAGGCCTGCTGTCCTGAGTAGTCCTTTTTGCCCATCAAGTCGCCGAAGTTGATCTTTCCCATCGACTGGGCCCCTGATGACACCGTCACGACGCGAGCCGGTGCCGAGGTGATGAGGCGTTCTAGGAGGAGGCTGGTCAGTAGGAAAGGGGCGAGATGGTTGAGGGCGAACGTGTGCTCAAGTCCGTCGGTGGTCAGATGGCGGTGGGCCCAGAACCCACCGACGTTGTTGACCAGAACATCGAGTCGGGGGTAGGCGGCGAGGACCTCGCCGGCCATACGCCGGACCTCGGCCTGAGACGACAAGTCGGCGACGAAGACATCCACGACCGAATTGCCAGACTCGGCCTTGATGTCTGTGGCGGCCCGCTCGGCCCGTGCTCGATCGCGGCCGGTGATGCCCACCCGAGCGCCCATCGCGGCAAGACCGATCGCTGCCGCCCTGCCGATCCCGCCGGTTCCTCCGGTGATCAACACGGTCTTGCCGGTCATGGGCTTCACGACGCCACCGTGCTCGACTCAGCCAGACGTGGCTCCGTCACCTGTCCGCCAATGGAGCCACTTTCCGACGGGAGCCCTTTGATGGCTCTCCAAAGGAGCCAGAAGATCAGTAGCGCCTCGCCCACGAAGGTGAACAGGCTGATTCTGAACTCGAAATCGGGGACGAGGATCACGGCGAACGTGTCGGCCAAGTAGCCAGCTCCTGCGACGACCACCAGCACCCCAAGGAATTTGGGGAAGTCCACCGACTTGAAGAGCAAGTACCCGAGGCCTACTAGATGAAGCCCGAAGATCGCCAGGCTCATGTCCCAAGCGTTTCCGAACGATGCGACCGAGGCCATCACCTGCGCCCCAAGTTGATCCGGCGACAGGCCCGACGACGCAGCGCTTCCGAGAAGGTTCGCGACGTCCAGGAGGTTTGCCAGTGCCACCGCGAATACGGCGGGAGCAGCCAGACGCAGCCATCCGACGAGGACGGCAAGGGTCTCGTTCACCGGTTTCATGAGGACATAGAGCGCCCAGGCAACCACGATGTCCAGGAAGGTCACGACCAGGAGAGTCGCGATGGCAAGGCGAAATAGTCCCTCGTCAGCCACGATGTTCCCCACCGTCGTCGCCGCGTCGCCTGACACGACCAGGTTCTCCAGCACACCGAAATGTGCGAGAGGTGCCAGTACCGCCATGACCAGCAGGCCGATGCCTGCCGTGAGGGCCACCCTTCGTCGGGAGATGCCTCGGGGCAGGACGGGTCTCTCGTTTGTGTCGATCGCGTTCGTAGTTGTTGTCATCTTCGTCCGTTCCACTCATGCGACAGATTTCGCTGCCGCGAAGGCCGTTCGTCATTAGGACTCCTCCGGCAGAGCGGCCTGCCTGACAGCCGCTCGCCGTCGGGAATCAGCTAGTCACATCCCGTCTTGCCAGGACCGTCCCCGAGATCGCAAGGCTGAGGACGCCATATCCGATCGCGAGGAGAGCTGCAGTGCCGTAGGCGATGACCGGAGCGGCCCCTCCCATCGTGCCTGCCCCGCCGGCTCCCCCGACGGCGAGGGCATTGGTGACCGCGGCTGGGCCCCACTCGGCGAGGCTGTCCCAGAACGTGCCGAGGAGCATCTCTCCGAGGATGAACCAGGCGGCGCCGACTGCGATGGCGATTGCCGAGGACCGAGTGATCACGGCGATGGTGCCCGCGATCAGAGCGGGCACAAGTGCGGCGCCGGTGAGGTTCAAGTAGGCGGAGCCGATTGCGGCCAGCCCGTCAGACGTCCACCAGGCGGCCGTTTCGACCCCTGAGCCAGGAGCCAGCAACGCACCCACGCCGATGGTTGCTGCCAACGTCGCTGCCACCCCGACCGCCACGAATGAGACCAACGCTGCGATCTTCCCCGCCAGCAGCTTCAGTCGGTTGGGCTCGGTCACGAACAGCATTCGGATGGTGCCCTTGTTGAACTCACCGGCCAGGTTGGAGGCGAAGAGAGCCAGGGCGATGATGCCCAGGAACCCGCCAACGCTGGTGATGGCGAACACGGAGCCTTCGGGGAGGGAAAGCACGGCCGCGGTGACAAAATCCTTGGCCTCGCCCCCGTCGAGATCCACATTCCCGCCGCCGGCGTTGACGAACGCCAGGATCGTGAACAACAACGCGAAGCCGACCATGGCTCCACCAAAGCCGAGCAGGGTGTTTCGTCTGCTCAGCTTGACCCATTCCGAGCGAAAGGCACGCATTATTCGGTTCCTGTCTTGTTGTTGCCGGTCATGGCGAAGAAGGCTTGTTCCAAGTCCGCCGACGTGGCCTGGAGCTCTTTGAGTGTGATGCCTGCCTGCCATGCCAGGCGGTTCAGGTCTGGCGCCCAGACGCTGGGTGCGTCGATCTCGATGGCGCCATTCACCCTGGTTGAGGTGTAACCCGCGTTCGTAGCCAACTCGATGAGACGGACGGTGTCGGTGTCGTTCTCGGCTGCTGCTCTGATTGTGGGCGAGTTGCGGTTGAGCAGATCGACCATCGTCCCACCGAAGACGACACCACCGTGATCGATCATCACGATCGAGTCGCATGCGGCCTGGATCTCGGCGAGCAGGTGACTAGATACGAATACGGTCTTTCCGCTGGCACCGAGCTCCATGAGCAGGCTTCGAATCTCGACGATCCCTTGTGGGTCCAACCCATTAGTTGGTTCGTCGAGCACCAGAAGATCAGGATCAGGTAGCAAGGCGAGGGCGATCCCGAGACGTTGCTTCATTCCCAACGAGTAGCTCTTGTATTTGTCTCCACCACGGTCGCCGAGGCCCACGACATCCAGCATCTCGGCGATGCGGCCCCGGGCAAATCCACCCAGGGCGGCGAACACCCGGAGGTTCTCCTCGCCAGTCAGTGACGGATAGAACGCGGGTGCTTCGATCAGCCCCCCGACCCGGTGGAGGTAGGCGGATGGGTTCTTGATCGACTGGCCGAGGACCTCGGCTTCGCCGCTGGTTGGGTTGATCAGGCCGAGCAACATGCGGATCGTGGTGCTCTTGCCCGACCCGTTGGGTCCCACGAAGCCAGCCACCCCGCCTCGAGGCAGATCCATGTTGATGTTGTCCACGGCTCGGAGTTCGCCGAAGTCCTTGGTCAGCCCGTTCGTTCGGATCGATGTCATTTGTCTTCTTTCCTTCTGGGATCCCGGTCCTGCTGAGTGGCCCAGATCATCCGAGCGGCTCGTCGGTTCGTATCGATGAGACGACGTCGAGGATCGCTTGAGTAGTGGCGGCTGCGCCCTCCTCGTCTGCAATCAGACCTGCGTGGACGGCGCCCTCGATCACTCGATGCGCGTTGTTCGATGACAATGTGGCCAACTGGTCCTGTGCGGTCATCCAGGCGGCATTGCTCCCAATGCCCGCCGTCAGGACGATCAGAGGCTTGTCAGCGAAGTCGACGAGCGTTGCAGCTGCTCTGCTCGACGAGCCCGCCCGGACGTACTCGTCAATCGTGCTGCGCACGTGGCTTGCGGGCACGCCGGCCAGGCGGCCCAGACCGAGGCTGGCTGAGGTCGAGATCAGTGCGGAAACACGGCCGGTCAGGTCGTAGGAGCCCCGGTCGCTACTCGGTGTTGCCCCTGGCTTCGAAGCCGGTGCGGTGGAGTCCACCAGCACCATCCCTGCGACTTCGTCTGGATATCGGGCGGCGAAGGTGAGCGTGTAGAGGCCACCGAAGGAGTGACCCGCTAGGACATAGGGTCCTAGAACGTCTCCGCGGTCCAGCAACGTGTGCAGGTCGGTCGTTATCTGCGTGGCGTCATGGGGGGTGTCAGCAGGCTCGCTCCACCCCCGGCCCGCACGGTCGTAGACGCAGACGCGGGTGTCACGAGCGACGGCTTGGGTTACTAGCCCGAGGTCCGACGACATCCCGCCTCCGCCCGGTTCGAGCACGACTGTCGGGCTGCCAGAGCCGGTGCAGCTCACGTGCAGGCGGTGTCCGCCGACGTCGATCAACTGACCAGGCATCGGGTTGGCGTTCGCTTCGGCTGCTGCAGCCACGGTCTCGTAGGCCCCACCGACCGAGGCGAGAAGCAGGACGGCGAACACCGGATAGAGCAACCATCGCGTACCGCTTCGCAGCTGCTGACGGGAGCGGACGATCATCCAGACCACCAACACCAACAGCGCGGGCGGCCACACCCAACTGAGAGCGCCTTGCACCGAGGAGCCGAAGACCAACAAGAGCAGACCGCCGAGACCCATGAACACGGCAGGAGCCACCGCCCATTGCTGCGGCTGATCGCTGAACCTCATGGACAGCAGGGCCAGCAGCGCCCAACCAAGCGCGAATCCGCACAAGAGAGCACCTATCACCGCGCTCTCCTCCGCCGGGATGAACGGAGCGGCAACCAGAAGGAGGCCAAGAACAAGTCCGATGAATAGCGAACCGGCCACGATCCACCCAATATGCGATTTCGGCCCGGGATCAGGGCGGGATGGGAGCCCCTCGAGAGTGGCTATTGCCGGAGTGGCAATCAAGATGAGCTCGATCCCGCAAATACGCTGATGGCGATCTTCCCTCGGGCGTGGTGTCCCAGCATGTGAGCGACCGCGTCGGCGGCGTCGCTGAGCTGGTAGGTCTCGTCGATGGTCACCTTGACCTCTCCGGATTGAAGGAGGGTGGCGAGGGCATCGAGGTGCTCGCGGTTGACAACACATTTGACGAATTTCACGTTGGTGGATCCCCGTGCCAGCAGGGCCGCCCGTGCACCTCTCATCAGACCCGCCATCAGCCCACCGGAGTTCCCGATGCTGTTGGGAATCATTATCCCGGTCGGTGTCAGCACCTTTGAGGTGACCGACGGGGGGTGGTTCATCACGTTGTCCAAGATGACGTCGTAACGCGGCTCGCCGCGAGTGAAGTCTTCCCTCGTGTAGTCGATGACATGATCCGCTCCCAACGAGCGCACGAACTCGAGGTTCTTGGTGCTCGAGACGCCCGTCACTTCCGCACCGATAGCCTTCGCGATCTGGACAGCGAGGGTCCCGACGCCGCCCGACGCGCCATTGATCATTACGTGGCTCCCCGGTGCGACCTTTCCGACGTCGCGCATGGCGATGAGCGCGGTGATGCCCGACATGACCGATGCTGCCGCCTCTTCGAATGTGACGTTGAGTGGCTTGGCGGCCAGCTGTGATGCCGGGACGACGGTGAACTCTGCGAACGTGCCGGGGGTCGCCTCACTGCCCGCCCACGAGGATCCGAACACCTCGTCGCCTGGTCGAAAGTCTGAAACCTGCGTGCCGACGGCCTCGACCACCCCGGCGACGTCGGTTCCACGCACCTGGGTCTTCGGCCGCCTCAGCCCTGACTGCAGCCGGAGGATGTAGGGGATCCCACTCACCGTGATCCAGTCCGGCGTGTTCACGCTCGTGGCACGCACCCGTACCATGACGTCTTCGTTGCCCAGCGAAGGTCGGTCGATCTCTCGCATCTTCAGAACCCGCTCCGGTGGGCCATAACCGACCTGGACGATGGCTTTCATTGTGGATGTCGTGGATTTCGTGGTTGTCATGTCTTGTCTGCTCTTCTCGCTCAAGGACGGGATTCGTGATGGTGTGGTGAAGCGTTCGACGTGGTCACGAGCGAGGGTGGACCGCGATGGCGATCTTTCCTCTCGTAAGCCCGGCTGCGAGATGCCTCATGGCATCGGGCACTTCGGCAAGCGTGTAGATCCGATCGATGACGGGAATCACCTGGCGGCTCTCGAGGAACGGGCGCAGCATCTCGAGGTCTTTGTGACGCTCCTTGGAAGCGAGCATGGTCAGGCGTTGGCTCACGAACATCGACACCACCAAGGCGCGGAGTTGGCGGCCGAAACCCCCGGTGAGACTGCCGCCCTCCTCCCCGCCGACGATGACCAGCGTCCCTTTGGGAGTCAAAGCTCGCCTGAGACGCGAGAGATTGTTGTTTCCGCCGATGTCGAGGATCAGGTCGTACTTCTCAGAGCCGCGGAGGTAGTCGTCCCGGGTGTAGTCGACGACGTGATCGGCGCCGATCGAGCGAACCAGATCGACCTTCGTCGTGCTGGAAACACCGGTGACCTCTGCGCCGTATGCCTTGGCCAGTTGCACGGCATAGGTGCCGACCCCTCCCGACGCCCCGATGACAAGCACCTTCTGACCTGCCTCTACATGACCTGAGTCTCGTAGACCCTGGATGGCGGTTCCGCCAGAGATTGGAACCACTGCCGCCTGTTCGAAGCCGAGATTGGCCGGCTTGTGTGCGAGCTTGTCTTCACGTACTGCGGCGTACTCAGCGAGAGCGCCTCGACTGATGCCGAACACCTCATCGCCGGGCTTGAACCTGGTCACCTCGGAGCCAGCAGCTGTCACCGTGCCGGCGACATCGAGACCGGGCACCCGATTCTTGGGACTTCGGAAGCCGAATCCCATGATTCGCATCAGGTATGGCTTGCCGGCCATGGAGTGCCATGTACCGCGGTCCATCCCCGCTGCTACGACCTCGACGAGCACTTCATTCGCTGCGATCTCCGGCAAGTCGATCTCGGTGAGACGCAACACGCTGCTCGAGCCGTATGCGTCCTGGACGATGGCTCGCATCTTGACTGGCCGCGGTATGGAAGTGCTCGATGCGGAGCTCTCCCACCTCAAGGCGTTGAGCCGTTCTGCATGTCCTGCATGTTCTTGATCATGACCGCCTCGGCCGTGCGCAACTCTTCGGTGGGGCTGAACCACACGAACTCGGTACCGGGCTCGTTCGCCACCGGGATGTGGCCGGGCGGGATATAGAAGGCGTCGCCGGCCTCGTAGACCTCATCACGGTCGGGGTACCGAGCGGTCATGTTGCCCTTGAAGACGTAACCCCAATGCGGGCACTGGCAGCGGTCGTCCGGAAGCCCCTTCATGAAGGGCGTCGCGTCGATGTCCGCGAGGAGCGACGTGAAACTCACCGTATAGCCGTCGAGCTCGTCGCTCAGATCCACCACCGGGCCAGCATCCTGACATTGTGACGCGCTGTCCCTTGACACCTTGAACAGATCCATCGCCTCGTTCGTCTGGGTCGTGGCGCCCGCCAGACGACGTGCCATCGCTGCCTGCGCTTGCATCGGCAGCTTGGGTGTCTGGTCGTCACTCGGCATCGAGGAGCCAGACGCGGGGCTTTCCACGGGATTGTCAGCTACCGGTGTGGCAATTGAGTTCAGGTTCATGCCGTCTCGTTTCTTGCTTTGGTTCATTGGAGGCTGAACGGCGGGTATCGGTCGGTGATGAGCAGGGTGGAGTAGGCCTGAACTCGCAGGCCCCATCTCCCCACCCCGACCACATAGTCGAAGAGGGCGCGGGGGTAGCGGCCCGTGATGAGGATGGCGAACCAGGCGATGAGGATGGCGATGATCGCTCCCACCGCGAGGACGGTGAGGACGATGTAGTGGGGGATGGCCAGCAGCCATTTCACCAACGGCATCCACCGACTCAGGTCCTGTTCCACATTCGGGTAGTCGAGATCGAGATGCACCGATTGCTCGGCTTCGGTCGACGGATACCGATCGGTGAGAAGTCCCATGTAGGCACCGACCCGGTTCGAGAACCGGTTTAGGGCGAGAGAGAAGTCGAACCACCAGCGTGGGTATCGCTGCCTGAAGACGATCATGAGCATCGTCGCCAGGAACAGCCCGCCGACGATCCCCATGCCGGTCTTGGTGACCCTGGATACAACCTCGCCGCTGTCGGTGATCACAGTGACGGTGTCACTGACCGTCGCGGTGAGCAGGGCAAGGATGACGAAAATGGGTATTGCCCAGATGAGCCGGAACAGGGTCGAGACCCTGTTCAGACTCTCGGGATAGTCGACGCTCAGGCGGGCGGGGTAGGGGTGGGATTGGGTAACCATGTGGATGTCTCCTTGGGTGGTAGGTCGAAGGGGTGGTTACGTGCTAGGAGGTGATCAAGAGTGGGGTCAGGCGCCGGCCACCTCCGCAGGCGTGTCGAGTCCGGTCAGGCCGGAGGGTCGGAACCCCTTCGCGACCAGGTAGACGCCCAGCGAGAATTCCCATCCGGCGATGAGGATTACGGCGATCCCCGACACCACGTTTACCTGATCCCAGAGGCCGAATATTGTGCCGACGACGCCGGCGATGAGCAGGGGGGCTCCGATGAGTCCGAGCAGGGGAAGCACTCGCGGCACCAGGCGCGACTTGTAGAGCAGGGTGCCCAGCAGGAGGGCGTTGAAGGCGGGAAGGGTTCCCTGACCAAACAGCGTCGTCCAGTCATATTGGGCGACCAGCGCCTGGCCAGTGGCTAATGCCTCTGCTCCCGCTCCGGTCTGTCGCAACGTCACGATCGATAGGATGGTTGCGACGCCGGCGAAGATGGTGGCGCCTTCCAGGACCCGCACGCCGACGAAGCCCATGGCGAACCCTTCGTTCTGCCGTTTGACCACCGGGTAGAGGGCGACTGCGGTGCCGATACAGGCGAGCGCCACGATGATCTCTAGGAGACCGCCGAAGAGGGCGCCGGTGTCCGGCCCGGAACCGGTGATGTAGTTGAGGCTCTTCACCGGACCGTAGAGAAATAGGGTGGGGATCGAGACGAAGGTGAGCAGGTAGAGCACGCCCGCAGTGAGCGAGGTCTTCCTCAGTGAGTCCATCGGAGCCCGTCTGGCTCTTGGGGCTTTGGGTGGTGCAGTAGTGGTTGCCATGGTCGTTCCTCTCTAGTGATGGAGACCGGGAGAGATTTGACCCCTGGCGATCTGTGCTTCGTTGGCGTACTATATGTATGCGAACGGTCTTAAGTAAAGTTAGTATGTAATCATGAGCCGCCTCAATTTCGCCCGAGAGACCGTCGACGGCTGGCTCCGCCTCCGGCCCTATGACGACCTAACAGGTCTGGGTGTCGTCCACAGGCTGATTTGGAGTGGACGACTGGCCGAAGAGCTCCTGGAAAGGACAGCCATCGCCTCGGGATTGCGGCGGCGGGGCGACTACGAGGTACTGGCCCTGCTACGACGGGCAGAACCGGAACTGCTCAGCCCGCTCCAGGTCGCCCAACAGCTCCAGACCTCCCAGTCAGGGATGACGGGCAAGCTCGATCGGCTCGAGCGGCAGGGACTCATCCAACGCAGCCCAGATCCCGACGATCGCCGTGCGATCAAACTAGGCATCACCGATTCCGGCCGGGCCCTGATCGACGAAGCCTTCACCACCAGCCTGGTGGTCTACCAATCCATGCTCGACGAGTTCACCCCCACCGAGGTGAAGAACTTCGATGCACTACTAGAAAAGCTTCTCACGAGATTGGATCAACTCTCAGGACTCAGCCAGCCCTGGACACGACCCGGATGACTCGACAACGAGTGCCAACTGACTCCGACTTTGTGGCTGAACTCCACATATCAGTTTCAACCGTTCAATCGCATGTGAAGAGCCTGCGACGACCACCGAGCTCCACGGTCCCTTGGACGTGATCGCCTTGGCATAGCAGCACGAGCTGCATCGCCCATCAGGTCGTGCCCGCCGGAAACCCGATGGTCATAGGTGCGACGAAGGCACTTGTAGGGACAGTCGGAGGGTCGACCGAAGATCGGGAGAAGATGTCCCGGAGACGGTAGAAGCCTGCCCCGGCCAGCACACTGCTTCGCGGTTTCGCTGACCAGGGAAAACACGCGAAACGCCGCCTCAGACGGTATCTCTGGTTCGCGTCATTTCGCGTTCCTGACCATCCCATCGCAGACTCTCGTGCGATGCACGCGCGATAGGTTGGTCGGGGTTCATTCACGTTTCCTCTCGAGCTCGAGATCGTCCAGCTCTTCCAGTCGGTCGTATCGCGGGCCGGGAAGACCGTCGTAGCGCCGGGGGCTACACCCTCGGCTCGTACACCATTAGAACGACCAGAGCAATGAGGATGAGAAGAGGGGCCATACCAAACTGCATGAAGCGGAAGTGGAGCCGGGTTTGCCCGTTGGAGGTCGAGTTGGTCTCCTGACTCGACCTTGTTCTTCTCGGAAGCGAACTGCATCCCGCCGACTTGGAGGGCCACCGTGTCGTGGCGCTCCTGGGTGTGGGTGTGGGTCATCGGCGGCGCTTCCTGTTGTCTTGGTCATCGGCTCACTCCCTCGCGGTCATCTCTCCGGCTTGATGAAGGAGACTTCTACTCCTTCCAGCGGATGGAATGTCAAGCCCCGGACCGGTGGGGGGTGTGTGATCTTCACAGAAGCTTGATCTGGGCGAGTAACCAGCCTTGATGCAGCCGTCGTTGACTGTGCTCAGGTAAGAAAGGAGATGGTCCCATGATGTGGGGTTTCGGAGGTTTCGGATTTCTGTGGATGGTGTTGTTCTGGGTCGGAGTGATCCTGCTCGTGGTCTGGGCTGTGAGAGAGGGCAGCGACCGAGGGCAGAACCCGCCCAGCGCGTTGAGCATCCTCGAAGAGCGCTTTGCCCGCGGCGAGGTCGACGCCGACGAGTTTTCCGCCCGCCGCAGAGAACTGGCCAGTCGATGACGGTGCGGGATAAGAAAGGAATGATGATGAAACGAGTCAAGATCGCTGTGGTCGCTGCTGCGCTCGGGGTGGCCGTTCTGGCTGCCGTCCCGGCATTGGCCCAGGACCCCGAACCCGGCCCGGAGGTGACATGCCCGTACCACGACTCGGCGGTCATGCCCCACGACGACATGGCCGACGGGATGGGTTCGGCACAGCACCATGAGTGGATGGCGTCTGCGGACCATTCGGCCATGCACAGCTCGATGTCCGCTCATCAGAAGATGATGGGCGGCGGGAACATGATGGGCGGAGGGAACATGATGGGCGGCGACGGGATGATGGGCGGATCGCCAGGTAGGTGATCACCGTGCGACGGCCGGACACGTGTGCCGGCCAGGTGCCTCTTTACCATGGCTGAGGTGGATCTGCGACGGATTCTCCTTGTTGACGACGAGCCTGAACTGAGGCGGATGGTTCGCCGCTATCTGCAGGCCGAGGGCTTCGAGGTCGTCGAGGCGAGCAATGGACGCGATGCGTTGTCCCGATTGGGCGGTTCGACCCCTGATCTGGTCGTGCTCGACGTCGCCATGCCGGGCATCGACGGATTCGAGGTGCTCCAAGAGATCCGCCGCCACTCCGACGTTCCGGTGATCATGCTCACCGCACGTACCGAGGAGGTGGACCGCGTCGTGGGTCTCAGTATCGGCGCCGACGACTACGTCACCAAACCGTTCAGTCCCCGGGAGCTGGTCGCTCGGATCCGTGCGGTGCTGCGACGTGGCGGCCAGACCCGCAGCGCTGCCGATGTGTTGGAATTCGACGGGATCAGCGTCGACTTGGCGGGTCGCCAGGTCGCCACCGAATCGGGGGTCGTTGGGGTGAGCACCCTCGAGTTCGACCTTCTCGCCGCCCTGGCATCGGCACCGGGACGAGTGTTCACTCGTGCTCAGCTGTTGGAGCGGGTGTGGGGCTGGGATTACTTCGGTGCCGATCGCGTGGTCGATGTCCATGTCGGCAACCTGCGCAAGGCGCTTGGTGACGACGCCTCCAACCCGCGGTTCATCGCTACGGTCCGCGGAGTCGGATACAAGTTCGTGGCCGAACCACGATGAGACGACCGTTCGGCACGCTGCGAAGTCGGCTGCTCCTCTCACACCTGGCTGTGGTCGCGGTCGGGGTGGTGGTGTTGCTCGTTGCTGGTCGCAGCCTGGGAGACGCCTTCATCCACGATCACCTGCGTTCCATGAACCACATGATGGGTGGCATGTCGGCAGCGGAAGCGGGCCAGCTCGAGGAGGGGGTCACCTCTGCGTTCAACCGGGCACTGGTGGTGGCGGCCATCATCAGCGGGGCGGTGGCCGTGGCCGTCTCGACCTTCGCCGCCTTGCGGCTGCTGCGGCCCCTGGAAGAGGTGAGACGCGTGGCTCGGCGGCTCGCCGGCGGCTCGTACCACGAACGGGTCCCCCTGCCCGAAGAGGAGGAACTCGCCGCGCTCGCCAGCGACGTCAACGAGCTGGCCGCCGCCCTCGAGGCGACCGAGCAGCGCCGCCTTCGCCTCGTCTCCGAGGTGGCTCACGAGCTACGCACGCCGGTGGCCACACTCAAGGGCTACCTGGAGGGTCTCCTCGACGGCGTGTTCGAAGCCGACACCGAAACGTTGGCCTCCGCCATCGGCGAAGCGCGTCGCATGGAACGACTCGCCGACGACCTCTCAGCGCTGTCCCGGGCCGAGGAAGGCCGGGTCGAACTCCACCTCGAAGAAGCCGAACTGGCGCAGTTGGCCCGCGACGCCGCCGAACGGCTTCGTCCGCAGTTCAATGCTCAGGAGGTCCACCTCGACATCGAACCGGGCCCGTCATTGCCGGTGTTCGTAGACCGGGACAGGATGGCGCAGGTGTTGACCAACCTGGTAGGCAACGCCCTGACCTACACCCCGCCGGGAGGTCGAGTCCGAATCACGGCGTCCCAGGCGGCGGATACCGCTCAGATCGAGGTGAACGACACCGGCCGCGGCCTCTCCGCGGACCAGCTCGACCTGGTGTTCGATCGTTTCTACCGGGTTGATCGCACCGCCGTCGGAGGCACCGGTATTGGGCTCACCATTGCCCGCAGCCTCGCCCGTCTCCACGGCGGTGATGTCACTGCATCCTCCCCTGGCATCGGGCACGGTTCGACGTTCGTCCTGACGGTCCCTCGAGGATCGGGCCCGCGGCGGTCCTAGAGCCGTCGCTGCCCGCTGTCGACCGCACTGGTCGCCGGGTGATGGCGGCGCCCTGTGCAGGCCGATACAGTGAGCCGCCAAGCGATGAGGACGATCACCGAACCGCGACGCCTTGCGTGGACGACTTTCCTGGCGGCCCTCGCCGTCGCCGGTGTGCTCCTCGTGCACGGATTCGACGCTGCCGCCGCCGATCTCGTCGGGTCGGCGCATCACAACGCCTCCCCCGTGGATACGGAGGGGATCCACGGGCTGATCGGCCTTTGTGTCTTCGTGATGAGCATCGTCGCCATGGTCGATGGGGGTCGCCGGTCCCGCCCACGGCACCGCCCTCGAGCCGCGATGTCCACGACGATCCCAGCAGCGATCGACACGGCCTGGGTCCCGTCGGGCAGGCTCCGACTCTTCGAACTCTGCGTCCTCCGAACCTGAGCCGGGCCGACTCCCGCAGTTCACTGACCGGAGAGTCCAGGAGGACGCCCATGCTTTTCAGTCTTCGTAAGGCTGCGCCGATCGCCGTCGCAGCAGCATTGCTTCTGGCCGCCTGCAGCGATTCAGGCGCCACCACCACCACAATCAGCGACCATCCGATGGAGTTCGGCTTCGGGGAGCCGGCCGATGCCGGCGACGCCGAACGAGTCGTGGAGATCGTCGCCGGCGACGACTTCCGGTTCACGCCGGACGCCGTGGCCGTCGACGTCGGCGAGACGATCACCTTCAGGATCGTCAACGCGGGCCAGGTTCCCCACGACTTCACGTTGGGAGACCAAGCCACCCAAGACGAACACGACGAAGAAATGGCGGAGATGGCGGGATGATGATGGACGATGAGGCCAACGCTGTCGCCATTCCCGCCGGCGAAACCAAAGAGCTGACATGGCGATTCACCGAGGAGGGGCCGGTCCTCATCG
This sequence comes from Acidimicrobiia bacterium, assembly GCA_035620735.1. Taxonomy (GTDB): domain Bacteria; phylum Actinomycetota; class Acidimicrobiia; order Spongiisociales; family ZC4RG35; genus JANQRA01. The sequence continues at coordinate 4,105 of DASPGH010000013.1, read as the reverse complement.
GATGCGTTGAGCTCCGAGTGCAGGGCACCCGACCCCAGAGTCATCCTTTGAATGGACCCCGAAGGGAGTGGGCCAAAGGGGCCACCGACGTTGTCCTGGTGACCGAACAACCCTTCGACCACATAGGTGATGCCTTCCACACCACGGTGAGGATGGAGCGGCCAGACCGCACCAGGGATGAGCCGGTCGTCGTTGAAGACCCGCATCGCTCCGAATCCGTCGTAGTCAGGATCCCGGTAGTGGTCGAAGGAGAAGTGCCAGCGGGCACGAAACCACTCCCCTCTCTCATCATGGATCTCGTTGTCACGGCGGATTTCGATCATGGGATCACTCCAATGCAGGACGAGTCCCACCGCCAGGCTCGTGGCGGTGGGACCCTTTCTCGGCTTGTGGTCGCTATCGACCTCATGCAGCTGTCAGGTGAACCTCTTGACGAAGTCGAGAGCAGTCTGAGCGACATCACGCCAGCCGTGGTCGATGGTGAGGGAATGCCCCCGGTCTGGGATCTGCACGATCTCGGTCACGCCAGGGTTGCGCTTCTGACGCTTGTAGGAGGCCTTCGCAATCGCAGGCGGCACCGTGTGGTCCTTCTCGCCTTCGATGATCAGCAAAGGGCCGCGGTCGGGGTTCATGATGTCCACTTTGGACTCGGTCCACGGGTTGAGATTGGCGTTGCCCATCTGGGCGAGGGAGACCCCCGATCCTGCGACGTGGAACGTGTCGTAGAGCTCCTTGGCTTCTTCCTCCTCGAGGTTGTTCGCCCAGGCGTACACGAACTGGTCGTACGTGAGTGTGAGGGCGCGGCCGCGGTTCAACGGGTTGATCAGGAAGGGGCCCGCCGACTTGAGCACGGAGGGCGGTAAAGGTAGGACGCCACGGAAGACCCCAGGGTCAATCGCCACCGTGACCGCCGCCAGGCCCTGGCCTGCGAGTATCTGCGCCAGCAGGCCTCCGGTGGAGTGACCCATCACTACCGGCTTCTTGGCCAATGCGTTGATGACAGCCGTGGTGTGGTCTGCGACCTGCTTCAAGGTCTTCTTTGCGAGGACCTCCGGTTCTGCCCGGGCGCCTTCAACCGTTTCCGGATCGTCTGGCCAGTCCGGTGTCAACGGCGAGTATCCGGCTTGCTTGAAGAAATCCGCCCAGTTGGCCCAGCTGCTCGGTAGCAGCCAGAGCCCATGGATGAACACAACCGGCGTATTGCCCGAGGCGTTGGCCTCCTGTATCTCCCGGTTCTCCCTGTCTGAGATTGCTGTCACGTCGGTCGCCCGCTCGGTCGGGCTGAGGCTCGTAGCCATGTATGGACTCCTTTCCATTGCCGCCACCGTGCCTGCCATCAGCCATGAATCGCCTCCGTGACACTCCCTAGTCGTGACTGGGGTGTCTAACAGAGGCGAACCAGAACCAGAATCCCTGAACATTGCGATCCAAGCGAAGCCGAAACTCGTGTCACGCAACGAAGGGAGTCATCGTGAGAGTCGTAGTCATCGGAGGAACCGGTCTGATCGGCTCCAAGCTTGTCGCAAAGCTCACCGAGCACGGCCAGGAGGCGGTGCCGGCATCGCCGAACACCGGCGTCGACACTCTTACCGGCGAGGGGTTGGCCGAAGCCATGGCGGGAACTGACGTGGTAGTCGACGTATCGAACTCGCCATCGTTCGAAGCCGATGCTGTCTTGTCGTTCTTCGAGACCTCTACGAAAAACCTCCTGGAGGCCGAGGCACAAGCCGGGGTCGCGCACCACGTGGCCCTGTCGGTGGTGGGTACTGATCGGCTGACTGAGAGCGGCTACTTCAGGGGCAAGATCGCCCAGGAGAAGCTGATCGGAGAGTCTGCGATCCCCTATTCCATAGTGCATGCCACTCAGTTCTTCGAGTTCGTCAAGAGCATCGCTGACGGGGCAACGGATGGGACGACCGTCCGGCTGGCCCCAGTTCTCATCCAGCCGATGGCCGCCGACGACGTGGCCACCGCCGTCGGCAGAACTGCAGTCGGGCCACCCGTGAACGGGATCATCGAAGTGGCAGGCCCAGAGCAATTCCGCCTCGACGAACTTATCGGACAGGCCCTCCAAGCCCGGAAAGACCCACGAGAAGTAATCGCCGATCCCAAGGCTCGCTATTTCGGAGCGTTGCTCTCGGAGAGAGCCCTGGTGCCGGATGACGGAGCCACGCTTGGCGAGATCCGATTCGGAGACTGGCTCGTCCAGACTCTCGTTTCGGCGCCATAGACAGAAGGTCCTGTGTGTGAGCCCCCAACGGTACGCGCGAGGCCCATGTTGAAAGCGATCTGGAACTCGTGTCGTTCCTGACCGACCTTCTTTCGAACTTCTGGATCGCTCTCCTGGCCAAACTGCTGTTCGTCGCCCTGTTCATCCCACTGATCGGAATCGTCTTGACGTTCAGTGAGATCAAGCTCTCCGCCAAGATGCAGCACCGGGTCGGGCCCTACTTCGCAGGTGGTCATTGGGGTTGGGCCCAACCGATCGCAGACGGCATCAAGTTCTTGCAGAAAGAGGACGTGATCCCAACAGACGCGGATCGGCGGATCTTCATACTGGCACCTGCCCTCGTCTTGATCGGCACAACCTCGCTTCTAGTGGTGATCCCATTCGGACCCAACCTCACGATCAGAGACCTGTCAGTCGGCGTCTTCTACGCACTGGCGATCTCCACCATCTCGACACTCGGCGTCCTCATGGCCGGCTGGTCATCAGCCAACAAGTACTCGATGATGGGGGGCCTACGAGCTGCCGGACAGCTCATCGCCTACGAGCTACCGCTAGTCCTCTCGGTTGTTGGCGTCGTCGTTCTCGCCGAAACCATGAGCCTCGATGGCATCGTCCAGGCCCAAAAGGACACCGGATATCCACTCGTCATAGTCCAGATCGTCGGGTTTGGGATCTTCATGGCCGCGGCTCTCGCAGAACTTCTCCGGATCCCTTTCGACATGCCCGTCGGTGAGTCAGAACTGGTGATGGGCTACCTCACCGAATACTCGGGCTTCCGATTCCTCTTCTTCTTCATCGCCGAGTACGCCAACATGTTCTCCTTTGCGGCAATCGCCGTCACCCTCTTCCTCGGCGGATATTGGCTCCCGGGTATTCCCGAGAGCACTCTCACCTACCTCGGCCCACCGATCCTGTTCGTAAAGGTGTTCGTGCTCGTCTTCGCGATGATCTGGATCCGCTGGACGTTTCCACGGGTACGTGAAGACCAGCTCCAGAGGTTCGCCTGGCAATGGCTGGTGCCACTCTCTCTCTTGAATATCGTTGCAACAGGCGCCTTCAAGGTCGCCCTGTAGCGGGCCCGGTGTTGGTGGGTCAGCGCGGCTAGAGAATCGCCAGCCGCCGGGTCATTAAGGACGGGGATCGTACACTGATGAACCAGTGGTCAACGCGGAGGTGCAGAGCATCGAGCCCCTCCTTGTTGATGTAGAAGACGACTCGGGGGTCGAGGTAGGCGCTCGCATACGCCTTCCCCATGGGCTCGTGCCACAGCTCTGCGAAGGAGGCGACCATCTCCGCCATCATGTTTTCGACAGAGTCCTCGAACGGCGTGTGGCAGTGTCCGGTCCAGCTCCCATCCGGCGGGGCAGTTGATTTCGGTCATCCGCTTTCTCCTCGGGTCGAGCCAAGCACGATATGAATGCTGGCGGCCGAGACAGTGGAGCTCGCCGCACGCGACGGCGAGCTCCACAACCTGTATTCAGTTCGTCGCGTCGACCGCGGACAGGATCAGCTTGACGACATCGCCAGGATGTGTGATAAGCGTCAGGTGGCCGGCCTCGACCCTCGATATCTCGGCGTCGGCCCGTTCGGACATGAACTCCTGCAATGCCAGAGGTATCACGTTGTCCTGGGTTCCGATGAGCGAGAAGACCTCGACGTCGCCCTTCCACGCGGGAGGCCCGGATGTCTGGTCCAGGTCGAACTGATGGACAGACGCAGGTCGTTGTGTGGCATGGAGAACCGCAGCCTCTCTTCGGTTGACCCCGTTGGCGAAACACTCGCGGTAGCCTGGATACGTCTCGTTGGATTCCCAACGCAGATACAGATCCGTATCGGTTCCACCGTCGATAGGCACCGGAATGAAAGCCGGAAAGT
>DASPGH010000012.1:0-20833 GCA_035620735.1 Acidimicrobiia bacterium | reverse complement strand
CGACCTGAGTGCATTTGGCACCGCGGCCAGCCACCTCGAGGAGGCTCGTGCGGCAGCGAGGGAAGCCGCCTGGCCCGATGAGGAGCGATACCAGCTTCTCGGTCATCTCGAAGGTGTCCTCGGTGTCCTGGGAAGACGCCGGGAGCAGTCGGAGATCATCGAGGAGATGCAGGGCATCGTGAGCCCCGAGACCGAGGCGGAGCTGGCTCGAAGACGGGCGTGGCTTCTGGCCCACGAGGGCCGTCTCTCGGAGGCCGAGCAGATGGCTGTCCGCTCTGTCCTGCTCGAGGAGGCGTCTGCGGCGGCAGTGTCGGGCAAGGCCGAATCCCTGGTGGCCCTGGGGACGATCCGGAGATGGTCAGGCAGACCGCTCGAGGCTGTGGCCGACCTGGAGAACGCCGTGGCAGCGGCAGATGAGGACCAAGATCAACTGGCTCTTTCCCTCACGGAGTTGGCGAGCACCCTCGTCGACGTGCAGCGATCCGAGCTTGCCATGGATCCCCTGCAAAGAGCACTTGCGGTTTACCAGCGGCAAACAGACCTACGTGGTCAGGCCGAGATCGGCGGCATCCGGGCTCGAGCCCTCTATCAGCAGGGAAGACTGCTTGAAGCCGAGGATCAGTATGTCGCCACGATCGAACTGTGCCGGCAGATCGGCTATCGCCATGGTGAGGGGGTGAATCTGGTCAACCTGGCCAACCTCCAGCAGCTCCACGGCAATGTCGCTGCCTCGCTGGCCAGCTACGACCAGGCGGCTGCGGTGTTCAACGACCTGGGCAACACACGCGGTGAGGCGATCGTCCTGTCGAACTCCGCTTCGGCCCGTCACAACATCCTCGGAGACGATCAGCGAGCACGTTCCGATGCCACCCGGGCAATGGACCTGTTTGCGGCAATGGGAGATCAGGCTCGGGTAGCGCAATGTCTCGAGATCGTCGCGGGGCTCACATTGCGTGCGGGTGACCCTGACAAGGCGGTCCGACTCATCGAAGAGAGCCTCGAAAGACTCAAAGGCATCGGCGACATCCGTCTCGAAGTGCAGCACCTTCGTTCGCTCGCCCTCGCCGAAATGGAGCTGGGTGACTTCGACTCGGCGCTGACGGCACTCGAGAAGGCCGAAACTGTGGCGACGGAATCAGGTCTCGAAGACGTCGCCATCGATCTCCTCTCGATAAAGGGCCTCATCGAGATCGGTCGGGGTGGCGAGACAACCGGTCTTTCCATGGTGAGGAGCGCCGCCGAACGGCTTACTCCGGGGGTCGAGCGCCGGTACCTGATTCACCATCGTCATGCGCTGGCAGCACGAGCGGTCGGGCAATTGGACGAGGCCAGGCATGCTGCTCTTCGGGCGCATTCTGAGCTTGAGCACGTCCTGTCGGGGCTCGAGGCGGAGGTGCGTCAGCATGCCATCGATAGGGTGCCCGCACACAAGGGCATCATGACCCTGGCCAGGCTCTACTCACCATCGACCGTCGAGGTGAGGTTGCCTGCTTTCAATGCGCCGACCGGTCGACCTTTGGAGCCGCGTGACCTCGTCGTGGTTCGGTGGACCGTCGATCATCCCGACGACTTTTCGATCGATTCCCATATCGACCGAAGACGACATCGATTGGTTCGGCTGCTCGAGGAAGCCGACGAGGTGGGCGCGTCTCCCACTGTCGAGGATCTCGCCAAGGCCGTTGGGGTGAGCGATTCGACGGTTCGGCGCGATCTCCACTATCTCCGGAAGACGGGCCATGACGTGAGGACACGGGGACAACGTCGGGCCTCGTGACGGAAGGTCCCCAGCCAGGACTCTCCTTTTTGAGACATTGGTGAGACAGCCTCACGGCATAGTCGGATCCGAATGTATGCCCCCCGGAGCTAGGAGGTTCCCCGAAATGCGTCGTCGAATTGCCGTGATCGCTCTGACCGTCATGTCTGCCCTGGCCGTAGCCGCACCCGCTCTCGCCTCCGTCAAGGACATGAGCTGATCTGATTCCGGAGCCGACTGACGATCCGGCCTCGGGTCGGGGATTCGGTCGGCACCGAGCTTTCATCTGGGCGTCCGTAGGACCCGATTTCGCGAACCGAATAACCGGCCTTCGGGCACCCAACCCACGGGCGCCCAGATGAAAGCTCCCCCCGCAATCGGCGCGCACGTGTTCACGCGCAATCCAGGCACAGTGAGCCGAGGTGTGACATTACGTCCTGTTGGTGGAGAATGCCCATGATTCCCGGGCCCATCTACGAAAATGGTCTCTGATCGCTTTGAGGTGTCGATCGACCGAAACCGATCTTCGATCGACGGCATCTGCGCATGGACATCCCACAGGTAGTACGGAACAAGGCCGAGGTGGCCGGCGCCTTCGATTGGGCAGAGGGCTTGCCGACCATGATCGCCGAGCTCGAATCCGAATGGTCGTTCCGGGTCACCCAACCTCTGGACGGGGCTACCGAGGCGTATGTCGTCGAAGTGGAACTCGGCAACGGCGAGCCTGCCGTGCTCAAAGTCCTCGTACCCCGGCCCTCAATGGCAGTCGCCAGCGAGATCGAGGTGCTGCGACTGGTCGCCGGTGACGGATGCCCGACTCTCTATCGCTCCGATCCGGACCGGAGCGCAATCCTCATGGAACGGCTTGGACCTTCGCTGGAAAGCATGGGGTTGGCTGTCGAGGAGCGACACCGCATCCTCTGCGAGGCGGCTAGTCGCATCTGGCGACGGGTCGACGCGGATTTTCCCAGTGGGGCCGAGAAGGGCGAGTGGTTGATCGACCTCGTTCTCGAGAAGTGGGATTCGCTTGGTCGACCGTTGCCCGGTCGGGTGGTCGACCACGCCATCAGCTGCGCCAGGAGCCGCGTCGCTGCCCATGATCCGTCGCGGTCGGTGCTGGTGCATGGTGACGTCCACCAATGGAATGCCCTTGCCCACCGCGACGGCTTCAAACTGATCGATCCCGACGGACTCGTTGCCGAGCCCGAGTACGACCTGGGGGTGATCATGCGCGAGGACCCGGTTGAGTTGATGACGGGTGACCCCTACCGCCGGGCCACCCGTCTCGGATCCATGACCGGTCTCGATCCTCAGGCGATCTGGGAGTGGGGTGCGGTCGAGCGGGTAGCCACTGGATTGGTGCTCACCGAGATCGATCTCCAGCCAGTCGGGCGCCAGATGCTGGCCGCGGCCGAGTACGCGAGCGGTCTGAGTTGATCAACTTCGATCGAATATGAGACACTCCTCGACCCCGACCCATCCCGGCGGGGCCCCTGCCTCGGGGCCGATCATCGCCAATCCCTGCTCGTAGGGCACTGTCCTCGGATTGGTGACCAAGACCGATACCTCTCCTGTCTCGAGGGTGGCCTCCCCCGCGGCGAGGACATTCTGCAACCAGTCGGTCTTCGGTCCGTAGTTGAGGAATGTGACGTATGAGCCATTGACTGGGATCGCCCCGATAGGGGTGCGGTAGACCGCACCCGACGTCCGGCCGACGTGAACCAGGACTGGCCATTGGCCTCCCCTTGCTGCCTTCGGGTTGATGAATCGTCTGTTGAATCTGGCCAACCAGCGAGGGAGCGTCATGGGATCACCACAGACTTGCCCCGGGCGTGGCCCTCGCTCTGATAGGCCAATGCATCGGCTGCCTCGTCGAGACGGAATCTGCGATCCATCACCGGCTTGACGAGACCGGACTCGACCATCTCCTTGAGGACCAGGAGATCGGATCGATCTGCTCGGGCCGTCTTGCTCACGAACCGTTGGGTCCAGAATCGAGACCTGATTGTTCCGCCGATGAGACGGTCGACGGGGCGGATCCACCCACCCTTCTTGCCGGTCACCATGACCACTGACCCTTCCGGAGTGGTCATCGCGCGGGTCTGGCCCAACGACTTGCTACCGGCATTATCGAAGAAGAGATCGAACCGTTCCCCGATTTTCGTGAAGTCGTCCTTGGTGTAGTCGATCACGCGGTCGGCGCCGATGGCGTACGCGGTGTCGACCTTGCCCGTGCTGCACACGGCGGTCACGTGGCTGGCACCGAGTGCCTTGGCGATCTGGATGGCGAATGTGCCGACACCACCGGAACCTCCGTTGATCAGCACTCGCTGATCCGGCTGAAGACCACCCCAGTCCCGCAGGCCCTGCAACGCGGTGAGCGCCGCCACTCCGAGGGTCGACGCCTCTTCCAGCGACAGCTGCGTCGGCTTCGGGGCAAGAACCGCGGCCCGGGGGGCGGCGTATTCGGCGAACCCACCTTCGCCGACGTCCCCGAAGACCTCGTCACCCGCTCGAAGGTCGGTCACGTCTTCGCCGACGGCCACGACGGTGCCGGCTACGTCTGCCCCCGGGATCGCTCGTTTCGGAACTCGCAGACCCAGGTCGAGTCTTGCGATTCGGGGTGTGCCCGTCATGAAGTGGAAGTCGAGGGCATTAAGCGACGCTGCTGCCACCTCGACCAGCACCCGGTCAGGCTCGAGTGCGGGGATTTCGACCTCGGTGACCTCGATCACCTCATGGGCCGGCCCGAACCCCTTCTGCACCGCCGCCCTCATCGTTTTCGTCCGTGGCTCGTCCACCAGGTCCCGCCGACTCGCAGCTTCCATTTCTTCTCCTCAGTCGTACACTGTAAGGCACCATACCCATACGGCGTAAGGTTGTCAACCCTCTTACGTCGTACGACTTAGAGTTTGAAGAGATGGTGACAGCTGAGAAGTCAGGCGCCCGGATTCCGTTGAGTCGTGAACGCGTGCTGAGCGCCGCGGTCGACCTCGCCGATCGAGAAGGCATCGACTCTCTCACCATGCGGGGTCTCGCCGAGCGCGTCGGCGTGGAGGCGATGTCCCTCTATCACCACATCGCCAACAAGGAGGACCTACTCGACGGTGTCTGTGAGGTGGTGCTCGACGAGATCAACGAGGCCGTCGCCGGTCAGCCCAAGGCCACGGGGCCCGACGACTGGAAACAGGTCATGCGGGAACGGATCCTCACTGCGCGCCGCGTCGTCGTGGCACACAAGTGGCTGCCACCGGTCCTCGAGACGAGGACCACGATGAGTCCGGCCACGCTCCGCTACCACCACGAGTTGCTGGCCATCTTTCGTGCCGGGGGATTCAGTTACGACCTGGCACATCATGCACTCCACGCCTTGGGCAGCCGGGCGCTCGGGTTCACCCAGGAGTTGTTCGACCCTGCTCCCGGCAGTGTCGAGGAGGAGGAGGCGATGAAAGCGTTCGAGGTCATGCTCGATCAGGTACCACTCCTCGTCGAGATGCTCTCCGAGATCGCACATGATGATCCCGAGTCGACACTGGGCTGGTGTGACGATCAGACCGAGTTCGAGTTCGCCCTCGACATCATGCTCGACGGGTTGGATCGCAAACTCGCCGAGGAGACCGCATAGTCTCGAGCGATCTCAGGTACCCCACTCGGGAGGCGGCTCGGCGCTTCCCTCCGTGAATGCAAAATACTCGTGGAGGGAACGACACAAGCCGGAGTCGTCGAAATGGAGGAGTAGCGCTCCACTCAAAGTCAGCGGTGCTCCGTCGACTGTCATGTTCGTCCAGAACTCGACCACGGCACGATTGCCGTCGACATGGGGCTCGCCCATGCGGACACTCACATCCGTCTGAGATGAGGTCACAGAAGACCAGTAGTCGGCGACGCCGCTCCGGCCGCGATTGGGCTCCTGATAGATGTCGTTGCGGTAGGTGGCGTCTTCGGTGAAGAGGGCTGCCGCCGCTTCACTGTCGGCACCCTCCCAGGCGTGGCGATACGACTCGGACCAACGGGCCACTGACTTCCTGTCCATGTGCGATCTCCTTTGGTGGGGGAGAGAAGCTAACCGAGTCAGGTGGTGCGGGTCACCTTGGAGAGACCTCTCGGCGAGTCCGGGTCGTGGCCTTGGGCAACCGTGAGGTGATAGGTGAACAACTGGCAGACGACGATCGCCGGGATCGGGGTGAGCCATTCCTCGATGCCAGACCCGAAGTTCATTTCGAAGATTGTTGAGTGAAAGTACAAAGCCCCCGGAGACCCGTCAAAGCGGACCCGTCGTCACCTCGACGGGGAGAGCTACCTTGTGATCATGACACTTCCCGCCGCTCGCTTCTTCGACAACCGGGCGGCCTATCTCATGTTCACGACGGCTACCGATGAGAAGTCGGTCGTCGCCGAGCGCATCGGCGCCGAGCTCGCCCACGTCGGCCCGGGCGAGCATTCATTGAGAGTGTTCGACGCCGGCATGGGCGATGGGTCGGTCCTGAGTCAGGTGATGCGCAAGATGCATCGTGAGTTCACCCACATCCCGTTCCTGGTGGTGGGCAAGGAGATAAGCATCGAAGACGTGCGGATCGCCCTGCAACGTTTTCCGGACCGGCTCTTCGAGCACCCCGAAATGGTGATCGTCATGACCAACATGAACTATCGAGAGGCGCCGGCACTGTCTCCCGATCCGTCGAAGCAGGACGAGCTCAACTGGATCGAGGCGCCGCTCGAGGGCTCGACATCGGATGATTTCGGTCGTCAGATCCAGGCACTGTTCGACCGGCTAGCCCACGCATGGGAGGTGGTGACAAGCCCGAAGACCGGCAACCCCCTCTATGCGCGGCCGTCGGTGCTCGTCCTCTATAGGAGAGATCGCGAGTTCATACTCAAAGACGTCATCCCCAATCCAGGGTCGCCAACCCATGGCTACGACCTGATCGTCGCCTCACAGCCGTACCGGGCTCGCACCCCCGCCGACCGGAAGGCCGCTCTGGTGCTGGTGCCCCTGGCGAGGGCCCTTGCGCCGGGCGGCCGGATGGTCGTGGTCCACGCCCACGGAAACGATCCCGGGCTCGAGATCATCAGGGGGGTCTGGCCCGAAGAGGACCCATTCCAGACGGGTCGCGACGAGTTGCTGGCAGCGGCCCGGAGCCAATTGACCGAACCCGGTGACGACGACCTGAGCTTCCCCGATTTGAGTGATGAAGAGGCCATCTTCCGATATGAGCTGCACGCCATGCCCTCGGAGCGAACGGAGCACATCGGGACAGGGCTGACCCTCGCCGCCTGGAATGCCGCGGCCTATGTCGCCCAGATAGACGAGGAACGTCTCGCCTCGGCGATGCAATCCGGGGCCTACGTGCCCGCCACACGATCGGTCCTGGAACGCTACGGCGGAGTCTGGTTCAACGACGAGGCCTACCTGATCACCCGATCAGCCTGACCAGGCCACCCATCGCCCCGCAGAGACCATCTCCGGTTCTTCGGCGCCGAGGGACTGGACCCAGATCCCGGGAACGCCTTCGACCTCGCCGGCGTAGGCGAACGCAGATGAGTCGGGCGCCCAGAAGCTCACCGACTGCGCGTACTGGGGGAAGAACGGGAAGGTGTCCTGAAGCATGGTGGCGGGCGGCAAGTACCCCGGATAGTCGGCGACCGTCCCTTCCACGTTCCACACCCGGGGAGTGGCACTCTGATCACCCGTGTTCAGGGCGAGCAGGTTCTCGCCGTTCGGGCTCCAGAAGAAGCCGAGCGCCAGCCCATCGGTGACTTCGGAGACGTCACCTGTTGTGGTGTCGACCACGACCACCCGATTGGATGGGGCGATAGGTGGGTCTTCCAGGGCTACTTCGACTCCACCGTCGGCCCCGCTCGACTGCATGGCGACAAGGGTCCCCTGCTCATTGGTGACGAACATGGTGAACCCGGAGACGCCGGCCACCGCGTTCCGCGTCCCGTCTGCGGTTTCGACGACCAGAGTGTCGTCAACGACGTGGAAGACACCGCTGGGCGTCCACTGCGGTGCGAGATATGTGGGCCCGGTCGGCTCGAGGCTGGTTCGCTGGCCCGTCAAGTCGATGGTCTCGAACCGATCGACGCCGACGTGGGTGACGAGTCGGTCGTTGTTCGGGCTCCACGAGAAGTAGAACGGCGCACCCATGTCGACTCTTTCGATGCTCCCGGCGACTACGTCGACCAGGTTGAAGTCGATCCCGGTCGAGCCGTTGTGGAGGACTCCCAGCCGGTCCCCTTGGGGGGAGAACGACATGTAGAAGGGCAGATTCCCGGTGGCGATGGTGGTGGTCTCCTCTGAGCCGAGGTCGTGGAGCCCGACGGAGAATCCATCCGAGGTGACCCGACCGAAGGCCAGACCCTGGCCGTCGGGAGCCCAGATCGGTTGGGTGTAGGCCGCGCTGTCGCCTCCGTCGTCGGTGATCGCGGTCTGATTGGTCCCGTCGGGAGCCATCACCACCACGTCACCGCTGTCGTCGATGATCACGAGGCGGCCCGGGTCGGTGACCCTGGTGGTGGTCGTCGCTTCAAGCGAGGTTGTCGTCGTCTCCTGCGACGAGGCTGCGTCACACGAGACGAGCACGAGGGCACACGCAAGTAGCCAGATGATGCGTCTGCCCATGTGAGGAGACTATCGGTGGGATCCGGTTATTCGCGGGGTGCGGTGAGGGCGTCCCGCACCACCTCCCATTCGGGATGATGTCCCTGCGCGACGACTCTCGTCCCGCTCACGAAAGTGTCGGTGACATCCGCCGCTGTCGCCGCGAAGACGATTGAGTCGACGCTGGTCGGGTCGAGACCGGCCAGTCGCGGCGAAACAAGGTCTATCGCCACGAAATCGGCGGGGGCGCTGATCGAGACGCCCAGTCCCGGAAACCCAAGCGAGCGGGCACCGGCAGTAGTGGCGGCTTCCATGAGTGTGACCGGGTCCATGACCCCGCGGCGCCCGGTGCGGAGACGTTGGTGCATCTCGACGCCTCTCGTCTCCTCGAAGATATCGATGACGGCGTGAGAATCTGTGCCAACCGACAGGCCGGCACCCACCTCGATCAGTTCCGAAGCAGGGCCCAGCCCGTCGGCCAGGTCGCGTTCGGTGGTGGCGCAGTAGCAGACACAGCTTCCAGATCCGCCGATGGTCTCGATGTCGGCAGGCTCGAGATGGGTGGCGTGCACCAGGGTCGTCATCGGTCCGAGGAGACCGGCGGCATCGAGCAGACCTGTGGGTGTCATCCCGGTTGCATCGAGACAATCCCGGTTCTCCGCCGATTGCTCGGAGACGTGGATGTGGACCGGAACGGTCTCATCGACTCGATCCCGGACCCGACGAAGAGCATCGAAGGGGACTGCCCGGACCGAATGGGGTGCCACACCGATCACGACATCGGATGCGTCCTCGTAGGCAGACGAGAGCAGATCGACACGGTCGAGCCAGTCATCGACCGTCCCATCGCTGAACCTCTCTTGGTACGGATGAAGGGGCCGATCATCGAAGCCTGCCCTGAAGTAACCGACGTCGAGCAGGCAGATCCTGATTCCGACGCGGCGTGCTGCCCTGACGAGGGCATGTCCCATCTCGTTGGGGTCTTCGTAGGGGACGCCGCCGGGCTGATGGTGCACGTAGTGGAATTCGCCGACGGTGGTGATGCCCGCCATCGCCATCTCGACGTAGACCGCTGTGGCGATCTCCTCGTAACTCTCGGGCGTCAGGTCCTCGGCGATCTCATACATGCGCTCGCGCCACAGCCAGAAGTCGCCACCCTGGCGGTGGGTTCGTCCCCGAAGCAGACGATGGAACGCGTGAGAGTGGGCGTTCACCATTCCGGGGATCACGAGGCCTCCCAGAGGCATGCCGCCCTCGTCCGACTCGCATGGCTCGATGCCGGCGAAGCGACCGTCTCGCAGCTCGATCGCAGTCGTCGGGCTCAGCTGTTCGCTGCCCAGCCAGACGCGGTCCGCGACCCAACGGGTGGGAGTGTCCCTCCGGGGCTCGGGTTGATCGGATGCGACGGTCAACGTCCTTCCAACGCGAATCCCTTGGATCCTAGAGGTCACCCGACACGCAGCCGGGACTCAGGGTTAGGGTTGTCGGCGAGGTCGTCGGCTGGACAATTGTGCCGACGGCAGCCCCAAGGCGAGGAAGGCCGATGGACAGAACTAGAAGGCGCGCACAGCTGGAAAGAGTCGACGCGATCAGGAGACGGTCCAACCCACTCCAGAACCACGTGATCGACGAGGTTCAATACGGAAAGATCACACGACGAGAATTCCTCAGGAAAGGGTCACTGCTCGGGCTGTCATTTCCGGTCATGGGCATGGTGTTGGCCGCTTGTGCAGATGAAACGGCTGGAACGACCACGACTGCCGCCGTCGGAGGAACTACCACCACCGCTGCGGGCGGCGGACCTGCGACCACGAGCGCCGCCGGGCCTGCCACGGTGCGAACCACACTGCCGGCACCGGCGGTGGGTATCGATCCCGTGCTGATCAATGACGAAGGAGGGTTGGCTACCTTCGGGCAGGCGGCGGAATACCTCATCTTCTCAGACGATGAGTTGACGCCGGTGCCGGTGCTCGCAGACTCCTGGGAGCCCAATGCCGACGGTGACGTCTGGACCTTCAATCTGAACCCGAACGCGACGTTCCACGATGGATCCCCGGTGACCGCGGAGGATGTCGTGGCCACGGTGCAGGGCATTGCAGGCGGAAACGCAGCATCGGCATTCGAGACCTTCGGAGTGGATCCGGGGCAGGTCGTCGCAGTGGACCCGCAGACCGTCGAGTTCACCCTGGCTCAGCCCAATGGTGCTTTCCCCTTCTTCATGAGCTCGGACAACTACAACGCCGCCATACTCCCGGCTTCGTTCTGGGCGGACTACTCGGAGGGGAGTTACGAGCAGAGCTTCATCGGCTCAGGCCCATGGATCAACGAGAGCTTCGACCCCGGAGTGTCGGCCGTATACGTGAAGAACGAGGACTATTGGCGAGACAACAGCGCCCAGCCCGACCGGATGGAGATCACGTTCTTCGCCGATGAGGCTTCGGCTGTCACCGGGTTTCAGGAGGGGAGATTCGACACCATCCCCCATATCTCCTATTCAGGTGCGACGCCTCTGCTGGACGATCCCAACGCCATGGTCACGAGCATTTCCACGGCGCAGCACCGGCAGGTCTACTTCGACACGTCGGCTCCTCCGTTCGACGATCCACGAGTGCGTCAGGCCATAGCCCTGTCGCTCAACCGACCGACCCTCATCGACGGTCTCCTCGGAGGCTACGGAGTCGTGGGCAATGACCATCCGATCTGGCAGAACTACCCGATGTACAACGGCGATGCCGTTGCACAACGGGAGGAGGATCTGGCCACGGCGCGGCAGTTGCTGTCGGATGCCGGATACCCCGATGGCTTCGAGGCTCCGTTGGACACTCTGGTCTTCTTCGAGGTCGAGGATCTGGCCCAGCTCATCGCCGGCTCGGCTGCCCAGATCGGAGTGACTCTCAGCGTGGGGGTCTACGACTCGGGCACCTACTACAACGACTACTGGTTGGCTGCCGCCGGTTCGATGGGGATCGTCAACTACGGTCACCGGGGAGTCCCCAACGTCTATCTCGGAGCACCACTGCTCAGCGATGGGACGTGGAACGCCTCACATTGGGTGAACACCGACTACGACGCTCTGTTCGACCAATTTGCCACGGCAGGCGACTTGGACTCACAGCGGGAGGTTGCGGGTCAGATCCAGTCCTTGCTCAACGAAGAGGTGCCGTTCATCGTGCCCTACTACGTCGATCACATCTCGGTGTCGAGCCCGACCTTCAGCGGGCTCGAGGTCACCGGTATGGGTCATTACAACGTGGTGAGCGGAAGCTTCAGCGGCTGAAGGCGATGAGAACGACAGGTGAGCTGACCCAGCCCGGTCGGCTCACCTGCTGAACAACCGATGTCGAGATTCATACTGCGCAGGATCGGCCTGGCACTGATCACCTTGTTCCTGCTCAGCGTGCTCGTCTTCATCGGGACCCAGCTACTGCCTGGTGACGTCGGACGACGTGTTCTGGGTCCGTTCGCCACTCAGGAGGCCGTCGATGCGCTCAACGCCCGTCTGGGAACTGACCGTCCCCTCCTGGTCCAGTATTGGGATTGGATCACGAGCGCCCTGATGGGCGATCTCGGGTTCTCCATCTCTTTCGGACGGCCCGTGAGCGAGATGCTGGGTCGCGCCCTGGTCAACTCGGTGAAGCTGGCCGCATTGGCGTTCGTCATAGTGGTGCCGCTCTCCCTCGTGGGCGGCATCATCGCGGCGTTGAACCGGGGCAAGGCAATCGATCGGATCATCACCGTTGGCGGTCTCTCCGCCACGGTCATCCCGGAATTCGTATCGGGGGTCGTCCTGATAATGGTCTTCGCGGTCTTCTTGGGGTGGCTCCCCGGAATCGCAACCGCGCCTCCAGGGTCCAGCTTTCTCACACAGTTGCGCTATCTGATCCTTCCTGCCATACCGTTGGTCCTGGTTCTCTTCGGTTACATCGCCAGAATCACCCGGGCCGGCGTTGTTGAGGCACTCGACGCCGACTACACCCGCACCGCCACACTGAAGGGTCTTCCAAGGTCCACCGTGATCCGACGCGACGTCCTCCGCAACGCCCTTCTCCCCACCATCGCGGTCATCGCCTCGCAGGTCGGGTACCTCATCGGAGGTCTTGTCGTCGTCGAGGTCCTGTTCACCTATCAGGGGGTGGGCAAGCTGATGTTCGATGCTGCTCGCAACGCCGACTTCCCGCTGCTCGCTGGTGGGGTTCTCGTTGTTGGTGCTGCCTTCCAGATCTCGATGCTGCTCGCCGATCTCGCATACTCATGGCTAAACCCGAGGATCAGGCTCGCCTGATGGTTGCCACGGCTACCCGGTCCCAGCGTTGGCGGGTGCTTCGTCGCTCTCCGACGTTCTGGGTCGGCTCGTTTCTCGTGATCATGTGGGTGGTCTTCGCCATCTTCGGTGACTTCGTCACTGCCTACGACCCGTTGGGGACGCCACAGGACGTCCTCAACAGACTCCAGCCACCGTCATCGGAACACTGGTTCGGCACCGACCAACTGGGTCGCGATGTCCAATCCCGGGTCCTCGCCGGAGCCCGACAAGTGTTGACGGTCGCGGTCTCCGCCACCGTGCTCGGCACCGTGTTCGGCACGTTCCTCGGGCTTGTCATCGGCTACTTCGGCGGGATCATCGACGATGCCATCAGCCGGGTCCTCGACGCCTTCTTGTCGATTCCTCTCGTGATCACAGGGATGCTGGCCCTGGCCGCACTCGGCCCCAACACACTGGGGGTCATCATCGTCATCGGATTGGTATTCACGCCCATCATTGCGAAGACGGTGCGGGCTGCGGTGCTGAGTGAGCGACAACTCGATTATGTGACTGCCGCCCAGCTGCGTAAAGAGAACGCGCTCTACATACTCTTCGTCGAGATCCTTCCCAATGTCATGAGCGTGGTCATCGTCGAATTCACCGTTCGGCTCGGCTATGCCATCTTCACGGTTCTGGCGCTGTCGTTTCTCGGCTTTGGCATCGAGCCTCAGACGCCCGACTGGGGTGCGGACATCTTCAACAACTATGCCCAGATGGCCGGCGGCGTGTGGTGGCCTGTGCTGTTCCCGGCGCTCGCCATCGCCTCCCTCGTCGTGGGTGTGAACCTCTTGGCAGACGCGATCAGTCAGGCATTCGAATGAGTGAGAGTCAGGTCGTGAATGGGCAACCTGTCCTCGAGGTGGAGAACCTCGCCATTGAGTACAAGATCGGCACCGAGTGGAAGACCGCGGTCAAGGACATCAACTTCACGATTGGTGCCGGCCAGTCTTATGGCCTGGTCGGAGAGTCTGGTTGTGGCAAGACCACGATTGCCATGGCGATCATGCACTACCTGTCACGAAACGGTCGGGTCAGTGAGGGCTCGATCAGGCTCAATGGCCGAGAGTTCACCGAACTGACCCGCAAGCAGCTCCGCGACGCCAGGGTCAATGACATCTCAATGGTCTATCAGGATCCGGGGACCGCGCTCAACCCCTCGATCAAGGTTGGCGCACAGGTAGCCGACGTGTTCGAGCTGATGGGCGTGCCGAAGGCTCAGCACCGCGACCGAGTGATCGAGATCTTGGGCAAGGTGCAGATCGCTGATCCCAGTCGGGTTGCCGACCGCTACCCCCATCAACTCTCTGGTGGGATGCTGCAACGTGTCGTCATCGCCATGGCGATCGCTTCAGAGCCTTCGCTGCTGGTACTCGACGAGCCCACCACCGGCCTCGACGCCACCGTGGAGGCCGAGGTCCTCGACCTGGTAGCAGGCTTGCGCGACGAGATCGGCACCTCGGTGTTGTTCATCAGCCACAGCCTCGCCGTCATCCGCAAGATGTGTGACCGAACGTGCGTTTTGTACGCCGGGCGGATGATGGCCGAAGGGCCGACCGAAGACATCTTCACCGAGCCCCGCCACCCCTACACGGTGGGGCTGTTGCGTTGCCTCCCGAATCCCGACGCCGGGAGCCGAGACGAGATGAGTCTCGACACCATCCCCGGGTTCCTGCCTCCTCTCGGCGCCGACATCGAGGGATGTGTCTATGCAGACCGTTGCGCAATGTCGGAGGACATATGTCTCGAGATAGAGCCCGGCCTCAACGACATCGGTGACGGCCGGGTGAGCCGATGTCACTTCCCCGATGAGGCGCCCAACCTTCCCCGGACTGTGGCCCCTGAGCCGGTGGAGAGACTACGAAGTGGTCAGACCCTCGTCGAGATCAAGGGTGCCTCGAAGACGTTCATGCAAGACGGTCACCCCGTCTACGCGTTGTCGAACATCGACCTCGAGATCCAGGTCGGGGAGACAGTGGGTCTCGTTGGCGAGTCGGGGTCGGGCAAGTCCACCCTGGCCAAGGTGCTCCTCGGGATCCATGCACCCGACGATGGGACCGTGATAAGACTGAGCGGCGAGGAACTCGCCTCAGAGTTGGAGCGCCGCGGCCAGGAAGAGATTGGTGCGGTCCAGATGGTGTTCCAGAACCCGGACAGCGCTCTCAACCGGAGACACAGTGTCCACAGAATCATCGGTCGGGCGGTTCAGCTGTTGCGAGGCGGCAAACGCAGCGAACGAGAGGAGAGGATCAAGTCACTCTTGCGTGAAGTCCGGATGGGGATGCAGCACTACAACGCAAAACCCCGTCACCTCTCCGGGGGTCTGAAACAACGGGTGGCGATCGCCAGGGCCTTCGCTGGGTCGCCGGCGCTTGTCGTGTGTGACGAGCCCACTTCGGCTCTCGACGTCTCGGTTCAGGCCGCCATCATCAACCTGCTCTCCGAGCTCCAGGTGGAGGAGAACGTCGCATATCTGTTCATCTCTCACGACCTCAATGTCGTCCGCTACATCGCCGACCGGGTGGCCGTCATGTACTTGGGCCGTCTCATGGAAGTGGGGACCTCGCAGAGAGTCTTCGAAGGTCCCAATCACCCTTACACAGAGGCGTTGTTGTCGGCGTCTCCCGAGATGGAAGGGGGCAAGAGGATCAGACTCCAAGGCGAGATTCCGGAGCCTTCGAATCCGCCCTCGGGTTGTGTGTTCCAGACCCGCTGCCCACGGAAGATCGGCGAGATTTGTGAGACGGTCGAGCCCGAGCTCGAAGAGGCCGAGCCCGGTTGGTTCAAGCGCTGTCATATCCCGGTTGATGAGCTGAAGTCGGCGCAAATGGGCATCCCCGCCCACTAAAACCCCACATCAGCTGCTGTTGCCCCGGGGGCGCCGGCATGGTCTTAGAGGGGTCGTCAAAGACCCCTGGTTTCCTACGTCGGGCACTTGGTGTCTCACCAGGCTGGTATTTCGCCGATGAGTCGCCCACAAGAAACGCAGAAGCGATGCTTGTCGCGTTTGGTTGCTGTCCTTGCCATCCTGGCAATCGTCGTTGCCGCCTGTGGCGGCGACGAGGGAGGCGAAGCCCCCGCAGACGGAGGTGGCGATGCCACACTCGATCACTACGACTTCTCCGGCGTCACGATATCGGTTGGCTCCAAAGACTGCAGCACCGAATCCTCGAGCACATCAATGTGACCTTCTGGTCGACCCTCCTCGTGGTCGCGCTGGCGATATCTCTCGGCATCTTCATCACTCGACCGCAATAGAGGAGGTTCGCCACCCATCCTGGGACTTGCCAATCCCGGTCAGGCGGCACCGGCTTCGGACTGCTCGTGTTCCTCGCCGCACTGGCCGAGCGCTATCTGAAACCCAAGGGAATCTGAGGATCTTTCGTCTCAGGCCACCACCTGATAGGCTGACCCGAAGTAAACAGCGCCAATTTGATTGACCAGCTTGCGGGCGCTCTAGAAATCCGGCTAAAGCGGCGTCGAGCCGCTCGGGTGCATCACTCGGGCGGTTTGTTGTCTCCCCGTCGGTAGAGAGCCAGTTCGGTCGGTCGAGAGGACGGTCGACATGAGCAATCCACTGACCCGGCTACTCGAGGAAAAGGGTCGTCTCGTGGCGGACGGCGGCATGGGAACATCCCTTTTCGAGTTGGGGCTTCAAGCTGGTTCCACGCCCGAACTCTGGAATGTGGAGCACCCCGACCTCGTGGCCAAGGTGCACCAGGGCTTCATCGACGCCGGAGCCGACATCCTCCTCACCAACACCTTCGGCGGCACATCCGCCCGTCTCGACCTCGATAGGTTGGGCCACCGGGTAGCCGAGCTGAATGCCGCCGGTGTGGCGATTGCTCGAGGAGTGGCTGACGCGGCCGCACGCGAAGTGGTGGTGGCGGGCTCGGTGGGCCCGACTGGGCAGTTGTTCGAGCCGCTAGGCGATCTGACCCATGACCGTGGCGTTGCGATGTTCGCCGAGCAGATGACGGCTCTCGCCACCGCCGGCGCCGACCTGCTCTGGATCGAAACGCTTTCGTCTGTCGAGGAGCTCGCCGCAGCGGTAGAGGCAGCCCGGTCGACCGATCTCTCGGTGGTGACGACCATGAGCTTCGACACCCACGGCAAGACGATGATGGGCGTTTCCCCATCGGCTCTCGCCCTTTGGTGGCAGGAGCAGCCTTCCGGACCGGTGGCCGTTGGCGCCAATTGTGGGATCGGCCCTGCCGATGTCGTGGCAGCCACCGCCGGGATCAAAATCGCTGCGCCCGAGTTGGTGGTCGTCGCCAAGGGCAACTGTGGCGTTCCGCAGGTGATCAACGGCAAGTTGTGGTACCCGTCTTCGGCAGACGACATGTATGCCTACGCCCAGCTGGCCCTAGACGCCGGAGCCTCCATCATCGGGGCGTGTTGTGGCTCGATTCCGGAACACATCGCCCAGATCAGGGACGTCGTCGACTCCTACCGACCGGGTGAGTTTTCTATCGAAGCGGTCGAAGCCCGTCTCGGCCCCGTATCCTCGTCCGAGCCGTCACGGCGCGAGGGTCAAAGCCGAAGGCGTCGCGTTAGCGTCGACTGATCACAGACCAGCCCGCCCCCATCGTCGAGCGGCTCGACCGCGATCCCTATCCACTGCTCGCCGAGCTCCGGGCGAACTCGCCAGTCAGTTGGGTCGAGGAGCTGCGCTGTTGGCTGGTCACCGGTTACGACCTCGCCGTCGAGGTCATGCGAGACGCGGCGACGTTCACTGTGGACCATCCCGGCTTCTCAACCCAGCAGGTCATCGGTCCCAGCATGCTCTCCCTCGACGGTGCGGCCCATCGCATGCACCGAGACCCCTTCGCCGCGCCATTTCGACTCCAAGTCATCAGGGAGGATGTGACTCCATGGATCGAACGTCGTGCCGAGGAGCTCTTGCTGCATGTCGAGGCGGAAGGTCACGCGGATCTGAGACGAGCCCTGGCGCGACCCTTGGCAGTCGAGACCATGGCCCGCGTGCTCGGTCTTCAAGGCATCGACGGCGACCAACTCGTCGTCTGGTACACCCAGATCGTCGACGCCGTCGACGCGGTGACCATGGGCGGGAGAGCGACCGAATCGGGTCGGGCCGCGTTCGGAGCTCTGTCGGCAGCGGTGATCGAAAGCCTCGATAGCAGTCCGCTGCTACGAATGGTGGCGACATCCGGACAGCTGTCTCCTGAGGAGATCACCTCAAATGTCACCGTCCTCCTCTTCGGAGGCATCGTCACCGGAGATGGGACCAATTCCATGGTCATCCAGCATCTGCTCGGAACCGAGGGCTTGTTGCCTCGCATCGTCGAGGAGCCCGAACTGATACCCGAGCTCGTCGAGGAGTCGCTGCGGCTCGAGCCGGCTGCCGGCGCGGTCGACCGATACGCCACGCGCGATGTCGAGCTCGGGGGCGAAGCGATCCGGACCGACGATCTGGTCCGGGTCTCGCTCACCGCCGCGAACCGTGATCCGAGTCTCTTCCCTGATCCGGATCGCTTCGACCTCCAGCGGGCCAATCGAGCGAGGCATCTCACCTTTGCCCGTGGCCCACACTCCTGTCTCGGTATCCACCTGGCGAGGGCGGAGGCCGTGGCAGTGGTTGCGGCAGTGGTCAGTCGTCTCGATCGTCCGGCTCTGGTCGCAGACGAGGCCGAGAGTCCAACGGGTCTCGTGTTTCGAGGCCTGGAGAAGGTTCCCGTCGCCTGGCATGCGCGGGAAACCCCTGCCACCGATTGATGAATCCCTGGATGAGCGGGATGGTCTCACCTAGAATGAGACTGATCGATCTGGTGGGAGAAGTGCCAGGGACTGTTGCACTGGGAGTAGATGAGGTGGTCGAGAACCGGCCGTTCACGGCGGTCGAGATGACGGCACGCGACCAGGTAGTCCTCCACTCCATCCTCGCTGACCTCCGTCAGATCGTGGTGGAAGTTGACGAAGGGATTCGGGAGCTGACGCCATATCAAAAATTGGTCTGGCGAGTCGGCGGCCTCACGCATCGGCTCCTTTTGTGTGACACGGACAGAGTCAGGGCTCACCCAGGGCTCTGTGTGGTCGGCTTCTTCGGGCAACGACGTGAAGACGTGGAAATCTGGCCGCTCGAGGAGGCCAACTCCGAGATCGTGGCCGAGTTCATCCACTACCCAGGGATCCTGGCCTACGCCTCTGTCGAGCTGACTGCGGGGCACTGGGCGAACATGGTCCTCCACGATGACCCGATCGACACCAGCTTCTGGCGACAGTCCCGGATGCACGCTCAGGCGGTCGAGACACTCTCTCCACAGCACTATCACAACGTCCGCATCCACAATGGCAGGCTCACTTCGGGCATCTTCGACCGGCCCAGCATCGAGATCTACCGAACCAAGTACTTCGACTACTCCGGGTCTAGCGAGTGGCGTGCCGAGCGGGAGATGGTCTGAGCGGCGACGAACCCGTCTTCGCCGTTGCCAAAGCTGGAGACTGGCCGAAGATCTGGCCCATCGTGCAAGATGTCCTCGCGACGGGTGACACCTACCCGTACCCACCCGACATCTCCAAGAGCGTCGCCAAGGCGATTTGGATGAAGAATGGGTCGCGGGAGGCGACCTTCATCGCCCGTATCGATGACCAAGTCGTGGCCACCGCCTACGTCAAGCCCAACCAGCCCGGTCTCGGGGATCATGTTGCCAACGCCGGGTGGATGGTGGCACCGGCCCATCAGGGACGAGGAGTGGGGAGGAGTTTCGCCGAGTACGTGATTCAACAGGCTCGTGAACGTGACTATCACGGTATGCAGTTCAACTCTGTCGTCGCCACCAACACCGGTGCAGTCTCCCTCTGGGAGTCGCTCGGATTCGAGATCGTGGGCACGGTGCCGGATGCCTTCCGTCACCCCACCGGCCTGGTCGCCGTACACGTGATGTACCGGAGGCTCTGAAGCCCGTAGCCTGTTCGGCGATGAAAGTCACCGATGTCGAGACCTACGTGGTTGCAAACCCGCCTCCGTCACTTGGTGGCCGCTACTTCGTCTTCGTCCGGGTGACGTCGAGCGATGGGATCGTCGGTTATGGCGAGGCGTATGCCGGAACGTTCCACCCGAAAGTGGTCACAGCCATGATCCGCGACGTGGCCGATCGGCATCTCATCGATCATGATCCCTTCGATGTCGAGCGGTTCTGGCGGTCGGCATATGGGCGAGGATTCACCCTTCGCTCAGATGTCTCACTGATGGGTGTGATCAGTTCCTTGGAGATGGCTTGTTGGGACATCATCGGGAAGAGCGTCGACAAGCCGGTGTACAAGCTTCTCGGAGGCAGGGTCCATGACCGAGTTAGGACCTACACGTACCTGTATCCCGAGGAGGGGGACCGCAGCAACGTCTACGAGGATCCAGATCTCGCCGCTCAACGGGCGGGGCAGTACGTGGGGCGGGGGTTCACAGCGGTCAAGTTCGATCCGGCCGGGCCTTACACGGTGATGGGTGGCCATCAGCCGTCGCAGCTGCGGATCGCCAAGTCGGTCGATTTCCTCCGCTCGATCAGGGAGGCGGTCGGCGACCGAGCCGACCTCTTGTTCGGCACCCATGGCCAGTTCACGTCGTCAGGTGCAATTCGTATCGCGAGGCAGATCGCGCCGTTCGACCCGCTCTGGTTCGAGGAGCCGGTCCCGCCTGATGACTTCGACGGGATGGCCCGGGTGGCTTCCGGCACCAGCATCCCGATCGCCGCCGGCGAACGGCTGACCACGGTTGTCGAGTTCGCCCGTCTGCTTCGGGCGGGTGTGAGAATCGTCCAGCCGAACCTGGGCCGTGCAGGTGGGATCTTGGAAGGCAAGAAGATCGCCTCACTGGCGGCAGCCCACAACGCCCAAATCGCCCCACACCTCTACTGCGGCCCGATCGTGGGCGCCGCCAACATCCAACTCGCTACATGTTCACCGAACTTCCTGATCCTGGAGGGCATCCTCGACTGGGGCGGCTTTCATGCCAGACTTCTCCGCACGGCAATCACCTGGGAGAACGGCTACGTGATCCCGCCCGACGCACCCGGTCTCGGTGTCGAGCTCAACGAGGATGTCGCCCGGGCCCATCCGTATACCGGCGACGGGTTGCACCTGGACATGACCGAGAGGCCCATCGACGTCAACGATTGACCCGAGCGTGTGCAGGAACCGTCCTCCGAGGACAGTTCCTGCACAC
>DASPGH010000011.1:0-2879 GCA_035620735.1 Acidimicrobiia bacterium | reverse complement strand
CGGTCCAAGCCGAGACCGCCGGTTTATGCGGAACCCTTGACGTTCCCGAAGATCGCTCTAATCCTGAGTGGCGGTCAATAGGCATTCGCGTCGCCGTGGTACCTGCGATCGCTGCCCCACCCGAGGAAGATCCCTTCTTCGTTCTGGCGGGTGGACCCGGTGACGCCGGAACCCAGTTCTTTGCATGGCTGCCCTCAGTATTCGAAGACATTCACGCGAGTCGCGACATCGTCCTGTTCGACCAGAGGGGCACCGGAGCATCGAATGCGATGACACTTCCTCCGGTCCCCGACACGACCGGACTCTCAGAAGACGCCGCCGACGCAGCGATTTCCGCTTGGACGACCGAATCGCTGGCGGCAATCGACGGAGACGCACGCTTCTACACCTCTTCGGTGGCGGCCGACGATCTCGATGACATCAGAGAAGCACTCGGATACGAGCAGATCAACCTCTACGGAACCTCGTACGGCGCCACCCTCGCCCAGTACTACATGCGCCAGCATGGCGACAAGGTGCGAACCGCGGTATTTGACGGAGCCACCCCGGTGGACGTACCGGTGTTCGAAAGAATGGCAGCCAACAGCCAAGCAGCCCTCGACCTTCTTCTTCAAAGATGTGACTCAGATCCGGGATGCCATGAAGCCTTCCCGGACATCTCCGACGAGTGGGAGATCCTCATCGACCGTTTCGAAACCCCAGTAACCGTCGTCGACCCCGAGTCAGGGGAAGAAGCCGTTCTTAGCCTGACCGACCTCTCGGACGCCATCCACGCCGCCCTCCTCACCGAGGAAACCGCCGCTCAGATTCCCCTTGCCATACATCTCGCCTACCAAGAGAAGTATCTCGAAGCGGCACAGCTCCTAGGCCGCCCCACCCCCGGCGGTGAGACTCTGCTCATGTCCGACATGATCCTCTGCTCTGAAGACTGGGCGCGTTTCAACCCGACAGAAGTTACGAAGTCCGGCGCGGACAGCTACGCCCTTACGAAAAACCTCGCAGACGCCCAAGCGCGGGAGGTCATGTGCCGCCACATGCCACAAGGCGTCGTCCCCAGTGGCGACGGCAACCCCGTAGATACAGAATCACCTGTTCTTTGGGTCGTCGGCGACGGTGACCCCCAGGATCCACCGGCGAACCTCGAAAACATGCAAGCCCAGCAGCCCAACAGCACAATCGTTGTAATGCCAGCCCAACAACACGTAGTAGGACATCTCGGCTGCATGCCAAGCCTGATAGCCCAGTTCGTCGATCAAGGAAACGCCGATGGACTCGACACGTCATGTGGTGCCGACGGACCAGGCCAGCCCCTGACGTTTCGTTTGGAGTGACAGCGTCGCCGGCCTCCGGCCCGACCACGAGCTGCCATCTCGGGCGGTATTGATGTGTGCGGTTTCGCCGGGGATCTGTAGTTGTCGGCAGCAAGCGTCGGGACCAGGGGCGGCCGACCTTCCAGATAACTCGACGAGGGGTTCGATTCGATGCGTGATGGAGAAATTCCGATTATCGACGGGAGTCCACCAGGAGAACGAAGTAATCACTGTCCAGTCCGCGGATCGAGACAGGCGCCCTTTGATCGCGACTCGATGTTCCGAGCCAGGCTGTGGCCGCCACTCCCAGCTGTCGTCTCCGAATTCAGCGATGACTTCGGCTATTGAACGCCCGCGGACCGCAAAGGGTCTGGCAAACCCGTGGCCGTCCTCGGTTTGAGGTTTGATGGTTGTCCTGTTGTGACCTAGCGCAGAGCCCCGGGAAGTCGTCTGAGGTGACACGCAGGTCCTCGACGATTAGGTCCATCGCACCTTTGTTCGTCGGTGGCTTGTCCTCGTGCTCTTGGGCGTCTTCGAGTCTAAGGAGGCGTACGGCGGAAGTTCCGGTGGTACCCCTCGGTCTCGTCGTCGGGATGATTCCCGCCTCCTTGACCGCAGGTGGTACCCCTCGGTCTCGTCATCGGGATGATTCCCACCTCCTTTGGATGGTGGGGCCTATCGCCGCACGCGATAACCCGCGGACTGACGAGCCGCCGACTCGCCAAGGCTCACGTGGTCTCACGTGGCTCGCTCCACAGCCGCCCCACAAGGCCTCGGATTGGGCCTAAAACCCCTGGTCAGGGCGTTTTGACCGCATCTTTCGCAACGAGGGGGTCGGGGGTTCAAATCCCCCCAGCTCCACGAAAACCCCTGCTCAGGGCGATTTCGGAGCGCGGCTAGATCGCCCATTCCGCCACCAACTGGATCCCTCGGGGCCGTGAAGCACCCGTAAGCTCCACAATTTGCCCTGGTCAGGGCTATGTGCGGGTAGGCCTTCGACTCGCTCGATTGACGATCCTGAGAACTCGCTCTCCACAGGCGACCCACAGGATTCTGCGGCATGAGCACATCTCAGGGAGCGAGGGTGTCACGGGGTTCAGACTTCTCCAGGTTCAGAGGCGGTGACGAATGAACCCGTCCACCGCGTCACTCCACCGGCTGGAAGTAGTGCTTGTCCAACTCGTGTGCCACCTTCCTGCCGATGACGTAGCCTTGTGTGTCGGCGGTGCGGAAATGGATTCCTCCCCACACGCGCGCGTCGATGATTTCCTTGATGGCCGCCGAGAACCGATCGAAGCTCCTCGTCGAGTTGGAAAATGAGCTGAACGTGCTGAAAGGGATCTTGTCGGTGCCGAAGAAGTCCTTCAGGGTTTCGACGACCGCGCCGCTGACGCAGGTGTGGCCCGAGGGGTGCTCCGGGAAGGGAGGCGTGGCGAAGAGCGGCGTCCAGGTCGGATCGGCCACCGTGGCTCGATTGCCGTCGGTGTCCGCCTCACGGATCGCCGTGATGGGGCGCCAGAAGTTCCAGTAATACTTGTCGTCCCAGCAGGCGACCACGCCGTCCGCCCC
>DASPGH010000010.1:0-14048 GCA_035620735.1 Acidimicrobiia bacterium | reverse complement strand
GGCGGAGCGTCGTGCTCTCGCACTGGTTTCCATCTGTCAGGATTACCTCTATGAGGAGACTTCACCGGGTGACACTCCACCTGCGGAAGTGACCGTGGTCGTCGACGCCAGAACGGCGACCGAAGCCAACGGAGAGAGCGGCGTGGCCGTCCTGGGTGGGCCTCGCGTGGGGCGCAAGGCTCTCGAAGGGGTGCTGTGCAACTCCATCGCCGAAGTCATCGGTGTCGCCGAGGATGGCCGTCCGTTGGACCTGGGACGGAAGTCGCGGGCTGTCAGCCCTGTGCTACGGCGGTTCGTCCTCGCCCGGGATCACGGCTGTACAGCCGAGGGCTGCTCTTCGCACTATCGAATCGAGGTTCACCACACGGTTCCGTGGTCTGAGGGCGGGGCGACCGACGCCGCCGATCTGGTGAGCCTGTGCTGGTTTCATCACCACATCGTCATCCACAGACTCGGCTTGGAGATTCTGCGGTTGGGCACCTCCCGGGTGCGGCTGGTCCGACCAAGCTAGGGGTGCTTCTTCCCCACACCCCGGACCCAGTGGAGAATCTGAAGGTCGACAGCTGATCGCCCTCCTCCGGCTGTGTGCGATCCGGGAGGAGGCGCTGTCGATTCGGACGTCTACTAACTTGCCCCTTCTCAGACCAGGAGGACATGTTTGTCCGAGCCAAAGTTGAACCCACCTTTCCGAGCTGACCATGTCGGATCTCTGCTGCGGCCGCCGGAGATCTTCGATGCCAGGGAGAACGTGGCCAACGGGGTCATGAACTCAGATGACCTGAGGGAAGTGGAGGACGATGCCATCTCTGCCATGATCCCCAAACTGGAGGCGACGGGGATCCAGGCAGTGACGGATGGGGAGTTCCGCCGCCTCTGGTTTCATCTCGACTTCCTCGAGGCCCTCGACGGCATCACCGTCACGGGCATGATCCAGTCCAGTTCCGACTCCGAGTCGCGTGTCGGAGTTGCCCCGCCCAAGATCACGGTGACCGGAAAGCTCGCCCACAAACGCGACATCCAGGTGAAGGACTACGAGTTCGTCGACTCGCACACGGATCGGTTTCCGAAGGTGTGCATCCCGTCGCCGACGATGGCTCATTTCCGCGGCGGGCGGGCTGGTATCGACATCGAGTCATATCCCGACCTCGACGTCTTCTTCGAAGATCTGGCCCAGTGCTACCGGGACGAGTTGGCCCACCTCTACGAGGCGGGCTGTCGCTACGTTCAACTCGACGACACCAACCTCGCCTATCTGTGCGACCCCAAGATGCGGGAAGGAGCAATCGAGCGCGGGGATGATCCTGACGAGCTCCCACGGACCTACGCGGCTCTGATCAATGCCGCCATCAGCCAAGTGCCCGATGACATGACCACCGCGATCCATCTCTGTCGGGGCAACTACCGATCTACCTTCTTCGCATCCGGCGGCTACGAGCCTGTCGCCGAGGTTCTCTTCAACGAGCTCGATGTCGACGCCTACTTCCTCGAGTATGACGACGAGCGGTCAGGCGACTTCGCTCCGCTGCGCTTCGTCCCGGAGGACAAGACGGTCGTCCTCGGGCTCGTGACGTCGAAGCGGCCCGAGCTGGAATCAGAGGACGAGCTTCTACAGCGCATCGATGAGGCTTCGGCGCATTTCAAGGGTGGCGAGCTCTGTCTCAGTCCGCAATGCGGTTTCGCATCCACCATCGAGGGGAACGCCCTGACCGAGGACGAGCAGTGGGCGAAGTTGCGCCTGGTGGTCTCGGTCGCCGAGAAGGCCTGGGGCTAGAGGCCCTTCCATGGCGTTGCTATAGCATCATGACTCGGAATCCGAGACATGGTGCACGCGCATCGCGCAGCTGACACCGTGGACGAGAAGGTCTGGGGCGGTTAGCCCCCTTCAGGAGCGGTCGTGGTCGTGGCCGGGACCAGGGCCTCGCAGAACTCCATCTCGTCGCCACAGAGAAGGATGGTGAAAGGAATCTCCAGCTGGCCACCGTCGTACGTGACGACGAAACCGTCGAGAACGCCGCCACCGATGTCGGTTCGCTCGGCACCGATGACGAGCTGAACCTTGTCACCACCACCTTCTGTGCAGTCGGCGTCGATCGTGG
The DNA here is from genome assembly GCA_035620735.1 of Acidimicrobiia bacterium. GTDB lineage: Bacteria > Actinomycetota > Acidimicrobiia > Spongiisociales > ZC4RG35 > JANQRA01. The sequence goes on along the minus strand of DASPGH010000010.1, from coordinate 11,952 downwards.
TGCCCTGGAGGTCGGTCAGCTTCGTCTGGTCGATTCCATCCGGCGGGTATCCGTGGGTGGCACCGACGAACCTCTCATCCGACGTATACACGGTGGTGCCGAGGTACTCGATGTCACCCTCGACGTGGACAGGCTCCACCGTATCGAGCTCGACCGCTCCGTCCCTGGTGCAAATGAAGACGCCAAAGCTCTTGTCCGTCCCTGTCGAGAAGTTTCCAAATCCGGTGGTCTCACCTTCGGCATCGATGACGGCCTCGAGGGTTCCGCCGCCGGAGTTGCCACTGCACCCAGATAGGGCGACCGCGACCGCCGCGCCGAGGATGATCGTGCGCCTCAACATCAGGCGAGAGGGTACGAGCCGGAAGCTTCCTATGGCTAGCCGGATGGGTCAGGTCTAGTTCCACGCCGCCGATAACCTGACCGCGAATGCTTCGTCGGCTACTCCCTTTCCTCCTCTTGCTGCTCGTCGTCGCTGCCTGCACCGACGATGGCTCGGCATCGTCATCCACAACCGGATCCACGGTGCCCGGTCAGACGACGACTTCGGTCGACGGCGCACCGTCGACGAGTGAGTCGGGGTCGCCTACCACATCGGCCGAGATGCCGCCGATCACTGCGCCAGACCTCTCCGGCGTTCAGGGGGTGTCAGACGAGATCAAGGCGCAGATCGAGGAGTTGATGTTGGACGCCCAGGAGGTGAGGGGTCTGCCGTTCCTGACGACTCCCACCATCACTGCTCTCTCCGACGAGGAGTTCGAAGCCCGCATCAGGACGCTTCTGGACGAGGACAGCGAGGATCTCCCCGCCGACGAGTCGCTCTACAAGATGCTCGGCCTTCTTGCTGACGAGGCGGATCTCTCCACGATTCTCGACGACCTCTATGGCGAGCAGGCCTACGGCTACTACGACGGTGAGGCAGAAGAGGTGGTGGTGCGCGCCCGGGATGACCGTCTCACTCAGGTGCAACGGTCGACGCTCCTTCACGAGTTCGTCCACGCCCTGACCGATCAGCACTTCAGCCAGTCGGAGAACTGGCGTGAGCTGATCGACGCCGAAAAGCTCGACCAGGCTCGCGCCTACCAGGCGATGTTCGAGGGGGACGCCTCATGGGCTGAAGTCCAATGGATCAGGACCCTGCCACAGTCGGAGGTCGGCGAGTTACTTGCCGAGATGTTGCAGATCGAGACGCCGGTCCTCAACGCCGCGCCGAGATTTCTTCGAGAGACATTGATATTCCCTTACGACTCGGGGCTGTCTTTCGCTCAGTCTCTGTACACGACGGCCGGAGGCTGGGACTCGCTCAACGACGCTTACGTCTCGATGCCATCGCTTCCCGGGTCGACCGAGCAGATCATCACTCCCGGCGATTACACCCGGGATCTACCCGTACCCGTGGAGATCCCAGACGTGACGGTTCCCGGATACGAGCTGCAGACCTCTTCGGTCTGGGGGGAAGAGGGGTTCCGGGTACTTCTCAACCAGGGCACCGGCACCACCAGCATGGCCGAGGCTGCCGACGGTTGGGGTGGGGACAGCTATCACCAATGGTTCAACGGCGAAAGCACTGCCCTGCTCATCGTCTATCGAGGCGATACGGCTGGTGATGTCGACCAGCTGGAAGACGCGCTGCTCAGCTACGCCACCGAATCGTTCCCCGAAGACCATTTCGCCTGGGTGGAACAGCTCGACGGAGACCTCTACTTCATCGCTGCCGACGACACCGCCGTTGGTGAGCAGATGAGGGCCTCCGTCGGTTTGGACTGACATCATCTAACTTCGGCCTCGTGTCCGAAGGTCGTCTTGTCGTTTGCGCTACCCCCATCGGCAATCTGGGAGACATTTCCGAGCGTTTGAGAAACAGTCTGGCCTCGGCCGACATCGTCTACGCCGAGGACACCAGGCGAACCGCCAAGCTCTTGAGGCATTTGGTGATCAGCGTCCCCCTCGCATCCCTTTTCATGGGCAACGAAGCGAGTCGATCGGAGGAGGTAGTCGAAGCCGTGAGACGTGGGGAGAAGGTGGTCCTGGTCTCAGACGCCGGTATGCCCACGGTCTCAGATCCCGGTGCCGCCGCCGTCAGAGCGGTGAGGGACGCGGGCTTCCCCGTCTCCGTGGTGCCAGGGCCGTCTGCCGTGACGACTGCTCTCGCTCTTTCGGGTTTTGGCGGCGATCGGTTCTCCTTCGAAGGGTTCCTGCCCCGGAAAGGACGAGCCCGTGCCGAGCGCATCGAGGCCATTGCCAATGACGAGCGGGCCGTCGTGGTGTTCGCCAGCCCCAACCGGCTCGCCGAAGATCTTCGGGATCTCGAAGCCGTCTGTGGTGCTGATCGCAGCGTGGCGGTGATGAGAGAGCTCACCAAGCTCCATGAGGAGTGCTGGGTCGGTCATCTCGGGACAGCGGTTCAGTGGTGGAGGGATGAGGTGAGAGGAGAGGTGACGCTCGTGCTTGGCCCGATAGAGCTAGCAGGACCGTCGATCGAAGAAGCAGTGGAACGGGCACGCGAATTGGTGGCGCGAGGAGGGAGCATTCGAGTGTCTGCGCGAGTAATCGCCGAGGAGATGGGGGTCTCCCGTCGCGAGGTCTACGAGGCCCTGATCAGAGATCAGGAGTCGAGCTGAGATCGACAGGAGCTACAGATCCCTTTTCCCTTGAATTGGGTTACCTGGCTGTCACTTCCGCAGAATGTGCACGAGTCGGTCATCTTGCGAAGGACGATGTTTCCGCCCTCGACAGCGATGTAGAGGTGATCCCCCTCGCGGATGTTGAACATGCGTCTCGTCTCCGCCGGGATGACGATGCGCCCCAGGTCGTCGATCTTGCGCGCTATTCCAGAGTCCACTGCGCGGAGCCTACCGATCGGCATTGACATGGTGCCAGGTAGCGTCGCTGGCGATGTCCTGGGTAGACACACACTGCCATCTCCAGTTGGACGGACGACCTCCGGCGTCTTTGCTGGATCGAGCACCGCACGTGGCATGGGTGGTGGCCCCGGGAGTGGATGCCGACAGCTCGAGAGCGTCACTGGGTCTGGCCGAGGAGTTCGTTGATCGTGTCGTCGCCACCGCCGGGCTTCACCCTCATGACGCATCGTCCTGGCCCGAGCAGCGAGCCGAGATCGAATCGATGGCTCCCCTGGTGGGAGCCATCGGAGAGACCGGGCTCGACTTCTATCGTGACCTCTCGCCACGCGATGCCCAGGAGGTGTCCCTCCGCGATCACATCGAGATAGCGGTGGATGTGGACAAACCATTGATAGTCCATTGCCGGGATGCCTTTTCTGACGTACACCGAATCCTGACTGACACCGATGCCGGGCCTCGCACCGTGCTGCACTGCTGGACCGGGGGCCGGCGTTGGGCTCGGCGATTTCTCGACCTGGGCGTCACCTTCTCCTTCGCCGGCCCTGTCGCCTTTGAAAACGGTGAGACGATCCGACGAAGTGCGGAAGTGATACCGCCGGAGCGAGCACTCGTGGAAACGGACACTCCCTACCTGGCACCGCCACCGCATCGTGGAGAGCCAAACGAGCCGGGGTGGGTGTCCCTTGTCGGCGAAGCTCTGGCGACGGTTTGGGGCATGGACGTCGGGAGCGTTGCCGCGATGACCTCGGAGAACGCGGCGAGGGTGTTTGGTCGGTGATGTCACAGACGCGGTCTGAAATTGCCGAGCTGTTGCAGAGACACGGGATAGCTCCGATCCATCGCTTGGGTCAGCACTTTCTCGCCGACGGCAACATCACCCGGAAGATCGTCGACGTGGCTGGGGTTGGAGCGGGCTCGAAGGTCGTCGAGGTTGGCGCCGGCACCGGGACACTGACGCGGGCTCTTGCGGCGACGGGGGCGATCGTCGTGACCTATGAGATCGACCACGGATTGAGGCCGGTGTTGGACGAGGTGACAGCCGATCTCGACGTCGAGCTGCGCTTTCAGGATGTCACCGATGTCGACTTCGCAACGGCGCTCGATGGCGACGACTGGTCGATGGTGGCGAATCTCCCCTACAACGTGGGCACTCCGGTGCTGCTCGACGCCTTGCAGCACGCCCCCAACATCGAACGATTCATCGTGATGGTGCAGAGAGAGGTCGCTGAGAGGCTCACGGCCACAGCCTCGGACGACCTATATGGCCTACCTTCGGTCGTTGTCGGGATCTACGCGGACGCTCGAGTTGTCTTCACCGTCCCACCGCAGGTGTTCTATCCGCCACCGCGTGTCGAATCCGCGGTGATCGTGTTGCAGCGGCTGACACCGCCACGTTTGGCCTCCCGGGCGGTCGCGTTGGCCAGAGCCGGTTTCGGGCAGCGTCGAAAGATGTTGCGCCGGTCGTTGTCGGGTGTGCTCGAGGAGCCGGCGAAAGCCCTCGAGGAGGCGGGATTGCCCGCGACGGCTCGGGCCGAAGACCTCGGTCCACAGGAGTGGCTGCGATTGGCGGGTTCACCATGACGATGTACGAGGCACCTGCCAAGCTCAATCTTTCGCTTCTCGTCTCGCCACCACGATCCGATGGGTATCACCCCCTGGCCTCACTGGTCCAAACGATCGAATGGTGTGACCGACTCGACGTTGAAGCGGGAGAGGGACGAGACGAGCTCGAGTCGGACATCGATGACAACCTCGTAACTCGCGCTCTGGCCGTAGTGCGGGAGTTTGGCTCAGTTCCTCCTCTGTCGCTCTCTCTCGACAAGGAGATACCGGAGTCGGCGGGGCTGGGCGGTGGGAGCTCCGACGCTGCGGCTGCGCTGGTGGCGGCGGCCGACTTTGGTGATGTGCCTCGCGACTCTCTTCCGGCGGCCGCCTCGCGTGTCGGGTCGGACGTCTCGCTCTTTCTCACCGGAGGAACCCTTCTGATGGGCGGTCTCGGCGAAAGTGTCGACCAGGTCAGACCGGCGTCGGGGTTCTCGGTCGCCGTGGTCAGCCCCGAATTCGGCCTCTCCACCCAGGATGTCTATGCCCGTTGGGACCGGCTCGAGGGGCCACAGGGCGACGAAGTGGCCGTCGGCTTGCTGCCTCCGTCGTTGCGCGACCGCATGCCGATGCGCAACGACCTGCTCCCGGCCGCGTTGGACGTGGAGCCGCTCCTGGGCGACTTCATGGCCGATGTCTCCGCCATTTGGGGGACGGCGGTCTGTCTCACCGGGTCCGGTTCGGCCTGTTTCGGCTATTTCACCGCCCTCGACGAAGCCACGGACGCGGCATCAGCGGTCTCCCACCTGACCCGAGAGGGTCGAGGGGTGCAGCTGAGGGATCACGGCGTCAAGCGTGTGCAGTAGCACTGACCGCGCCATGATTCCTGCACACGCTTGAGGCGCGGGTTTCGGGTTCGAGGCTTGCGCACCGGTAACCTTGGGGCGCACCCTCGATGGGGGGTGGTGTAACTGGTAACACGGCAGGTTTTGGTCCTGTTGTTGCGGGTTCGAGTCCTGCCCCCCCAGCGACAAACGGAGGAACGCCCCACTTGCCAACCCACGTGATCATCCTGGCCGCAGGCGAGGGAAAACGGATGAAGTCCGATCTGCCGAAGGTGGCTCACAAAGTGTTGGGGCGATCTCTGCTCAACTGGGTGATCGAGTCGACTCGCCCACTGGAACCGGCTTCGACAGTCGTGGTGGTAGGACATGGAGCCCATCACGTGAAGTCGCTGCTTCCCGACGAAGTGGTCGAAGCCCACCAGGAGGATCAGCTCGGCACCGGACATGCCACCCAGATCGGTCTCGACGCCCTCGGGGTGATCGAACCTGACGACACGGTCGTCATCCTCTACGGGGACACACCGCTTCTCACCTCTGGGCTCCTCACCGAGCTCACCGATCTCGCCCACGACGAGACGGCTCGTCTGGTTTCTGCCCGTCTCGAAGATCCGTCCGGATATGGCCGGCTGGTCAGGGATGAGAACGGCGAGATATCCGGCATCGTCGAGCATCGTGATTGCACACCCGATCAGCTCGAGCTCGATGAGGTCAACGCCGGTATCTACGCGGTCCGTGCCGGTCGACTCACCGAGACTTTGAAGAGAGTGGACAACGACAACGCGCAGGGTGAGTATTACCTCACCGACATCGTGGGTTTTCTCGTCGCGGACGGTGACAGGCTGACCGCTGTCGAGGCGACTCCAGAGGAGGTGATGGGTATCAACTCCCAAGACCAGCTTGCCGCGGCCCGCAAGGAACTGCAGCGCCGAACGAACCAGCGGCTGATGGAAGCCGGGGTGGCGATCATCGACCCTGACCGCACCTACATCGACGAGTCGGTGGAGGTCGAGCCCGGTGCGACGATCTACCCAGGAACTCATCTCGAAGGTCAGACCAAGGTCGGCGCGGGTAGTCGGGTCGGGCCCGAGGTGTTTGCCGTCGACTCGACGATCGGTTCCGATGTGACTGTCTGGTACGCGGTTCTCCGTCAGGCTGTCGTCGGCGACGCCTGCGAGGTGGGACCTTACGCCTCGCTACGGCCAGGTACGGTTCTCGAGGAGGGCGCCAAGTTGGGGACCTTCGTCGAGACCAAGAACACGACGATGGGAGCAGGTGCCAAGGCAAATCATCTCGCCTATCTCGGTGATGCCACCGTCGGAGCCCGGACGAACATCGGAGCCGGGGTCATCACCGTCAACTATGACGGGGTCAAGAAATCTCACACCGAGATCGGCGAGGATGCCTTCGTCGGATCGGACACGATGCTGGTCGCCCCGCTGCGGATCGGGGACCGGGGCACCACCGGCGCCGGCTCGGTGATCACCAAGGATGTCAGCGACGATGCCCTCGCAATCGAGCGTTCTGACCAACGCGAGATCCCCGGCTACGCTCAGCGGCGCGAGGCGCGGAAAGCCGCCAATACCGCAGAGGACTGACGTGGACATCGTCTCCCGCAATCGGATGATGCTCTTCACCGGGGGCGCCAATGAGCCCCTGGCGGAGGAGGTGGCCGACGTACTCGGCATACAGCTGGGCAAGGTGGAGCGCTCCAAGTTCGCCAACGGGGAGATCTACGTCCGCCCCGGAGAGAGCGTCCGTGGTGCCGACTGCTTCGTGATCCAGAGTCATTGTGCTCCCATCAACGACAACATCATGGAACAGCTGGTGACGATCGACGCTTTACGCAGAGCCTCGGCGCGCCGGATCACCGCAGTCATTCCGTTTCTTGGCTACTCCCGCCAAGACAAGAAGGTGATGCCCAGGGAGCCGATCACTGCTCGGCTCATCGCCGACCTCTACATGGAGGCTGGGGCCGACCGTCTGGTATCCGTCGATCTGCACACCGGGCAGCTGCAGGGGTTCATCTCGAAGCCGTGGGACTCGCTGACGGCTCTGCCGATCATCACCGACTACCTCGCCGACAAGATCGAGCCCGGGAAGAGGACGATTCTCTCTCCCGACGCCGGCGGTGTGAAACGGGCCGAGCGTTACGCCCGCCACCTGGGTGGCTCCGTCGCCTTCATCTACAAGCGGCGTGATCCCACCGAGCACAACGAGTCCGAAGCCCTTTCGATGGCGGGGAAGGTCACCGACCGTCATGTGGTGATAGTGGACGACATGATCGATACCGCGGGCACGGTTTGTAACGCTGCCGAGCTGGTCAGGGAGTTCGGGGCCAAGAGTGTCCGGATTGCGGCGACCCACGGTGTCTTCAGCGACCCTGCTCTGGACAGGATCAAGAACGCGGCGATCGAAGAGGTCATCGTCACCAACACGTTGCCGGTGAGTGGCGACATCCAATCGCTCGACAATGTGACCGTTCTCTCGATCGCACCGATTCTGGCCGAAACCCTCCAGGCGATCTTCATGGATTCTTCGGTCTCGGAGATCTTCCTCGGAGAGAACGCCTAGCCCGGAGGAACTTCCGACCCCGGATGCTGTTTCGACTTCGCCGGTCATACAATCCGGGACCCTGTGACCGCCCGACATCGTCAACCCTCCACGCCTGACCACGGTCGCTACCGCGCTCTCCTCATTGCACTGGTCGCCGTCTTCCTCGTCGCCTTCCTCATATTGCGAGTGTTCGGATCGGGCGGGGGCTCGGGTGAGCCGTCAGCCGGGGGTGACACGACCACATCGACGGATGGATCAGCAGACAGCACCACGCCGGACGACGGCTCCTCCACGACGACGCCCGGAGATGGTGCGTCCAGCTCGACCACGTCGTCGGCCGACCCCGATCTTGCCCCTCTCCAATCGGTGTCGCTCGATCTGATACTCGACGGGTTCCAACAGCCCACCGTGGTCACCGCTCCGTCGGGTGATGACCGGCTCTTCGTTGCCGAGCGATTCGGGGCCATCCGCGTCATCGATGCGACCGGCGTGAAGCTCGACGCTCCGTTCCTCGACATGACCGAGAGCGTCTCCTCCAACGGGATCGAGCGCGGGCTCCTCGGTCTGGCGTTCCACCCCGACTATGCCAACAACGGCCGTTTCTTCATCTATTACACGGACAAGGACGGGCGCAGACAGCTGTCCGAGTTCGCGGTCTCACCAACCGATCCCAACATCGCATTCGCCGCCGGCGAGAAGGTCATCTTCGAATACGAGCAGCCGCCGAACTCCACAGACATCCGCCATTACGCCGGCAATGTCGCGTTCGGGCCCGACGGTTTTCTCTGGGTTTCGATGGGCGATGGAGCCGATAGCCGTGCTCAGGGTCAGGATCCGAACACTCCTTATGGCACCATCGTCCGTATCGATGTCGACAGCGGCGACCCCTATTCGATCCCACCGGACAACCCGTTCGTCGACGGCGGCGGTCTCGGCGACGTCTGGGCCTATGGTCTTCGAAATCCCTGGCGGTTCTCCATAGACCCGGTGGATCGGCTCATCTACATCGCCGATGTGGGCCACGCCGACCAGGAAGAAGTCAACGTGGTATCGATCGACGAGGGCGGCTACAACTTCGGCTGGTCGAACATGGAGGGAACCCGCTGTTTCCACGAACAGGACTGCGATCCCGCCAACTACACCTCACCGGTGCTGACCTACCTTCATGCTGCACCTGACGACGACCCCGATGCCGTGATCGGTCTCTCGATCACCGGTGGATACGTGTACCGGGGCAGTGAGATCCCCGAGATCGCCGGCACCTACTTCTACTCCGACTGGGTCTCTTCATGGGTGAGGGGCTTCAAATTCGTCGATGGGCAAGTCACAGAGGACCGAGACTGGACCGAAGACCTCGGGGGAGAGGTGGGCCAGGTCATGACCTACGGTCTCGACGGTCACGGTGAGTTGTACCTGGCCACCTACGAGGGAGGGATCTACAAGTTCACGGCCGTTCGCTGATCCCGGGGAGACGGATCACCTCACCCGGGTAGATCAAGTCGGGATCGCCCGATCGAAGCGATGGTGTGTTCACGTCGATGACCCGGAGCCAGTAAGGAGCGACGGCGTCATCGGGGGAGTGGCTGTCGAGGTGCCGTTGTGAGATCTTCCAAAGGTGATCTCCTTTCACGACGACTACTTCATCTGTTGGTGGGGTCTCGGACTCCTCCTGACCGCTCAGGGTCACCGGTAGCCTCGTCTCGGCTGTCGGGGCGGCTAGAGCGGAGCCGGTGGCCACGAGAAACCCGACCAGTCCCACGATGAGCATGGGTCGCCACATACCTCGAACGTACGATCGCATTCCGAGCATTGGAAGGGGGTTACGATCGATCGCCATGAAGGTTCGCATTGGAATAGCCACCACCGACAAGCTCCTCGAACTGGAGATCGACGACGCCAAGAAGTTCAGGGAGGAGATGGAGAGGGCCGTGACCGAAGGTGGCCTCGGCTGGTTCACCGACGCCAAGGGTCGCACCGTCGGCATCCCGGCGCGCAGCGTCGCATTCATCGAGATGGAGGATGCCGGCGGTCAGCGAACTGTGGGATTCGCACCGGGATAGGCGATCCCCGAACCCGTTTCTGTCTGAATGAAAAAGAGGCGCCCACGGGCGCCTCTCAATCCTCTCGTTGGTTCGTTCAGACGGAGCGACGACGGCGCTCGGCAAGCCAGCGCTTGCGAAGTCGACGACGATCGTCCTCGGCATAGCCACCCCAGACGCCGGACTCCTGGTTGGTCTCCAGGGCGTACTGGAGGCAGTCTTCACGAACCATGCAGGTGTTGCAGATGGCCACAGCGGCGTCGATCTGCTCCACGGCCGGACCTGTCGTCCCCACGGGGAAGAAGAGCGTGGGCTCCGAGTCCCTGCAGGCAGCGAGATCCCGCCAGTCGGTAGTGATGGTTGTGAGGGTCATGTGTTCCTAACTTTGTGATCTTTTTCACAAGGGCATCGTCACGGGATGCACCCGAAGATGCTTGGGGGGATTCCGGACCGAACGGTACTGTCTAAAACCCAGGTTGTAAATGGATTTCTTCGATTGATTCCCGATAGACGCCATGTCGCGATCGTTGGCCACCGTGGGTGGCCAACCCGTTATCCCGACAACACTCTCAGCGGTCTCATCGCCGCATCCGATGTCGCTGATCTCGTAGAGATCGATGTGCGCAGATCCCGCGATGGGAAGCTGATCCTCTCCCATGACCCCGAAATCCAGGGTCATGTCGTCGCCGCCACCACATGGGCCGAGCTCAGCGAGATCGACCTCGGTGACATGCATCATCCTGCTCTCCTCGATGAGGCTCTTGCTGCCCTCCCGAATACGCCGGTCCAGATGGAGGTCAAGAACCTCCCCTTCGAGCCCGGGTTCGAGCCCGACCATCGTCTTGCCCTCGAGGCAGCTGAGCGCGCAAGACCAGGCGACATCGTCACTGGATTCAATCCGGAGACTCTGCTGGTCGTCAGGAAGATCTTCCCCGAGGTGCCCACCGGACTCGCAGTTCCGGCCGGGGCTTACCTCGTGGAGGCCGTCGATCAGTGTCTGGACGTGGGTCATCGAGCTTTGGTTCCGGATCATTCCCTGCTGACCGGGCCCGTAAACGCCGAGATCGCGCTGTACCCCTGGACGGTCAACACCCCCGGGCGTGCCCGGGAGTTGGTGGAGTTCGGAGTGACAGGCATCATTACCGACGACCCCGGACTCATCCGCGAGACAATCTGGGGCGAGGAAACATGACGATTGCCGAACAACTCGCCGCCGAGCTCACCGATGCGATGAAGTCGAAGGATGCGCCTCGCCGCGATGTCATCCGACAGGTGCAGACGGAAGCAGCCACGGCCCGGAGCCAGCCCGACTTCGAAGGTCCCGTGGACGATGCCTTCTATCAGAAGGTCATTGCGTCATACGTCAAGAAGATGGACAAGTCGCGTTCGGAGTACGCCGACCTGGGAGAGCGCGGGGCAGCCATGGCCGACAAGCTCGCCTTCGAGGTCGATTATCTCTCGAAGTGGCTCCCCCAGAAGATGGGGGAGGACGAAACCCGGGCCCTCATCAAGGAGACCGTCGCCGAATTGGGTGTCGCCGGTGACGAGAAGGCAGCCGGACGGGTCACCGGACATCTGATGAGGAGCCGCGGCGAGGACCTCGACGGCGGCCTCGTCAACAGACTGGTCCGGGAGGAACTCCAAGACGGCTGAGACCTCACTCTTCTCATTCCCGAACCCGGGGTTCCTTGGGCCATATCCGGCTCAAATCCGCTCATCTTCCGACACCAGACTTCGGGATCCTGACGAACATGAGCGGATTTGGGTCAAATGCGGCTCGAGCAACCCCGGGTTCGTTGATGTGACTACCTGTGATGCGACTACCTGACTTTGAGCCGATGCTCTCGGTGCGGCGGGATCGACCGTTCGACGATCCGAGATGGTGGTTCGAGGTGAAGTGGGACGGCTATCGGGCCATCGTCGGGTCTGAGGGAGGCAAGGTGAGGGCTCGATCCCGGCGGGGTCTCGATCTGTTGGGGCCATTCCCCGAGGTCGGGAGTCTCGAGATTCCCGACGGTGTGGTGCTCGACGCCGAGATCGTGGCCTTCGACGATCGAGGGCGGCCTTCGTTCTCGCTCCTGCAGCGTCGGACTGGATTCGGGGGGATGGGGA
>DASPGH010000009.1:0-37781 GCA_035620735.1 Acidimicrobiia bacterium | reverse complement strand
TGACCTCGCCGGAATCCTCACCCGATACATGGACGCCCTCAGAGAAGACGACCAGAACGCGGCCGACGTGGTGCTCGACGATCTGAACGAGAAACTTGCCGCCGTTCAGGAGGAGATGATCACCTCGCTGGAGAACGTCCAAAGTAGGGTCACCGAGAGGATCGACGAGGCACAGACTGCACTGAGCCACGTACTCGACCACTGAGCCGGCGCACGAAGCGCGAAATCTCGCACGATTCCTCTAGCGAACGTATGTTCGATGTTCTAGCCTCCTCAGATGACCCGGGTAGACGACGAGCGAACCGCCCAAGCATGGGAAACGCTGCAGATCTACCGGGAGCGCTACCCCATCGATCATCTCTTGGAGCAGGTCGACAGTCTGGAACGATCGATCGCCCGGAGACGGGAGAGACATCACGCTCTGAGACGTCGACTGGGCGATCTGGAGAGAGAACTGTCGGAGACGAGAGCCGACCTACGCGCCATAACCGACGAGATCACCGGCAGCATGGCCACCGGTGCCCTGCTGATCGAGGACATCCTCGACCGTGTCCGCCAGGACAACGACGAGCGTTGGTCGCCTACTCCGCTTCGCGGGTACCGGGTTTGGAGAGTCGAGTCGGGCGCGATCTGGGGCAACCAGGTGCCATGGCCAGAGCCAATACTGGAAGGTCGCTGTCTTCGCTCAATACCGGGCGAAGACATCCCGCACCCTTCAGGGCGATGCGGGCCGCCGGCCTGCGGCATATACGCGGTCAAGGAGCTCGACATGTTCCCGGCAAGTGTGGGGCGCTGCGAGATGAGAGACATCGCGGTAGGAGTGGTCGGGCTCACCGGAAAGGTGATCGAGCACGAACTCGGCTTCCGGGCACAGCGTGCGTCGGTGCTCGCACTGGCGATCCACCATCGGGGAATCCGGGTCTCGACCAACCAGGCGGCAGAGATCGAGGCTCTATTTCGAGCCCCGGGAGACGCCGTCGAACGCCTCGGGAACCACGGCGTCTCCAGCCCCAGCGAGGCGAGGGAATTTCTGGAGAGGTCACTGAAGGAGGACCAATGGACATAGGCAATGAGGTGCGTGTCATCGTGATCGACGAGGAGCAGCTGATGCGGGAGCCGGTCAAAGCCGGACCGACACAACACGACGATGCTTCAGAACCCGTGGAGACGACGACCGAGTAGAACTACTCGGCAGACTCCAGCTCGGCCATCTCCCGCTCGAAGTCGGCGGCATCCTGGAACTCCTTGTACACCGAGGCGAACCGGAGGTAGGCGACCTCATCGAGCTCCCGGAGATGGTCGAGCACCAGTCGGCCGATCTCCTCGGACGGTATCTGGGGACCCGAGCCGCTCACAGACTCGGCTATCCCCGCGACGACGTTCTCGATGTCGGACCCCGACACGGGCCGGTCGGCGAGAGCGGCGGAGATGCCCGAAGCCAGTTTGGCCGGGGAGAAAGGCTCAACACGTCCCGATCTCTTGACCACCATGAGCTGGGGGTCAACACGCTCATACGTCGTGAACCGATGCCCGCAAATCTCACACTCCCTGCGTCGACGAATCGCCAGACCATTGTCGGCAGGTCGACTGTCGACGACACGATTGTTGGTGGCGCCACAGGCAGGGCAGTGCATCGCCCCAGGGTAAACGGACGTGTCGGGTTGAACCCCTGAGATCAGGGTCGGGGAATGAGGAGGACCTGACCGGGCCGAAGTGAGCTCGACTGTATGCCGCTCAACTCCTTGATCTCCTGGATTAGGGGACGCACATCTTCGTCAGGGCCAACGTGATCGGCGGCGACATCCCAAAGAGTGTCTCCCTGGGCCACCACGTACCGGATCGACGGGCCCGGGCCCTCACCGGCGTCGGCGGCCCCTCCGATCAGGAGAAAGACTGCGCAGATTGTCGCAAGGAGCACGGACAGCTGAACGGAAAGCTGTATTCGTGTGGTCTGCATGTCTCCCTCCTGATCGGGCCCGCTTGTTGGTTGCTGGATGACATTCGGAGAATCATCCGAACGTGCGTTCGACACTGTACCGAACGTTTGTTCGATGTCAAGACAACTTGTCCGACCTCCGTCATCACGGTCCTCACTGTGCCATTCGGGTGGGACAGATTTGATGAGATCGCATCTGGTAATGAGCAAATAAGACTTGACTCGTTACAGGTCGTCCTGTACTGTAAGGACCACAGATCACGACACCCCTTACAGGGAAGGCCCGCGATGAACAACTACCTCATCACATCAGAGTTGGTCAAGACGATTCAGGAAGAGCGTCTGCTCCAGGCTCAGCGGAGACGGGAGCGTTCCCGACGTTTTGTCCGTGGCTCCACCCCTCAACTCGAGACGATTCGCATGGCCATCGGGGCCGGCACCCAGTTCGGCGGCGTAACCGAGCGCCTGCTCGACACCACCACCGGTGGAGGGCGGAGCGCCAAAGCCGCCTGACGACTTCTCTCGAACAAATGTTTGGTCGCCCGACTGGAGTTCACTAGGCTGGCGAACATCCGTTCGAGAAGGAGTCACAAGTGCTGACCGAGAGACAGCAGCAGGTTCTCGACTACATCAAGAGAACAGTGGAAGATCGGGGGTACCCGCCGTCGGTGCGTGAGATCGGCGATGCGGTCGGCCTCAGCTCACCGTCCTCGGTTCACGCTCAGCTCAACTCGCTGGTTCAGGCCGGGATGATCCGGAAGGACCCCTCCAAGCCCCGAGCGATCATGATCACCGACGAGACGCCGGCGATGGCCGCCCACATCGACCGTCACACACGGGACGTCCCTGTGCTGGGCCGCATTGCAGCCGGAACTCCGATACTCGCCGCAGAGCACGTCGACGAGGTGATGACCCTCCCAACCGAGCTCGTCGGTGACGGTCCGGTCTTCCTCCTCGAGGTCAAGGGTGACTCGATGATCGACGCCGGCATACATGAAGGCGATCTGGTCGCCATCCACAAGCAACCCGAGGCAAGAGACGGAGAAATAGTCGCCGTCCTCGTCGACGGGGAAGAGGCGACGGTCAAACGTCTGGAGAGGCGGGACGGAAAGGTCTTCCTCCATTCCGAGAACCCGGCATACGAGCCCATGGTCTTCACAAACGGCGTTGAGCTGATCGGAAAAGTGGTCAGCGTTCTCCGACGCTACCTCTGAAGGAGTATTCGGCGGGGCCCCGCAGCCAGCCGACACCGTCTTTGAAGGTGACATAGCCCAGGCCGCCGGTGACATTCACCGGAATCGACCCGGTCAGCTTGTCCGTCTTGGTGGCGACGAAAGCAGCGGCGACCATGCCCGTCCCGCACGCCGAAGTCTCCCCGATGCCCCTCTCCCAGACTCTCATCGTCACCTCGCCTTCCCCGACGGTGATGAACTCGACGTTGGTGCCGTTGGGGAATCGGGAGTCGGTGCCGATCCTGGCGCCGAGAACTGCCACATCGACGGTGGCCGGGTCGTCGACGATGATCACCGCATGCGGGTTCCCGACGTCGATGAGATGCAGACGCTGGCCATCGAAGTCGGTGTGACCCGTCACCCGGGTCGGCCCCAGCTCGACCTCCACATCACCTTCGTCAAGCATCCTCACCCGACGCTCCCCCACCGGTGTCGCCACCGTGAAATTGCGATCGGGTGCCCAGCCCTTGTCGTAGACATAGCGGCCGACGCAGCGAAGCCCATTACCGCACATCTCCGCGGGGCTGCCGTCCGCATTCCAGTAATCCATCCGCACCGGATCGCCCCGGGTCACGACGAGCACACCATCAGCACCCACGCCAAAACGTCTGTCGCACAGCTCCACGACCTCCTCTGTGGAGAGGTCGATGGGGCCCTCGATGACGACGAAGTCGTTGCCGAGACCCTGCATCTTGGTGAAGCTGACAGGTCTCAAGTCGGGTTCACGCTATCTGTACGCTGCACACATGAGCAACGCCAAGAGGCTCGTCCGCAAGAGGGACGGCAAGATGATCGCAGGTGTGGCCGCGGGGATAGCGGACTATTTCGAGGTGGATGTCAACTTGATCAGGGTGATCCTCGCTGTCACTGCGGTCATGGGTGGTTTTGGCCTCGTGGTCTACCTCGTGATGTGGGTCCTGGTGCCGGAGGAAGGCTCCGATCGGTCGATGGTCGACGACGTAGTCGACTCCGTCACCGAAGAGAATCACGACGACTGAACAGTCAGCGTCTCGAGGGCTCGATCGACACGCTCGCCCTCGTCCTCGTTCCAAGGTATCCAGCGGATCCGGGGGTCTCGTTGAAACCAGGTGCGCTGTTTCCTGGCGAGTCTTCGAGTGTTCCGCCCCACCGCGTCGAACGCATCATCGAGTGACATCCTGCCGTCCAGATACTCGATGATCTCTTTGTACCCGACTGCGTACCGCGCCGTCCTCCCCAGCCGCTCCCGTAGGTTGCGCACCTCATCGACCAGACCACCCGACCGCATGGCGGCGAGACGTCGGTCGATCCGCTCGTCGACCTCGACGCCGGGGTCGACACCCACCGCGCTGAACGGGATCTCCGCCACGTACTTGTCCAGGTCTCGCGCTTCTGCCGATGCTGCCCTGGACGACGGAGTCTCCCCAGTGAGTCGGTAGATCTCGACTGCTCTGATGATCCGTCGTTCGTTGGCCAGGTCGACGTGGCGACCCGCACCGGGGTCGACCCCCTCCAACTCCGACACCAAGGCTTGAAGCGAAGTGTCTTCAAGCTCGGCGCGAAGCTCAGGGTCGGTCGGAGCGAAGCTCATCGGATCGACGAGAGCCCTGAAGTGAAGCCCGGAGCCCCCGGTGATGATCACCGGTTTGTCGGTGTCGAGCAATGGTTTCCCTACGCGTCGGAAGTCTGCCACAGAGAACTCCTGGGACGGATCGACGACATCGATCATATGGTGGGCCACCCCGCGTCTCTCGATGACGGTCGGCTTGGCTGTCCCGATGTCCATCCCCCGGTAAACCTGCATGGAGTCGACTGAGATGATCTCGGCACCGAGGCGGCTCGCGATCTCGATCGCCATCCCCGTCTTGCCCGATGCTGTGGGTCCGAGGATGGCCAGCACTCTTCTCAGACGGGCGTCCCCACGAGATGGTGCATTGCCGCATCGTCGATGCGAACATCCAAGAATGTGCCGGATGGATGGCACCCGGGCACATGGACCACCTTGCCGGTTCGAGAGCGTGTCGTGGCAACATCGCCGTCCTTTTTGGACGGTCCCTCGGAGAGCACCTCCACGGTGCGTCCCATCATCTCGGCGTTTCGCTCACCTGAGATCCGGTTCTGGGTCTCCATCAGACGGGTGAAACGCTCCTGGATCACGTCCCCGGGGACGAAGTCATCGGTCATCATGGCCGCAGCGGTTCCCGGTCGAGGCGAGAAGATGAACATGAAGGCCTGATCGAAGCGGGCCTCTTCGACGACCTCTATCGTCGCCTCGAAGTCGGCGTCGGTCTCTCCCGGGAACCCGACGATGATGTCGGTGGAGACGGCCAGGCCCGGGATGATCTCCCGCGCCATCTCCAGTCGTTGCATGTACTTGTTCCGGTGATAGCCCCGGTGCATCGCGGAGAGGATGCGGTTCGAGCCCGACTGCAGCGGGAAATGAAGCTGCTCACAGACCGCATCGGTCTCGGCCATCGCTCGAGCGACGTCTTCCCTGAAGTCGTTGGGATGAGGGCTGGTGAACCGGACCCGACGGATGCCGTCCACTTCGCCCACACGACGCAGCAGGTCGGCGAAGATCGGGCGCCGGCGACCCTCGATGGCGAGATCCCGCCCATAGGTGTCGACGTTCTGGCCGAGAAGTGTCACCTCGACTACCCCCTCTCCGGCGAGTCGCTCCACCTCGCGCACGATGTCTCCTGGGCGGCGCGACACCTCGACACCTCGCACGGACGGGACGATGCAGAAGGTGCAGGTGTTGTTGCAGCCGACCTGAATCGTCACCCAGGCCGAATGCTCCATCTCCCGACGGACCGGGAGGGATGAGGGCATCGCCTGCAGCTCGTCCACCACTTCGGTGATGGGGCCCCATTGCTCGGCGTGGTCGATGAGGTCGAGCACCCTGTCGAGGTTGTGGGTGCCCATGACCACATCGACCCACGGTGCCTTCTTGCGCACGAGTTCGCGGTCCTTCTGGGCGGCGCACCCACCGACGACGAGCAGCATGTTCGGGTTCTCGTCCTTGATCGCCTTGAGCTGGCCGAGATTTCCGTACATCCGGTTGTCGGCGTTCTCCCGGATCGTGCAGGTGTTGACGTAGACGACGTCGGCCGTGCCGTAGGCATCGGTCGCGGTCATGCCGTCCTGTTCGAAGAGACCGGCGATTCGCTCCGAGTCGTGCTCGTTCATCTGACACCCGAACGTGCGGATGAAGTAGCTCTTCCCCTGTCGGGTGGCAGGTCTCGTGGGCCGCTCACGTGTCGTCGGCGTGGGCAGCAGCACCTGTGTAGATGAGCTGATTTGGGTCATATCTGGCTCGAGGAACCCCGGGTTCGCATCTATGTGTCTAGCGGGCGTAGTCGGTGGCGCGGAATTCGCGGATCACCGTGACCTGTATCTGCCCCGGATATTGAAGGTCCTCCTCCAGCTTACGGGCGATCTGACGCGATAGCTCTCTCGCCTGGAGGTCGCTGACATCACCGGGGTCGACCACCACGCGAACCTCGCGTCCCGCCTGGAGGGCGAAGACCTCCTCGACACCACGAAACTCGAGTGCGATGCTCTCCAGACGCTCCAACCGCTTCACATATCCCTCGAGCGTCTCACGTCGGGCCCCGGGACGCGCCGCGGAGACCGCGTCGGCTGCCTGGACGATGACTGCCAGGACCGTCCGCGGCTCAACCTCGTTGTGATGAGCCTCGATGCCGTGGACCACAGCCGGGTCTTCGTCGAACCGTCTCGCGATCTCGGCACCTATCAATGCATGCGAGCCCTCCACCTCGTGGGTCACGGCCTTGCCGATGTCGTGCAGGAGGGCCGCCCGCTTCACCGGACCTGGATCGACACCCAACTCGGAGGCCAGCATCGAGGCGATGTTCGCCGTCTCCACGAGGTGGTTGAGGACGTTCTGTCCGTAGGAGGTCCGGTACTTGAGCCTTCCCATCAGCGTGATCAGCTCCGGGTGCATCCGAGAGACTCCGACCTCGACGAGGGCCCACTCCCCCGCGTCCCGAATCGATTGTTCGACTTCGTCCTTGGCCTTCTCGTACGCCTCCTCGATGGATGCGGGGTGGATACGGCCGTCGGCAACCAGCCGCTCGACTGTGATACGGGCAACTTCTCTCCGGACCGGGTCGAATGAGCTGACCGACACGGCCTCAGGGGTGTCATCGACGATGAGGCTGGTTCCCGTGACCGACTCGAGATGACGGATGTTGCGACCTTCTCGACCGATGATCCGACCTTTCATCTCGTCGGAGGGAAGCTCGATCACCGAGACCGTGGTCTCGGTCACGACCTCGCCCGCCAGACGTTGGATTGCCGTAGCCAGAATGCGACGTGCCCGACGATCTGCCTCCTCGCGCGCCTTGACCTCCATGTCACGCACCAGGATCATCGCTTCCCGGCGAGCCTCGTCTTCCACCTGCTCCAGGAGCTCGGCCTTGGCGGCGGACACGTCGATGCCGGCCATCTCCTCGAGACGGCTGCGTGCCTCCTCCTTGAGAAGGCCCAGCTCGCCGCGGACCTCGGTCACTTCGTCTTCGCGGTCGATGAGGAGCTTCTCACGCTGGGCGAGGTTGGAAGCGCGCTGTTCCAGGGTCTCCTCCCTTTGGGTGAGACGAGACTCGAGATTGCCCAGCTCCAGTTTCCTGTGCGCCAGGGCCTCCTCCTCCTTCTCCCGATAGGCGTCGGCCTTGGCCCGCCCTTCATCCTCAGCTTTGGCGAGGATCTTCTGTGCGTCGAGACGGGCCGTGGTGACCATCTCCTCGGCGTTGACGGTGTCACGCTCCCGGCGACGAGCAATGGCGAGGCGCGCGATCAAGTATCCGAATCCCAGCCCAATGACGACCCCCAGGACTGCTAGTCCAATCGTCTGAGCGATGGTCATGATGGCCCCTTCCCCGGGGACCTCTAAGACAAGAGATGCCGAGCCCTCGTCTCGGGATCGAGACCCGGGCCCGGCACACGAAATGAAGCGGGATCAGAAACGAGGGATCAACTCACCCGTCGGCTGTGCTCCTTTGCGAACATGTCTCTTTGGTTCCGGTCAGTTTCAAATTGGTTTCGTGTGTCAGATAGAGATCCTACAGCACGACAGCGGATGCCAGAACAAGTTTCGCGAACGGTAGATCCGGTTGTTTGGTCGTCCCAATAGCCGTGCACCATGTTGCGGATAACGCAACGTGGTGCACGCCAACGTGGATCAGTCTTCGGAGGCGGCCTGTTCGGTCTCTTCGGCAGCCTCAGATGTTTCTTCGGCCTCGTCGTTGCTGGCCATTCCCACGGCCTCATAGACCTTGGCCTGCAGTTGCATGGCTAGTTCGGGGTTCTCCCGCAGGAAACGCTTGGAGTTCTCCCGGCCCTGACCCAGCTGGTCGTCGTCGAAGGTGTACCAAGCACCACTCTTCTTGACCACGCCTTCGTCGACGGCGATGTCGAGCAAGGAACCCTCCCGTGAGATGCCCTCGCCGAACATGATGTCGAACTCGGCGAGACGGAACGGCGGGGCCATCTTGTTCTTGGCCACCTTGACCCGGACCCGGTTGCCCACGCTGTCGGTGCCGTCCTTGATCGACTCGATACGCCGGATGTCGAGACGGACCGAGGAGTAGAACTTGAGAGCCCGCCCACCCGGGGTTGTCTCGGGTGAGCCAAACATCACTCCTATCTTCTCCCGGAGCTGGTTGATGAAGATGGCAGTGGTCTTCGACTTGTTCAGTGTTCCCGCCAGCTTGCGGAGAGCTTGGCTCATGAGACGGGCCTGTAGACCGACATGGCTGTCTCCCATCTCGCCTTCGATCTCGGCGCGTGGGACCAACGCGGCCACCGAGTCGATCACGAGGACATCGAGGGCTCCGGAGCGGATGAGCATGTCGGCGATCTCCAGCGCCTGCTCACCGGTGTCGGGCTGTGAGATCAGCAGCTCGTCTACGTCGACGCCGATCGCTTTGGCATAGATCGGGTCGAGGGCGTGCTCGGCGTCGATGAAGGCGGCGATACCACCGTTGCGTTGTGCCTCGGCGACGATGTGGAGGGCGAGGGAGGTCTTGCCCGAGCTCTCCGGGCCGTAGAGCTCGACGATGCGACCGCGGGGAACACCACCCACACCCAAGGCGAGATCGAGGGAGAGGGCGCCGGTGGGGATGACATCGACCTTGCGATTTGCCGCCTCACCCATCTTCATGATGGCGCCTTTGCCGAACTGTCTCTCGATCTGGCTGACCGCCATGTCCAATGCTTTTTCGCGTTCCACGCTGCGTCCTTCCTGACTCATATCTGCGAGACCGTATCGGTGACCTGTGACAAGAATTTCTCCATGAGGGTGCCACGTTAGACCGAACAAGTGTTCGTACCGTTGATTTACCCAATCCGATCACATGAGTCAAGGGGGACGTGTGACAACGAGGACTAGCGCGAACGGTCCTCCCCACAATGATCATCCATACAAGACACCCGATTTGACGAAACAAACATATGGCGAGCCAGGGATTGTCGTCGGGCCTGCGCTTGGATCGGGCGCTGTCCTTCTCGCTGGCCGCCGGTGTTGCACTGTTGCTCATCGTCGGCGTCATCTACGCCACCGCCAACGGCACACAACAAATAACCAGCGACGCCGTGTCGCTTCACAGTGCTGACGAGGCTCTCAGGTCGTCGTCGGTCGCCCGAGCCCAGATCGCCATCGCAGTGCACGCATCAACGGTGGATCAGCAGTTCGGAAGCGACTCCAGCGAGGCGATCGAGTTTGCACTGGGCGAAGCCGATCGCTCCCTCGAGGACTTCGACTCTGCACTTCTCTCTCTCGCCGAGGAAGACGCCACCGATCCGGAGCTGTTGGCGACCGCCGCAGAGTTCGTCGCAACCAGCCGCCAGGTGGTGAACGCCCTCGAGACCGAACAGATCGACGCCGCCCGACACTTGATGTCGGACACCCTCGGCAGTCAATTCACCGGGTTGGTCGATGGCCTCGTCGAACGACGTGAATCGCTGGCAGACGCGGTGGCGTCTGCCGACACGAGACTGGGCCGGATGGGTGACGCCGCCGGCTTCCTCGTCGCCTTCCTGCTTCCCGTCGCGGTGATATTGACGCATCGAATCCTGGCGCGGCGTCATGCCCGCCGGTCTGCCCTGGAGAGCAGACTGGAAGCGGAGCGACGGGTGTCGATCGCCCGTGAGGAGTTCATCGCGTCCGCCTCTCATGAGCTCCGAACACCCCTCACGAGCATCACGGGTCTGGCCATGCTCCTCGAGGAGCACCCGGCGATAGCCGAGGACGAGTCGTCCCACGAACTGCTCCAATTGATCGTGAGTGAATCGCTCGATCTGGCTCGAATGGTCGACGACTTGCTGACCTCGGCCCGTCTCGACGTCGGAGCCCTCTCCTATTCGTTCGAGGACGTCGAGATCTCCTCGGAGCTGAGGGAGATAACCGAGTCGATGCATCGTGTCGGCATGACGGTCCAGGTCGACTGTGACCCGGCACACGTCAGAGCCGACCGGGTGCGTCTCCGCCAGGTGTTTCGAAACCTGCTTTCCAATGCCAGCCGATATGGGGGAGCCAACGTTCGGGTCGAAGGTCGGAAGGATCAGAAGACCTACGTCTGTTCTGTCGTCGACGATGGCGAAGGAGTGTCGGGTCAGATCGCGGAACAGCTGTTCCAGAAGTTCGCCCACAAGGGCCGGGACACTGCGCAACCCGGCAGCGTGGGGTTGGGTCTCTCGATCGTGCAGGCGCTCACCCAGGGCATGGGCGGAAGCGTGCGGTATGAGAGAAACGGCAACGAGACCCATTTCATCGTCCGGCTGCCACTCACCGACTGGGCAGCAAGCCAGGACGGGACGAAGCCGGATACGACCTCCGAGGACGGTTCGGTCCTCGTCGAAGGGCGGGCCCGGGTGTGATCAGGATGTCGGGGGCCCACCAGAGACACGGACGCTGGATCCTCGCGTTTGCCCTCGCAACCTCGCATCTGTTCGTAACCGGCGGTGTGGTGCAGGCCGGAGTGGAGAACTACCTCGACCGGTTCGAGGCCCGCTCATACTCCAATTCGAACGGATCGCTGGTGTGGAGCGGCCCCTGGCAAGAAGTCGGCGAGACGAGCGACCCACTTGCCGGAGACTGGCAGGTCGTCGAAGACGCCGGTTTCACACAGTACGCCCTCGGCAAGAAGGGTGCCGAAGGTCTCGGCGTCCAGCGTGTTGCCGATCTCGAGGGATTCAGCTCGGCCACGCTGATGTTCGACTACCGACGAAACTTTCTGCCGTCAGGCAAATGCGTCGAGGTTCAGGCCTCGGCGAACGGAGCCGGCGGACCGTGGACATCGGTCCACAACATCTGCGGCGCATCTCCTCCTGTGAGCGACCCGGCCTACACGTCGGTGTCCCTTGACATCTCGGGCTTCATCTCGTCCGTGACGACGATCCGGTTTCTCCATCCCTCGACCTCGAGCTCGTTCGGGACCCCCATGGCGCTGTACATCGACAACGTCGAGATCGTCGGCGACCTGACCAACTCCGCCCCGGTGCTCGAGCCCATCGGGAGCCTGACCGGCGACGAGGGCTCGACTATCCAATTCTCGGCTGTCGCCACCGATCCCGATTCCGGGGATGCGTTGACCTTTTCTCTGGGCGGCTCTTCCCCCTCGGGGGCTTCGGTATCCGAAGCCGGCGTGTTCACATGGACTCCAACCGAATCTCAGGGCCCCGGTACTTACATCTTCGACGTGATCGTCACAGACGACGGAGTCCCGACGCTGTCCGAGTTCGAGACGATCACGGTGAACGTCCAGGAGGTCAACGCCGCTCCGGTTGTCAGCGATCCGGGAGATCAAACCAACGGCGAAGGCGACTCGGTTTCCCTGACAGGGAGCGCGTCCGACCCGGACATCCCTTCCAACACCTTGACCTGGTCAGCAACGGGGCTGCCCGCGGGCCTCTCGATGAACACCTCCACCGGAGAGATCTCAGGCATCGTCGACCACTCGGCGGCGAGCGCCTCTCCTCACTGGGTGCAGGTCACCGTGAGCGATGGTGTGCTCGAGGGGAGCGTCTCTTTCCAATGGACCATCACCGACGAAAATCGCGCTCCCGTTCTTGCGCCGATCGGGAACCCGTCGGGCGAGGAGAAATCAGAAATCGCTTTCACCGCCTCCGCCATCGACCCCGATTATGACGATCTGACGTTCTCAGTGGACGGGTCGGTCCCGGCAGGGGCGATCATGACGAGCGATGGACTATTCGCCTGGACACCGAGCGAAGCGCAGGGGCCCGGCACCTATGTGTTCGACGTAGTGGTCGGCGACAACGGGACGCCAACACTCTCCGACAGCGAAACCATCACTGTGCTGGTTCAGGAGAAAAACGACCCTCCGGCGGTCGCCTCACCTGGCAACCAGACGAATGGCGAAGGCGACTCGGTCTCGATGCCGATTATGGCCTCCGACCCCGATGTGCCGGCCGACACCCTCACGTGGTCGGCCAACGATCTTCCGCCGGGTCTGTCCATCGACGCGTCGACGGGGGTGATCTCGGGGGTACTGCCGTACTCGGCGGCCAAGAGCACGCCCTACACGACACAGGTGAGTGTCACCGACGGTCAGTTCGCTGCATCGACGACGTTCGCGTGGAACATTGTCGACACCAATCGCGCCCCATCGGTGTCGGAGATCGCAGCTCAGACGATCGGCGAAGGCACTCCCATGAGTCTCGCCATCGCTGCGAGCGATCCGGACGGTGACGCTCTGACCTTCTCCCTGAGTGGGTCTGTGCCCGCCGGCGCCGACATCACGACTGACGGATTGTTCAGCTGGACGCCAACCGAGCTACATGGCCCGGGTTCCTACACGTTCGACGTGGTCGCCACCGATTCGGGAAGCCCCACCCTGTCTGACACCGCAGAGATCGAGGTCGAGGTCAAAGAGGTGAACATCGCCCCGGTGGCCGTCGACGATCGGTATGCGGTCATTCATGGCGGAACTCTTGCCGTCGGCGCAGCCGGCCTGCTCGCCAACGACTTCGACCTCGATGATCATCACCTCTCGGCCTGGCTCGTCGTCTCGCCCACGAGCGGCACCGTGGAGTTGTCCGGCGATGGGTCGTTCATCTACACGCATTCCGGCGCCACCGACAACGACGACTCCTTCGCGTATCGAATCTCGGACGGGTACGGAGGTCATGCAACCGCGATGGTCGACATCGACGTGCAGCCACACCCCAACCAGGCGCCTTTCGCCAGACGGGACACGATTCGATTGGATGAGGACAGTGTCGTGTCCATCGACGTCCTCGACAACGATTCCGATCCTGATGGCGACTCGTTGCGGGTCAGCGCGGTCGCCCTGGCACAGGAAGGCGTGGTCGAAATCGAAGAGGCCAGCATCGTCCGCTTCGTGCCCGGTCGTGATTTCAATGGCACGGCCCGCGCCGCTTACACGGTCGAGGACGACCACGGCGCCAAATCCAGCGCCGAGGTCATCTTCGAGGTGACAGCGGTCAACGACGATCCGTATGCCGTGGCCGACCATTTCGTCCTGAATCGATATCTGTCACAGCACATCCCGGTGCTGGCGAATGACACCGACCCCGACGGTGATGCGCTCATCCTGTTGTCGGCAGGGGATCCCGGCAGAGGTGAGATCGCAATGGCCGATGACGGGATCATCTACACGGCTCCCAAGGGCTGGACCGGGACTACCAGTTTCACATACGTCATCGTCGACGGAATGGGCGGGATGTCTGAGGGAGTGGTCAGTGTCGAGGTCCCCGTTGAGACTCTGGTCGCGGCACGTCTTCTCTCGGCAGCTCTCGGCACCGATGAGTTGAAGTCGGAATGGGTTGAAGGCGAGTTCGAGAGCAAACTCGATCTCGCCATGTCGCCCCTCGTGGGGCTCCAGCTCTTCGTCCAGGCCTTCTTCCAGTCCCTCGATGGCATCGAGCTCTCACTCACACTCCTCGGGATCACGGCCATCGTCCTCTCCGCACTCAGTCTGCTGTCACGTCTTCCGCTCGTCGTTCCGTTCGGTTCACCCCGCTACTGGTCTGCGGTGCTGGTGGGACGAGAGTCCCAGCTCGAGATCAGGGAAAAGCCGTGCACGGCCAGCAAGGTCATCTACCAGCTGAGGCCGGCCACGAAGGGCATCGAGTCCGAACCGGCCCGACGGCTGATGCCGAGAGGATGGATACCGGTCGAGACTCCCAGGGGTCAAGGTTGGGCTGAGACGAGCCAACTCACCGAGCAGGTGGATGCACAGTCGTTCATGGAGGACGAGCGCCCGAGCGTCATGGTGGACAAGCTCGCCAACAAGCTGACTCGGGGCAAGGACATCTCACGGCTTGTGGGAGATCGTGGTCTGATCGTCGACGTCGGACAGGGCATCGAAGTCATCCCGCGCGACGATTTGAGCGGAGGCGTCGGCCGGCTCAGGTGGGGGCGGCGAAGCCCGCTCCACGCGGCATTGGCGTCCCGGGTGGTGACCCCTTTCCTCGAGGCCTACCGGTCCTCCGGCGAAATCTCCGCTGAGGCCTCACACTCCTCGAGTGTTCTTTTGCCCACGGAGATCCTGAACTTCAGGTATTTGACGGTCGGTGTGTCGGGGACGGGTTCTTGGCTGGTGCTGTTCGAGTATCAGAGAGGCAGGCCCCGGGTCGTCGGCATCCTGCGCGACGAGTGACCAACGGGTCGATCGGGCATCAGCCAACGAGATCGAGCGCGTCGAGGGGCTCGTAGCGCGCCGATCCCCGGCCGAGATGGCTCCGATACATCACGAGTCGCTCACATCGCCACGAGAGGGCAAGCTCCTCCTCGACCAGATCGTGGACGTCGACCGGTGGCCGCATCCGTGACAGGGTCAGGTGCGGATGGAACGGCCGCTCCTCGGGAAGCAGCCCGGCGCTCAATGCCGCCTCTTCGGCCTGCTCGTTGATCATCGCCAGCTGTGCCGCGCCATCGCCCACCCCTGCCCAGAAGACCGTCGCCTTCCTCGGGTTGGGGAAGGCTCCGAAGCCATCGAGTCGTATTCCGAAGGAGGTCTCCACCACCGGGTGCATCCCCGAGAGAAACCTCTCATACGTCACGTGATCGATCGTGTCCAGGAACCGCAGGGTTATGTGCCAGTTCTCGGGCGGGCCGACTTTGCCGGGGATCGGCATCTCGGCGATCCGCTCGGCCATGGCGAATCGAATCTCGGGCGGCAACGGTGCGGCCAGGAAGACCCGGCCCAGGATCTCGTCCATCGCCGGTTCAGCTATCCCACCACCGGCCGGAGATCGCCAGACGTGTGAGATGGAGCGCACTCGTCGTCCCGTAGGCCATCACCCTCTCCCGATCACCCGGCATCCGTAGCTCTCGACCCCTGGTGTCTTCGGGTGTGGCGACGGCGATGATCACGGTGCCTGGCGGCTTTTCCAGTGGTTCGGGGCCGGCCGAGCCGGTGACTGCGACCACGACATCGGCGTTGAGCAGCTTCCTGCCCCCATCCGCCATCTCCAGCGCCGTCTCCATGTCGACCACGGTCTCGATGTCGGTGACCCCGAGGAGCTTCCCCTTCAGCTCGGGGTCGTAGGCGACCAGACCACCCCGAACGTAGCTCGACGACCCGGGCGAAGACGTCAGGGCAGCTGCCACCAGACCACCGGTCATCGACTCCGCCGTGCCGATGAACCATCCCTTTTCTCCCAACAGCCTGGCCAGGACCCGGAGAACCGTGTCGTCGCCTTCGGCGAAGTACCAGGGTGCAAGACGTCGTTTCACCTCCTCGGCCACAGGCTCGATCATCCCGAGCGCTGTCGAGCGATCATCACCCTTGGCCGTGATCCGGACCTTGATCTCCCCTGCCGATGCCAGGAACGCCACCGAAGGGTTGGTCGAACCCTGGTAGAGGTCGTCGAGCAGCTCCCCGACCATCGACTCGCTCTGGCCCCATGTGCGGAGAATCCGGCTGACCACCACCGCCGGGCCTCCCGATCGCTCCAGCAAGCGGGGCATGACAGCGGCATCGAGCAGGTAGACCATCTCCTCGGGCACGCCCGGAACGCAGAAGATCCACGTGCCCTCGTGGTCGAGCACCAACGCCGGCGCCGTCCCCTTCGGGTTGAGGACCAGCTCCGCCCCTTCCGGATGCTCGGCCTGGCGTAGATTCGACTCTGGCATCTCCCGGCCCCGGGTCTGCCACCAGGCGCGAAGACGATCGGCGTAGTCGTGGTCCATCACGAGCGGGCGACCGGTGGCAGTCGACAGAGCCTCTCGCGTCAAGTCGTCACGAGTGGGTCCGATCCCACCCGTGATGATCACCGCGTCTGCCCGCGCGATCGCGTTCGTGATCGCGGTGGATACGCGTCCCAGGTTGTCCCCCACCACCTGCTGGTAATGGGCGTCGAAACCGTGGTCGGCCAGTGTCGACCCGATATGGGAGGCATTCGTGTTGACGATCTGACCCAACAGCAACTCGGTCCCCACCGCGATGACTTCGACGATCACGGCGGGGAGACTAGGACGGGGCCCGTTGTGAGCAGACGAGGTCGTACCGCAAAGTCATCTTCTCAGGCTCAGGACCGGCTGGACTCGACGACGGCGAGCAGGTCGGCCGAGTCGACCGCGTCGGCGAGTGTGTTCCAGGTGGCGATGCCGACACCGTTGTCCTCCTCGATCTCCGAACATGCGAGGTAGATGGCGTCGGCCAGGGCACCTATCGATTGGTCGACCTCGAATGCTTGCGATATGCAGGTTCGGGCGGTGGCGACGTCGAGCCGGCCAACGGCCCGGATCGCCTCCTCGGCGAAGACCTTCGCCTTCTGGTCCATGCGGACCCGCTAGATCTCTTCGAAGAGGTAGCGACGAAGGATGTCCATCCGCTCGTCCATCGTGCTCGCGTCGAGGTACCAGAGCATGGCTGCGATGGTGGATAGGAGGGGGTTGCCGTCCTGGGGAGTGAACGAGAAACCGACGATCTCATTGCCGTTGCGAACCGCCAGTGTCTCGAGGGCGACGACTGCCTGGCTCATGATGCGGCCGTAGTAACCGTGGTCCCGTCCAAAGGAGAAGACCTGGTTGGCTGACTTCTTGTGGGTGGTCGCCACCCGTGTGTTGTTCGCCAGCCGATCGCGGATCTCATCGAGATCGATGTCGCGATCGAGGCTCAGCGAGAAATGCAGCGAGTGCATGTACTGGGTGTTGAGCTTTATCGCCGAGGAGTGGATGTTGAGGTCATAACCCAACGTGGTGAACAGATCGTGGGCATCCCGGGCATGGTGGGTTCCGAAGCGCTCGTCGCTGTGGCCACCGACGACCGGGCTCGCGATGAACCCGCTGTCCTGGGAGATGTCATTGGCGCGCCGCATGCACAGGAAGCGCCCGTTCTCCAGATGGTTGCTGCCGTCGGAGTCCATCGCCAGCGCCTTGATGAGCACCGCGATGTTGTGGGTGTTGCAGCTGACGATGTGGAGGAATTTGTCCTCTCCCCGGATGAGGGCATCGTCGTTGATGCCACGGGCGTACATCTTGCCGAACCCGTACTCCGAGCCTTGGGCCATGAAACCGACGGGGCCTGTGGCGTTCTTGTAGAACTCTTCTTTGTTCTCGTTGCCCACCGGCGTGCAGTCGATGACGACCGAGGCGCGTTCGATCGCCTCTTCGGTCTCGTACTTGGGAGCATGACCCAACTCTTCGAAAGTCGACTTGCGGTTGTCGTCGACGACCAGGTTGGCCCCTCGGCGAACCAGATCCTCGACCTTGGCCTTCTCAGTGATCAGCGGGGTGCGCTTGTGGAACGTCACCTCGTCGATGCCGAAGTGGTGCTTGTTGTCGGCGAGCAGACCGATCAGTGGCTCGCCGATGGTGCCGGTGCCCACGACGTGGACGATCTTCATGCGGGATCCCTCCGGGACGAACGACTCTGTATGTCCGGAAGGTCATGGTACCCCGTCGACATGGTGTTCAACCGTGCCCGATCCTGAAGATCACGCGATCTTTCCCGTCAGGTGCCACGAACATGAGCGGATTTGGCTCACATATGGCCCCAGCAACCCCGGGTTCGCAGAAGGATGGGGGTTAGAACTGCTCCTCCTCGGTGGAGCCCTTGAGCGCCAGAGTGGAGGATTCGCCGCCGGTGAGGGCCTGGCTGATCAGGTCGAAATAGCCCGCGCCGACTTCGCGCTGGTGTCTGGTCGCGGTGTAGCCCTGCGACTCCATGTCGAGCTCGCTCTGCTGTAGCTCCACATACGCCGACATCCCGCTCTTGGCGTAGCCCGCCGCCAGCTCGAACATCGAGGCGTTGAGGGCGTGGAACCCGGCGAGGGTGATGAACTGGTAGCGATAGCCCATCGTCCCCAACTCCTTTTGGAACCGTGCGATGGTTGCCTCGTCGAGGTGCGCACTCCAGTTGAAGGAGGGCGAGCAGTTGTAGGCGAGCATCTTGTTGGGAAACTCTGCGTGGATCGCCTCGGCAAAACGACGTGCCTCATCGAGGTCCGGTCTGGCCGTCTCGCACCAAATGAGGTCGCAATAGGGGGCGTAGGCGAGCCCACGAGCGATCGCCGAGTCGAGGCCACCGCTCACCTGATGAAAGCCCTCGGCGGTGCGCTCTCCGACGATGAACTCGCGGTCCCTGGGGTCGATGTCAGACGTCAGGAGGGTGGCGGAGTTGGCGTCGGTGCGGGCGACGAGGATGGTCCGAACCCCCATGACATCGGCGGCGAGGCGGGCCGATTGCAGGGTCTTTGTGTGCTGGCTCGTCGGGACCAGGACCTTTCCACCCATGTGGCCGCATTTCTTCTCGGCAGCGAGTTGATCCTCGAAGTGAACACCCGCGGCTCCCGCCTGGATGAAGCTCTTGGTCAGCTCGAAGACGTTGAGGGCGCCACCGAAGCCGGCCTCGCCGTCGGCGACGATGGGAACGAACCATTCGGTCTCTGTGTCCCCCTCGGCCCACGCGATTTGATCCGCGCGGCGTAGGGCGTTGTTGATGCGCTCGACCATGGCAGGGGCCGAGTTGGCCGGGTAGAGGGACTGATCCGGATACACCTCGCCGGACAGATTGCCGTCACCGGCCACCTGCCAGCCGGAAAGGTAGATCGACTTCAACCCGGCCTTCACCATCTGGACCGCCTGACCACCGCTCATGGCGCCGAGTGCGTTCACATAGTCCTCGTGCTGGAGGAGCTGCCAGAGATGGTCGGCCATGCGAAAGGCGAGCGTTTGCTGCTCACGGATGCTGCCACGCAGCCGCACCACGTCCTCCGCCGAGTAGTCCCGGATGATCCCGTCCCAGCGGGCGTCGTTCCTCCATTCGTCGGCGAGACGGGCTGCCTCTCGGGCAATGTGATCCACGGGTTGGCTCTCCTAGTTGATGTGCTCGTACGCGGGCAGGGTCAGGAAATCGACGAAGTCATCCGACAGGGCGACCTCCTCGAAGACTTTGCGGGCCTGATGGAGACGGTCACCCGCAGGGTGGCCGGCGGATTCGAGCTCCGCGACGACCGAGCCGGCGATCGAACGGACCAGCGACTCGCTGACGATCTGGCCCTCGGCCGTCTTCACCGCGTGGTGGACCCACTGCCAGATCTGAGAACGTGAGATCTCCGCGGTGGCGACGTCCTCCATCAGATTGTCGATGGCGGCAGCTCCGGTCCCGGACAGCCATGCTGCCAGGTACTGGATTCCGACCGAGACGTTGGTCTCGACCCCGGCGAGGGTCACCTGGCCGGGGAAATCCAGATCGAGGAGGTCGTCGGCGGTGATGTCCACGTCGTCCCGCGTCCGCCCCACCTGATTCGGACTGTCACCCAGCACCAGGTCGAACTGTTGGCGGGCCACCTCCACCAGGTCGGGGTGGGCCACCCAGGTCCCATCACAACCTGCTTCGGCTTCGCGCTTCTTGTCGGCTGCGACCGCGGCGACTGCCTTCTCGGTCACGTCAGGATCACGTCGATTGGGGATGAAGGCGGCCATCCCGCCGATGGCGTGAGCACGCCGTCTGTGACAGGTCTTCACCATCAACTCGGTATAAGCGTGCATGAAGGGCACGGTCATGGTCACCTGGGCACGATCCGGCAGGAGGAACTCAGGGTGGTTGCGGAACTTCTTGATCACGCTGAAGATGTAATCCCAGCGACCTGCGTTCAGCCCGGCCGCGTGCTCGCGCAGTTCATAGAGGATCTCGTCCATCTCGAAGGCAGCGAGGATGTTCTCGATGAGCACTGTCGCCTTGATCGTGCCCCGCGCGACGTCCAGTCGGTCCTGAGCCCAGACGAAGACATCGTTCCAAAGTCTGGCCTCCAGGTGAGACTCCAGCTTGGGGAGGTAGAGGAAGGGAGCCGTGCCGTCGGCCAGTGCGGCCCGGCCCCCATGGAAGATGTACAGCCCGAAGTCGAAAAGGGATGCCGACATGGGCCGACCGTCGACGAGGAAGTGCTTCTCGTCGAGGTGCCAACCACGTGGCCGAACGACCAGAGTTGCCGTCTCCTCGCCCAAGACGTACGTCTTGTCCTCGGTCTCCAACCGCAGAGTGCCCTCGTAGGCCTCGACCAGATTCAGGTGGCCTTCGAGAAGGTTGTCCCACGTGGGTGAGGTGGCGTCTTCGAAGTCGGCCATGAAGACCTTGGCCCCGGAGTTGAGGGCATTGATCATCATCTTGCGATCCACAGGACCAGTGATCTCGACCCGGCGATCGGCGAGGTCGGGATGGACCGGCGGGATGGCCCAGTGACCCCGACGGACATATTCGGTCGTCTCCAGGAAGTCGGGTCTCTCCCCGGCGTCGATCCGGCGCTGCCGCTCCTGACGAGCCTCGAGTAGCTGACCCCGGCGCCATCCGAACTCATTCTCCAGATCGATGAGAAAGGCCACCGCTTCCTCCGTCAGCACCCTGCGTTCGAGCTCACTCTCTCGGAACTGGTTCATAAGAACGTAGTGTCTTGTTCACTCATTTGAGAATCATGCCCATTTAGACATAAAATCAAACAATCTTTTGATCGGGAGTAGGAATGACCGAAACTCAGAAGCTGGATCCACTGGTTTTGGGTCGTCGGGTGAGGCACTACCGGGGTGAGGCGGGTCTGACGCTCGACCAACTCGGAGCCCTGGTGGGACGACCGGCCCCATACCTGTCGCTCCTCGAGAACGGCCACAAGGAGCCGAAGGTCAACCTGTTGATGGACCTGGCCCGTGCACTCGAGGTGTAGATCTCAGACTTGCTCGACCCCAGCCCGCCCAGCCGGCGCGACCAGCTGGAGATCGCCCTCATCCGCGCTCAGGAGAGCTCGCTCTTCGACAGTTTGGACATCCCGACCATCAAGCCTTCCGCCAAGGTCGACAACCAGACCCTTGCTCACATCGTCGGTCTGCACGACGCCCTGAGGGAGAAGTCCACGTTGGGCTCGGCCAGCTCCGAGGACGTAAGGGCGGCCAACGGAGCGGTTCACCAGTATCTGATGCAACGGGACGGGTATCTGAAAGAGATCGAAGTCGCGGCCAGAGACGCACTCGAGGCTTCTGGGTACTCCGGTGAGGGCCCGTTCTCATCGCGAAACCTGATCGATCTGACCGCGAGCACCGGATTCGAGCTTTCACCGATCGATGACATGCCGTCGTTCGCACGATCGATCATCGACACCAAGAATCGACGTATCTACATCGCCCAGCGCAATGAGCTCCGCACCCGTCAGGCCCGGAAGGCCGTCCTTCAGACTCTGGCCGGGTTCATCCTCGATCACGAGCGGGATCCCGACCTCGACACCTTCCTCCGCCAACGCATGGAGACTGCCTATTTCGCAGCCGCCGTGCTCGCCCCGGAGGACTCGGTCGCCGCACGGCTCCACGTGGCGAAAGAGAACCACGACATCGACGTCGAGGACGTCAAGGAGCTCTTCTACGTCTCCTACGAGATGGCCGCCTGGCGGACCGCCAACCTGCTGACCAGGCATCTCGGCATCAGATGCCATCTGCTGGTCAGCGACGGGATGGGTGTGTTGGTCAAGGGATACGCCAATGACGGCGTTCCCGTGCCTCGCGACGACCACGGTGGGCTGGAGACCCAGCGGCTGTGCCGACGCTGGGGGACCAGGGTCACGTTCGAATCGGACGAGAGGTTCGGCACTCATCACCAGTACACAGACACACCGGAGGGAACCTTCTTCTGCACCACCCACATCGAGGCGGGGCGGGAGCCGGCTCACGCCATCACCCTCGGGGTCCGGTTCGAAGACGCTCGATGGTTTCGGGGGCGTGACACCAAGAACAGAGAGACATCGACTTGTCCTGATCCTCGGTGCTGTCGGATGCCGCCCCTGGACCTGACAGAAGCATGGGCGGACAACGTCATCGTCTCGGCTCGATCCCAAGCCCGCATCCTCGGGCTGATGGCGCCGGATCCGTACCCCGAGCTCGATATGCCGGAAGTTCTGTCGCTGGTGAACAGCCACTCCCGTTAGGAGAGGCCGTCGGCCTCCTCGACCAGCTCCATCAAGACATCGAAGGGGACATCGTCGAGGTTGCTGAAGCTGATGGCTGCACTTCCCACTTTGGCTTTACCCAGCCTGTTCTCGTACTCCCCCAGCAGGTAGCGCCCATCTTTGACGGCATTGACGTACACCGAGATGTAGTTCTTCTGCTCCGCGAGCCCGACGACGAACCACTCGACCTGATCCCCTGATCGATTCACGTAATCCATGACCCCGTAGCCAACGATTTGCTGGTCGCTTCCGCCCCAGAACTTGCCCTCGTAGAGGTAACGCGCTGAACCCGGCATCCTTTTCACTATCGCCCCGTCAAGAGTGCGCAGATCCTCGCCGCGCTCGTCTTTGATCGAGGCGAGGAAGACATCGACGTCCTTGGTCGTGCGCTGCATTCGTCGAGACTATGCGACACAATGTCACCAGATCGCCAACGTGCGGTCGCGCCCGGCGCACACTCAATCGACCCAACTAGGCGAAATCCTCGTCCACGTAGGACTGAAGACGCGGGGCCACGAGATCGATCACATCGTCGATCGGAGCGCTGGCGATCGGCTCCAACCGCATGACATACCGGGTCATGGCCACGCCAACCAGTTGTGATGCCATGAGCAGAGCTCTCAGGCGGGCATCCTCACCAGCGATCTTCGGGGCGAGCTGAGCCATCATGACCGAAGTGAGGAACTGCCGGAACGCCTCGACCGCCTGATCTTCGCCCCCCATCGCCGAGCGAAGTATTCCGAGCAAGGCAGTGCGTGGCTCCTCCTGCTCCCAGATGCTGAAGAAGGTCTCGGCCAGGTGCCTCCCGAGATCTGCCGGGTCATCCACCAAGAGGCCCAGCACCCGGTCGGTGGCTGCATCGGGAATGTCGATGGATGCGGCGAAGAGCTGATCTTTGTTGCCGAAGTAATGGTGGATCAGCGCCGGATCGACCCCGGCCTCCGCCGCGATCAGACGCAGTGTCGCCCGGTCGAACCCGTTCTCGGCAAACACCGACCGTGCCGCCTCGAGGATCTCGGTGCGGGTGTCAGGAGCACCCGGTCTCCTGCCCGGTTGTCTGGCGTTCATGTAGATAGAGCCACAAATGCCTCTTCGAATGAAGAGGGCGACTCCGACACCCCGGCGGACGATCCGAGGATCCGGCTTACGTCTGCCGCGCTCAGACCCACGATCCGCCACCCGGGATGGGCCACCAGCACCGTGGCGCCCGCCTGACGGAGACGGCCGACGTGTTCCTCGTCGACCTGCGAGCTGAGAGACACCGTCGTGAACCGCTCGACCACCTCGGTCACCGTTCCCGACATCACTGCCCTACCCGACACCATCAGCACCACCCGGTGGCACTCCTCGGCCTCATCCATGTGGTGGGTCGACACCAGAACGGCCGCCCCATTCTCGGCCGTTTCATGGATCGTCTCCCACAGTCTCGCCCGGCCCAACGGGCCAACACCCGACGTGGGCTCGTCGAGGATGAGGACCGACGGATCGTGAGATCTGGCCACGACGAAAGCCACACGACGCCGGAGCCCGAGTGAGAGTTGGCTGACCCGTCGATCGGCGAACGAGGCCAAGCCCAACTCTTCGAGCGAAGGAGGCGTTACGCCGTAGGCTTGTGCTGCGAACTCCAGGTTCTCGGCGACGGTCAAGTCGCCGTAGAGACCGAGCCCCTGCGGGACATATCCCATCACCCGACGATCGACTTCTCTGACAGGGCGGTCTCCGATGCGCACGAGACCCTCGGTGGGTGAGAGCAAACCGAGGATCATTCTCATGGTCGTCGTCTTACCTGCCCCGTTGGCTCCGAGAAGCCCGACCACTTCCCCGGGTGCGACACCGAAAGAGAGACTCTCCACTGCCACCACGTCGCCGAACCTCTTGCTGAGATTGGTCGCTTCGATCCCGGTCACGATGTCTCACTCAGCAGGGCGGCAACGATCACCACGTCGGCCAGGTCGGGGTGTGCTGGTGTGGCCCCGGGCATGTCGACGCCGTCCGGTGACCAGACCCGCCAACCATCTCCTCGGTGCCAGGACCTGGCGCCGAGTGACTCAGATGCCGCGAAGAGCCTTCCCGGCATCGAATCGATGATGGACTTGACAGATCCCGACGCCAGAACCCGACCTTCGTCGAGAGCGACCACGACATCCCCGCGCTCGGCCTCGTCGACATAGGTCGTGCTTATCAAGAGAGCGCGGCCCTCCTGTGCGGAGCGGTTGATGAACGACCAGAGCTCGAGACGACTCACCGGATCGAGACCAGTGGTCGGTTCATCGAGGACCAGGAGATCTGGCTCCGACAGCACCGCCATCGCGACGCCCAGCTTCTGGCGCATGCCTCCCGACAGCTGACGACCGAGCCGATCGGCAGCAGATGCCAGTCCTGTCACCTCCAGGAGCTCACCTATCCTCGCCCTGGAGTGCTCGGGCGGGAGTTGATAGCCCCCTGCCACGAATTGGAGATTCTCCAACACGGTCAGGTCGGCCCAAACACCGGAGGTCTCCGGCTGAAAACAGGTCCGTGGCGGTCGTCGGACCGCACCGGCGGCGATTTCCTCGAGACCGACGACCGTGCGACAGAGAGTCGTCTTCCCTGCGCCGTCACCTCCGACGACCATCGCTATCTGACCCGGTTGTAGATCGACACTCACCTCCTGAAGCGCGGTCGTGGAGCCGTAGGCCACGGTGACCCGGTCGGTCCCCCAGGTCATGCCGTCACCTTTTCCCGCGCCGGGCGAAGTTGGCCGGAGAACCTCACCACCGCAAGCCCGAAGATCACAGAGCCCAACAGGACGAGAAGCCCGATTGGGACCAGGAGGTCGCCCAGACCCGCACCTCTGATCATCACGCCCTTCGCCACCTGGTTGAAGTAGGTCAGAGGCAGCAGATAGCCGATCCAACGGACCCCCGCCGCCATCGATGACAACGGGAAGATGATTCCCGAGAGCATCACCTGGGGAAGCACCGTCATCAGCGCCAGTTGGATCGCCTGTGCCTGGTTCTCAGAGACCGACGAGATGAGGACACCGAGGCCGAGAGCGACGAACAGGAACATCACTGCACCCAGAGCCAACGGCAGCACCGGGCCGTTGAACGGCACATCGAACAAGAGTGTCCCGATGAGGAGGACGATCACGATGTCGATCGAGGCGATGAGGAAGTAGGGGGCGATCTTGCCGACGAAGACATCTTTCGGTTTGAAGGGCATGACGGCGAGCTGTTCCATGGTCCCCGCCTCACGTTCCCTCACCACCGACATCGAGGTGACCAGTGTCCCCACGAACACGATGATGAGACCGGCCAGACCGGGCACGAGCACTGCTGACGTGTCCAGATCGGGATTGAAGAGGACCTCGACGCTCAGATTGGGGACCTGGGCCTGCATCGCCGTGGTCGCCTGGAGAGCCGCCTGTGCCATGAACAGCTCGGCCCCGTCGATGAGCACCGTGGGCCCGGTGGAGTCAGCCACCACCGCCACATGGGCATCACCGGCGACCAGCACTTGTTCGGCGTCGCCCGCGGTCTCGTCTGGGTCGACCGACTCGACGGCGAACAAGTCCGGGAGTCGCTCGGCCGCCTGATCGGCTTGGGGACCGACCACGACCGTGGGGATCTCGTCGACATCGAAACTCGCCGCATAGCCGAAGACGAGAAGCAGGACCACTGGCATGACGATCAGCATCGCCAGGGTTCGCCGGTCCCGGGTCACCTGCCGGAACTCCTTTCGGATCATCGCCAGCACTTCGTCCTCCTTGAATTCAACACCTGTTGAATTATGTTGAAGAAGATGACGATTTGTCAAGAGCTCTTCAGGTCATCGAGCACGTTCAGCGGTCTCGACACACCGTGAGCGATTTCGGCTGATAGCCGTGCACAGAGTTGCGAACACCGCAACGCTGTGCACGGCCAAGACGGGGTCCTAATCCAGGGCTGCGTCCACCGCGGCGATGGCGTGGATCCGGGTGGTGTCGAACCCGGGAACGACACCATCGTCCTCGTCGAGGATCAGGGACAGCTCGGTGCAGCCCAGGATCGTTCCCTCGGCGCCATCGTCGGCGAGGACGTCGATGGCGTCGACGAGGGTGCGATGCGACCCATCGTCGATAACGCCGAACACGAGCTCCTCGAAGATGATGCGATCGATCTCGGTGCGGGTCTCCTCGGACGGCACCAGACAATCGATCCCGTTTCGTGTCATGCGCTCCCGGTAAAACGGCTCCTCCATCACTGCGGCAGTCCCCAAGAGCGCCGCGGTCTCCACACCGGACTCCTTCATCCGATGGGCGGTGACATCGATGATGTTGACCACAGGCACCTCGCCATATGCCTCGACGACGTCGGCCACCGAGTGGGCGGCATTGGCGGCGATCACCATCACCTCGGCGCCTTGAGCAGCCAACGACTTGGCCGCCGGCACCAGGATCCGGGCGAGTTGGCCCCAGTCGCGGGCGTCGGTGCAGGCTGCGATCGGGTCGAAGTCGCCCGACCACAACACCAGATCCGCCGAGTGCTTCCCTCCAAGACGGGCGTGGGTCTCCTCGTTGATGTATCGGTAGTAGCTGATCGTGGATTGCCAACTCATCCCGCCGAGGATGCCGATTCGCTTCATGCCGTCGCTTTCACGAACTCCCTGAGATCCGACGCGAGTTGTTTGAGTGACGCCTGGTGCACGTACATCATGTGCCCGGCTTCGTAATAGGTCAGCCTCACGTTCTGCCTCACCTCCGGGTCGAGACCCATGTGTGAGAACGTGTACTCGGTTGCGAAATGTGGGGTCGCCAGGTCGTAGTAGCCGTTGGCGACGAGCACTTTGGTGCCACGAGAGCGTGAGAGGAGCTCCCGGAAGCTCTCGGACGTGTCCACGTACTTGCCCTTGAATGTCTCGTAGTCCCAGTTCTTCCAGACGTCCATGCCCATGATCTTGTAGATCTCTTTCGTCTCGAAGCCGATCTCGTCCCGCAGGTAGTGGTTGAGCGCAGAGGCAGCGACGCCGACGGTGGCATCGATCGAGGGGTCGGCCTCGATGACATTCCCCGCCTTCACACGGTCGATGCCGGTGTATCTGGAGTCGATGCGACCGACGGTCCGGTGCTGCTCGCGCAGCAGCTCCTTGCAGAACCGATGGATCTGGACTCTGAGGTCGTAGTGGTCGACGAAGTCGGTCTCGAGACCGGTGTATGCGCTGAGCCGCTCCGCGATCTCCTTGCGGCGCTCGTCGTCGATCAGGTCGCCCTGAGCCAGCGCCGACCAGTAATCCCCGAGTGCGAACTCCTCCACCTCGGCGAGGAAGTCTGAGAGTGGCATCTCCTGGTACTCCTCGGCCAGCTGGCCGTGATAGCGGGCCGTGGCCGCGTACGTGGGCAGATAGAGGGCGAACGGGAGGTCGTTGCCAGGGTGGATCAGCCAGTTCTCGGAGTCGATCGCCGAGGTCTGATAGTTCAGGATCATCGAGATGAAGATGATGCCGTTGAACTCGACGTTGTGGTTGACGAACAGCTCGCGGGCGATGCCGGCACCGCGCAGTGTCCCATAGCTCTCCCCGGCGAGGTATTTGGGGGATGCCCAGCGTCCGTTGCGGTTCAGGTAGTGGACGATGAACTCACTGAACGCCTCGATGTCCTTGTCGAAGTGGTGGAATTTCTTCTCCTCTCCCTTCTTCTCGGTGCGGCTGAAACCGGTGCCCATGGCGTCGATGCAAATGACGTCGGCGACGTCGAGGATGGAGTACTCGTTGTCGACGAGTCTCCCCTGCATCCCCATCTTGAACCCGTCCTCGTCGAATGCCATGCGCTTGGGCCCGAATAGCCCGAGATTGAGCCATACGGTCGACGATCCGGGGCCACCGTTGAAACAGAAGAGAAGGGGACGATCGGCGGGATCGGCGTCGTCCATGGTGTAGGCGACATGGAAGAAGGAGACCTTCTCCTCGTTGCTCTCGAAGACCTGGGTGCCGGCCGTTGCCGTATAGGCCACCTTGGTCTTCCCGAAC
The DNA here is from genome assembly GCA_035620735.1 of Acidimicrobiia bacterium. Classification (GTDB taxonomy): domain Bacteria; phylum Actinomycetota; class Acidimicrobiia; order Spongiisociales; family ZC4RG35; genus JANQRA01. The sequence goes on along the minus strand of DASPGH010000009.1, from coordinate 9,209 downwards.
TTGCCCTCGAACTGCTTGGAGGTGCGTTGTTCCTTCAGCTTCGGGCTGTTCTCGGTCTTCGGCTTCTTCTTCTTCTTCTTCTTCGATTTGTCCTTCGCCATGGAACGGAGGCTACGCCCCTGAGAAGAGTTGCAGTCCAGTGCAATCGGACTTCACCCACCGCAACGTCTTCGACTCCCTCACTCCTTGGGCGTCCCGTCGTGATTGAGCCACTCCTCGACAGGGACGCCGAGCCCTTCGGCTATGCGGTTGATGTAGTTGAAGTAGGCGATCACCTGAGTGGCGCTCGATATCCCCTCGTCGTCGAAGCCTGACTCCCGCAACGCAGTGATGTCATCATGGCCCACCGCCGCCGGAGAGAGTGTCAGCTTCTCGGCGTACTCGCACAGAGCGACATCCCCCGGGCCCAGCCCCGCATCCCTCCAGCCGATGGCAATCCGGTCCACGATTTCGGGGTCTTCGACCTCGGCACGGAGGTCGTGCAGGTGGGCCGCTATTCAGTAGTGGCACTCGTTTGCCTGGGATGTGACCACGGCCATCATCTCTCTCTGCGCACGACTCAGAGGCGACGGGCCGTACATGATCGACAGATAGATACGCATCGAGTCACGCATCACCTCGGGCAACTGGCTCTGAACCGAGACGATGTTCCAGACACGGCCGGCACGTCGCATCGCCGCGTCGTATTCGCGACGGGCGACGCCGGTGGTCTCCTCGTAGCTGAGTATGTGGACGTGAGGCACTTCGGGAACCTCAGGCCTCGCCGAACATCACACTGATGCTTTCCCGATTGTGGATCCTCTCGATGGCCTCGGCGAACAGAGGCGCCACCGAGACGACCTCGACCTTCTCGGATAACTCCACCGGCTGATTCTCCACCGTGTCGGTCACGATCAGCTTCTCGATGGGGCTGTGGTCGAGACGCTCCATCGACCCCGGGGTGAACACACCATGGGTCACTGCTGCAAAGACGGACCTCGCTCCTCTCTCCATCAACTCGTCGGCACAGGAGACGAGGGTCCCCGCCGAGATGACGAAGTCATCGACGATCACCGTGTGCTTTCCCGAGACCTCTCCCACCACATCCCAGACCTCGGCCAGCTCCTCGTGTTCCTTTCGTTGTTTGTCGGCGATGGCGACTCCGGCTCCGAGGGCGGTGGCGTAGCGACGCGCCTCACGTGCGAACCCGGCGTCGGGCGACACCATCACCAGCTCTTCACGACCCTCTTCAGCGATTCGATCGCAGAGGACCGAGATGGCGTACAGGTTGTCGACCGGCACACGGAAGAACCCCTGGATCTGGGGGGCGTGCAGATCCATGGCGACAACCCGGTCGGCACCCGCCACCTCGATGGCATCGGCGCAGACACGAGCCCTTATCGAAACCCTCGGCTCGTCCTTCTTGTCTCCCTTTCCGTAGCTGAAGTAGGGGATGACGACCGTGACATTGCGGGCACTGGCCCGTTTGAAAGCATCGATCCAGAACAGCAGCTCCATGAAGTTGTCGTTGGAGGGGAAGACGGTCGACTGCACCAAGAAGATGTCATGACCACGCACGTTCTGTTGGACCTTTACGAACAAGTTGCCGTCGGAGAATCGACGGGTCTCGCTGAGCCCGAGCTCGATGCCGAGCTGATCTGCGATCCGCGCAGACAACCGGCGGCTCCCGCTCCCGGTGAAGAGCAGGATGGGATCTGGCTCCGCCATCGCCGCTATCCCGCCAGGAACAGGGCCGGCTCTTCGAGGTTCTCCATCACCAATGACATGAAGCGACGCCCGACTGCCCCGTCGATGACCCGATGGTCGTATGAGATGGACAAAGGCATCACTGGGGCGATGGCGAGGTCGCCGTCGTAGACGATGGGCTGAAGACGCGCCATGCCCACCGAAAGAATCGCCACGGTCCCGTAGGGAACGATCGGCGTGCCATGTCCCCCACCCACCGCACCGATGTTGGACACCGTGAAGGTCTGGCCGGTCAGTTCGCCGGGAGACAGACTTCGCTCCCTCGCTCCCTCGCCGAGCCTGCGAACCTCCGCTGCGAGGTCGAGCACACTCTTGTTGGCGGCGTCGTGGATGACGGCGACCATGAGACCGCCGGGCGTGTCCACGGCGATGCCGATGTCGCGTCGCTCGTGCAACACGAGGTCGTCGCCATCCAGCTCTGCGTTGAACTCGGGAAATTCGTCGATGGCTGGTAGCACCGCCTTGATCACGAGGGCCTCGATCGGGATCTTGTAGCCGTGGCGGTCTCCAAGAGCCTTGCGGACTTCGAGCAGACGGGTGGCATCGACATCGTCGAAGGTGGTGACGTGCGGAATCTCGGACCAGCTCTTCGCCATGTTGGCCGCGATAGTGCGGCGAAGTCGGGACATCGGCTTGCGGATGCCTTCAGGCCGCGGCGCCGCCGCTTCCGCCTCCATCTCCTCGTCGGATATCCCGTGCCCGGCACCCACGGCCACATCCCCCACTGCGTGGGTTCTCACCGGCGGCTCGTGGTGCGCTGGTGCCGGCTCGACCTTTCCGGCTTCGTCCTCGGGTCTCTCACGCGAGTGGATTGCAGCCTCCACGTCGGCCCTGGTGACCCGACCCCCTGGCCCGGTGCCCCGTACCGACGCCAGGTCGATTCCGTTGTCTCGGGCCAACTTGCGCACGATGGGTAGAGCCTTGACGGCGGCGGCCGTGGAATCGACAGATGCCGCCGCCGAAAGGCTCTCCGCGTCCTCACTCAGAGTCCCCACGATGGGCTTGGCGCCCGCGGCGAAGACCTCGGAGCTCTCATCAGAGGGTTCCGGCTTCGCAGCCTCCTCGGAGGGCGATGAGCCGGCCTCACCGGGCTCGCCGATCGTGACCAGGACCTCACCGACCTCGATCACGTCGCCTTCGGACCCTCCGTGGGAAAGGACGATCCCCGCGTAGGGCGACGGTATCTCGACCACCGCCTTGTCGGTCTCGACTTCGACGATCGGCTGATCGGCCTCGACTCGATCGCCTTCCGCAACGAGCCATCTGACGATCTCGGCCTCGGTGAGCCCTTCACCGATGTCGGGAAGCCTGAATTCGCGGGGCATCACTCGTTCTCCAGTGTCTCGCTCGCGGCTGCGACGATTCGATCTACCGATGGAAGGTAGTGGCTCTCCGACCGCTTCAACGGGAAGATCGTGTCCCACCCTGTCACCCGTCGCAGCGGCGCATGCAACGAGTAGAGGGCACGTTCGGTGATGCTGGCGGCGATCTCGCCGCCAAAACCTCCGGTGAGGGGCGCCTCGTGGACGATGACGGCCCTGCCGGTCTTCTCCACCGAGGCGACCAACCCGTCCCGATCGAGTGGCGAGAGGGTCCGCACGTCGATCACCTCGACCGACACGCCCTCGCCCTCCAGAACGGCTGCCGCGGCCCTGGTCTCTTTCATCATCGCCCCCCAACTGATGAGGGTGATGTCCTCACCCGAGCGCTCGATACGTATCGGCCCTATCTCTACGTCGTCGTCGGAGCCGGCAAGGTCTTCCTTGACCGCTCTGTACAGCCGGATCGGCTCGAGAAACACCACAGGATCGGGATCGTCGATGGCGGAGAGGAGTAGCGCCCGCGCATCCCGGGGTGTCGACGGGATCACGACCTTCACTCCGGGAATGTGGGCATAAATGGCCTCTGTCGATTCGGAGTGGTGCTCGGCTGCTCCGATTCCACCCCCGTACGGGATACGAATCACCATCGGAGCCGTGAAACGATGGTTGGTCCGATTGCGAATCCTGGCAACGTGGTTGATGATCTGGTCGTAGGCCGGGTAGGAAAAACCGAGGAACTGGATCTCGGCAACAGGTCGGAGACCGGCGACGGCCATGCCGAAGGCCGCGCCAACGATTCCCGATTCGGCCACCGGGGTGTCGAAGACACGGTCGGCGCCATGACGCTCCAGGAGACCGTCGGTGATACGGAAAACGCCACCCGTGCGCCCGATGTCCTCACCGAGGAGCACAACCCGATCATCGTCCGCAAGGGCGGTGTCGAGGGCACTGTTGAGGGCTTGGGCCAGGTTCACCTCGGCTCTCAAACCGGTGTCGCCATCGGTGGTCTTCCGGAGCGCCCGGCCAGGAGTTCGTCGGGGCAGCTTGGACTCTCCTTCGGCGGGTATCCCCGAACCTCCTTCGCTCAGTTGATCTCGAAGCGGATCGGTGGGCTCGGCATACATGCGTCGCAGCATCTCCTCGAAAGTGGGCTCGGGGATGTCCTCGGCCCATTCGACCGCCTTCTCGATGCTCTCGGTGGCTGCTGCATCCAACTCGTCCTGCCAATCCTGGGACCACTCGTCCTGGCGTTCGAGGAGCCGACGCACCCTCTCCAATGGATCCTTCGACTCCCACCCGTAGCTCTCCTCGTCCGCCCTGTAGCGACCGGGGTCGTCGGCAGTCGTGTGCGGGCCCAGCCGGTAGGTGACCGCCTCGATGAGGGTTGGCCCCTCGCCCGAACGGGCCCGCTCCGCGGCTTCCTTGACGGCTACCAGCACCGCCACGACATCGTTGCCGTCGACGCGGATGCCCGGCATCCCGTATGCCTCGGCCTTGATGGCGATGGTCTCCGACTTGGTCTGCTCCGACGTCGGAAAGGAGATGGCGTAGCCGTTGTTCTGACAGAAGAACACGGTCGGGGTCGAGTAAACGGCGGCGAAGTTCATTGCCTCGTGGAAGTCACCCTCCGAAGTCGCTCCATCCCCAAAAGAGGTCAGGGCGACGCGACTGCCCCCTTTCAGCTTCTCGGCCCAGGCCAGACCGACGGCGTGGATCATGTGGCCCCCCACCGTGATGGACGGAGGGAGCACGTTGACGTCGTTGGGAACCTGCCCGCCACGCTCGTCACCGGTGCGTCCCAGGACCAGAGCCCCCCATGGATACCCGGCGCGCCAGTTGAGAGCAGCATCCCGATATGTGGCGGCTATCCAATCGCCCTCTTGCATGGCGGCCGCCGCACCGATCTGGGCTGCCTCCTGACCCCGGAACGGGGCGTAGGTCGCCAATCGCCCCTGACGCTGCAGCGCCATCGACTTGGTGTCGAAGGCGCGTGCCTCGACCATGTCGGCGTAAAGCCCCTTCATCTCCTCCAGGGTCACCGGCAGACGATCCCGCACGGTGCCGTCAGGGTTCAGGAGACGGAACATGGCGAACCCCTCATCCCTTTGAGTCTGCCTGGCCGGCACGGCGAATGCAGCGTCAGTTGGAATCAATGCGTCGAGCCCACGGCCCAGCCCCGACTTGCGTGAGCTCACTGAGTGTCCTGACCTCGTGAAGTTGAACGGAACGGTCCGAGCTTAGACCCGGCTCGGTTGCTGACCCTCACACCTCACACCGAGGCGGACTCGGTAGCCATGACCTGCTCGAGCTCTTCGATCGTCATGAGAACGTCACGCGCCTTGCTGCCCACCGAGGGCCCGACCACGCCACGCTGCTCCAGGGCGTCCATGACCCTGCCCGCCCTGGCAAAGCCGATACGGAGCTTGCGTTGCAGCATCGAAGTAGACCCGAGTTGACTGCGCACCACCAGGTCCATGGCCTGCCGGATCAGCTCGGCGTCCTCGTCGTCCTCCTCCTCGGCTGCCGCCGCGGCCGCAGCCGCAGCTGCCGCCACCTCGAGCACCTGCTTGTCCTGATATCGGGCCTCGCGCTGTTTCTTGACCCAATCGACCACTGCGTGGATCTCGGTCTCCCGAACCCACGCTCCCTGGATCCGCTGCGGTCGCGGCTCCTTGGCGGTCACGACCAGCATGTCACCCATCCCCACGAGCTTCTCCGCACCAGCGCCGTCGATGATCACACGGCTGTCTGTCTGCGAGGCGACGGAGAAGGCAAGACGACTGGGAACGTTGGCCTTGATGACGCCGGTTATCACGTCGACCGACGGTCTCTGGGTGGCGATGACCAGGTGGATTCCAACCGCCCGTGCCATCTGGGCGATTCGTACGATCGACTCCTCGACCTCCTTGCCAGCAACCATCATCAGGTCGTTGAGCTCGTCGATGAGAACGACAACATAGGGGAAGCGGTCGAATCCCTCCGGGTCGAGACCACCTGTGTCGAGCTTCTCACGGTATCCCTCGATGTCGCGGACACCGGCGTCGGCGAGGAGGTCGTAGCGGCGATCCATCTCCGCAACGGCCCACTTCAAGGCTTCGTTCGCCTTCTTGGGGTTGGTGATGACCCGGGTGAGTAGATGCGGCACACCGTTGTACTGACCGAGCTCGACCCTTTTCGGGTCGACCATGATCACACGCACGTCGTCGGGGTGGGTGCGCATGAGCAGCGAGGTGACGATCGAGTTGATACACGATGACTTTCCTGCCCCGGTGGCCCCGGCGATCAGCATATGAGGCAGCTCGGCGAGATTGAGCAGACGAGGTTGGCCGGAGATGTCCATGCCCAGACCCACGGTCAGCGGATGGGCCGGTCGCTGGGCTTCGGGACTGCCGAGTATGTCTCCGAGGGACACCAGACGGCGTTTGACGTTTGGCACCTCGACACCGATGGCCGACTTCCCCGGGATCGGTACCAGGAGACGGATGTCCGGGGTGGCCAGGGCATAGGCTATGTCGTGGGAGAGGTTGGAGACCCGGTTGACCTTCACACCAGGAGCGAGCTCGATCTCGTAGCGGGTGACTGTCGGACCGGGCACGATCCTGGCGAGCTCGGCGTCTACCCCGTGCTGGATGAGCGTATCCTCCAGCTGTCGAGCCGTCTCCTCCAGGGAACGCTTGTTCACCTCTCCCCCGGTCCCACCGTCGAGCAGGGAGAGCGGCGGCAGTTCATAGTCGCTCCCGGTCGGGTCGATGGTGGCAACGACGGGCTCGGGCTCGGCAACCGTTTCGCCAGGCTCATCCTCCGGCTCTGTGCGATTGGGCTCCTTGGGTGGCCGCGACTCCGCAGGCTTCTGATGCTTGCCACGAGGGCGGGTCTCGACGACCACGGGAGTGGGTCGGGCGACGTGGGCGCCCCTCGACTGGAGGTCGGGTCCGAACACCTCGACGGCCATCCTTCTCGTGCGGCGCCAGATGTCGCCCAGCCCCACGAACAGCTCTCTGACCGAGGTTCGGGTCATGACGAGAACACCCATCCCGATGGCGGCGGCGAGGATGACGAAGGCTCCCCAGTGGCCGAGGATGCGACGCAGCGGAAACGAGATCAGTGAGCCCACCGCACCTCCACGCTCCTGAACCATGTCGATACTCGACCGGAACGCCACGGCCCCGGTGAGGAGGTGGAAGAGGGCGAGTGTCCCGATGAACGTGGCCAGGCCCCCCACCACCAAACGTCGTGCTCCGTCGCGCGGCTTGCCGATGATCAGGGCGAGGCCGACGCCGGCCAACAGGGCCGGAAGTGCGTACCGCCAGACACCGAAGAGAAACCGAGAGCCCGACTTGAACCCCGAACCGACCGGGCCCGCCAGGCCAAAGAACGCCAAGGTGACCAGGATTGCCGCCACGATGAGGACGAGGCCCCAGACGTCGTCGGTTTGACGTCCCAGGGTGTTTCGGACCCAGTTCCGAACAGCAGCCAGCATCTGCAGGATCGAAAAGCTCGCAGGGCTCTTGGTCGAGGACCGCGCGGTCTTCTTCTTGTGTTTTGAGGACACCCGTCTCCGCCCGGAGCCCTTGCGGGTGGATGTCCGGGTTGGCATGTAATCGGAGACAATACCCACGGCGGAGCGAATTACGGTGAATTCATGTGCGACCTGCCGGATTACGTCCAGACGTCGAGAGACAACTGGGACCGTTGGGCACCCGATTGGGTCGAGATGGGTGAGCTGGCCTGGGCGGGCGAGCCATCCTGGGGCCTCTGGGGAATCCTCGACTGCGAGCTGCAACTGCTCCCCGAGGACATGACCGGTATGGACGCCATCGAACTGGGGTGCGGGACCGGTGTATCTCGGGATGGATGGCACAACGGGGAGCCCGGGTCGTCGGTGTCGACAACTCGGACAAACAGTTGGCGACGGCGCGTCGACTGGCCGGCGAGCATGGAGCTCGGATCGAGTTCATCCCGCGGCAACGCCGCAGTGGTCCCCTATCCCGACGCCTCGTTCGACTTCGCCGTCAGTGAGTACGGAGCGGTGATCTGGGCTGACCCCTACAAGTGGATACCCGAGGCCACGCGGCTGCTGCGACCCGGTGGCCATCTCGTCTTCCTCGGCAACCACCCGCTCATCTCGATCACCCAGCCGCGGGACGCCGACGCACATGCCACGAAGGAGTTGCTCTACCCCTACTTCGGCTTGCACCGGATCGACTGGGACGACGCCGAAGAATCAGGGACCGAGTTCAACCTGCCCATCTCGGGCTGGATCCGTCTCTTCCACTAGGTCGGCCTCGAGATCGTGGCCTATCCCGGCCGCAAGACCCGAGTCCCGGGGACGATGTTCGGTTATTCGTCGACAGGGCCTGGGCCCACGACTACCCCTCGGAGCAGATCTTGCATCTTCGCAAGCGTTGACAGGGATACCGTTCGGGGATGCCCGCACCGATGATCCCCCATCAGTTCCAGCGTCTTGCGCCCGACGAGCAGCGGTCACGGGCCGATTCGTTCTACGAGGAGATGGACAGACGTCGCTCGGTCCGTTTCTTCAGCGATGAGCCGGTGCCCCGTCATCTCATCGAGCAAGCAATCCGCACCGCCTCCACGGCGCCATCGGGGGCCCATCGCCAGCCCTGGCGATTCGTCGTGACAGGTGACCCGGCTCTGAAACGTCAGATCCGGGAAGCCGCCGAGGAGGAGGAGCGGATCAACTACGACGGAGGACGTCTTCCCGAGCACTGGAGAGAGGCGCTCGAGCCTCTGGGCACGGACTGGCGCAAGCCATTCCTGGAGACTGTGCCCTGGGTCGTCGTCATGTTCGAGGAGAGGTTTGGGGTCGATCCGGATGGGTCGAAACGTCACAACTTCTATGTGAAGGAGTCATGCGGCATCGCCGCGGGGATCTTCATCGCGGCGTTGCATCACATGGGTTTGGCCACATTGACCCACACACCATCGCCGATGGCCTTTCTCACCACGCTCCTGGGCAGACCAGGCAACGAGCGCCCCTTCTGCATGTTCCCCATCGGTTACCCGTCGGAGGACTGCGCTGTGCCCGACCTCCGACGCAAGACCCTCGACGAGGTGATGGTGGAGGTCTGACGTCTATGAGCGTGTGCAGATGACGTGACCACGTCACGTCATCTGCAC
>DASPGH010000008.1:0-9859 GCA_035620735.1 Acidimicrobiia bacterium | reverse complement strand
GGCCAAACCCATCCACATAGCTCTCGTGGCGGTGACACCGCGACGGGCGGCTTTCATGTGGGCACCACGTCTCACAGCGTCTAATCGGTCGTTGAACCGGCCCACCTGAGCGAAATCTTGTGAAAAGCGAAAAGGTACGGTCTTCATAGTCGGCGCGACTTACCCACCTAGCGGGCGACTCAAACTCATTAGAAACATGAAATCTCTAGTCCCGCTGCAACTGCGTCGGTCACTCTGCGTGCAGGATTTCGGATCCCGGGCTAAGTTGTCTGTCGAGAGACACTCGCATGGCAGGGAGGCGGAACGTGAGTAGGACTTCGTTTTGGGGCGGTGCCGTCATATTGGCGCTGGTCGTGGCTGCGTGCTCGGGAGGAGCCGAACCGACCACGACGGTGGACAACGGGGGTTCGGAGACCACGACCTCGACGACGGAAGAGCCGGATGTCTCCACCACCAGCCAACCAGACGAGGGAGAAGAGTTCGATGTCGACGGTCCGATCGAGCCGCCCCCATTGGAGGACGCCAGCTTCAGTGATTCGACCAACGTCGACCACGAGTTCCTCCCACTGACCCCCGGCACCCAACTCGTGCTGGACGGAGTGACTCTCGAGGACGACGAGGAGATCCCGCACCGAATCGTCTACACCGTGTCGGACCTGACCAAGGTGATCGGCGGTGTCGAAGGTGTGGTCAGCTACATCCTCGACTACTCGGACGGAGAACTGGCCGAGGCCGAGATAGCCTTCTTCGCACAGGATGATGAAGGCAATGTCTGGCATCTCGGTGAATACCCCGAGGAGTACGAGGAAGGCGAGTTCGTCGCCGCCCCGGCCTGGGTGCATGGAGCCGAGGATGCCAGGGCCGGGATACAGATGCCGGCCGATCTCGAGCCCGACTCAGGAAGCTGGCCCCAAGGTTGGGGCCCCGCCGTCGAGTGGACCGACCGAGCCAGGGTCTTCGAAGTCGGTAGTCAAACCTGTGTGCCCGCCGGCTGTTACGAAGACGTCCTCATCATCGACGAGAACTCACTCGACGAGCCCACCTTCTTCCAGGTCAAATATTACGCGCCGGGCGTTGGGAACATCCAGGTCGGGTGGAAGGGCAATGACCCGACCGGTGAGGATCTCGGCCTCCTCGAGCACAACATGCTCGATGAGGAGCAGATGGCCGAGATCAGAGAGGCGGTCCTCGCTCTGGAGGCCTCGGCCTACGAGCACAACGAGGCGTACGCCACGACCGAGCCAATCCAGGTGCCATAACTCCAAGGCTGCGGCTGTTCCCGGCCGGGTGCCGGGGTCATGAGGATCCTCGGGCTGGGTGTCGACCTGGCCGACATCGAGCGAGTTGGCGCAGTCCTGGCCAAGTACCCACGATTCGCCGAGCGTTGCTTCACGGACCACGAGCGAGAATATGCATTCAGGTTCGCCAGACCGGAGCGACGCCTCGCCGCCCGGTTTGCGGGCAAGGAAGCCGTGATGAAGTCGATGGGCACGGGTTGGCGGCGAATCGGCTGGAAGGACATCGAGATAACGGGCGGCGGCAAGCCAACGGTGCGGATGATGGGGAACGCAGCTCGACGTGCTTCGATGCTGGGCGTGACCGAGATCCTGGTGACGATCACCCACACCGACACCTCGGCGCTGGTGATGGCGGTTGCCGTGGGGGAGCACGAGTGATGTGAAGCCTGTGCTCACCGCGGAGGAGTATCGCCGGGTCGACAAGGCATATCAGGGCGACCTCGCCACGGCGATGGACCGCGCCGGTCATGCCGTGGCTCTCGCCGCCAGCCGAGCGGGCGCCGCCTATGGCAAACGGGTGGTGGTCCTCGCTGGCCCCGGCAACAACGGCGGTGATGGCTACGTGGCTGCCCGATATCTCAGAGCCCGCGGTGCCATGGTCACGGTCCAGGCGCTGGCGGAGCCCGCTACCGATCTCGCCAGAGAGGCTGCTGCTCGGGCACGGACCGCCGGTGTGGCGATCTCGGAGATCGGTGCTCCAGTGGGGTCGAACGTGGTGGTCGATGCTTTGTTCGGGGGTGGAGCACGCACCGGCATGCCGGAGGAGATCCTGGCCTGGATGGAGACCGACGCACCTGTGGTGGCGGTCGATTACCCAACGGGACTCGACCCCGACACGGGCAAAGTCGCAGAGAAGGCATTCCGCGCCGTCGAGACGGTGACCTTCTCGACGCTGAAGACCGGGCACGTCAAGGGGGTGGGGCCTGATCATTGTGGGGTGGTCACGGTCGCCGACATCGGCATCGAAGGTGGAGAGCCATCGATGTTCGTCGCCGAAGAGTCGGATGCCCCTCGGCCGCGTCGGGAGCGCACAGCTCACAAATGGTCGGCTGGTGCGGTGCTCGTGCTTGGAGGCTCGCCCGGAATGATCGGGGCGGCGGTCTTCGCGGGTCGATCGGCGTTGCGCTTTGGCGCGGGGTCGGTTGTGGTGGCCTCACCAGAGCCGAGGATGATCCAGCAGGCGGCTCCCGAGCTCGTCGCCAACACGTTTGATCAGGTCGGAGAGAAGTTGAGTCGATTCGACGTGGTCATCGTCGGGCCGGGGCTGGACCCGTCCGATATCGAGTTCGTTGTGCCGTTGGTTTCGAAGGCCGAAAAGGTGCTGCTGGATGCCGGCGGGCTGACCCCTGCCCTTTTGCAGACATCAAAGGATGGCGACTCGGAAGTGGTCGTCACCCCACATGATGCCGAGTTCGCTCGTGTTGCCGGCGTCACCGCCGGGGCCTATGCCGTGAGGTCGTTCGCCGCACGCGAAAACATCACAGTCCTTCGCAAAGGCAATCCGACGATGATCTCAGATGGGGGTCTGCCGATACTGGTTTCCACCGGCGGCCCGGAGCTGGCCTCGATCGGGACAGGTGACGTCCTCGCCGGGATGATCGCAGCGCTGTGGGCACGCGGTCTTCGGCCAACCGAGGCGACCGTCTCGGCTGCCTACTGGCACGGAGTGGCCGGAGCCGCTTTGGCGATCGAGGAGACCGTCACTGCGCCGGGTTTGCTAGATCGGATTGGCGAGTACGCCTGGTGAGACCGACCTACACCGAGATCGATCTCGCCGCGATCCGTCACAACGTTGCCGCGTTCAAAGAGCTGATCGAGCCGTCTGCCGTCTGTACCGTCGTGAAGGCCGACGGGTACGGTCACGGCGACGTCCCGGTCGCCAACGCCGCCCTCGACGCCGGGGCCGCCTATCTGGCCGTTGCCCTGGTCGAGGAGGGCATCAGGCTGCGCGAGGCCGGGATCGGTGCCCGGGTGATCCTGCTCAGCGAACCGGATCCCGAGGCCGCCGAAGACATCGCTCGCTGGGAGCTGGAGCCGACCGTTTACTCGCAACCATTTCTCGACGCATTGGAAAACACCGGTGCTCGTCTGCCTGTCCACGTCAAGGTGAACACCGGTATGCACAGGGTTGGCGCCACACCCGAACAGGCAACACATCTGGCAGGCGAAATCCGAAAGAGCCCAACTGTGACCTTCGCATCCCTCTGGACACATTTTGCCGTGGCCGACGAGGATCCCGAGTTCACCCGTCGCCAGATCGAGAGATTCGAGGCAATCGCGAGCCGTTTGAATCCCCCCATGACGCATCTCGCCAACACGGCGGGCGCCATCCTGCATCCTGAAGCCCGCGGTGACCTCTGTCGGATCGGGCTCGGCACCTATGGCCTCCATCCGTGCTCCAGCACGCGGGGGCGGATCGATCTCCGTCCTGCGATGCGTGTCGTCACTCATGTGACCCATGTCCAACGGCTGGAGGCGGGCGAGCGCCCCTCGTACGGAAGGGTGCGTGAACTGAGTCGGACGGCGACCGTGGTGACTGCTCCTATCGGATATGCCGATGGGTTCCCGAGGCTGCTCACGAACTCAGGTTCGGTCCTCATCCACGGCAAGAACTTCCCTCTCGCCGGAACGGTCACCATGGATCAAATCGTCATCGATGTCGGCGACGAGGATGTGGGCGTCGGAGAGGAAGTCGTTTTGCTCGGGGCGCAAGGCAATGAGGAGATCACGGCCGACGAATGGGCAGAGAGCCTGGACACCATCTCATACGAGGTGGTTTGCTCGATAGGGCCCCGGGTACCGAGGCGTTATCTATGACGGAGACGATCACGGCCGTTCCAGGCGTCCGGGTTGGTCATTGGACCGACACAGGGGCCATGACGGGATGCACCGTCGTGGTACTCCCCGAGCCCAATGTGGCGGCGGGTGAGATCAGAGGAGGTGCGCCGGGGAGCCGGGAGACGGCGCTTCTCCAACCGGGCATGAGCGTGCAACAGGCCCAAGCGTTCCTCCTCACGGGGGGCAGCGCTTTCGGGTTGGCCGCTGCAGACGGTGTGGTCCGTGGGTTGGTGGAAGACGATCGGGGACACGACACCGGTACAGGTGTCAAGGTGCCCATCGTCCCGGCTGCGGTCATCTTCGACCTCATGCACGGAGATCCATCCGTGCGACCCGGCCCCGAACAGGGCTATTCCGCATACAAGGCAGCCTCAGACGCCCCGGTCGAGTCAGGAGTCATCGGCGCCGGAACGGGCGCCACCGCAGCGAAGTGGCGTGGCTTCGAGAACATGGTGCCGGGAGGTCTCGGATCTGCATTGGAGCAAGCCGGCGACGCCGTGGTCGGTGTGCTTGCCGTCCTCAACCCTGTGGGAGATGTTTTCACTCTCGAGGGCGAGCCGATCACCGGTGGCGATCATGTGCCGGGCCCCCCCCAACTGATCCCGTCCGATCTGACCAACACGACCCTGGTTGTTGTCGCCACAGATGCTGCAGTTGCTCGTGTCGAATTGAGTCGACTGATCGTCAGGTCACACGATGCCATCGGTGCTTGCATACGTCCGGCGCATACCCGATATGACGGTGACGCCGTGTTCGCAGCCTCCGTTGGAGACGTCATGGCGAGCCACGACGAGCTCGGAGAAGCAGTCTTCGTCGCCACGGCGAGGGCAATCGAGAATGCGGTGCGAGCCGCCAACGAGTAGCTCTTCTGTTTGCCACAATGGATCCCAGGTGACCCCCGCCAGCCCTGCGTTCATCGAACTTCGAGACACCGCACTTTCGTGCACGGCGTGCCGTCTCGCGGAGACACGTACCAACGTGGTCTTTGGCGTCGGCGACCCTGACGCCCGTCTCATGCTCGTGGGCGAGGCTCCGGGAAAGAACGAGGATCTTCAGGGCGAACCCTTTGTGGGAGCGGCAGGTCAGCTCCTCGACGAGTTGATGGGGTCCATCGGCATCACCCGGGATGAGGCGTACATTGCCAACGTCCTGAAGTGCCGACCGCCGGGAAATCGAGATCCGCAGCAGGACGAGATCGACTGTTGCAAGGGGTACCTCCGTGAGCAGATCCGCATGATCCAACCCGACGTGGTGGTCACGTTGGGCAACTTCGCCACCAAGCTGCTGGTACCAACCGAAGTCGGGATCACGCGGATGAGAGGCCGGGTCATCACTTGGTGGCTCGGGGCGTCACTCATCCCGACCTTTCATCCGGCTGCCGCACTGCGCGGTCGCCCTCGCGTCAAGGAGCAAATGGAGGAGGACTTCCAACTCGTCCGCCAGTGTCTGGAGGCATCGCGTGCGGATGTCGACGCCCAGCAGATGGAGCTGGGCGGATGATCGAAGTCCGCTGTCCACGACCCGACGACACCGAAACCCTCGGGAGCCGTATCGCCTCCAATCTCAGACCGGGCGATGTCGTCGTTTTGGCCGGCGGTCTCGGTGTAGGCAAGACCCTGTTCACGCGTGGCATCGCCACCGGACTGGGCGTGGACGAGCCGGTGGTCAGCCCATCCTTCGTTCTCGTCCGGGAGTATCGGAGCGGGTTCATGCCGGTCATCCACGCTGACGTCTACCGCCTCGGATCGATGAACGAGTTCGACGACCTAGACGTGTTGGAGCTCGCCCGCGACGGGGTGCTGATAATCGAGTGGGGCGAGGCCGTGGAGTCCGCCCTCCCGATGGACCATCTTCGCGTCGAGTTCGAAGTCGACGGCGAGGGGTCCAGGACACTTCGATTCGTCGGTGCCGGCAGTTGGGCCGAGCGAGATCTGGGTGGTGTCGCATGAAGCTGCTTGCCATCGAGACGTCCACTCCGGGGTCCTCGGTCGCGGTCGTGGAGGATCGAAGGACGCTGGCTGCGGCTTCGAGGATCGATCGTGTTGGTCACGCCGGATTCCTGGTGCCCGCCATCGACTTCTGCTTCGACCAGGTGGGTTGGTCGCCCAACGATCTCGACGCGGTTGTGGTGGACGTCGGACCCGGGCTCTACACCGGCATCAGGGTTGGTTTGGCGACCGCACAGGGTTTGGCCGCCGCGTTCGGGATCCCCATCATCCCCGCGCTCTCGGTCGACGCTCTCGCCCTGGAGGCCAAGACCGGGCATCGCATGATCTGGGCGGTGGTCGACGCACGTCGCGGCGAATTCGCCGTTGCCCGATATCGGCCAGTGCCCGGTGGGGTGGTCCGCGAGTCTCTGACCGAGCTGATGACCCCAGACGAGCTGAGAGCGACGATGGAGTCAACGGCTGATGACAGTCTGGTGGTTGGCGACGTCTCCGAGTTGCCCGACGGGTTTCTCACGGGCCTGCACCACGTGAAGACGGGAAAGCCGAGATACCCCTACGCGGTGGCCCTGGCCGAGATCGGAGCCGGCAAGTACGAGAGAGAGGAATACCCGCCGCCGGAGGACATCAGACCGGTCTACATGCGTGAGCCGGACGTGACCATCAACTGGGAGAAGATTCGTCAAGAGGGACCATGGGCCTCTTGATGACCTTCATACGTCCGATGACGACGGACGACCTCGACGCCGTGGCCTGCCTGGAGCAGACACACCAGCCCCAGCCCTGGTCGAGAGAGTCGATCGAGGACGAGCTGGCCCAGGAGAATCGCGTGTATCTGGTCGCCGGATCACCTGTCGTGGCTTTTGGTGGGGTCATGGTCGTAGGTGATGAGGCGCACGTGACCAACTTGCTGGTCGCTCCCGAGCACCGTCGGCGGGGCGTGGGTCGCCGACTGATGATCTCGCTCATAGAGGCAGCGATCGACGCAGGGGCCAAACACCTGACTCTCGAAGTCCGTGCTTCCAACGAAGCGGCACGAGCCCTGTACGCATCCTTGGGTCTCGCACCGGTCGGCGTACGCCCCAAGTACTACGGGAACGATGACGCGCTGATCATGTGGGCGCACGACATCGACCACCCTGCGTTCCTGGAGTCGTCGAGATGAGACCGACGATCCTCGCCTTCGAGACGAGTTGTGACGAGACGGCCGTTGCGGTGGTTCGTGGCACCGAGGCGTTGTCGAATGTGCTCTCGTCACAAGTTGAGCTTCACGCTCGTTTCGGTGGTGTTGTCCCCGAGGTTGCTGCGAGAGCCCATGTCGAGGCGATCCGCTCCTTGACCCATCGTGCTCTCACTGAGGCCGGGGTCCATCCGTCTGACCTCGACGGTGTCGCGGCAACGGCAGGCCCCGGTCTGGTGGGTGCGTTGCTGGTGGGTCACTCGTTTGCCAAGGCCACGGCTTGGGCCCGGCAATTGCCATTCGTTGGCATCGATCACATGGAAGGTCATCTCATGGCTCCCCGGCTCCAGTTCGAGGAGTTCGTCCTCCCGGCGGTGGTCTTGCTGGCGTCGGGCGGACACTCACAAATAGTGCATGTCACCGACTGGGGTGAATACGAGACCCTCGGTCACACCATCGACGACGCTGCAGGCGAGGCCTTCGACAAACTCGCCCGGGTGATGGGTCTCGGTTTTCCAGGAGGTCCTGCTATCGACCTGACATCCGACGGTGGTGACCCCGCCGCGGTCGACTTTCCGCGAGCGCTGCTGGAGCGGCCGTATCACTTCTCTTTCTCGGGCTTGAAGACGTCCGTTGTCAACTACATCGATAAAGCGGCGAAAGCTGGAGATCTGCCACCGCTCGAGGACGTTGCCGCTTCGGTCCAGGAGGCAATCGTCGACGTGCTGGTGGACAAGACCTTCGCCGCGGTCGACGCCACCGGTGCCACGACCGTCGGAGGAGGAGGTGGCGTCCTTGCCAACCGACGTCTCCGGGAGAGGTTCGCCGAGGAAGCCAGGGAGCGTGGCGTTCAACTGGCCCTCCCCGATCCCATCCTCTGCACCGACAACGCCGCAATGATCGGTGTCGCCGGAGCCCATTGGCTTTCCCAGGGGCGGATCACCGACTGGGCCGAGAATGTCGACCCATCCATGCTTCTGTAATAGAACCTAAGTGTGGCCGACTCAGATCCGATTTAGCACTCGCTGCCCGAGAGTGCTACATTCATCTAGCACTCGCAACAGGAGAGTGCTAACCATTGGGTAAGCCGTCGGTTGCCGGTAGTTCAGATGCCGGTGCCAGGCTCCCACGAGTAACCACGACGTAGAGCTCAAGGAGGAGCTACGTATGAAGCTTCAGCCGCTCGGCGACCGAGTGGTGGTCACACCCACGGAGGAGGCGGAAGCCCGCACTCCTTCGGGTCTGGTCATCCCGGATACCGCCAAGGAGAAGCCGCAAGTAGGGGAAGTCATCGCTGTTGGTCCCGGTGCCCGGGACGACGACGGCGAGCGCATCGCCATGGACGTATCGGTCGGGGACAAGGTCCTCTACTCGAAGTTCGCCGGAACCGAGGTCAAGCTCGATTCTGGGGAGTATCTGGTCCTGAGCGAGCGTGACATTCTGGCCATCGTCAACTGAGGAGCTGAGAAGTTATGGCAGCGAAGGATCTTCGCTTTAGTGAGGAAGCCCGAAAAGGGCTTCAGGCGGGTGTAGACAAGCTCGCCGATACCGTGAAGGTGACCCTTGGCCCCAAGGGTCGCAACGTCGTTTTGGAGAAGAAGTGGGGCGCACCCACGATCACGAACGACGGTGTGACCATCGCCAAGGAGATCGAGCTCGAGGACGCCTGGGAGAACATGGGCGCCAAGCTCGCCTACGAGGTCGCCAACAAGACCGACAACGTGGCCGGTGACGGCACTACGACCGCGACCGTCCTCGCCCAGGCAATGGTGAAGGAGGGTCTGCGTCAGGTGGCCGCCGGGGCCAACCCGATGGAGCTCAAGCGTGGCATCGAGGCCGCCGTCGAGGCCGCCGTCAAGAACATCGGTGATCAGGCTCGCGACATCGAGACCACCGAGGAGATCGCCCACGTGGCATCGATCTCGGCCAACAACGACAACTCGATCGGTGAGGTCATCGCCGACGCCATGGACCGTGTCGGTAAGGATGGTGTGATCACCGTCGAGGAAGGCCAGACCTTCGGTCTCGAGCTGGAGTTCACCGAGGGCATGCAGTTCGACAAGGGCTACATCTCCCCGTACTTCATCACCGACCCCGATCGTCAGGAGGCCGTCCTCGACGATCCCTATATCCTGATCGCAAACCAAAAGGTCACCTCGGTCAACGACCTGGTACCTGTGCTGGAGAAGGTGATGCAGACTGGCAAGGGCGTGCTGGTCATCGCAGAGGATGTCGAGGGCGAGGCCCTAGCCACTCTCGTCGTGAACAAGATCCGCGGCACCTTCCAGTCGATCGCGGTCAAGGCTCCCGGCTTTGGCGAGCGTCGCAAGGCAATGCTGCAGGACATCGCCATCCTCACCGGTGGCACTGTCATCTCCGAGGAGGTCGGTCTCAAGCTGGAGAACGTGAGCACCGAGCTCCTGGGGCGGGCCCGTAAGGTGGTCATCGCCAAGGACAGCACCACGATCATCGATGGCGACGGCAGCGAGGCCGACGTGAAGGCTCGCATCGTTCAGATCGAGCGTGAGATAGAGAACACGGACTCCGACTGGGACCGTGAGAAGCTCCAGGAGCGTCTCGCCAAGCTGTCCGGCGGT
>DASPGH010000007.1:0-2173 GCA_035620735.1 Acidimicrobiia bacterium | reverse complement strand
AGGAGACGAGCGGGACGGGGACTCTGTCCACGATACCCCGGCCGTCAAGTCCGAAAAACCCCTGTCACCATTGACTATTCGATACTCACGGGTTCGAGCTCATCGAGGTCTCTCAGCTTCACCTGTTCGGCGACCACCTCGACGCGGCTTCGTCGCCCATCCGGGCTCTCCCAGTATCGACGTTGCACGGATCCGCACACCCAGATTCGCTCGCCTTTCAGACCCGGTGCGTCGACGAGGTCGTCGGGCGGGTCCCACAAGGTGACCGGTACGACGTCGACCCGGCTCCTTGGAAAGTCGACACGAGTCGTCACCAGGTATCGGATCAGTCGGGCGCCGGAGTCGAACATCCGCAGCTCGCCGTCGACGGCGAGACGACCACAAAGGACGATGAGATTGAGATCCATCGCTTCTCCCCTCTTTCTATCGGGGAGGCGAGGAGTCCTTGCCACGGTGCCACGGGTCTGGGACAGATTCTGACTTGGTTCGGGGTTACGTCTTGGACGGATGATCGATTCGTCTCCACATGTGCCTCCGCGTCTTGTGGACTGTCCTAAACGCAGAGGACGGGGGTCCTGAGCTCACCTCGGAGACGCCGTGGTGGAATACCACTGCGCACGCGGAGCCGCCTCGAACGCTGGCCTGGCGATGGGCCATCCCGGTGCGGGCTCGATGATCCGTGCCGACTGGTTGGTGGGTTCGCAACAGATGACTGATGGGCCGGCATGGCCGACCCGCGCCGCGCCAGCCGTCGCGTTTCTCAGGGGCGGTCCAGCTACCTGGCGGACCGGTCTCGAACAGATGACGGATGAGTATCTCGACGTTTTTGGCCGGTGCGCCTATCCGGGAGGACCCGACCCGGAACTGCCGCTCATGGACATCGTCTGGTGGGTAAGCAAGGAACTGATCTGGCACGCGGCCGAGATCAGATCAGATCAGCTGTTTGCGAAGCTCTTCGACACCTTCGAAGTCGGGCTCTTGCTCGTCGAGGGCCGCGACCAGACGCCGCGCCGCTTCTTTGTCCCCCGCCTCCAGGGCTACCCGGGCGGCGACATACCAGCGTCGTAGCTCGCCCTGTGTGGGGGACGCCACGAGTCTGCCCGGCTTGATGACGGGCCATGCATCCCGGGGTCGTCCCTGGTCGAGTAGGAACGAGGCGTAGACGACGCGGGCCTCGTGGTTGATGGTGGGTGAGATGTCGTAGCCCTGGAGACGCTCCCAGGCTTTGATCACGTCCTCGGTCCGACCCAGACCGCGGAGACAGTCCATCTCCACGGGGTAGTGAATGAGGTCGCCGGTGAGCCGGCGGAAGGTGCGCAGCTCACGCAGACCTTCCTCCCATTGACCGGAACGATATGCCGAGAGCCCGAGGAGCTCTCTGACGGTGGCTGATCTGGGGGAGAGCTTCTTCGCCTGGCGCAGCTCGGCGGCCGCAGCCGGGTAACGCTCATCGGCGAAGAGCTCCATCGCCTTGCTGAGATGGTTCAGAGCAGGTTCTCGTCGATCCTTGGGGGTGGAGTGGATGATCTCGTCGCGGACCCATTTGGGCAGCTGACCGCCCTTGACCGAGGTGATGGTCTTGCGTTGTGGCCGTTTCCCCTGGTGTTGACGGCGATTGCCGGACCGATTGGATTTGTGTTGCTTGTCGTCGTCGCGACTCAAAGTGTGGGAACTCCCGGAAAGAACGAAGGGCCGCCAACGCTAGTCGGCGACCCCTCGACGTTTATGCCCGGCGGTGACCTACTCTCCCAGGGGACTACTCCCCAAGTACCATCGGCGCTGGCGAGTTTCACTTCCGTGTTCGGAATGGGAACGGGTGGTTCCTCACCGCTAATGCCACCGGACAAAGCTTCGAATGTCAATGCCTCTAGGGCCGGCTCCTCTCGGCGCTGTGTGGCGTCTCGAGGACTCCATAGCGAGCACATCAATTGTTTGGGTTCTATATCCAAGCCCTCGGCCTATTAGTACCGGTCCGCTGAACACGTTGACCGTGCTTACACGTCCGGCCTATCGACCTGGTCTTCTACCAGGGGCCTTAACCCTTACGGGTGGGAAATCTCATCTCAAGGTGGGCTTCGCACTTAGATGCCTTCAGCGCTTATCCCGTCCGTACATAGCCAACGAGCCGTGCCCTTGGCAGGACAACTCGCACACCAGAGGTACGTCCACCCCG
>DASPGH010000006.1:0-18830 GCA_035620735.1 Acidimicrobiia bacterium | reverse complement strand
ACCTCGCTCCAGAGATCCGGAGGCAGTTCGCCCTTCTCCATCGCGATCCGGCAGACATCGGTGGTGATGGTGAACCCCGGCGGCACCGGCAGATCGAGGTTGGTCATGGCCGCGAGGCTGGCTCCCTTTCCCCCGAGGAGGTCCTTGTCGGACTCGTCGGCGGAAGCGAAGTCGTACAGGTAGGACAATGGTGTCTCTCTCCGGGTGTGAGGCTAGGAGGAACGTACCAACCGACTCCGGACGCGACCACACGGAGGGCCCATAAGTTCCCGCGTTCTTGGCCCCTCCCACTTCAGAACCCCGGCGTGGCGACGTGCAGCCGTCGCCACGCCAGGGAATCGGTCAGTCGCGCTCGACGATGGTCACACCGTTGTCGCGACGCTCGGCCTGATTGGCATCGGCGGTCATGATCAAGGTGAGTACCAACCCCACCACGCCGACGATCATCAGGATCAGGCCGATGGTGTTGATGCTGAAGCCTTCTGCTTCAACACTCACGGCCCAATAGAGGATTGCGCCGAGGGCGATCAGAAACAGACTTCCTCCGATTCCACCGGTTCTCAACTTGGGTCCTTTCGTTGATTGGGTGGGCGGTTTACCCCCGGTGGATGATCTACAAACTGTCACCCCGGAGTTGTGGGCTTCGCGCAGCGACGCTGTGCGGACCTGGGGCTCGCGAGGATCCGGCTGTTGGGGCGTCGTCTTGGTCTTGGTTACTTCTCAGCGAGGAAGGTGAGACCCTCGTCCCCATGAGTCCAGGTGGTGAGCCGATCATTCTCGATCTCCACCCGAAAGCTCCCCTCCAGAGCGCTGATCACCCGGCTGTCCTGGTCGGCCACACCCGGCTCGCATTCATGGCCGTCGGCGGCGAGCTCGGTGAGCACCACCTCGGCGCCGTTGATCTCGTATTTCCCCGAGAAGGGTCGGCATCCGGTGTCGCCCAGCATCGACCCATCGGTGAAGAACTCGACTGTGGCCCGACTGTCCGCGACCGGGCTGGTCACGGTTTCGCCAACGATCAGACCGTCCAGGACCCATATGGTGTTGGTCAGTTCGGCGTCTGGGACAGGTTCGAGGCGATCGAAGGTGAGCTCGACATCGGGTCCGCTGAGGACCAGCGTCTGGTCCAGACTCAGGGCTTCGACCATTGTCAATCCCGACGCGTACAGCTGCTCCGCGATCATTGTTTCCTCCGGCATGCACGCCATCTCGGTCATGGCGAGATTCGAGAAGGAGATCGTCGACCCGTCGAGCTGGAATGTACCGCCATAACTGTTGCACGACGCAGTGCCGCCGACCTGCTCGCCGTCGAAGGTGAGGGTGATCGGGTGTGAGTCGATGATCGGGATTACCTCGCCGTTGACAGTTCCCTCAGTCAGTTGCCAGGAGCCTTCGACGCTGTCGGCGAAATCGGACCCGAGGCAAGCCGTCGCGACGACAGCCATGACCGCAACAAGGACGAGTCTCTTCATGACGTGTTAGACGGCTCGCAGTACGCGTTCGGTTTCAGAGAGTGAAGGCAACGGCCGCAGCCAGGATCATGCCTACCCAGAGGTGCAGCCGCGCCGTGGCCTTCAGCGCTCTGATAAGGGCAGGCCCGTCGGTCCGGTTGTTGATGATCCTCATCGGGACGGCCGCTAGGGGGAGAAGGAAGCCACTGAAAAGGGTGGTGATTGGAATCCAGCGCGCCACGGCGAACACGGCGATTGCCCCGAATGCGCCGAGGACCAGCGACGCGAATACGACCCTGGTGGCCTCCCGGCCCATGATGACAGCCAGGGTCCGCTTCCCTGCTTCCCGATCGGTGTCGATATCCCGGTAGTTGTTGGCGACGAGGATGGCGGTGACAAGTAATCCGACCGGGATGGCGAGGAGCCAGGCGGCCAGGGGAGCGGTCATGTCGTGGACATATCGCGACCCGACAGTGGCCACCAGACCGAAGAACACGAACACGAAAACCTCGCCCAGACCCCGGTACCCGTAGGGAGCAGGACCGCCGACGTAGCCGAGCATCGCCACGATCGAGGAGACACCGATCAGTAGGACGAGCCGGCCGGCGATGATCGTGAGAGCTACGCCGGCGACAGCGGCTACGCCGATCGCGATCCAGGTGGCCATCCACATCTGACGTGAGCTGACCGCGCCTGTAGCGACCATTCGAGGTGGTCCGAGACGGTCGGAGGTGTCGGCACCACGTCGTGCGTCTGAGGCATCGTTGGCGAAGTTGGCCGCGACCTGGATCGAGAGCGCTCCGAGCAATGCCCAGGCGAATGCGTCCCAACGGAAGACCTCCTGTCCGTAGGCGAGGCCCGAGCCAACCAGCACGGGCACGACAGCGGCGGGGAGGGTGTGGACGCGGGCCGCCGTCCTCCAGACTTCGAGCCGGGTCATTTACTCAGAAGTGCCAAGGGAAACGGTCGAACTCGGGGTCCCGTTTCTCCAAGAACGAGTCCCGACCCTCCTGGGCTTCGTCGGTCATGTACCCGAGCCGGGTCGCTTCCCCGGCGAAGATCTGCTGACCCACCAACCCGTCGTCGATCATGTTGAAGGCGAACTTCAACATCCGTTGCGCCATCGGGCTCTTCGAAACGACTTCCCGTCCCCAGTCGAGGGCAACGGTCTCTAGTTCCTCATGGGGAACGACCGCGTTCACCATCCCCATCTCATGGGCTTCTCGCGCCGAATAGTCACGACCCAGGAAGAAGACCTCTCGGGCTCGCTTCTGACCGATCTGACGGGCCAGATAGGCGGAACCGTAGCCGGCGTCGTAGGACGCCACGTCGGCGTCGGTCTGTTTGAAGACTGCGTGCTCCTCAGACGCCAGAGTCATGTCGCAGACTACGTGGAGGCTGTGACCGCCGCCGACCGCCCAACCCGGGACGACACAGATTACGACTTTGGGCATGAACCGGATGAGACGCTGTACCTCCAGGATGTGGAGACGGCCGGTGCGGGCAGGGTCGATCTCTTCGCCCTCGGCGTACTTGTAGCCATCCCGTCCTCGAATCCGTTGGTCTCCCCCCGCGCAGAAGGCCCATCCGCCGTCCTTGGGGGAGGGGCCATTCCCGGTCAGGAGCACACAACCCACATCGGGGGACTGCCGGGCATGATCCAGAGCAGTGAAGAGCTCGTCGACGGTGTGTGGTCTAAAGGCGTTGCGCACCTCGGGCCGGTCGAAAGCGACCCGAACGACGCCGGTGTCTTTGGCCCGGTGATAGGTGATGTCGGTGAAGTCGAAGCCAGACACCACATTCCATGCGTTTGAATCGAATATCTGAGAAACCACGAACCGAGAGGATAAGGGGCACAATCGACGTGTGATCGAATGGCTGCGTCGTATTGACCCGGAAAAGCCCTTTCTCTGGGTGGGCGATCGCTGCTGGACCTATGGCGAAGCAGTGGTTGAGGTCGAAGACAGGATCTCACAGAAGTATCTCGTGTTGGGGCCCGACCTGGAGCCAACCTCGGTTTTCCAGGTCATGGCGGGGCTTTCCGGCGGAGGTTTGACCGTGGGAGGTCCCGGAGGGTGGGTCGGTCCGGACCCGGACGCCGATCTGGTCGTGTTCACCTCTGGCACCACCGGGCTCCCCAAGGGGGTGCGGCTGAGCCACTCGAACCTGGAGGCGGCTGCCGAGGCTTCGATGGCTCATCTCGGCCACGGTCCCGATGACAACTGGCTGCTGGCTATTCCCCTCCATCACGTAGGAGGTCTCTCGATACTCGTGCGTCAGGTCTACGCCGGTGGGTCGGTGACACTTCAGCCGGGATTCGACCCACCGTCTTTCGCAACGGCCATGCACGGACGGGTGACGATGGTGTCCGTGGTACCGACCATGCTTCGTCGAGTTCTCGGGTACGGACCTTTCTCCGGCCTGCGCGCCGTCCTCGTCGGTGGGGGCCCTATCCCAACCGGGCTCCTCGAAGAAGCAGTCGACGCCGGGCTACCGGTCCTGCCCACGTACGGGATGACGGAGACGTTCGGGCAGGCGGCGACCTTGCTCCCCGGGTCGCCCGTCGAGCACAGAGCGCATCCGCTACCGGGTATCGACATCCGCATCGGGGGCGACGGACGCATCGCACTGCGTGGCGATCAGGTCTCTTCGGGTTACCTCGGTGAGCCTGACCGGGCCGATCCCTGGTTCGTCACCAACGACCTCGGGGTACTGGATGACGAGGGCGCGCTCAGGGTGCTGGGGAGGTCGGACAACGTGATCATCACCGGTGGTGAGAACGTCGACCCCGAACAGGTCGAGGCCGCGCTTCGCCGCCATCCTGGTGTCCACGAGGTGTGTGTGATCGGTGTCGAGGACGCCGAATGGGGGCAAAGACTGGTCGGTGTTTTCGAGGGCGACGTCGATCCCGAGCAACTCACCCGATGGGCTCACGGTCTCCTCCCCGGCCACATGGTCCCAAAGGAGATGCATCGTGTGCGTGAGGTACCCGTCCTTTCGATCGGCAAGCCCGATCGGAAAGCGGTGATGGCGTCAGACTTCGGCGGGGACCGCTGACGCTTCGACCCGCTCGCGTCGCTCCCGCCGCATACCCCATGCCCCGATAACCACCGACACGGCAAGTGTCACCGCCGCCACCAGGAATGTCGTGTGCAGACCGGCCACCTGGGCGGTCGGTGTGGCGGCCGATGCCCCCTCGGGGGGCAGGATTCCGTTGGATGCGGAGGCAACGCTGGTGGCCCAGATCGAGCCGAGCACCGCAATGCCTGTGATTTGGCCGAGGAGACGCGTGATGGTGAGCAGCCCCCCGCCGATTCCCATGTACTCGGGTGGGACCGATCCCATGATCGCGCTGTTGTTGGGGGCGTTGAATACACCGAAACCGACACCAAGCGGCACCGCCAGGACCAGGTAATGCAAGGCGGTCGTGTCGGTGTCGAATGTGGTGAACCCGACGTAGACCGCGGCGATCAAGATCAGCCCGAGGAGTGTTAGTCGCCGGACTCCGAAGCGGTCGGAGAGACTCCCCGCGATCGGTGACACGAGACCCATCATCAGCGGCGCCACTCCGAGAAGGAGGCCGACCTGACCCACCTCGAACCCGAGCACTCCCTCCAGATAGAAGGGGAGCAGGAAGAAAGTCGCGGAAACGCAACTGAACATGAGAAACCCGGTTGTGACGCTCACTGAGAGCATCGGGTTGCGGAACAAACGCAGCTGCAGCATCGGCGATTCCACTCGGAGCTCCACGAAGACGAAGGCTGCCGCCGCCAGTGCGGCAACCACGAACCCGGTGATGACGAGCGTCGACCCGAATCCGAGATCCTGGCCCAACGTCAGGGCCAACGAGAGGCTGAACAGAGCGAGACTCATCAGCACGGCGCCACCGATGTCGAAACGTTGCCCTCGAATCGGTGGACGATTCGGGACGTGGCGCAGAGCCAGATAGACCGCCACGATCCCGACGGGGATGTTCACGAAGAAGATCGCTCGCCAATCGAAGGCAGAGATGAGTACTCCGCCAATGACCGGCCCGCTCACGATGCCCAGTGAAACGGTGGTGCCGATCCACCCGAGGGCCTTGCCTCGCTCGTTGGGCGGGAACGCCTCGACCAGGATGGCGGCGCCAAGAGCCAGAATCAGGACGGAGCCGACTGCCTGGAGGACGCGGAATCCGATCAACCACGACACGTCCGGGGCCAGACCGCACAGGGCGGACCCGACCGTGAAGATGGCGATCCCCAGCACGAAGAGGCGCTTCTTGCCGGCAACATCGCCCAGACGCCCCATGCTCATGGTCAGGGTGGCGATGGTGAGCAGATAGGCCAGGGCCACCCATTGGATGACATTGAACGAGGTGCCCAACTCGTCGACGAGCGTCGGAAATGCGACGTTGACGATCGACCCGTCGATCGTCGCCAGGAGAGTGCTGGCAGCCACGGCGACGAGCACGAGCCACTTCTCGCGCTGGTCGACGTGGGTCGGTGCGGAGCTGACCTGGGAGTTGCTCAACTGCTTTAGCAACTGAGTTGTCTGAGGCGATATTCCTCTGGATTCTCAGTTGATTCGACGTGCGATCAGAACACCCTCGCGCATCGGGGTGGCGACCGCCTCGAACCCGGAGTCGCCCGCTACCAGACGGTTGAACTCATCTGTGCCGTGTCCCTCGTCGATCCAGCCGGCGCCAGTGGCGTAGACATTGTCGGCGACGAGGAGGCTCCCCACCTTCATCATCGGCTTCAACAGCTTGAAGTACTCCACGTACTCGGACTTGACGGCGTCGATGAAAGCGAAGTCGACCGAGTGATCGCCGAGCCGGTGGTAGAGGCCGGGTAGCTCGTCGAGGGCGGGCCCTCGCACGATCTCGACCTTGTCGGCGACACCTGCACCCTCGAATTCGCGTTGGGCGAAGTCGGCGTGATCGTCTGAATATTCGACCGTGTACAGCTTGCCGTCGGCGGCGAGGCCGCGTGCGATCCAGATCCCCGAATACCCGCCCAACGTGCCCAGCTCGATGGCGACTCTCCCCTCCGTCAGTGAGACGAGGATCTTGAGGAGACGTCCGACGTCGGCTGATACCGCGATGGCTGGTAGACCGGCGTCGACTGCTCGATCCATCAGGCCGGCGAGGTGCTCGTCGTATTGGCCGAACACGTCATCGGCGTACTCGCCGATGAAACTCCAACGCTCAGGGGTCATGCGCATGACGGAGGCTATATCAGTCGTCGACGGGCGGGTTCTGTCGAAGTCTCTTGATCTCGCCCCGAGCTCGCTTTTCGGCCACCCGCTTTCGTTTCGACGCCCGACTGGGGCGGGTCTTACGACGCCGAGGCTCCTTCTTCATGCCTTTCTCCAGCCTTTCCTTGAGCTGTTGGCGGGCCAGGGCGCGATTGCGGAACTGCGAGCGCGACTCGGATGCCCTCACCTCGATGGTCTCCCCATATCTGTCGATCAGTCTCCTCTGCACATCATCGGGCAGAGACGAGGCAGGGACGTGGAAGCGGAGCCGGACGGCGGTCTCGTTCCGGTTGGCGTGCTGCCCACCGGGACCACCGGTTGTGTCGAAGCTCTCCTCGAGCTCGGCGTCGGGGATCGTGTATTGACCGATCCTGAGATCCTCCATGCTGCTCAGCGTAGAGACGGACCCGTCCTGTCCTAGAACATGCGTACATTCGCGTCTAAATGAGTGACATCTTGAATGAGGCCGCCCGTCGGGCGGTCCTGTATCGCGAGCATCTGTCCACTGAGCCGATCCGTCCCGAGGCGGGCCATGATCTCGGTGAGCTGACCGGGCCACTCCCCGAAGAGGGAACCGACCCCGATCAGGTGATCAAGTTGATCGACGAAGTCGTGACCCCGGCCACCATGGGGTTCTCGAGCCCGCGCTTCTATGGATGGGTCATCGGGAGTGTCTATCCGGTGGCGCTCGCCGCCGACTGGCTCACCTCATCGTGGGACCAGAACACCGTCTTTCACGAGGCGTCTCCCGGGACCGTTGCCCTGGAAGCGACTGCCCTGCGCTGGATCAGGGGGTTGGCCGGTCTCCCCGAAACCACCTGGGGCGCATTCGTCACCGGAACGACGGTGGGCAACGCAACCGGTCTGGCTGCTGCGCGAACCTCGGTGCTCGCCGAGGTCGGTTGGGATGTGACGTCGAAGGGCCTCTTTGGCGCACCCGAGGTGACGGTCGTGGTCGGCGATGAGGTGCATCCCAGCCTGGTCAAGGCACTCGGGTTCGTTGGCTTGGGCCGAGATCGTGTGGTCCGTGTCCCGGTGGACGATCAGGGGAGGATGCGAGCGGATGCATTCCCAACCATCAACGGGCCGGCCATCGTCTGTTTGCAGGCGGGAAACGTGAACACCGGTGCGTTCGACCCGATGGCGGAGATCATCCCGATCGCGAAGCAGGCCGGCGCCTGGGTCCACGTCGACGCGGCGTTCGGCTTCTGGGCCGCGGTCTCGCCATCACTCCGGCATCTCGCCGCCGGGATGGAGCTCGCCGATTCTTGGGCGACCGATTGCCACAAGTACCTGAACGTGCCCTATGACGCCGGCATCGTCATGGTTCGAGATCCTTCCTGGCTGGAACGGGTCATGAGCGTCAACGCCGAGTACCTGCTCCCAGGTCAGATCGGCCAGGACCCGGGTTTCTACACTCCGGAGCTGTCACGCCGGGCGCGCGGTGTCCCCACCTATGCGGTGCTCAGACACCTGGGAAGAGCGGGGGTCGTCGATCTGATCGATCGCACAGTCCGCCTCGCCCGGCTATTTGCCAGGCGATTGGCTGAGGAGGGTTTCGAGATCCTCAATGACGTGGTCCTCAACCAGGTGTTGGTCAGCTTCGGAGATGCCGAGGAGACACGTCGTGTTGTCCGCGCCGTCGCCGAGGAGGGTGTCATGTTCGCCGGGCCTACGGTGTGGCAGGGCCGCACCGCGATGAGGATCTCTGTCTCGGGCTACGCCACCACCGACGACGACATCGAGGAGTCGGTGCGGGCGATCCTCAGAGCCGTGGGCTGATCGTCAGGAGAACTGCCCGAAGAACTCGTTGATCGCTGCGGTGTCGTCGGAGAACGCCCAGCGCTCGGTGACCTTCCCATCCTCGACGTGCATGATCTCAGCCGTTCGATAGTTGAGCGTCTGACCACCGACATTCGCCGTCGCGTTCACAAGGGCCACTACGTGCTCGTCGTTGCCCACGATGTCGTGGACGTCGGTGGTGATGCTGAAGTCGTCCCCGGCGTCGGCCATGTAGGCGGCTAACGCCTCCAGACCCTCGGTGGTGTCGCCTCCGATCATGTGCCACTTGACGTCGTCGGCCATCCTCGCCTTGATCCGGTCCTCATCCCCCGCGTTGAATGCTTCCATCAGCTCGCGGGCGACCGAAACGTTGGGATGTTCTGCCATTTCTCAATCCTTTCTACGCCACTCCTGAAACATTCAGAAACCTACTCCCCTCGCGCACGCGCATAATCACTCATCGGTTGGGGTTGGAGTTTCGGTTCCGAAACTCCAACGTGACTGGCGGGATGCGCAGCATCCCTTTCCATTCACGCCTCGTCGTAGTACTCGGTGCCCAGATGGGTGATCAGATCCTCACCCATCATGTGACGGAGGTTGTTCTTCAGCTTGGTCAGTTGGATGAACAGATCGTTCTCCGGATACACGCTCTCGGCGTGCTGGGGGCTCTTGAAGTAGAACGACAGCCACTCCTGGATGCCCGACCTCCCGGCCCTGGCGGCGAGATCCATGAGGAGTGCGAGGTCGAGGACTATCGGCGCGGCCAGGATCGAGTCCTTGCACAGGAAGTCGACCTTGATCTGCATCTTGTAACCGAGCCATCCGAAGATGTCGATGTGGTCCCAGCCTTCCTTGTCGTCACCCTTGGGCGGGTAGTAGTTGATCCTGACCTTGTGGTAGATGTCGCCGTAGAGGTCGGGATAGACGTCGGGTTGGAGGATGTGCTCGAGGACTCCGAGCTTGGACACCTCTTTGGAGCGGAAGCTGTCCGGATCGTCCAACACCTCCCCGTCACGGTTGCCCAGGATGTTGGTCGAAAACCATCCGTGAATTCCGAGCATGCGGGATTTGAGCCCGGGAGCGATCATCGTCTTCATCAACGTCTGGCCGGTCTTGAAGTCCTTTCCGACGATGGGCACTCCCTCTCGAGAGGCGAGCTCGACCATGGCCGGGATGTCGACCGTCAGGTTCGGGGCGCCATTGGCGAAAGGGACTCCCATCTTGAGACATGCATAGGCGTAGACCTGCGATGGGGTGATCGCCTCATCGTTGTCCTTGAGCCCCTGCTCGAAGGTGTCCAGGTCCATGTGGATGTCGGTGGGCTCTTCGTACGCCTCTGTGGATCCGCACCAGACTGCGACGACCCGATCAAGTCGCTTCTCGGCGCGAAACCGATCGATGTCCTCCATCAGACGCTCGGCATGGTCCATGTGACTCGCCTCGTCTTTGACCTGATCGGTGTTGGGGAGATTCTTCACCCAACGTGGCGAGAACACCGCTGACATCGGCTTTATCGCCCTCAGCTCGTCTCCGATGCCTTCGATATCCCGTGGCTCGAGGACGCCGGCCTTCATCGCGGCGGCATACGCGTCATCCGAGTAGGGGTCCCAACCGCCGAATTCCAGGTCGTCGAGCCCGGCCAGGGGAACGAAGTCCTTGATGAGTGGGTTGCGGTCTTCATCTCGCTTGCCGAGACGAATGTGGGCCAACTGTGTCAGCGACCCTGTCGGCTGGGCATAGCCCTTACGTGCGGCGAGGACCCCGGCGACGAAGGTCGTGGCAACCGCTCCCATACCCGGAGTGAGGACGCCGAGCTTGCCCTCGGCAGGTGCGATGTTCTCTTGTTGTGTCATATTTCTCAGGACGAGACGATACCGAGGACCGGGACGGTCCGATGAATCTGCCGGGTCTAGTGTCGGCGTGGTGTTGGACTCCACACCGGAGGGTCTCGGTCCCAGCGTCGACGTAGCGCTCCTCGCCGACTCGGTGCAGGCTGTCCGTGGCAAGCTCTTCGTGCTCGGCGGTGGATGGGACACGCTCTGGGTGCCGCGACTCCCGGCTCGTCACCCCAGCCTGGCCATCGGTCTCCGTCTCCGGATACCTGTGTCGTGGCAGTCGGACACGGTGAAACTCTCTGTGGAGCTCCAGGATGCCGACGGGAAGGCCCTGCTTCCCAGACCGCTGTCCCAGGACATCAAGCTGCCGACCAACGCACAACATCCTCCCGGAGCGACCGATTTCGGTCTCATCCGATCGTTCACCTTCAACAATCTCAGCTTCGAAACCGAGGGTGCCTTTTCCTTCGTGATCTCAGTCGACGGCCAGCCTGTTTCCCGGATTCGATTCACTGTCCGAGTCCGACCGCAGCCCTCTCAGCCGACCTGACTTCTGCAACTTCGGGTTTGCGTAGCGCGAACCCTCTCGTAGGGTTCCCGGGTCGCTTTCCATAGGGGCACGGCAGGGTTGCCCCACTCCCAACCAGACAGAGGAGTTCTCTTTGCATTCCCGAGTCCTCAAACGCGTTCTCACCGCACTGGCCGCGCTGGCGGTCGGGGTGACCGTCATCTCTCCCGCCCTCCCGGCGAGGGCCCACACCGACCCACCCTTCGAGGTCATTTTCCCCCAGGAGACCTCGAAGACCTACTTCTCCTCCTCTTATGGAGACTCCCGGTCCGGGGGGCGCAGCCACAAGGGCAACGACCTGATGGCCCCCCGTCTCACCGAGGTCTATGCCCTTGCCGACGGCGTGGTCTTCTACGCGGGGATCAATCGACTCTCCGGCCGGAACATCAAGATCGACCATGGTGACGGATGGGAGAGCTACTACTTGCACCTCAACAACGACAACCCCGGAACCGATGATGGCGATGCCCCCTGGTCGTTGACACTCGCTCCCGGGATCGAGGAGGGGGCCGTGGTGGAAGCGGGCCAGCTCATCGCCTGGGTGGGTGACTCTGGGAACGCCGAATGGACGGCTCCGCACACCCATTTCGAGCTCCATCACGACGGATCTGCAGTCGACCCGTACCACATCTTGACCGAGGCATATGAGCGTGTGGTCGCCGAAGAGCATTATCTGGAGATGCTGATGATTGCCGACAGGTCGGCCTATCCAGTCGAGTGAGCCCGCGGGCCGTCGTCAAGGCAGGGTCGCCGCCTCGTCGAGATCCACAACGGTCTTCTCGAACCCGGCTTGCGACGGATCGACCACAGCGACCTCGGCGACATCTGTTTTCGGATAGTCACCATCGGTGACCCAGATCACCCTCTTCACATTCGAGTTGGAGGCCGCCTTGGCCCAACCTGACATGACCTCGTCTTCGGTGTCGGCGAATGAGCGCTCGCGAGAATCGGTGGCGGCCTCGGAGATGAGGACCGCCGAGAAGCATCTGGTGGCAGCGGCCTCGACATGGCTGTCATCGGACACGTCACCGGTGGCGACCTTGAAACCAGCTTCTTTCAGCTGGAGACCGATCTTCTCATCGGTCACGAAGACCCTGATCTCACGTGCCGTGGCGTCGAGGGACTTCAGGAGGGCTTCCCCCGCCGGGGTGTCGGCTCCGACCACGATCATCGGCATGCGTCTCAAAATAGTGGCCTGCCGACACGAGTCCGAACGCGGCTTTTACCTGATGCGATCCTGCCGATACAATATTTCCTATCTGGATAGTGGAAATTCATGAGCCCTGAGGCTTGTTGAATTGAACGAAGACACTTTTGAGGTGATTGCCAAGTGGCCACAGTTGATATCGATCTAGGCGGCTACCAGCTCGGCTGGCGGGACGAGGTCGAACTCGCCTTCGAGCCTCGCAAGGGCCTGGACGAAGACGTCATAAGGGACATGTCCGCCATGAAGCGCGAACCCCAGTGGATGCTCGACTTCCGGCTCAAGGCCTACAAGCGGTTCCTGCGCAAACCCATCCCGCAGTGGGGTGGCGGAGGTGCGCTCGACACCATCGACTTCGACGACATCTACTACTACGTCAAGCCCGAGGGCGAGCAGCAGAAGGACTGGGACATGGTCCCGGACTCGATCAAGCAGACCTACGAGAAGCTGGGCATCCCTGAGGCGGAGCGGAAGTATCTCGCCGGTGTCACCGCCCAATACGAGAGCGAGGTCGTCTACCACCGCAACCGGGAGGACCTGGAAAAACTCGGTGTCTTGTTCACCGACATGGACACCGCAGTCCGCGAGTACCCCGAGATCGTCAAGGAGCACTTCGGGACTGTCATTCCGCCCAACGACAACAAGTTCGCAGCCCTCAACTCTGCGGTCTGGTCAGGTGGGTCGTTCATCTACGTGCCCCCCGGTGTGCACGTCGATCAGCCGCTCCAGGCCTATTTCCGTATCAACTCGGAGAACATGGGCCAGTTCGAGAGAACGCTGATCATCGTCGACGAGGGTGCTTACGTTCACTACGTCGAAGGCTGCTCGGCTCCCACGTACACGACAGACTCCCTCCATTCGGCGGTCGTCGAGATCATTGTCAAAGAGGGTGGTCGCTGCCGTTACACCACCATCCAGAACTGGTCGAACAACGTGTTCAACCTGGTGACGAAGCGGGCCGCCGCATATCGCAATGCCACCATGGAGTGGGTCGACGGCAACCTGGGCTCCCGTCTGA
Organism: Acidimicrobiia bacterium; assembly: GCA_035620735.1. Taxonomy (GTDB): domain Bacteria; phylum Actinomycetota; class Acidimicrobiia; order Spongiisociales; family ZC4RG35; genus JANQRA01. The sequence goes on along the minus strand of DASPGH010000006.1, from coordinate 5,734 downwards.
CAATGAAGTACCCGGCTGTCTGGCTCATGGAGCCGGGGGCTCACGGTGAGGTCCTATCCATCGCTTTCGCAGGTGAGGGCCAGCATCAGGACGCCGGGGCCAAGATGGTGCACGCAGCCCCCGACACCACATCGACCATCGTCTCCAAGTCGATCTCGAAAGGTGGTGGGCGGGCCGGCTATCGCGGTCTCGTCAGGGTGGAGCCCGGTGCGGAGAACGCCAGGAGTTTCGTGCGCTGTGACGCCCTGATCCTCGACGAGGACAGCCGTTCCGACACCTATCCGTACATGGAGATCGAGGAGAATGACGCCGAGATCGGGCACGAGGCGACGGTGTCCAAGGTCGGTGAGGATCAGCTCTTCTATCTGATGTCCCGTGGTCTCACCGAGGACCAGGCGACGTCGATGATCGTCGCCGGGTTCATCGAGCCGATCGTAAAGGAGCTCCCGATGGAGTATGCGGTCGAGATGAACCGTCTCATCGAGCTCAACATGGCCGCCGCCGGCGCAATCGGATAGAGCGTCTCGCTCCGCTCGGGGTAGGGGCTACCGGGTGTCCGGTATCAGGACCTGAGTTCCAAATACCTCAGACAGTCAGTACCCACCCCGTCAACTGCGACTCAGTGGACCAGGTATTGGTCGATTTTCTCGTCCGCCGCCTCGGTGATCTGGTCTTCCAGCTTTCGTAGCGCCCGGGCAATGGCCAGTTCCTCACCGATCACCGGCTTCGAGGGGTCGACCGGATTGCGTCGTGCCCTACCGGTGGCCTCGAAGTGCTCGCCACGCAGGTCGAGAACCGCGGTCGCCTTGGTGTCGGTCTCGTCCTCGATGAGGTGAATCGACAGGGTGACATCCTTTTCCTGTTCCATGGCTCCTCGCTTTCGAAGCGGAACCCCCAAAAACCTACACCCCGGCGCGGGGGTCGAGGGTCAAGGACCGAGTGACTAATCCCCGAACCCGGGGTACCTGAGGTCAGATATGGCCCGTATCCGCTCATCTTCGTTTGGGTGTCCTCGAGCCGGAGCCGATTTGGGTCAAATGTGGCCTGAGCAACCCCGGGTTCGGGGATGGCCTGATCCCGCGTGGGTCAGCGGCCGGTGACGGAGAAGTGTTGGTAGTCCTTGATCGAGGTCCAGTAGCCCCCCCATAGCCAGCCGTTGTCCTCGAACGCCTGCACCACCTCGTCCCCGTCATGGATCATGCCTGGCTCGGCCAGGGTCCGGTCCAGATACCTCTCCGCGCCGGGCGGCCAGAGGATGTTGGGTGTGATGAATGGGTTGAGGAGCGGGTTGATGTCGATGGCCAGCCCGCGAGAGTGCTCGGACCAGCGTGTCGACCCGGTGGCGAGACGGCAGTGCAGCCCGGATGTGTTGTTGTAGACCGGGTCCGCGTCCTCGATACCTTCCGGGAGGTCCCCGATCGGGATGACGCTTTCGATCGGATAGCCGATCTCGAAGAGGCGCCGGAATATGGCCACGACATTCTCGGCCTCGTCTCTGGCCACCACGATGGCACCAGGGTGGACCTCGCCGTCGAAACCCCAATGATTCAGTGTGATGAGCACCACTTCGTTCGGGCCCACCGGACAGTCCGGTGTGTGGCTGTGGGCCAGACGTGCGGCGTCCACCTCGTTGATCAGCGCATCGAAGACGGGCATGGTGGTCGTGGTGGTGGGCGGCAGGGTGGTTGTCGTCGTCGATGAGGTCGTGGTCGGTGCACTCGCACTCGACGAGGTGCTCCCGACCGTCGGCGTGGTGATGGTGGGGCCAGCTGTGATTGCTGCGGGCTCTCGATCAATGCATGCCGTCAGCATTCCGGCAGCAAGAGTCAGGACGATCAGGCGTTGGAGCGACCGACCACGAAGCCAAGGACCAGGCCGCCCACCGCCGCCCAGACGAGGGAGAACTCCTCTTCGCCGACTCCGTAGATCGCGGGAAACCCGGCGATGCGTGTGATGGCTGATAGCGAGACTCCTCCGATGATCCCCATGAGGAGGGTGCCTACGAGGTTATCGGCCGATGCGAGGAATCCGGCCACGAGACCGGCGACCGCACCCACGCCTCCGGCTATGGCCAGCGCTTGAAGCGTGGACGCATCGAGGAACATGTGGTCAGCCTATTCCCAGCGAGGAGCCGTCCCTAGCCGGAAATCACCTTTTCTGACACCACGGCCTCGATCGGAAACTGGACCGAACGGCCGGCGAGGCCGAAGGGCTCGGTCAACAGGACGACGATGGTCGAGGGGCCTCGGCTGACGACGTGGCCGGTGTAAGTGTGGAACCCTTCCGGGTCCTCCGTGATGAAAGTCACGATCATTTGATACTCCGACTGTCAGGATCGGTGAAAGGTTGCCGTTTCCGTATGGGTCGGGAGTCCATACTTGCTGCTGTGTCCTCCGATCCCGTGTTTATTCGCCGATTAGGTGTGCCGGCTTATCTTGAGACGAGATGCGTCTCCTAGTCGTAGAAGACGAGCCCGATCTCGCCGACGTCGTAGCCCGCGGCCTGCGCCGAGACGGGCACGCAGTCGATGTTGCCTACCGGTCCTTGGAAGCCGAGCTCAAGCTGCGCTCGGCCGGGTACGACGTGGTGGTGCTCGACTGGAACCTTCCCGACGGCTCGGGTCTCCAGCTCTGTCGAGATCTCGTATCAGGTGAGTTGCCGACGCTGGAAGGTGATCGTCCCAAGATCCTCATGCTCACCGCACGTGACGATATCGAGGATCGCGTCGCCGGGCTCGACTCGGGCGCCGACGACTACCTGGTCAAGCCGTTCGCCTTCGAAGAGCTCTCTGCACGAGTCCGCGCCCTCATCCGACGAGACACCGAGAGTGACCCCGTCATATCCGTGGGACCGCTCCAACTCGATCCGGCCCGTTTCTCCGCCACCAGAGATGGTGAGCGTCTCGACCTGACCGCCAAGGAGTTCGCCCTTCTTCACTACTTCATGGCCAACGCGGGAGTGGTCATGAGCCAGGAGCATCTGCTCGAGCATGTCTGGGACGAGATGACCGACCCGCTGACAAATGTGGTGCGGGTCACCGTCAGCAACCTTCGCAAGAAGCTGGGTGAACCGCAGCTGATCACGACAGTCGCCGGGCGCGGCTATCGGCTCGAGGACCAGTGATGGCGGGAATCAGCTGGCAGTCCATTCGTTTCCGACTTTCGGTGCAGTACTCGGCACTGGTGTTCGGTCTCGGTGGCGCCCTTCTCGGACTCCTCTACCTCGCGGTGCAGATGGGGCTCGACTCACAGGAGATGATGGCTCACCTCTGGGAGGGGCGAGTCGTCTCTCTCGACGGGGGACGGACATTCACGCTCCCTCACTACGAGGAAGTCGAGGTCGAGGCGATCGAGTCGATTTTCAACGGGATCGTGTTGGAAAAGGTCGCCCAATACACGCTCGTCGCCATCGGTGTCCTGTTCCTGCTCAGCATCGTGATCGGTTGGATCATGTCGGGTCGTGTCCTCAAGCCGGTTGGTGAGATCACCGGCGTCGCCCGCGAGATCCAGGCCTCCGATCTGAGTCGCCGGATTGCCCTGATCGGCCCTGACGACGAGTTGAAACGTCTCGCCGACACGTTCGACGAGATGCTGGAGCGTCTCGATGAGGCGTTCTCGAGTCAGCGGCAATTCCTCGCCGACACCAGCCACGATCTCCGAACCCCTTTGACGGTCATCCGGTCCAACATCGAGCTGGTCACCGCCGATCCCCATGCCGACGTCGAGGAGTGGAGACAGGCCGGGAGCGTCATCCGACGTAATGCCGAGAGGATGTCCGAGATGATCGCAGGTCTTCTCGCAACCGCACGGATGCAGACCGGTCAGGCTCGATCGACCCGGATCGATCTCGCCGACTTGGTAACAGCCAAAGTCTCGGACTTCACCTCACTGGCCGAGGAGAGCCGTGTGACGATCGAGGCCCGTGACGATCCGGTCATCGTGTCAGGCGTCGAAGTCGCCCTGGATCGAGCCCTCTCCAATCTCGTCGAAAACGCGCTCAAGGTCGCGCCGGCGGGTTCCAGCGTCGAGGTCGGGTCGGGTCGAGTCGGCGGCTGGGCCTGGATGGGAGTGAGGGATGCCGGGCCAGGGTTGCCTGCCGACGATGGGGATCGCATCGGGCTGGGGTTGTCGATCGTCACCCAAATCGCGCAGAGTCATGGCGGCTCGCTGGCTTCGTTTGCGGGCAGGGGAGGAGCGGGTACGACCATGGTGGTGTGGATACCCCTGGGCGAACCGGAAACGGAGCCGCCCTCGGTGAGTCCCTTTACCGATACTTAATAGACGCTTTCGCTTGGCCTTAACGGGTGTCCCTTAGCCTTGGGGCCAGGAGGTCAGACTTGACAGAAGAACACAACAAGCGCGAGAAACGGCAGCTGCCAGGCTGGCTGTCCGCAATTCTCTTTTTTGGTGCCGTGGCCCTCATCGTGGCAGGCATCATGCTCCTCTATCCCGATTCGCCCGAAACCCCGGAGGCAGCGCCAGCCACCACGACGACCACAGAGCCCGAGTCGGTCGATGTGGCTGCGCCCACATACGCCCCCGGTGAGGAGCCCATTGCCGCCGCCGCCGAGGTCATTCTGCCCTCAGTCGTCTTCATCCAGACCACCAGCGGCGTGGGCTCCGGAGTCATCTACGACAGTGATGGGCTGATCATCACCGCTGCCCACGTCGTCGACGGCTCTGACACCGTGAGGATTCGCTTTGGCGACGGACAGCAGGTCGAAGGCACGGTCATCGGACGTGCCGAGCAGGTCGACATCGCAGTGATCGAGGTCGACCGGACCGACCTGCCCGCGGCGACTTTCAACACCGAGAAGCCACGTGTCGGCCAGACCGCCATAGCCGTGGGCAGCCCATGGGGTTTCGAGTCGACCGTGACGGCGGGCATCATCTCCGCCGTCGACCAGACCAACTGCACCGTGAACACGTGTGCCTCGATGGTCCAGACGGATGCAGCTATCAACCCGGGTAACTCGGGTGGTGCCCTGGTCGACCGGACGGGTCAAGTAGTGGGAATCAACGTTTCCATCATCAGCGGCTCGGGCGCAAACGATGGAGTCGGTTTCGCCGTGCCCTCCGACATCGCCGTTACCTACGCCGACGGGATCATCTCCGGTGAGCCGATAGAGACGGCTTTCCTCGGTGTTCAGGCCGACGACGTCAACACCGAGGGCCAGGCCGGCGCCCAAATCACAACCATCGTCGAGGGCTCAGGCGCTCAGGCAGCAGGACTCGAGGTGGGTGACGTCATAGTCGGGTTGGAGGGTGTCCCGGTCCGGGGATGGACCGATCTGGTGGCCCAGATCCGCTCACACCAGCCCGGCGACACGGTCGATGTCCTGATAGTCAGAGATGGCGATGAGCAAACCGTCGAGGTGGCTCTCGGAGTCAACACCGAGGACTTGAGCTAGCCCTGCCTTCATCCTGCCGGCGAGCACCGCGTGTCTCTAACCGACACGCGGTTCTCGCAAAGGTAAGCTGACTCCGGCTCGCCGCAAGAGGGCGAGTGCCCCGGGAACAGCGAAGCCGGTTGGAACCCGGCGCTGTCCCGCAACTGTGAAGGCACGTCTTTGCCTCCGGCAAAGACGCTGCACGAGCCAGGTCGCCTGGTCACGGGGCCACGTGAAAGTCTCGGATGAAGACGGAAGCGTGGGCACCCGGGAAGCCCACCACCTCTTCATCCTCCGACCGACGGAGGATGTTTTCGTATGAAGCGGAGCTCACTACTTCTGACG
>DASPGH010000005.1:0-19385 GCA_035620735.1 Acidimicrobiia bacterium | reverse complement strand
TCTTCACCGGTCATATGAGCGGGCCCAACTGGGCGCCGGCCTGGTTGCTGGATGCCGGCGGCTATCCCTCCCCCGACGTCCGCCAGGTGGTGAGTCGAGGCGCCGTCGTCGACACCGGATATCGAAACATGTTCCACGATCCGCTTGCCCTAGATGCGGAGCGTCTCCTGCTTCGCACCGTCGTTGGCGAGTATCACGATCACGACGCAGTCTGGATGTGGAACCTGGGGAACGAGCCAGACCTCTTTGCTCGTCCCAGTTCCGCCGCGACAGGAGTTGGATGGGTGGGAGATATGACCGACGTCGTTCGGTCGATCGATTCGGCACACCCGGTAACGACGGGGCTGCACACGGCCAACCTCTTGGCTGAGAATGGGTTGCGTGTCGATCAGGTGTTCTCGGAGGCTGACGTCGCTGTCATGCATGGCTATCCGATGTACATCCAGTGGGCAAGGGACGAGCTGGACTCAGACTTCGTGCCATTCCTCTGCGCTCTCGTGACAGCACTCACCGACAAACCCTGTCTTGCTGAGGAGTGGGGAGGCTGCACCAATCCCGACGGCGGGCCGTCGATCGTCTGGGAGTGGACCTCTTACGGACGCAACCGCACACAGTTCATGGCAGGTGAGGAGGAATTCGCTGCCTACGTGGCTTCGACCCTTCCCAAGCTCGTCGAGGTCGGATCACCAGGGGCATTCCTCTGGTGTTTCGCCGATTACGCATCCGAGCTTTGGGACCGCCCTCCATGCGAGGCGACAGGTGCCGCCCACGAGCGGCATTTCGGTCTGGTCCGCCCGGATGGATCGTTTAAACCCCACGCCGAAGTGATCAAGAGCTTCGTCTCATCGGGGCCGATGATCCGAGAGCCGACGAGGAGGGTGGACCTCGTCATAACACCAGACGAGTACTACTCGGACCCGGTGGGTCACGCACAGATGCTCTACGACCTGTTCTGATCTGCCTCGATCCCACGAATCGCTTCGAGCATTTCCTCGACCACGTCGTCGACGGTTCCGTAGTTCTCGATTCGGACGACAGCGGTGGACCCCCAAAATGGTCGACGCCGCTCCTCCAGCTCCGTGACCTCCTCGAGTGCGAGTTCTCGTCGATGATCACTTCGATCACGGCGCAGCGCGAGCACCTGCTCGGGGGCGTCAAGCCATATCGTCAGATTGCGGGAGAGAATCGTCCGTCCTTCGGCGGAATCAATGACACTGGCTGCAGGTGCGATGACGCTCGACTCCGCGCTGTCTGTCAGGTCGTCGAAGATGTCGAGTTCGATATCGTGTAAACGCCCCACGCCTTCACGCGTTGCGAGATCAGCTGCCGTTTCACCGTGCCGGCCCTCCAACGCGGAGTCCGAGTCGAGAAAGGGTCGTCCCAATCGGCGGGCAACCTCACGCCCGATAGTGGTCTTGCCGGCTCCCATTGCTCCCACGAGGACTATGTGCGCCATGGCACCATTCTGTGCGGGTCCCGGGCAACCTGCTGACTCGACGTCGCAACCCGGATCCAGACCGTCATGGCGACATGAGATCGACCACCACGTCGCCCTCCACATCGGTGCGGACCACCGACGCACCGGACGACTCGAGTGTCTCGAGCACCCATTCCGCAGGATGGCCGAAGTTGTTGGGCCCTACCGAAATCACCGCGAAGTCCGCACCCACATCGGACAGCCACGCTGGATCGGAGGTGGCGGCACCCTGATGGGGAACCTTGAGCACATCGGCTCTGAGGTGGCTCAAGTCCTTCTGGGCGAAGGTCTCGATATCACCGGACAGAAGCATCGACCTTGACCCGCCACTCACAGTGATGACGATCGATTGATCGTTCGGAGAGGCATAGCGGCGAACCGGTGCCTCCACCACGAGATCGAGTGCGCCGAGATGCCACCGCGCACCGACATAAGGCACCGAGACCCCAATTCCCCGAGTGTCGAGTAGGGCGAAGAGCTGCGCGGACGCATTGGACCTGTGAGGGTCGGTGTCTGCCCACACCGTCCCGACGGGAAGTGCGCTCACGACTCCCGCCAGCCCACTTGCATGATCGGCGTGCACGTGGGTCAACACGACCAGCTCGATCGAAGTGACGCCATAGTCCCTCAGCCTGGAGACGATGGCGGCGGAATCAGGCCCGCCGTCGACCAGAGCGAACCGCCCCTCGCCTCCCGATAGGAGGATGGCGTCGCCCTGGCCAACGTCGAGCACCGCAACCGATCCTGGCTCGATGGCGGCATTTGGGGTGACCATCGCCACGGCCACCGCAATCGCCGCTGGTACGACCAGGTGGACTCGGAGCCGTGGCAGCACACCCAACAGAAGTCCCGCAAGAGCGACGCCGGCGAAAGCTCCGGCGCCAAGTTGTGGCCACCCCGAAGCCGACCGGGCGAGCAGAAGAACTAGATCGGCCAACCATGACGCGGGGCCGATCAGAAAGCCAAGACCCACCGCACCGAAAGCGCCCGCCAACGTCGAAGCCGTCACCAGAGGAGCCGCCAGCAGGTTCACGAGCGGCGACAAGAGAGGCACCGATTCGAAATGGAAGAGAAGCAGCGGCGCCACCGCTATCTGGGCTCCCGCGGTGACAGCCAACGCCCTGCGAATGGCGCCCTCCACTGGCCATCGTGCCCCGATGAGGACGCCGCCAGTCGCTGCGACCGAGAGCTGAAAACCAACATTGGCGGTCAAGGGGGGATCGAGCACCACCAACACAGCCACAGCCAGCGAGAGCAGCTGCCAGGCCTCGAACACGACGCCCACGAGACGCCCGCCGAGAGCGATACCTGCCATGACCGCTGCTCTGACCACGGACGGCTCGAAGCGAGTGGCGGCGACGTATGTGGGCAATGCAACGAGCCCCACGAGAGCACGACGTCTCGGGTCGAGGCCCAACGGTCCGGCGACCACGGCAACAAGGCCCAGGAACAGCGCGACATTCGAGCCAGACACGGCCACGAAATGGGCCAGTCCGCTGCGACGCATCGCTTCCACGTCTGTTTCCGGGATGTGCGATGTATCGCCGACCAGGAACCCGGCCAGCAGAGCTCGTCCCGGATCGTAGGGACGAAGAGAATCGTCGATCCGACTCCTCAGGGCCGCTCCCGCTCGGTGTGGCAGAAAGCTGCTGGAGGTGACCGCGCGAATGCTGTGGACCTCGAGCACCCCTCCATATGTCCGTCCTGCGGCAACTCCTGGCTCCCCATCGATCTCTCCAGAAACCAACGCCGTGTCGCCTCTCGACAGTGTCTCCTCCCCGATGAGATCGATCAAGACCGGCCCATCAGTCGTATCCCCGATTGCCCAGGCGCCGTAGCGGGCGTCGAACATGTCAGTACGGAGAGTGACACTTCCTTCGAAATTCTGTTTCTCTATTGGCGCCGCGGCGGGAGCGCCGATGGTCCCCATCATCAGCCAAACGAAGATCGCAGATCCAATCCAAGGCATGGAAACCGGCGGGGGAAGAGCCGGATGTAGCCGGGTCAAGGCTGAACCAAGTCACGCAGCGATGCGAGCTTGGCTTCGCCGATGCCAGGAACCTGAAGGAGATCTTCGACTTGGTCGAACGGACCGTGCGACTCACGGTGAGAAACGATTCTTTCGGCGAGGACCGGACCGACACCCGGCAAAGCCTCGAGCTCGGTCTCGGTGGCCCGGTTCAACGAGATCGGCCCGCCGAGATCGTTTCCTCTATTTCCTTTGTCAGCCACTTCCGCGCTATTCGGTCCGGGCACGACAACCTGTTGACCGGCGACCAGGGGCGCGGCGAGATTGACCCCTTCGGCGTTTGCACCCGGGCGCATTCCACCTGCGGCCGCAATTGCGTCGGCCACGATGGCGCCATCGTCGACGCTCACCACCCCCGGATTGGCAACCCAGCCTGCCACATGGACGTCGAGCAACCGCTCGGGGCTGGCCGCTGCCGACGGTGGTGGTGACGAATCCGGGATGACAACCGGTGGTCGGCGCATGATGCCGAGGCCAGCGCCGGCTGCGACCGCTACCAGCAGCAGAAATGCCGTAGCGAGAACCGTGTTTCTGTTCTCCCCCACCCCCCACTAACTACACCCTGTCGAGTGAGGTTTGAACCCTCACCCGACGTTTGAGTCAGCCGTCTGCTGAGGTTCGCATCCCCATGATTGTGATCATGGCCGCAATCACCACTCCGATGAGAATCAGGGTGGTCGCCAAAGGATGTCGCCGTACTCGACCGATACTCTTCTTTTCCTGCACTCAGAACCTCCTAGGTTGTGCCCTCGATACCTACCCGCCCGGGTTGCGACGCGAAACGTGGCTGCGGCTGCGAGAGCTAGGGTCGCCGCCGATGATCGACGTGTCCAAATATCGAATCCCGCCTGGCTCCAAAGTCGTTCTGGCCGATCACGATCCCGACGCCAAGACCGGTTTCGAGGGTGGGAAAGAGGAAGCGAAGCAAGCCCTAAACCCTCTCAGCAGACAAATCGCCGAGCTGCAACGCAGACTATGGGCCGAGTCACGGCAGGGCCTGTTGGTCGTCATCCAGGCGATCGACACCGGCGGAAAGGACTCGACCATTCGCAAGGTTTTCACCGGTGTCAACCCTCAGGGTGTCAGAGTGACCAGCTTCGGCGTCCCCTCGGAGGCCGAGCTCTCCCACGATTACCTCTGGCGCATCCACGAGGAGACGCCGCCCGACGGCTATATCAAGATCTTCAACCGCTCTCACTACGAGGACGTGCTCGTGGTTCGTGTGAAGCAACTGGCCCCCGAGGACACATGGCGGCGGCGCTATCACCACATTCGAGAGTTCGAGCGGATGCTCGCCGACGAGGGCACCACGATCGTGAAGGTGTTTCTCAACATATCCAAGGACGAGCAGAAACACCGGTTGCAGAAACGCCTCGACAAGCCGGACAAGCATTGGAAGTTCAACAAGGCGGACATCGCCGACCGCGAGCTGTGGGACGACTATCAGCGCGCTTTCGAGGATGCATTGAGCGAGACGTCGACCGAGTACGCGCCCTGGTACGTGGTCCCCGCCAATCGCAAGTGGTATCGCAATCTGGTGGTCTCGTTGATCCTCATCGAGACCCTGGAGAAGATGAACCCGCAATACCCAAAGCCCGAGGAGGAGTTGGACGACGTGGTGATCACATAGGCCGAAGCAGCGCCTCGGTCACGGCCCTTGCTTCCTGCTCCGCAGAGATGTCGAGGTATGCCTGACGAAGACCTTTGCCACCGATGAGTCCCCGGGCGTACTCGTACACGTAGCGGAGGGAGAACGGGACGTAGCCGGTTTCTCTGAACTGCCGAACGTGAACCAGCTCGTGGATCACCAGTCGTCCGAGCCGGACCGGATCCCCGCGCATCAGGGCGGGGTCGACGAACACCCAGTTGCGCATGGTCACGCCGCTGATGCCCTTGCGCCAAAGCCTCATCATCATCTTCGAGGCCGGCCAGACATTCACCTCATCGGGATCGACGGGTGCGATAGCAGCGCGCAGCTCGTCGGTGTCGAGTCCGACTCTTCTCAGAATTCGGCCGGCGTTCACCCGACGACGAGATTTACCAGGTTGGGCGGGCGAGCAATGATCCTCTCCACTTCCTGGCCGTCGAGCCACTCCTGAATCTTCTCCGAGGAGAGTGCGGTCTCCTCAGCCTGAGCGGACGTGATGTCTGCCGAGACCTCCAGTCGGTCGCGGACCTTTCCGTTGACCTGGACGACCATCGTGACTGTCTCCTCCCGGGCCAGCTCCTCGTCCCAGGTGGGCCATGACTCCGTGGCCAGCATGTCCCCATAGCCATTCACCTCCCACAACTCGTGTGCGATGTGCGGCGTCATCGGCGCCATGAGGAGCAGCAACAACCTGAGCACCTCGTGGTAGGTCTGTTCCACGGGCTCTGCGGAGAGATACTCGTTGAACTCGTTGGAGAGGACCATCAGAGCCGGAACCGCTGTATTGAAGTGGAACCGGTCAATGTCCTCTGTGACCTTTCGAACCGTGCGGTGGGCCAGCCCGAGAAGCCGGTGATCGGAATCGTCGGGCGCCCTGGTCGCGAATCGATGTTCCTCGGTGCCGATCCTCCACACCCGCTCGAGGAAGCGTCTCGTCCCGTCGACACCATTCTCGTTCCATGCCGCGTCATCGGTCGGTGGGCCCATGAAGAGGTGGTAGAGCCGAAGCGAGTCGGCGCCGTGGGAAGCGAACAGATCGACGGGATCGACCACGTTCCCTTTCGACTTGGACATCTTGGAGCCGTCGAGGGTGATCATTCCCTGTGTGAACAGACGGGCAAAAGGCTCCTCGACGCTCGACATGTCCATGTCGTAGAGCATCTTGGTGATGAAGCGGGCGTAGAGCAGGTGGAGGATGGCGTGTTCGATGCCACCTATGTACTGGTCGAGCGGCATCCAGTAGGCAGGCTTGTCTGGATCGAAAATCGCCTCGGTGTTGTCGGAGTCGGCGTATCGGAAGAAGTACCAAGAGGAGTCCACGAAGGTATCCATCGTGTCGGTCTCCCTCTGCGCCGGCCCGTCGCACTCCGGACAGGTGGTGTTGACGAATTCGTCGTCAGCGGCCAGGGGGGAGCGACCCTTGGGCAGATAATCCTCGATGTCAGGGAGCAGTACCGGCAGATCGCTCTCCGGAACGGGAACCATCCCACAGTTGTCACAATTGATCATGGGAATCGGGCATCCCCAGTAGCGCTGACGCGAGATCAACCAGTCGCGCAGCCGGTACAGAACGGTCCCCTCGCCGATGCCTTCCTCCTCCAGCCAGGAGATGATCCGCTCCTTTGCACCGGCCATGCCTAGCCCGTCCAAGAATTCTGAGTTGATGGTCTCTCCGTCCCCGATATAGGCCTCTCCGTCGAAGTCGTCCGGTGGTCGAACCGTCCGGATGATGTCGATGCCGTATTTGGTGGCGAAGTCCCAGTCACGCTGATCCTGACCGGGGACGGCCATGATCGCACCGGTGCCGTAACCCATCAGGACGTAGTCAGCGATGTAGATGGGGACCCTGCGTCCGTTGGCCGGGTTGATTGCGTAGGCACCCGTGAAGACACCCGTCTTCTCCCCCTCCGCCATGCGCTCGATCTCCGAGGCTCGACCTGCGGCATCGATGTAGGAACGCGCCTCGCTCTCAGTCTCGCTCCCCTCGATCAAGGACCCGACCAGAGGGTGCTCCGGAGCAAGTACGCAGAACGTCATCCCGAAGATTGTGTCCGGCCGGGTCGTGAAGACATCGAAGGAGCCGCCTCCTTCGACTTCGATCGTGAATCGAGCGCCTTCGGAACGCCCGATCCAGTTGCGTTGCATGGTCTTCACCCGCTCAGGCCAATGCTCGAGCATCTCGATGTCCTCGAGAAGTCGATCGGCGTAGTCGGTGATCCTGAAGAACCACTGAGCCAGGTTCTTCCGAATGACCGGAGTCCCACAGCGCTCGCACTCGCCATCGATGACCTGCTCGTTCGCCAGTACGGTTTGATCTTTGGGGCACCAGTTCACCGGCGCCTCCGTTTTGTAGGCCAGACCCTTGTTCCACATCTGGAGGAACAGCCACTGATCCCACTTGTAGAAGCGGGGATCGTGCGAGGCCAACTCCCGATCCCAGTCGTACATCGAACCCAGCTGTTTGATCTGAGAGCGCATGGTGGCGATGTTGTTCTCAGTGCTGATACGGGGGTGTATGCCGTCGCGAATGGCGGCGTTCTCGGCATTCAGCCCGAAGCTGTCCCAACCCATCGGCGAGAGGACGTTGAAGCCTTTCATCGTCTTGTACCTGGTCAGGAGATCGCCATACGTGTAGTTGCGGACGTGCCCCTGGTGGATCGCTCCGGACGGGTACGGGTACATGCAGACGTTGTAGAACTTGGGCTTTGATGCGTCCTCTTCTACATAGAAGACGCGCCCGGCCTCCCAACGTTGCTGCCATTTGGCTTCGATTTCTTCGTGGTCATAGGACATCTGAGACCGACCAGGGTACCTGTTGCTGCCAAGATGGTCACACCGTTAAAACAGGAGAAACTCAATGGGAATCGAACGTGTTGGCGTCATTGGGGGCGGGCTGATGGGCTCGGGGATCGCTGAAGTGTGCGCCCGGTCGGGTAGCCAGGTGGTGGTGCACGAGATCGACGCCGGTGCCGCCGAGGCCGCCATGGCCAGGATCGAGGGCTCTCTGGCGCGCGCTATGGATCGGGGGAAGATCACCGAGACCGAAGGCGCCTCGATTATCGGGAACATCAACATCTCGATAGATCTCGCCGATCAGGGCGACCGTCAGCTGGTCGTCGAGGCAGCCACCGAGAACGAGGACCTGAAGAGGCGGATCTTCAGCCAACTCGACGAGGTGGTGTCGGACGCCGATGCAATCCTCGCCTCCAACACCTCATCGATACCCATCACCAGGCTTGCGGCCGCCACTGGCCGTCCCGAGTCGGTGGTCGGCCTTCACTTCTTCAACCCTGTTCCGGTGATGGCGCTCGTGGAGTTGGTGACGACGGTGAAGACCGCCACAGACGTCCAGGAGCGTGCCCGGGACTTTGCCGCCAGCCTGGGCAAGACCGTGATACATGCCAAGGACCGAGCTGGTTTCGTGGTCAACATGTTGTTGGTCCCTTTCATGCTGTCGGCCATACGGATGTACGAGGCGGGCGTGGCGTCGGCGGAGGACATCGACACCGGCATGCGTCTCGGCGCCAACCACCCAATGGGGCCTTTGGAGCTCACCGACTTCGTCGGGCTTGATACCACCAAATACGTCGCCGACGTCCTGTTCGAGGAGTTCAAAGAGCCCCTCTACGCCTCCCCCCCGCTCTTGACGCGCATGGTGGAGGCCGGCCTCCACGGCCGGAAGACGGGAGAGGGCTTCTTCAAGTACGAATGACTGGTGGGCGCCCGACCCACGACCGGGCGCCCACCTTGCCGTCTCGCCTACGGCACCACCGTGATCCGGTTCTGCGGTCCGGGCGCCACCGGTGAGTTGTTCCCGAAATAGGTGACGAGTGCGTCGAGATCGACCTCGCCGCCGAGGCGGTCCGTCCCTTCACGAAGAATCGTGAAGTTGTCGCCCCCATCGGCCAGGAAGCTGTTGACGGTCACCCGATAGGTGGCGCTCGGGTCGATGGGCACACCATCAAGAGCGACGCTCGCGATATCGACCTTTGCGCCGGTTGGAGCGCTGGCATCCCACGTGTAAGTGAACCCGTTGGACACCTGTAGGACACGCATCGCACCTGGATCCGGATTGTCGAACTGCTGCTCGAGCAGCGTGTCGATCTGGTTGCCGGTGAGGGTCATTGTCACCAGACTGTTGCCAAACGGCTGGACGCTGAACGCCTCACCGTATGTCACCTCCCCGTCGAGGTCGGGACCTGCGCCTAAGAAGTCGAGGTCATCCCTGATCCCTCCCGGGTTCATAAAGGCGATCACCGCATTGCCGGTGCCGGCCGAGGAGGTAGCGGCCAATTGCGCGTCTGCGATGACGTCTCCTAATGCAGATTCACCCGCAGCGTTGTTGGTTCTCGTGATGTCGGCGGTGATGGTCCCGATGATCGCGTTGGCGAGAGGAGCCGAGAGGGTGTCGTACTTCTCGATCAGGTCGACGAGATCTGGAGCGTCTTCTGCACTTTGCAGGTTGTTGACATTCTCGATGTGCTGGACGGTCATGTCCTTGGTGACCCTGTTCAGGGTGACATCGATGTCGGTGAAGATGCGTCCGGCGTTGTCGGCCATCGTCACCCACTTGCCATCGATCTGGCAAATGAACTCATCGTTGGTGTGACCGGCGATGACGAGGTCGACCGCCTCGTCGAGACCTCGTGTGATGTCTGCCACCGGGCCTGTGAGACCACCATTGCAGTCGTTCTGTCCGCCAGGGCTGAACCCTCCCTCGTGGAGCAGGACGACGAAAGCCTCGATGTTCCTTTTCTGCAGATGCGGGATGATGGCGTTGACCGTCTCCACCTCGTCATTGAACGTCAGACCCTCAACCCCGGAAGGTGTGACGATTGTGGGGGTGCCCTGGAGGGGCAGTCCGATGAAGGCGACCCGGACTCCCTGGTAGTTCCTGACCGTATAAGACGGGAACAGTGTGTTTCCGGTCGCGTCGACGACCACGTTTGCTGCCAGGAAGTCGAAATCAGCGCCGGAGAACCCATCGCCATCGAGATCTCCATCGACAGGATGGCTTCCGCCGTTGGCCATGCGAAGCAGTTCCGCCGGGCCCTCGTCGAATTCGTGGTTCCCTACGCCGTTGATGTCGAGGCCGATGAGATTCATGGCCTCGATGGTGGGCTCGTCGTGGAACAGCGCCGAGATCAGAGGCGACGCCCCTATGAGGTCACCGGCGGACACGACTATCGAGTTGCGCACCTCGGCTTCGCGAGCCCGGATATTCGTGGCGAGGTTCTGAGCACCTCCGGAGCCGCCAAATGAGCTCGAGAACGTGTTGATGTTGCCGTGGAAGTCGTTGATCGCCAATATCTGGAGCTGGACCTCCTGTGAGTTGGCAGCACCATTCCCGTCTCTGGCGATAGCCGGGCCGGCAAGGAGGCTGGCCAAAAGAGCGGCCACTCCCAGCAGGACCATGATGCGTCGCCCACGATTGCCCGTCGACATCACTTTCCTCCTTCTCGAACAGACCACGGAACCATAGCCACTCACCGTGGCCGTCCGCACGGAGAGCTATGCGCCGCGTCGGGCGAGGTTGTCTCTGATCTGGGTGAGCAGCTCGATCTCTGTGGGACCGGGCTCTGGATCCTCGTCCTTGGCTCGTCTGTCTGCGAAGACGTTGTAGGGCTTGACGATGAAGAGAAACACCGCCAGCGCAGTCAGCAGGAACACGACGACGGAAGTAATAAACGCTCCATAGAGAATTTCCGAGTCGTTGATCGTCAAGGCGAGCGAGTCAAAGTTCGGTTGACCAAAAGGTATGGCCACGATCGGCATGATCACATTCTCGACCAGGGAGTTGACGACGCCCTGGAAGGCGACGCCCATGATGAAGCCAACGGCGAGCATCACGACATTCCCCTTGGCGATGAAGTCCTTGAATTCTTGAACCATGGGAGGAGCGTAACCCTGGTCAGGAAGCGAACTGAGTGGTCAACTCCTCTCCTATCGACGCCAATTCCTCGCGGAGCTCTTCTGGCCCCTCGACGTCGAATCGCACCGGCAAACTGAGGAGATAGCGAGCCAGCCAGGACATCTCGTCGGCACCAATGATCAGGCGACACGTGTCCTCGTCGATTGCCTCGACGGTCCCGACGGTCGGAGAAACGATCCTCTCGGCTTGGGGCGCCGGCACTTCGAGAATCACTGACGCGGCGAACTTCCAGGCGTCCACGGTGATGCCCCGCTGCACCAACTCGACCGGGTCGGGCCCAGTTCTGGCCTTGGCACGCATCCCGGTCGGTTTGGGCTCTGAAACCCTGTCCAGACGAAAGGTGCGCCAGTCCTCTCTATCCAGGTCATAGGAGACGAGGTACCACCGTCGCCCTGTATGGACGAGACGAGTTGGCTCGATGTGTCGTTCCGTGACCCGGCCTTCGGCGTCGACATATCGGCACCGCAGACGCTCTTTCTTCCGAATCGTCGTCGCCACCACCGACAACGAGGAGTGGTCCACTTCGGTGCGGGCCCCCGCCAGGGTCGATGTGGTCGCCTCTGAGACGTCCTCGAGACGGTTTCGCAGTCGTGGTGGCAACACGTGCTCGAGCTTCGACAAGGCCGACAAAGACGCATCCTCGAGACCCCCAACCGCACTGGTGGCAGAGACCCGGAGGCCCAGGGCTACAGCCAGCGCTTCTTCGTCGTCCAAGAGAAGGGGTGGAAGCTTCCCACCCGCTCCGAGGCGGTAGCCACCCCCCGGGCCGGCCATTGCCTCGACCGGATAGCCAAGGGTTCGGAGACGGGTGATGTCGCGTCTGATCGTGCGTGGAGTCACTTCGAGTCGTCTGGCCAGTTCCTCCGCCGTCCAGTCAATTCGTCCCTCCAGAAGGCCAAGAAGCTTCAGCAGTCGCTCGGCTGCGTCCATGTTTCCAGTCTCCTCGAATATGCGGACTGAACCTGTCCGCATTCTCTCATAGTCTGGTGATCGTGGAGGAATGAGTAGAAGGAAGATGACGATGCTCACCTTGTTCACCTATGAGGACGGAAAGCGCCTGGCCGAAGAGCGCCGGAGACGAGCGCTGGCCAAGCACGAGGCGACCCGGACTGCGCCGAACGACACCTACGTCCGCGCCCATCGACCCGACGCGGACATCATCGAACTCACTTTCGGGACGGCCTGCCCCGACTCGATCGGAGCCTGATTTGACCTGGAGCCACAAGGTCGAGACCGACGTAGGCGAAATGACCTGCGTCCCCTTGACCGCAGATCGTTTCGAGGATATGGAGACAGTCTTCGGAGAACGCGGTGTCGCCCGCCGGTGTTTCTGTATGCATTGGCGACGGCCCGACGGCGGCTATGAAGACGCGCGTGACAACCGGGACCGATTCGCCGACGTCGCTTTCGAAGGGCCCCCACCGGGTCTCATCGGGTACCTCGGCGGCGACCCAGTCGGTTGGGTGCAGATCGGACCCCGCTCGGAGTTCCCCACGTTGGGAAGATCACATTTGCTCAGAGCTGTCGATGACCTCGACCCGTGGACGATCAACTGCTTTGTCGTGAAGGCGGGGCAACGAAGCCAAGGGATCGGACGCGGGCTCCTCACAGCAGCCATCGAGTACGCCAAGTCTCTAGGGGCTGAGATGATCGAGGCCTACCCGGTGGACGGGCATAGGGAGTCGGTGGTCGACTACTTCACCGGAACTCTCGCCATGTTCTCAGAGCATGGCTTTGCTGAGATCCTGAGACGGAACGACACCAGGCCCATCGTTCGCTTGACCGTCAAACCGGGCTGATCTGTCAGCGACCGGATCTCAGGACACCGACGTGAAACACCCCCTCGAGCTTCTCCAGTTCCTCATGCACGTTGGCATCGAAGGGACCATGAAGATTGATCACCGCCTTGGCAGCTCTTGCGCCCTCGAAGACGTGGTTCTCCATGTGTTCCACGTTGATGTCTGCCGTTCGTAACACCGCGAACACCCGGCTCAACACACCCACCTTGTCGACATGCCGGATTCCGATCACGGTCGTGGTGTCCATTGGCTCGGAGAGATTGATCACGTTCTTGACGCCGCCCTCTTCATACTCGTCGATGATCTTGAGCACCTGCTTGGCGATCGCCTCCTGAGCTTGTTCGGTGGATGCGCCGATGTGATGTGTGCCGTACACCCTGGGATGTTTGGCCAGATCCGATGTGAACTCCCCGTCTCCGGTATCCGGCTCGTCTGGATAGACATCGGTCCCCACCCAGAGGTCCTTCTCCTCGAGGGCTGCCAGAAGATCTCGCTCGACGATCACTTCGGCCCGGGCCGTGTTGACGAGGAAGGCTCCGTCCCGAAGGTGCGAGATGAAATCCTGATCGACCATGCCCACTGTCTCGGGGTCAACCGGGACATGTATGGAGACGATGTCGCTGTCGGCGAGCATGTCGGGCAGCTCGGCATATGTCTTGGCTCCGAGATCGGCGAGCAACTCGGAAACGTCTTCTTCCCTATCAGATCGCTCGAGCGTGAGGATCTTCATCCCGAAGGACCGAGCCCTGATGGCGACTTCGATTCCCACCGCTCCCATCCCGATGATTCCGATCCTGCGGCCTTTCAGGCCCCGAGCGCTGGAAAATCGGCCTTTTCGCCAATGATCGTTGCGTAATTCGGCGACATTGTCAGGAATCCGACGGTCGAGGGCGAGGATGAGACCCATGGTCAGTTCCGCCACCGCCACCGAGTTCTTGCCCGGTACGTTGCTGACATAGATGGCCCTCTCGGAGGCCACGTCGGTGTCGATGGTGTCGGTCCCGGCACCCGCCCTCACGATGAGGCCAAGCTGTTGTGAGGCCTCGATTGACTCCCTGGTCACCGCTGTGGACCGTACGACCAACACGTCGACGTCGGCTATGACGTCGGTCATCTCGTCCGCCTCCAGGTCGGGCTGGTAGCGAACGTCGTGCCCGCGCCGCGCCAGCTTCTCCAGCTGCGCCTCGGGGAATCTGTCTGCCAACAGAATCCGCATTACGTTCGCTCAAGCTAATGACATCAGGGATCGCGACCGAGATTCCCCGCATGAACGTTCGGTTAAACCGTTGACGATTCAGCCACCGCTCACCGCGTGAAGGATTCTGATCTCAGAGCTGTCGACGACAGCCGTACTCAGATCGGACTGGACTCCGTCGACGAACACCGAGACATGCGGACGCACCGCTCCCCCGTCGTCGAGGATGTGATTGCGGAGACCGGGCTTTACCTCGAAAAGGCTGGCCAGTGCCTCGGCGACGGTTGTTCCCCTCACCTCATGTCTCAGATCGGTGTTGGCCGCCTCAGACAGCATCCGTGGGAGGCGGAGGGTGGTCAAGCAAAGACCTCCACGGCGCCGATGCGGGGAAAGGCCGGGTCGAGCTCGCTCCACGACTCACCGTTGTCCTTCGTCAGCCAGACCTTGCCGCCCGTGGTCCCGAAACAGAACGTCCCTCTGTCGTCACCGTCGAAGGCACCGCGCAACACCCCGGTGAACTGTGGTGAGTCGGCCCAGCCGTTGCCGGAAACCTGCCAACTGTCACCATCGTCGTCCGATCGATACACGCGAAGAGCGCCATCGACAGGCACCCGGTTGGCGTCGGCCTCCAGCGGGATCGTGAACAGCCTGCCACTCGAAGTGTCGCGCCACATGACGAATCCGAAATTGGCCGGCAACCCGGCTTCGATCCGCTCCCAATTGTCTCCCCCGTCGATTGTGCGGTACACGCCGGAATGGTCTTGTCGCCAAATCCGCGAACGGTCATCCGGATCGTGGGCAACACAATGGACGCAGTAGCCGACTTCGGGGCGCGGGGCGTCCTCCGGAAGGCCAACGGCGTCGACCCCATCGTTCTTCGGTTCCCAGGTCGATCCGTTGTCGTCGGATCGGAACACCCCCACGGCCGATATCGAGACCCATTGGGTATCACCATCGATCATGATCCGATGTGCGCAGAGACCACCGAAGCCCGGTTGCCATTCGCTTCGGGTGCGATGCTCGTTGAGCCCGTCGACGGGATCCCAGGTGACGCCTTGGTCATGCGAGATAAACAGCCCGGCATGGGCGACTCCCGCCCAAATGCGCTCACCACTGGTGTGAAAGGTCCACAGCTGTTCCATCTTGCGGTCGCCCACCTCCGGCCAGGCGGGTGGGCTCTCGGTCTGCTCCCATTTGACGAAGTCGTTGCTGCGGTGCACACCGACCCCGAACCAGTTGCTACCGACAGCGAGGAGATGGGTCCCGTCCGGGGCTGCTCCAAAAGCGGACACCTTCCAGCCGGGGAACATGGGCCCTCGGACGTCCCATGACCCCCCGGCATCGTCGAGGACATAGGCGCCCTTTTCGGTTCCTACCGCAATTCGAGTCATCTGCTCTCCTTCCGCCTCTGAAGATAGCGAGGGCCGATGACAGGTTTATTTGCATCGCCGATCGGCTCAGAGCGCGAAAACCATTCGAACCACGAAGAGTGGTCACACGTATTGCATGGAGGAACAAGAGAAAGGAATCCATGCGACGTCTACTTGCGCTTGCAATCGCAGCCGTCTTGGCCGTTGCGGTGGCCCTGCCCGCTGGAGCCGACAACGGCCGCAACTTCAACGCGGCACCACTGAGAGGTGCCAACGAGGTTCCCGCTGTCGATAGCCAGGCCAACGGCGTAGCCACCTTCAAGCTGAGCGAGGACGGTATGTCTCTCGAGTACAAGCTGATCGTGGCGAATCTCAGCGACATCCTCCAGTCGCACATTCACATTGGGGCACCGGGAACGAATGGTGGGGTTGTGGCCTTCCTCTACCCTGACGGACCGCCCCCGATCTTGATACCCGGGCCGACCAGCGGGATTCTCGCCCAAGGGGTCATCACCGCCGAAGACTTGATCGGCTCTCTCGTCGGACAGCCTTTGTCGGCTCTGATCGACCAGATCGCTGCGGGCAATGCCTACGTGAATGTGCACACGACGGCCAATCCGGGAGGCGAGATCCGAGCCCAAATTGGTTGACCGAAAGGGCTCGCTGCATATCGCCTCGTGAGTTGGCGAATAAGCCAGTGATTGGGGTCCTGGGCAGGACGACCCAGAGGAGACCCCCGGGTGCGACCGGGGGTCTCCGTCACTCGATGCCCGGTAGACGAAGCTCGAAGACGCTCTCGTTCCCGACGTAGGAGTAGGACAACGAGCCACGCATACGCTCGGCGAGCTGTCGGGAGATAGACAGTCCGAGACCCATGGAGCCGGCCAACCCCGGGTCCTCCTCGCCCTTGTAGTAGGACTCGAAGACGCGGTCTCTCTTATCATCCGGAATGCCGGGGCCGTCGTCGACTACCCGCACCACCGCCCAGCCCTGGTCGTATTCGAACTCGATCCCGATCTGATCCCCTCCGTATCTGATGGCATTCGACACCAGATTGCGCAGGATCTGGCGCACCCGGGCGGGATCGCCTTCACCACGCACCGTGTCAGGGGATACATCGATTCGTCGCACATCCTCTGGTCGGCACGCCTCCACTACCTGCGCCGCCTGAGCCCGAAGATCGGTTGGCACAGATACGACTTCGAGCGTGCCCGACTCGGCCTTGGCCGCGACCAGGAGATCGTCGATGATGTTGGCGAGATCGACTCCCTCCTCGGCGATTGTGCGAATCACCATTGCCCGCTCTTCAGCCGCAAGGTCTGAGCCTTCTATCTCGAGGAGCTTGGCAAAGCCCACCACCGAGGTGAGCGGGGTCCGCAGTTCGTGAGACACCGATGCGATCAACTGGTCCTTCGAGGCGATAAGACGCTTCAGTTCCTCGTTGGCGACTTCAGCCTCCCAGTAGGCCCCGACCATCAGAGCCGCAGCCTTGAGCAGCATCAGATCCTGCTCTTCCCACTCTCTGGCCACCTCGCTCTCGCCGAAGGCGATCAGACCCACCCACTCACCTCGTACGAAGATCGGGATGTCGAGCTCGGACTTGGTGTGGAACGGATCGGCTTCGTAGAGGTCGTATTCGACGCCCGATAGCTCCGAGGGCACGAGGAAGAAAGGATCGCCACGTTCAAGATGTGCCCTCGATGTGGGCATCCGATCCCAGGGGGTGAGATCCCAGTAGTCGTAGCGGGTGTCGTGTCTCGAGGCTGCCGTTCCGGGACGGTCTGCTTCGGCCACCGTCTGCGAGCACAGACCCAGTTCGGGATGAAGGACGTTCCGCTCGATGAACACGCTCTCTGCATCGGTAGCCGAGAGCAAGGCTCTCGCCGCCTGCTCAAGCGGGTTCTCCTCGGAATGGACGAGGAGAGCCTGGGCACATTCGGCGAGGGCTGCCTGGAACCTCGTGTGACGACGTTGCGCCCGTGTGTTTGCCTCCGACTGCAGCTTTCCGCCCAGGATGTTGGCAATCGAGCGCATGAAGTCGGCGGATTCTGGGGGAACCCGAGTCCGGTCATCCGTGAAGACGGTGATCGAACCGAACGAGGAACCGCGACCGGGGATGCTGGTGGCGATTGCCGCAGTCACGCCGGCGTCGACCAGCCAACTCGGGGGATCGAAGAGACCCCTGAAATCGACGCTGGAGACCGCAATTGGTTCCTCTGAGGACGCCACGTGTTCGTGAAACCGTTCCGAAGACGCGAGAACGCGATCGAGATCAGACGAGTCGTCCCAGCCATGGGAAGCTCCCAGCGTGAGCTGGCCGGTGGCCCGGTCGCGAAGCAGAATGACCGAACGTTCCAAACGAAGGGCGTCGCAAACGACACGGGCCGCCGGACGAAGCAACGTCCCGGCGGGTACGCCATCCAGTGCGGCCCGTCCCAACTCGGCGACGAGGGCGTGCGGGGACAGAGTGTGGTCGAGATCGGGTGATCCCAACAACTGATGAGGCTCAGATCGTGAAGTCATCGTGTCTGGACGTTGGGCCTGTCCAGACCCCAGATATGTTTCGGATCGGGGCCAGATTTTCTTGAGGCGACGCAGCGTGATTCAGGGCACCGAGCGGGGGCCCTGGCCCTGGCCGTTGTTGCCTCAGGGCACCTGCTCTGGCGGCGTCCTTCGGCCGGCCCGTGCCCGATCAGTCCTGGGGGTAGACCGTCACACCCTGTGCGTACCTGTCGATGAACAGGTCCAGGACTTCGCCGGGCTCGGCGTGGCGACCCTCCCTGGCTTTCGAATACATGAGATCGCCATCGACCGAGACGTCGAAGACTCCCTTAGAGCCCGTGATCAACTTGAGGGAACCGACGATGTGCTGATAGCGGGACATGATGTCGTTGGCCGCGCTCACGGCGCGGGGGAGATAGTTTCAGGAGACGCAGTACGTGATTTCTATGTCATGCATGGTCTGTTCACGCTAGCCGTTGACGCGTGGACAACCTCCGCGTACGCCCCATGGGTGCCTAGTGTCTGTTGTGAGGTCGTCGGCCTGGATCTCCCTCTCCTTCTTATTGGCCAGGAATGGACGCCACACTCGATACAGGTTGTGGATCGCGTGCCGAGCTGCCGAGACGGCTTGGATCGACTCCTCGGTCTCCAGCCCGAGGTAGAGAGCGTAGTTTCCACCCTGCTTCTCCACCCCCTGACCTAGTTCTCTGGCCTCCCAGGCTCGCCTTTCTTGTCGGATGGCGAGTTTTGCCCAATGGAGCCACAGATGGCTTGTGATGAGGACGGACACCATGCTCGGTGAGAGTAGAGGGGCACTGGGTACTCAATCGTCGGCTGGACCGGAGATGAGAAACGGCTCGTCGTCGTCGGCCCAGCGGAAGGCGACCTGACGCACCCGAGTACCCGATATCGAGAGCGTCGTCACGAGATCGACAGAATCGTCCTCGTCGATATTGCCATACCTGACCTCCACTTCCCAAGATCCCTGCCTGATTGCTTCTCGCAGCGGCTCCAACTCGGGGCGGTCCACCGGGATACTGGCCGTTACCCGGAATATCTCTTCGGGCGGAACCACGGTCTGAGTCAAGCGCACAGATCAGCGAGCCTCATGTCCGTCGCTTACGCCTGCG
Source organism: Acidimicrobiia bacterium (assembly GCA_035620735.1). GTDB lineage: Bacteria > Actinomycetota > Acidimicrobiia > Spongiisociales > ZC4RG35 > JANQRA01. Next base: position 303 of record DASPGH010000005.1, on the reverse strand, counting down.
CTGCCGACCACCGCTACACCTCTGCCGACATTGCGCAGGGGCACAGAACAAAAGACGAACTCCGGCGATTCAGGATCAATCAGTATCTCAGCGCTGTCTCTGATACTGATCAGATTGGCCCGTACCAGAAACGGCACCTTGGACTCCCGAAGGAACATGCCGGCGGGACATCCACCAACAATGGCTGGATGCCCAACCTGAGAGTCTCAGTCGCAGTCTTCGCCTGCCGGTCTGATACCTGGACCTGATCCCGTGGCGCTCCACTGCATCCATACTCGCCTCCGCGACCCGCTCCGTAGCCTT
>DASPGH010000004.1:0-14629 GCA_035620735.1 Acidimicrobiia bacterium | reverse complement strand
GTGTTCCGGGCGTGGAGGACGGATGAAGCGGAGCGTCGGCTTCGCGAACTGGCCCACCGCAGCTTTCATCTCGGCCTGGCGCAGTCAGCGCCTTCGGCAGAACTTCATTGGGTCACGGCGGGCGTCCCCTGCAGTGCTTGTCGGGCGGCCTCCACCGATCCCCGGGCGACCTTGCCGCCGGTGCATCCCGGATGCGAATGCACGGTGATCATCCACCACTAGGGGCCACGTCGACTCTGCTCATCGTCGGATAACTCGGGCAACAGGTACCCTCAATCCGAATGTTCACCAGGGTTCCCTCCGACTATCCCGCCGGGCGACGCCGTCCGATCCTGGTCATCCTCGGCATCCTGCTCGCGATCTACCTCCTGCTCACCATGGCGGGAACTCTCTGGACCGACTACCTCTGGTTCGACTCGGTTGGCTTCCGCGACGTCTGGCTGCGCAACTGGGGGCTGTCGATCCTCCTCGGGGCCATCGGGATCGCGTTTGCATTCCTGGTGATATGGGGTGCGCTGAAACTTGTCGATCGGTTCTCACCGCGCTGGGCTCCCTTCGACCTCACCGAAGAGGAAGAGTTGGTGGAGCGATTCCGGGAATGGGTCGAGCCCCGGATCCGTCAGATCCGTATTCTGATCACCGCCGGCCTCGCCGTGATCATGGGACTCACCGTCGCCACCTGGCGGGATGACGTCTTCTTGTTCATCAACTCCCAGGGCTTTGGACAAACCGACCCGATCTTCAACGTCGACCTGAGCTTCTACATATTCCGGCTCCCGCTGTGGGAGATGATGGTGGACTGGCTCTTCAACCTCCTGGTGCTGACGACGGTGGTCGTCGCCATCGCTCTCTATCTCAACGGGGCAATCCGTTTCGACGGTCGCCGGGTGTCGGCGACCCGTGGAGCCAAGATCTACATCTCGTCGCTGTTTGCGATCGTCGCCATCGTTCGAGCCGTCTCGTATCGGCTCGACATGTTCGAGATCCTCTACGCGAACCGGAACGAGGACTTCTTCGGCCCCGGGTTCACCGATATCTCGGCACGGCTCCCGGTGATCCGACTCCTGCTGATCGTCGCTCTGATCGCCGCAGTCCTGTTCATCGTCAACATCTTCCGTCGTGGGTGGACGCTCGTGCTGGTCTCGGTGGCGGCCTGGATCGTGGTGTCGATCGCCGCCGGCACCATCTACCCCGCATTCGTGCAGCGCTTCAGCGTCGAGCCGGACGAGCTGAACAAGGAGACCGAGTACATCGGGTACAACATGGAGGCCACCAAGGCCGCCTGGATGCTCGACGACATCGAGGTCCGAGACTTCACGGCCGCCGACGATCTGACCGCCGAGGCCATCGACGCCAACCGGACCACCATCGAGAACCTGCGCATCTGGAACACGAGTGTGCTGCCTCGGACATATCAGAACTTCCAGGAGCTGGAGCGCTACTACCGGCTGAGCAACGTGGACACCGACCGCTACCTGGCCGAGGGTTCACCGAACCAGGTGATGCTCTCGGTGCGTGAGCTCGACGAGGCGGAGGTGCCGGTGAACTGGCAGAACGAGCATCTCTTCTACACGCACGGATATGGGGCGGTGGTCAATCAAGCGAACGTGGTCCAGGCAGACGGGCAACCCGTCTTCCTCCTCAAGGATGTCCCGCCCGTGGCGTCAGTCGATGGCCTCGAACTGGACGAGCCCCGCATCTATTTCGGGGAGACCAACACCCCAGGCAAACCCGTCATCGTCAAGACAGGCGCCTCACCTCAGGAGATCGACATCCCGCTCGGAGGTGGCGACACCGGCCGCAACGAGTACGACGGCGACTCCGGCGTGGTGCTCGACAACCTCTTCACGAGGATCGCATTCGCCTTCAGGTACAGGGATCTCAACCTGTTGATCTCCAACCAGATTCGGCCCGACAGCCGGGTTCTCGTGGAGCGCAACATCACCGAGATCGTCGATCAGCTCGCTCCGTTCCTGTCGACTGACGCGGACCCCTATCCGGTGATTCTGGACGGCGAGGTCCTTTGGGTTCTCGACATGTACACGACGACCCCCAACTACCCCTACTCACAGCGAGTCGACTTCAACGCGAGGGCGAGGTTGCGACAGACCTCCGGCATCGATCCCGGGACCAACTACATACGCAACTCGGTGAAGGCTCTCATCGACGCCCACAACGGCGACGTCACGTTCTACCTGTTCGACCCCGAGGACCCGATCGTCAACGCCTGGGCGGCGACACATCCCGATCTCTTCGTTTCCGCTTCCGAGATGCCCGACCGGCTGGAGAACCACCTTCGCTACCCACAGGACATGTTCCGTCTTCAGAGCTACATGTATCTCGACTACCACGTCAACGAAGAGAGCCAGCTCTTCAGCGGCAACGACGAGTGGTCGTTCCCCGCAGACCCGTCCAATGCACCCCGACAGGGTGACGAAGAGCTCTTCGGCGATATCACCCCCGACGGGACCCAGCTCTCTCAGATCCTTCCCTACTACCTCCTCACCGAGCTACCGGGGGAGAGCCAGCTCTCCTACTTGTTGCTGCAACCCTTCAACCCGCGGGCGAGACAGAACATGGTGGGCTTCCTGGTGGCCGACTCCACCCCCGGAAGCTATGGACGGCTGGTCGATTTCCGCATGCCCGACGGGGAGCTGGTCGACGGAGCGAATCAGGCCGGACAACGCATCGAGCAGGACGCCGAGATCGCCGAACAGCTCACCCTCTGGCGTGGCGAGGGCTCGGAGGTGATCAAGGGCGATCTGTTGATCGTCCCCATCGAGGACTCGGTCGTGTACTTCCAGCCGATATTCCTCGAGGAGCAGGGCGGTGCCTTCCCGGAGTTCAGACGAGTCGCGGTCGTCTACAGCGATCAGGTCGAGTGGGCCGACACCCTGGAAGGCGCCCTGTCGCTCGTGTTCGGGGCCGGCCAGGGTGACGGTCAGGGAGACGGTGACGGCGGGGTTCCTGGTGATGCGTCGACCCTCGAACAGCTGATACAGGAGGCAGAAGACGCTTTCGCAGCTGCCGATGCCGCCCTACGCAACGGTGACCTGGCCGGTTACCAGCAATGGGTTGGGGAGGCACAGAGCATCTTGCAGCAGATCGCCGAGTTGGTCGAAGGGGAGCAGCCAAACGCCTCGATACTCCACCCGCTATAGGTCTACTCCCCGGCGTTCGCCTAGTCTGAGAGAGAATGGCCAAAGACTCTGACGAATACATCCGGATGCGTGGCACCGTCACCAAGATGCTCCCCGACTCCACTTTCGAGGTGAAGCTGGAGAGCGGGTTCGAGCTGCTAGCCAAGCCATCAGGTCGCATGCGCCGCGGTCGTGGCATCCGAGTTCTCCCCGGTGACGAGGTCGACGTGGAGGTCTCCACATACGACCCCACCCGCGGCCGCATCGTCTGGCGATACCGCTGATCTGATCCAGCCCTGGCAGTCGACCTGTTCCCACTGGGGTTCGTCGTGGTCCACTTCAAAGGCGTAGCTTGGCCCCATGCGTATCGGTCAAATCATCCTCCGCGTGGCGGACATGGATGAGTCGATCCGTTTCTGGTCGACTTCGGTGGGATTGGGGATGAAGATGGAGGGCGAAGACTTCTCCTTTCTCGACGGTGGCAGCATCCAGTTGACCCTCAACCGGGTCGGGGAGAGGCCGGACGACGGATCACTCACAGAGATAGTCATCGAGGTCGAGGACATCATGGACGCCTTTGCGGAGCTTTCTTCTCGAGGTGTTCCCTTCCAGATCGAGCCACGTGCGGTGATGTCGGACGGGAATCGGGAGCTGTGGGCTACGCACTTCGTCGATCCGGATGGCCATCTGGCCAGCATCGTGGGTTGGGTCGGTTAGGGACGGTCTTCGTTCTGGGACAGGTCTGAGTCGATCGTCTCCTCGATTCGCTCCAACTCCTCATAGGCAGTCGCGAATGAATCGATCACGGCTCCTGCCGGCGGGCAATCGAAGAATGCCGCCTGGGCAACTGCGACCCACTCCGTCACCAGGTCGTCGACCGTGGCCACCGGCGAAGGGAGCAGGTCCTCGTTGCCGGCTCGAACCGCGGCGAGCGCGCTCTCACAGAGTCCAGCATCAGGCGGGTCGCCGAGGTCGGCCATCTCCGGGATCGCGGAAGTCACCGCACCCCACTTCGAGAGCCAGGTAGCTGTGTCCGGCCTGCCCGTGTCGCCGCACCCGACCGTCGCCATCAGAAGTATGAGCAAGCCTGACGTCGTGCGGGCGAACATGACAATTCCTGTTGGTCGCTCCGGTCAGTCGGAGTCGGCTCGTTCGGCGGTTCCGTTCTCGAGATGGGTCACGGTGTCGATCCTCGACCGGGGAATAGCAACCACCTGACCAGCCTGGTGATATGGCTTGGTCAGAAGCAGACGGTGCTGGCCCGGTCCGGTGCACACGGTGATGCCGACATGCGTTCGTTTTCGGCCGTCTTCGGTTGTCTCCACGACAGCATCCATACCACCGGTTTACCCCGGGGCGATCTCCTCAAACCGCCTCGGTGATGTCGGCCACGGATGCCTCCAGGACCTCGATCAGTCTGTCTGCGTCGACGGTGAGCGAGACTCCTCGAGCGCCGCCCCCGATCGAGACGGTGCCGCCCAAGGTCTCGTCGGCCAGCACCGGCCACGGGTTGGTGGATCCCAGCGGGGTGATCGTCCCTCGCTCATATCCGGTCACCGACCTGGCCTCATCGGCATCAGGCATAGAGATCCGGTTCACGGAGAGATGGCTCCGGAGCTTGGGCCAGGAGATGTTTCGATCCCCGGGAACCAGGACGAAGACGTAGTCGTCGGCGGCACGTCGGACCACCATGGTCTTTATCACCTGGGCAGGCGTCAGCCCGCGGATAGTCGCCGCCTCCTCCAGCGACGACACCGGGCCATGACGGACCACTTGATGCTCCAGTGTCTCGAGACGGGGATCGGCGAGGGCAGGAGTGTCGCTCAAGCCGGACCAAGCCGTTCCACGATCCAGTGTTCGCCGAGCCAAAGCCCGGTCACCCCTGCGTCGGGATACAGGTCCCGAACGCGAGCGACCGCCGCCGCAACCTGTTGTTTCTGAGTCTTGTCTGACACGGGGTTCCCCGCGCAGTCGTGGTGGGCGACGACGGCAATCTGGCGTGAGCCGTGTTGTTGGGTCGACAACGACACGTTGCGCAGAAGCGAGTAGGTCTCGTCAGTCTCCTCGGCGAGGTGCTTGACGATCCCGGCCGTGGTGATGAGGTCGAGGTGACGAACCCCGAACGAAGTGGTGAGGAAGTCGACCACCTTGCGTTGGGAGCGGCCGTCCATACAGGTGAGGACAGTTCCGAACTTCTCGATCGATGAGACTCTAGGGGTGATATGGGGGAAGGTCCCCATAGATTCTGTCGGTGTCATCCGACATGATCACATCATGGAGATTCTCACCAATGTTGGGGCGATGGTGACAGGGGTGGTGACCGTTCTGGCCGGCATCTTCTCACTGGCCACGATCCTCTTCGACGACATCATCTGAGGCGGCTTTCCACCCGGTGGGTGCGGGCTACTCCGGTTCCTCACTGGAAGCAAAGCTCACCGACGACGCTCGTTTGCGGTGCGACCGACCGGTCGCTCGACTGTCATCAGGCGGGGGCGGGGTCGATGACCCCGCTGAAGTCGGGAGCCGGGGGTGCAGTCGGCATCGCTTCTCGTTGTGCCGCGCCGTCGATACCGGAGATGAGGAGCTCGGCGCCGTAGGTCGAGCCGGGGCAGAAACCGGCGCTGAACGACCAGAGGTCGGCCTCACCCAGGCAACCGGCTGGAAAAGCGAGCACCAGGAGTCGCTCTTGTGACAACCAGCCAACTGGCGTGCTCGTGTATGACATCAGTGGCTCGGGGAGGTCGATTCCCCGCACACGTGCCGCCGCGCCCTCAGTGCAGACCGCACCGGGTTCCCCACCCTCTCGATATCCGATCATCACGGGGTCGTACGGGGATGCCGTGAGCCAGTCGATGGGTAGGTCCGACTCCACGACGACCGGGCCCTGGAAATCGCCGTCGACGAGCTCTACTCGGTGAATGTGCCAATGGTCATCGTCGTGGTTGGCAACGAAGAGCGGCTCGTTCAGCCAAGACCACTCGGGCTCGGCGATGGTTGCCTCCTCGTCGAAGGCGATCAGCTGGAAGTCGACACCGTCGTTGCTGGCGAACCAAAGGCCATACTGGTCGAACGCGTCTGTGCCGACGGCGAGCATGTGGGTTCCGGCGGGGTGGTAGGCGACGGACTCGGTCTCGTCGAGGAACCTGATGTTCTCTTCCCCGGACCCGTCGAGTGACACTTTGGTGAGACGGTCTCCCCCCACCACCACGACCTTGCTTCCGGTGGGTGCAGTCCACTCGAGCGAGGCGGCGTCTTCGAATGAGAGAGTCTCGAAGTCCTGACCATGCACGGTATGGCCGGTGATCAGCCGGTCTCCCAAGGGTCCCCAAGCCAGATTGGCACTGGAGACACCTTCCATCAGGCACCTCGGGGTCGCCAGGTCGGCTCCCAAGCCGTACAAACGATCACCAACGACCACGGTGGGCTCACCACCTTCAGATACGTCGTCTATCTGACACGGCCCGTCCGGCAGGGCCGCTAGGTCGACGATTGACGGCGTCGAGGTCGTGGTCGTCGCCACGAGGGACGAGGTGGTCGTGGTTGGCCTGCGAGTCGTGGAGGTGGCTGGCCCGCTAGTCGTGGTCGTGACGGACGAGGACGGCGGCTCCACCCCGGTGGTGCAGGAAACCACCACCAAACCGAGCGCCACCAAGACTGACCGGCCCTTCACCGGGGGGAGATTACGTCCTCGCATGCGTGAACGTATTGAACCGAATGCTCGCCTGGGGAGATGGTTACAGTCGCCGGTCGTGGTCCACAACTCTGCTGGTTGGCCTCGCTGATGTCGAAGCGGCCATCCAGACGGCTCACGCCGCGCCAGCTCCTCGTCGATATCACGCCGTTGCGCCAGTCGGTCCCTTTCCGATGGCTCTTCGGTGGGCTGTCGCTGTCGTGGATGGGTCGCCAGCTCACCGTGGTCGCCGTCCCCTTCCAGGTGTTTCAGCTGACCGGTTCGACGTTTCTCGTCGGCGCACTCGGCGTGGCCCAACTGATCCCGCTGCTGCTCACCTCGGTGGTGGGTGGGGCATTGGTCGATTCGGTCGACCGACGACGACTCCTGGTCCTGGCCCAGGTTGCATCGATGGGAACCGCTATCGGTCTGGCGATCAACGCCTCCCTCGACGAGCCCAGTGTCTGGCTGATCTTCGCTCTCAGCGCGATAAACGCGGGATTCTCCGCAATCGACAGCCCGGCCCGAGCCGCCTCCCTTCCCACGCTGGTGGGACGACACTTACTCCCGGCTTCCCTGGCCATCACACAAACCGTGGCGAACGTGGCCAAGACATTGGGCCCGGCCATAGGTGGCCTTCTCATCGCACAGACCAGCCTGGCGGCAACCTATTCCCTGGAGGCTCTGGCGTTTTTCATCAGCGCGGTGCTCATGTTCGGCGTCGGCGAGTTGAAGCCCGAGGGCGGCGGACAGCGCTTTGGCTGGGAGTCGATCAAGGAGGGATTCCGCTTTCTCAAAGAGCGCCGCATCCTCCAGGCCAACTTCATCATCGACCTCAACGCCATGGTCTTCGGCATGCCTCAGGCGCTCTTTCCTGTGATCGGCACCGAGGTCCTGGGTGGCGACGCCTCGACGGTCGGACTGCTCTATGCCGCCCCCGGCGCCGGAGCCCTCCTGGGTGCGATGACGTCGGGCTGGGTAGGACTGGTGAGACGACACGGCCGCGGAGTCGTCATCGCTGTGATCGTGTGGGGGGCTGCCATCGCCGCCTTTGGTCTGGCCACATCGGTCTGGCTCGCCCTCGCCCTGCTCGCACTGGCCGGGGCGGCCGACGTCATCTCGGCGGTGTTCCGGACCACGATTCTCCAGCTGGCGGTCCCCGATCGGCTGCGCGGTCGTCTCTCCTCGATTCAGATCGCTGTGGTGGCCGGTGGCCCCAGACTGGGTGACTTCGAGGCCGGGGCCGTGGCGTCGGTGACCTCCCCTCAGTTCTCCGTTGTCTCCGGCGGGCTCGCCTGCATTCTCGGTGCATTGTTCATCGCCAGGAAGGTGCCCGAGTACGACGCCTACGAGGCGCTGGCAGACCACGATCCTTGAACGCGCGCTCGTTCAGCGCACCGGCCGCCGGGGTCCGAAAACCCAGATCGCCTTCCGATCAGCGCGATCTCAGGTGACCTGGAATGCCACACCTTCACCCGAAATGAGCTAAATTTCCGAGCAACTCCTTCCATGAGGGCCTGGGGGAGCGGAACGTTGGGGCACGCTGCGCGATGCGGATCGCAGGGCCGGAGAAAACCGGTGCTTTCGGACGACCGTTGGCATGACGGTTCGACAAGGGCCAAGGGGCAATATGGGCTGGAGCAAAGGGAGTCGCGAGACGGTCTCCCAATCGATTCTGAGGGTTCTCGTCGTGATGGCGCTGGTCGGGGGACTGGTCGCCACGTCGACCCCGACCGCACAGGCCGCCGCCACGCCCGGGGTCGAGCGCGGTGACGTCAACACTACGGGTACCAACGGAACATCGGTCGCTGTCGCCGACACCGGCGGTAGCCAGGTTTCGGGAACCTGGACCGGGTCCGCCTCACCGAGCGAATCGGTCTCGAACGTGGCGGGTTTCATCCTCGCTCTCAAACCGGGCTCATCCTCCGCGATCAACTTTCGCTCGGCAGCATCGTCCTCGACCGGGTCGGGCTCGGGGGTCGCCAGCTTCAATGCCACGGCCCCGTCCGGAGTTCAGGCCGGCGATCTCATCATTGCCTTCCAGGGTGGTCGGTCGCCGGGGACCATCACCCCGCCGGACAGCTCTTGGAGATTGGGAAGAAGCATCCAGCCCTCGAGTGGGCATCACTTCTGGTACTGGAAGATCGCCGGACCGGCAGAGCCCGCCACCTACCAATGGCAATCGAGCGCCGCCACCAAGTGGGCGTTCGTCATCGTGGCATATTCCGGGGTCGACCCGGCCAACCCGATCCACGCCGAGAGCGGGCACGTCGCGGCGGGAAGCGGGACCGCGGTGCGATCGACGCCCGCACTCCCGACGAGCATCGACACCTGGCTCGTCTCCGCCTTCGCCCACCGCAGCACACACAACAACGCCTCGTGGGCCAGCCACAGCTTCGCGGTCGACTCATCACCGCCCGGGGTCTGCGGGGCGTCCGGTTCCAGCACGGTCTGTGTCACCGTTCCCGAGGGGACGCTCAACGGTCAGGTCCCGATCAAGGTCACCAGTAGTGGCAATGGGGAGAGGATGTACGTCAGTTGGGCTCCGACAGGGCGCCCGACGGTGTCTCTCATCACCAAACGGGGACCGTCGCCGGCTACCAACGACTACTCCTTCGTGTGGCCGACAACGAAGTACCTAGATGGCTCGGGCGTCCTCCAGGTGCGGGCCGGGTCTCCAACGAGCGCGCCCGTATCGGTGCCGGCTACGTTGTCCAACGGGAACGCCAGCGACTTCCAGCACTCTCCCAGTAACTGGGCCACGTTCCTGCCCCCGACCAGCTGGACCCTCTCCCGCGACCCTGTCGTGGCCACCGTCGGCGACGGGGCGAGTGATGAGCCTCTTGGCAACAATCTCGTCCAGAGCATCGCCGGCTCCAACCCGGACCTCTTCTTGTATCTGGGTGACATCTACGAAGAAGGAACGTTCACCGAGAACCTGAATCACTACGGGCGGAACTCGATGGACGGAGGCCCCGGCAACCTCTGGGGCCAACTGGGCGCCAAGACCCAACCCACTCTGGGCAACCACGAGGCCGACCATGTCGTCGACTGGCAGGACTACTGGCATGGACGACCCCTGTACACGTCGTTCCGGTTCGGGAACGTGTTGTTCTTCGATCTCGCCTCCGACGTGGAGTCGATGTCGGTGGGCAGCCCGCAGTACAACTACGTCCAAGGCATCCTCGAGAGCCCGACGGCCCCGCCGCCGCCGTGCATCGTCACGTTCTTCCACAGACCGACCTTGCAGGACGACGGGGTGTCGATGTCCCGTCTCCCGATGTGGTCGTTGCTCACGAACAACGGCGGTGACGTCGTCCTCAATGGGCACTCTCACACCACGGTGGTTCACAAGCCCCTGAACGATCAGATGGAATTCCCCTCTCCGGGGCAACCCACGATGGTGCAGATGATCTTCGGAGCCGGCGGCACCGGTATGGGCAGCGGTTGGGCCGATGAGCCCCGGATCGACTGGAAGCTGGGAGGAACGCCCGGTGCCACCTACATCACCTTGAATGGTGCCCGCAACGGTGGGACTCCGAGCAGTCTCAGTTGGACGCACAAGGACACCGCGGGAAATGTCCTACGCAGCGGAACGAGAGACTGCTCCGGACAGATCACGGTGCCTGCACCCGCCGTCACCGGCTTTTCGCCAACGTCTGGACCCCCAGGCGCATCGGTGACCCTGGACGGCAGCGGGTTCACGGGAGCCACCCAGGTTGCGTTCAACTCGGTCCCAGCCGCTTTCGCGGTGAACTCGGACTCCCAGATCACCGCAACGGTCCCTGCGACGACTTCGGGGCCGATACGGGTCACCACGCCCGGCGGGAGCTCCACCACGAGCACCAGCTTCACCGTCACCCCGCCGCCGCCCTCAAACGTCGCCCCGTCGGTGAACGCGGGCGCCGACCAGACGACGACATGGTCGGGCCCGGTCACACTGAACGGCTCGGTGACCGACGACGGTTTGCCCGCCGGGGCGACGGTCTCCCAATCGTGGTCGACGGTGAGCGCGCCACCCGGAGCGGGGGTCACATTCTCCAATCCGACCCAGACCACGACGACCGCCACCTTCTCGAATCCGGGCGTCTATGTCCTCCGGCTCACTGCATCAGACACTCAGCTGACCGCGAGTGACGATGTCATGGTCAGGGTGGCCGGCGAGTATCGAGCCGTGAGTCAGTCCACGAGGTACGGCACCACCACCGGTTCGATCGAAGCCGGGTACTCCGACGATGGGGTCTACCAGACGATCAGAGAGCAACCGTATGGAGGAAACCGGGCGCGACTAGAGCACACCTGGACCTTCCAACTGGGGGGTGGCGACACGATCCGATTGGAGCTCAACGCCTTCCGTTCCGGATCGGAGGACTTCACCTTCTCCTATTCACTGGACGGCCGGACCTGGACTCCGATGGTGGTCGTTACAGCCCCGCAGGACGGGACGAGCTACGTGTACACGATGCCTCAGGGCCTGAGCGGGAACGTCTCGATCATGGTCGCCGACGTGAATCGCAACAAGGGCGACACGATCATGGACACTGTCAGCATCGATCGAATCGTGGTCGTTTCCCAATTCAACTGAGTCGCGCTCGAGGCTGATCTGTCCTAGACACGTTGTCGGCCCAAGTTGGGTGGTCAACCGAGGCGGGGTGGAGCAGTCTGGTAGCTCGTCGGGCTCATGTGTGTTTGTTGGGGCCCCTACGCGCAGAACCCGCCGCTCGACCCCCCGCAAGCCGGAACCCCGCGACCCGCGAACCGAGTCCCGACATTCCCAGCAAGACGACCGGACCGGCGTTTCCCTTTTGTTTGCCCTATTGCCGGCACGCACGGTACTCATACTCCGAACACAGTCATCCATGGAACGTTGTGGAGACCCAGGCCAGGGGAGTCCGTCGGGCCTTTCCTACGGTTGCCGTCTCGCCCACTTGACGAGTGTCGGAACCGGGTAGTGGTTCGACCCAGACCCTGTCTCCCGACATGAGATGCCGGGAGACAGGGTCTCCTGTATCTATCCGGAGACGGAGATCCTCAGAAGCCCGTATTCGACCCCCGATTCGAACTCGGTATCCTCGGAGAACCCGAACCCGCCCACCTGGATCAGATAGGTCGTGCCCGGCTCGGTCTCCCAGGTGGCCTCCGCCTGAAGGCTGAAGCCGCCGTCGAAGACATCGTCGACGCAGGCGATCTGCTCGAGGCTCTCCCCGTCGGAGACGTAGACGCCGAGGACCGTGTCGAAGTTGGAGCCCGACGTGCTCGTCGTGATGGGCCCACCGTCACCTTCGACGCTGTACCAGACAGTCTTTCCAAAGGGGACATCGAAGATCTCGCCGTTCTCCTCCCCTTCGAACTCGATGCTGCAGGTCGCCTCGGGCTCCTGGCTCGTGGCTTTGGTTTGCTGATTGGCACTGTCCCCGACACCCAGGGCCAGTGCTCCCTCGGGCCCGTCGTTGCCCGGAGCCTTCCCCTTCTCCTGGGGGCCTTGTGCCTCGACCACGATCCCTCGAGCCGAGAAGCGTGATCCGAAGCACTCGTCCAGATCGTAGGTGCGCCCATCCAGGTCGAGCACCACCGAACCGGAGACCAAGAGCTCGGTTTGCGTTTCCATGACCTTGCCGTCCTGGAAGACGATGTCCGACACGAGCGTTTCACCTTCGTCGATTGTCATCGAGACGTCGGCGAACGCAACCGGCTCCTCGCCGTCGAATGGATCGAACAGAGGCACTTCCACGTTGATGTTTCCGGACAAGCCCGATATCTCGGTCCCGCCGAAGAACTCTGGAACCACTTCCCCGTTCTCGCCGCTCTCGCCGTCGGGCTGGTAGATCTGGAGATCGAGGAAGGCCCCTTCGTCGAACTCGCCGGCGAACAGGTCCAACATCGATCCATCCGAGCCCACTATCCCGAAGCATTCGAGGAACGCATCCTGGAAGTCGACCCTGAAGGCATGGGGATTGGTGGAAACAGACTCGCCGCTGCTCCGATCTGCAGAGCAGACCGTCTCGAATGGCGCGCCGTCGAGCGTCACCGTTGCGCTTGCTTCGAAGAACTGCACCGTCTCGGTGAACTCGATCCAGCGATTTCCTTCTCTGAAGCGGTCCGAAAATGTCTCCTCGTCGAGAAGGGCTCCGACAGTGCCCTCCAAGACGAGTGTGCCGTCGGGCTCACCCGAGTCGGCGAACAACATTTGGACGCTGGCGAGCACCTGGTCTCCCTCGACGCTGACCTCTGCATTCTCGAAGTCGGAGAACAGGTCGGGCTCGTCCTCGAAGGGGATGCTCCCTGGAAGCCAGACGGTGGCATCGACGAAAGTGAACGATTCCTCGCCGAAGTCCTCCAAACCCACGAAGACGAAACCGTCTCCGCTCTCCCCCGACAATTCGCAGCTGAAACCCAAGCGCTCGAAAGTCTCCTCTAAAAGAGGGTCTGCTCCTGCCGGTATTGCGAATACGAACACCAGTGAGACCGCTATGGAAGCGGTCAGTCCTTTTCTCATGGCTCTCCTCCGTGTCGTGAGCCGGCACACCGGCTCCCGACCCCCCCTGTGTCCACGACTAATCCGAAACATACTCGGCCGGATGGGCATCGTGTCAGAGAAGACCCACGTCTCGATCTATCGCCTGTGGACCGCAACGGAGAACGCTCGAACGCAGTGACTCAGATCCGCTTCTCAGGCCCTGCTGTGTTGACGGACACCTTGTTCCGAGCGCCGAGTCCCAGCAGGCTCCGCCGCTCTCTTGAGAACATTCCGTTGAACACGCTCGTGAAGGCGACAGGGCTCAGCAAGTCCTACTACTCCCTGATCGCACGTGGCGAAGTCGCACCGCATCCGAGCCGCTGGGAGTCTCTATTGGCGATACGCCAGCAGCACCCTTAAAATGTGGCTTCACCCGACGCGGGGTGGAGCAGTCTGGTAGCTCGTCGGGCTCAGAACCCGAAGGTCGCGGGTTCAAATCCCGCCCCCGCTACCATCGAAAAACCCTTGCACCGCAAGGGTTTTTCGCTTGTCAGGCCCCTGCCTCAACCTGGCTCTTGAGGGCTCCATCGCACATCCATCGCACACGCCGTCAGGTGTGAGACTTGACAGTCAGGTGTGAGACCACGTACGAACCGTCATGAAGTGGTCGCACATGTTCGAATCGCCGAGAACTGAGGTCCCCCACCGTCCATAGTGCCCATGCGCCATCAGGCACCGATTCCCGCCCGGCAGCAGCCCGCCAGGGTTCGAAGTTCTGGCCTGACTGAGGGCCAGCCAATGCAATGACATCTTCTCCGCACAAGTCCGAAGAGCTGCAAGGCGACGCGCTGGGCCACGGGATCGTCCTCGAATCGGTCCAACAGCGCGGCCAGCACCTGATCGCGGTCAGCCCAACTCGACACATCACGGCGCTGCGCCGCAGCTACGAGCCGATGACCGTCCTCAAACGCCAGGCGCGGATCCTCCGCCGCCCACACCTCAAGCCGACGCCGCAACCACCATGAATCAGCGATTGCGTTCCAGTCGGTCTCTAGCCGGCGGATCACCTCCGTCTCGGCCGCCCACCTCGGCGGCGCTGCATCCATCGCGGGGCTCTCCTCGTCGCCTGACGAGGTCGAGCCTCCGCCACAACCCTTTCAACAGAGTCGCGAGGACCCTTTCAACAGAGTCGCGAGAACCCTTTCAACCGGTGACCAGCTCGAGCCGCGACACGATGCCAGCAGCGCGTCTCGCCCAGATGCGGTACGGGATTCTGTCGCACTGCCCACGTGCTATAGAGCTGGGTACTGGGCCTGGATGAGGTATGAGAGCCTCGTCGAGGATTAGTCCTACGACGTCAGC
>DASPGH010000003.1:0-3805 GCA_035620735.1 Acidimicrobiia bacterium | reverse complement strand
GACCACTATGAGAGCACCGGCGATGAGCATGAACGTCGACACCAGTCCGGGGAGGATGATCATCAGCAGAAGGGCGGTGAACGCCACTCCGAACATGATCCGGGTGAACATCCACTCAGGGAGGTAGGCGCCGAGACGCTTCGATGCCTTCGCCATGGTCCCGTCCACGAAGGCAAGGCCCTTCTCCTTCAAGCCACCAGACGGGGCCTTCTTCGGCTTCGAAGCGGTCGGGGTGTCGGCCGGGGGGAGAGCGACGACACGTTCCGGGCGTGGCTCCGGTGGGGGAGCGGCCTGGACCGTGGTCACGGGTGGGGTCGGAGCGGGTGGCTCGGGATCGGCTTTGGTGGTCGACGTCTTGGCCTGGCTCTTCTTGAAGGCTGGCCTCTTCACCTTGCGTCGCTTGCCGGCGTTCAAGGCTTCTGAGAACGAGTCGATGTCCTTGAGCTCGATGAGGATCTGGTCCCCTTCGGCGGCGAGGCGATAACCGGTGGGGATGGGTTCGAGATGGATGTCGTCGAGCGACCAGGTGCCGATCTCGACCGATCCTGAGGCAATGCTGAGGCGGCCCTCGTCGAGCTCGACGGTGGCGGGCACCGATTTCACATCACCAATTGCGCGCAGCGAGGCTGAGAATGTCCCCATCGGGGATGGATATCGGTCGATCACGGACCGACCTTTTGCGATTTGTTCAGGTAGCGATCAGGTGGTTTCGAAGACCGAGAATGTGAAGGCACCGACAATGGCGAGAACGGCGAAGAGGATGCCGACTCCGAGAAGAACTGTCCCGATGATGCCCAGGATCCTTCCCGCGTTGGCGGTGCCTCGATTCTCCGGGGGTCTCCTGCCTCCGTCGATGGCCGCCAACTCCTTGTTGCCCATCGACCAGGCGAATGGCCCCAGGATCTGGCAGAGAACAACGGCGAGGATTCCCAGGACCAGGATGGTCGTGGCCTGACTCGCCTCGGGATAGGCGCCGGACTCGGACGGGAACTGTGGGGGCTGTGTCATCGTGGCCGGGAGTATGGCACAAGGGCCTATCCGATTGCGGGGGCGGTACCCTGATCAGGCAGTGACAGTATCTCAGTATCTCGACTTCGACAGGGCCGATTGGGCGTCCCTCCGGGGTCGGACACCGCTTACTCTCACCGAAGAAGAAATCGAGAAACTCTCGGGTATAAGCGTCAATCTCGACATCGACATGGTCGAGGAGACGTTCCTCCCGCTCTCACGCCTGCTCAACCTGTATGTGCAGGGGAGCCGGCTCCTGTCCTCGGTGACCGACACCTTTCTCGGCACCCAGCCGACGCCCCGCCCATTCGTCATCGGGGTGGCCGGGTCTGTCGCCGTCGGCAAGTCGACGATCGCCCGTGTGCTCGAGGCTCTGCTCGCTCGATGGCCGCACCACCCCCGTGTCGACCTGGTGACGACTGATGGGTTCCTCTATCCGAACGAGGTGTTGATGGAGCGCCATTTGATGGACCGAAAGGGATTCCCGGAGAGCTACGACCGCGCCCGTCTCGTCGATTTCGTGTCACGCGCCGCATCGGGTGAAGACCACCTCGAGATCCCGGTCTACTCACACATCCGGTATGACATCGTGCCCGGGGAGGTCCGGGTGATCAGTCGTCCCGACATCCTCATCGTTGAAGGCCTCAATGTCCTCCAGGCCGGCGACAGCGGTGCCTTCGTCTCCGACTACTTCGACTTCTCGATATTCGTCGACGCCGACATCGACGACATCGAGGAGTGGTACATCGAGCGGTTCTTGACCTTGAAGCAAACGGCCTTCACCCAACCCGACGCCTATTTCCGCCGCTACTCGGAGCTGAGCGAGGAAGAGGCGGTGGAAGAGGCCCGTGACATCTGGAAGCGGATCAACCTGGTCAACCTGGTCGACAACATCCTCCCCACCCGGGAGCGTGCGTCACTGATTCTGGAGAAGGCCCCGGATCATTCGGTGCGACGGGTCAGGCTCCGCCGCTGACGCCTGAGGTCTCGATCTCGTAGAGGCTCCAGGAACCGGGCACCCCCTTCAAGTCGAACGTCCCACAATTGGTGAAGGCGACGTTGGAGCCGAGGACGAGGTCCTTGACCGTGCTGGATGCCATGATCCCACCGGATTCCGCCGCGTCCATCACCCGGGCTGCGACGTGGACGGCCAGGCCTCCGATCTCTCCCTCCCTGAGCTCGATCTCACCGGTGTGGATCCCGACCCTGATGTCCAGCCCGATCTTCTTGACCTCGCTCACCATCACCTGAGCGCACTGGATCGCTCGCATCGGGCCGTCGAAGGTGGCTAGGAATCCGTCGCCAGTGGTTGTGATCTCCGTGCCGTTGAACCGCTCGAGATTGCGCCGGACGATTCGGTTGTGCTCGGCGCGGAAGTCCAACCAACGGTCGTCGCCGACGTCGGATGCGAGATTCGTCGAGCCGACGATGTCGCTGAACAGCACCGTGGCCAGCTTCCGGTTGGTGTGGACCCTTGCCCGATCCCCGGTGACGAATGACTCGATGTGGTCGAGGATGTCGGAAGTGTCGCCGGCGTGGAAGGGGAGGGTGTCCTCGCCTTGGACGATTTCCAACCGGGCTCCGTCGATGTGCTCGGCGAGGTATTCCCCGAACTGGAGCCTGTGGAACCGGGCGTCCCGGCGATGGATCACGAGTGTTTCGGCCTGAATCGCGGGCAACACCGAGCGAATGTCGGTCTCTGCAATCCATTCCACCGCCTTCCGAGCGACGGACGGTGGCATCGCCTGCCGCTGGAACCACGGATACCAGGCGAGGAACCGTGGGTCTCTCGCCGCTGACGGAGCGGTGTAGTAGAGGGTCTCGGGGCTCCGTCCGAACGTCGCCTTCCAGGTCGCGGACATGGCATCGACCACCTCCTGAGGGGCACCGATCGGGTAGTCATCGGCTCGGAGCATTCGTGCGTACGAGTTCACGAGCACCAGCGAGGGGAACCGTTGTGGGAACGTGGCGGCGAGGATGCAAGCGAGCATCCCGCCTTCGGTGTCACCGATGAGCACAGCTTCTTCGGACCCGTTGGCGTCGAGCACCGCGCTGATGTCGTCGACGCTGTCTTCGACAGGGTCGATATAGCCCCGGCTCGAATGGTCCGAGACACCCGATCCCCGTTTGTCGATCAGGAACACTCGACCGATCGCTCCAAGCCGATCCAGATAGCGGACAGCAGACAGTTCATCCCAGTACAGGTCGACATTCGTCATCCAGTTCGTGATGAACACGATGTCAGGACCTTCGACACCAAAGACCTGATATCCGACGAACCCTCTCGGGGTTTCGGCGAAACGGGTATCGGGGCGTCCAACTGTGCCTGCCACGACCCCCAAGATATCGGGTGGCGTCCGGTTACCCTCCCGCATCGTGAAGATGTTCACCAGGGCGGGCAGAGCCGCCATCCTCGACCGCAGGGCGTTCACCGAGGCCTTCTTCGACGACGATGCCATGGCCGATGGCGCCATCGTTGTGGCGCTGGTGGGTGCGATCACCTACATCGGAGTGCTCATCCGATTCGGCGTGCTCGACCGTTTCGACATCGTGTCCCTCTTGCAAGCGCTCATCTACTCGGTGGCTTCTTGGCTGATCCTTGGCTTCGCCACATGGTTCGCTGCCACGCGTCTGTTTGGGGCGTCGAGTCGCTATCAGACCCTGATCGCGATGCAGGGTCTCGCGGTGTTGCCCCTGCTGCTGGAAGCTCTTGGCTCCCCGCTGTCCTGGATAGGCCTGGTCTGGTACCTGGCCGTGCTGGTGATCGCCACCAAGGAAGCAACCGACCTGGACTACA
>DASPGH010000002.1:0-50852 GCA_035620735.1 Acidimicrobiia bacterium | reverse complement strand
GCA
The DNA here is from genome assembly GCA_035620735.1 of Acidimicrobiia bacterium. Lineage (GTDB taxonomy): Bacteria > Actinomycetota > Acidimicrobiia > Spongiisociales > ZC4RG35 > JANQRA01. The sequence continues at coordinate 50,849 of DASPGH010000002.1, read as the reverse complement.
CTGACCGCCACCCAGCTACAGGCCTACGAGGAGAGGTTCTTGTTCATGCTGTTTCTGCTGCGTCAGCCCCGGGCCCGCGTGGTTTTCGCCACGGGCCAGAGAATCAGCCACGAGATCGTCGACTACTTCCTCGACCTGCTGCCCGGCGTCATCGAGTCGAACGCGAGAAAGCGTCTCTTCTTCGTCACGCCGATGGAGGCGCGTTGGTCGTCGCTGTCCCGAAAGCTCCTCGACCGGCCCCATCTCATCGAGGAGATCCGCGATCTCATCCCGGACCGCGATCGGGCGCACCTCGTCCCGTTCATGACGTCGTGGGACGACCGCGAGTTGGCGATGCGGCTCGGTATCCCCATGTACGGAGCGGACCCGGCGCACATGGTCTACGGGACGAAGAGCTCGAGTCGGCAGATCTTCGCCGAGGCCGGCGTTGCCCACCCGCCGGGAGTCGAAGACCTGAGAAGTCGCGCTGAGGTGGTGGCGGCGGTGGTGCGGCTGGCGGAGGAGCGCCCCGACATCGACCGGGTGATCGTCAAGCTGAACGAAGGTGTGTCCGGTTTCGGGAATGCCACCGTCGATCTTCGCAACATGGGGCAGGTGACCCTGGAGATGGTCGATCTCGCCCTGGACCAGGTATCCATCGACGCTGCAATTGGGGACACCGCCGCCTACTTCGCGCATCTGGAACGCGAGGGTGGCGTGATCGAAGCGATGGTCGCCGGGAAGGAGGTGCGAAGCCCGTCTGTGCAGCTTCGGATCACCCCGTTGGGGGAAGTCGAGCTGTTGTCGACTCACGATCAGATCCTGGGAGGCGAGAGCGGCCAGGTCTTTCTCGGGTCACGCTTCCCTGCCGACCCGGCCTACGCCCGTCAGATCTCGGAGAGTGCAACCCTGGTTGGGGAGGTATTGGCGGGCCGGGGAGTGATAGGTCGGTTCGCTCTCGACTACGTGGTGGTGGAACGGGCCGACGGCACCTGGGACGCGTACGCCATCGAGATCAACCTGCGCAAAGGAGGCACCACGCATCCCTTCCTGACGCTTCAGTTCCTCACCGATGGCACCTATGACCCTGTGCGTGCCGGGTTCGTTGCCCCCAACGGGTCGGAGAAGCACTACGTGGCATCTGACCACGTCGAGATCGAGGGTCTCAAGGTGTTCCGACCCCAGGATCTGCTCGACCTGGCTCTGCTACACGAGTTCCACTTCGACCAGACCACACAGACCGGTGTCGTGTTCCACATGCTCTCGGCAATGCCCACCCACGGCTTCGTGGGTGTCACCTGCATCGAAAACTCGGCAGCGGAGGCCGAGGGGCTCTACCAGAGAGTGATTGCCTTCCTCACCGAACAGGCAAGTCTTCATCAACCCCCCTGGAGGTAATGACTCGGAACGGCACGGCACGGTTTGCTCATTTTCTCCGACGGGTATCTGGCGGCCCGCGGGCGCAATCGCCAAAGAGGCCACACCTTCAAAAGGGGGTAGTCCATGTGTTACACGTGTGGATGCAAGCTGCCGTACGAGGATCATGGTGATCCAGCCAACGTGACAGAGTCGGATCTCAAGAAAGCCGGACAGACCTCCACGATCAAGCGGGCCGGTGTCGCAGCCGCCAAGCGGAATCTTCTCGAGCTCATAGAGCTTCAGGACAGAGATGGGAGCCTGGCTCGTCCTAAGAAGGACTACAACTGACGATTCGGCACCCTGTCCGGATAGAGCCGACCACTACCGACGACCGATAGGGTGGCCACTATCGCGGCGAGGACGAACACCACAGTGAACGACGAGAGGGTGTCCCCGAGCCAGCCCCCCAGCTGTGGCGCCAGGAGCTGTCCGGCTCCGAATGAGAGCGTGACCACCCCGAATCCGGAGCCAAACTCTCGGGCCGAGAGATGATCGCGCAGGTAGGTGGCTGTGTTGGCAGGCACGCCGGCGAAGGCAAGGCCAAACACACCCGCCGAGAGCCACGGCCACAGTCCCGAGCCAACCAGGAGTAGCAACGAAGCCCCGGCCATCGTGGCAAAGCCGACCTGCATCGCCCGGCTACGACCCACTCGATCCGAGACCGCGGCATAGATCGGTCCACCGAAGATCGACGCCACCCCGAACGTGGCAAAGATGAGACCGGTTGTCGCGGTGGCGTAGCCGGAATCCTCCTCGAGTCGAGCGACGAAGAAGTTGACGAACAGCGACATGGAGAGACCAAAACCGCCATAGGTCGCAAGCAGATAGCCCCAACGTGGCACCGTCCCCAACGATCGGAGAGAGGGGCGGCTGGCACCGGGCTCGGCGGGAATACGGACGAACGTCCAGACGAGGATGGTGGCGATCAATGCGACGATCGCCTCGAACCGATAGACGAGAGCCCATTGGTCACCGACACCTCGCGCCACCCAGCCTGCCGAGACAAAGCCCAAGCCGATGCCGGTGCCGATTACCCCGATCGCGAGGGCTCTGCGTTCCGGTGGCACCAGACTCGAAGAGACCGCCGGCGCCGGAATCCAGATGCCCGCCCCCGCCGCCCCGGTGACCAGCATCGCCACGGCGACCACACCGAGATTTGGTGCCCACCACATGCCGGCCAATCCCAGGGTCGAGATCCCGATGGAGATGCGGATGATCCGGTCCGGAGCAAGTCGGGTCGAAAGCCACGCGACCCCAAAGCTCGAGGCGAGATATGCCGCCAGGTTCAGACTGCCCAATGCGCCCGCCAGCGTGTAGGAGATGCCGAGCGAGGTCTGAACGGAGGGGAGGACCAGGGCGTAGGTGAACCGGCCGAAGGCCTGAGCCACCATTGTGGCGACGACCACGACGGCGACCAATGCCCAGGCTCGAAAGGCTTTGTCCGAAGGGTGACCGCTCACCCGCCCATTGTCGTCTATGGGTGAGAGGTCCAGGTGTCGGCGGACGAGCTGGAACTCGGCATGACGAGGGTGGGTTCGGGCACGGGCAATGACGTGTCCTCGGTCTGGTGACGACCACGACCCAGCCGAATCCCAAAGTGCACGCGCCTGAACTCGTCTTGGTCGTCTTCTTCGACGCCAGGGCCGGGAACGTCGACATCCCAACTCGCGTCCAGCTTGCGCATCTCGACTTGTCGGAAGATGGGATGAGTCACTCGCTAGGCCCAGCGCCCCATACGCCAAGACCGCTCAGGCGAACTCCACCGACCTCTTGGCGAACCCGAACTGGAAGTCGTCGATCACAGTCTTGGGGGCGGCTTCCGGATCGGTGGCGGCACCGATTGAGATGAACAACGGGGTGAAGTGCTCGACCGTAGGGTGCGCATACGGCATCCCTGGGGCACGATCGTAGGCGGCGAGCGTTTCGAGGTCGCCCCGGTTCAGCGCGTCGGCTACCCAGGCGTCGAACTCGGACGACCAGCCCGGGATCTGGTTCTCGAACAGCATCTCCCGGGTGGCATAACGGAGACCGTGTGTCATGAAACCCGAGCCGATGATCAACACTCCCTCGTCCCTGAGTGGGCGGAGGCGACGTCCGATATCGAAGAGACGTTGTGGGTCGTGCGTCGGCATGCTCATCTGCAGGACGGGGACATCGGCGAACGGATACATGACTTTGAGCGGCACCCATGCGCCATGATCGAGCCCACGGGAAGGATGCTCGTGAACCACCTCGTTGTCGGGCATGAGAGCCGCGACACGGGTGGCAAGAGCGCCGGCGTCCGGGGTTGGGTAGGTCATCCGGTAGTACACGGGGGCGAAGCCGCCGAAGTCGTAGACGAGGGGAGTGCCCGGTTCGGCCGACGACAGCATCATTGGCGCAGACTCCCAGTGGGCGCTGACGATAAGCACCCCAGTGGGTTTGGGCATCGTCTGGGACCACCCGAACAGCTGATCGATCCAGTGCGGGTCGTCGAAGACCGGGGGCGCCCCATGACTCAGATAGAGGGCGGGAAGCGGTCCGTCCGATTCCGTCCACTCCTGCCGGTCACGACCGGCCGGTGCCCGCTCCAGGAGGAACCGTCTGAAGGCCTCACCAGGGACTGGGGGATGAAAAACGTTCATTCAGACCTCTCCATGTCATTCGTAGAATACAATATCGTTGAAAGTTCAAGTATTCCGGAGAGGGTATGTCACTCAACCGATCAGAGCTGCGCAGCTGGCTGATGCTGATGACCGGCGTCCAATCCCTCCTCGATGCCCTCGATCGTCAGCTCAGAGACGATGCGGGGATCAGCCATGACGACTATCGGATCCTCGGCTCCCTCTACCGATCTCCAAATCGGGTCAAGCGGATGAGGGATCTGGCCCGGGAGATGTCCTATTCCCCGAGTCGTCTCACCCACGCCGCTACCCGTCTCGAGTCTCATGGCTGGGTCTCCAGGTCGAAGTCGAACAGCGATGGACGAGGAGTCGAGGTGCACCTGACCGACCTGGGCGTCGCCAAGGCCCGGGAAGCGTCCGAGGGTCATCTCGAACTGGTGAGGCAACTGGTATTCGATACCCAGGATCCAGATCAGCTCGACGCTGCCGTGGTTGCTCTTGCCCGAATCGGTGAAGCGGCGGAGACCTCGCGTGCCTGACACGATGATCAGGCTCGATGGCCTGACCACCGCCCGATGCCCAAGGGCCCCGGTAGCTTGCCACAGGTGGAGCAGACGGGCTATCTACTGATCGCCGACATCACCGGATACACCACCTACCTGACCCGATCGGAGCTGGAGCACGCCGAGCAGACTCTGACCGCCCTGATGGAGCTTCTGGTCGACCAGACTCCGCCTCCAATGTCAGTGGCCCAACTCGAAGGCGATGCGGTCCTGAGTTACGCAATCGACGACGTCATGCCGTCCGGCCAAACCTTCATCGAGACGATCGACACCATCTATGTCGAGTTCAGACGTGCCCTGGAACTGATGGTCATAAACACTTCCTGTGACTGCAACGCCTGCGCGAACATCGGGGGGCTCGATCTCAAGTTCTTCGTTCACCATGGCGCCTTCGTCGAACAGCCTGTCTTCGACCATCGGCAGCTGTTGGGAAGCGATGTCAACCTGATTCACAGGCTCCTCAAGAATTCGGTGACCGAGAGCACGGGAATCTCTGCCTACCTCCTCATCACTGAGGATGCGCGACAGTCTCTTGGCATTGTCAGCCGGCCGGCGGGGTTGAAGCCTCACACGGAGAGGGTTCCCGACTTCGGAGATCTGAATGTCTGGGTGCGCGATGTGCATCATCTGTACGACAAGGCCAGGAATGCTGCGCGTTCGTTCTATTCCCCGAACGAGGTGCTGATGACTCTGGAAACCGAAATCGACGCGCCGAGACATGTCGTGTGGGACCACCTGAGGGACTCACAGGCTCGAAACGCGATCCTCGGTTCCGACCGCTACGAGATCGATGGAATGGATGACGGGTGGATCGGTGAGGGAGCCTCTTACAAGTGCTATCACGGCAACTCGATCCTTCCGCAATTGGTGGTGGAGTGGTCGCCGCCGAGTCGTCTCGTTCTCCAGGAGTTGATTCCCATCCTTGGGGGCCGTGCCCTCACCACCCTCGACTTCACCCTGGAGGCGAAGGGCCCGGATACGACCAAACTCGAGCTGACCGCAACCAAACCGAGGGGACCCGCGCTGCAACGCACGCTGGGGAACGCGTGGATGCGGATCCAGGGCAAGCGAGTGCAACGGGGTCTCGAGCGGTTTGGCGACCTCGTCGCCCGGTCCGTCACGAGTGAAGCGGGCTGGTGAAGCTGACACCGCGAACGTCGAGCCTCGGCAGCTTCGGTGTGTTCTTCGAATGCTCAAGTTCCCCGAGCGCTCCTCCGATGGGGGAGAGAGGAGCAACAGAAAGGTCACAGCGCCCATGCCATTTCGCCTCAACCGGAGAGCCAGGTCGGACGGGAGGAAGCCCGCCCTCGCCATTGCGGTCACGGCAATCGTCATGTTTGCCGCCACGAGCGCAGGTGCGCTCGGCATCGTCAGTTATGAAGAGACTCCCTTCACCCAAGCCGAAATCGACCACAACTGGGTGGTCGACCGGTCCCCTCCGTCGGGCGGCTACGAGTCCGTGACCTTCGAGGGGCGCACCAATGTCCTCGAGATGAGGGTCGACCCCGACAACCGCAACGAGGACTCACCCTTCTACTACACCGAGGGTCTGCTCCGTCAAACAGCCGATGCCACCGCCCTACGAGCCGACGTCTACATCGACCCGGCCTGGGTGGGCCAGGATGTCCGCGCCGGACTCTGGGGTGTCGGTCATGACGGCGCCAGTGCCAGGAGCGCTTACCCGATCGTCGAGTATCACCAAGAGGATGGATCCGCCGGGTGGCGGGTCTGGGACTCCGACGGTGGCCAGTGGTTGTCCCATCCCGCAACGACTGGTCATGGCAAGTGGGCCACCGTCGAAATCGTCCTCGACTCCGAACCGGGCCAGTTCGTGATGTCCGTCGACGGTGTCTCTGCCACTCTTCCCGTCTTGGGCTCTGAAACCCTGGGAGAGGTGATTGTCAACATGTACAACTTCGGACCGGGAACACCGGCATACGCCATGCATGTGTCCGACTTCGCCATCGGCCATGTCCTTCCGTCGCCGGTAGAGAAGGACGATTGCCGCAAGGGTGGCTACGCAGACTTCGGCTACACCAACCAGGGTCTGTGCATCGCCGGCATCGTCTCCAACAGTTAGCCATCAAGGGCCGAGAGGCAGAGACAATCTGAAGACGGCTCCCTGACCGTGGCGGTTCTCCGCCACAAGGGAGCCGTCGTGTGCCACTGCGAGGTCGCGGGCGATCGAGAGTCCCAACCCGGTGCCGGCGGTGTCCCCACTTCGAACGAACCGCTCGAAGATGGTCTCGAGCTGCTCTGGGGGAATGCCCGGCCCGGTGTCGCCGACAGTGAGCTCGATGGTGGTCGTGTTGGCTTTCGCCGAGATCTGGAGGATCCCGCCGTCGGGCATCTGCTTCAGGGCATTCGACACCACGTTGTTGAGGATCTGGCGCACCCGCTGGGGGTCGATGCTCATCTCAGGTATGTCCCCGTTCACCTCCAGCTCGAGACTCACACCCTGGCTCTCCATGACGGTGGCATGGGTAGCCACCACATCGCTGATGAGCGATGTCACATCGGTAGATTCGGGGTGGAGGGTGAGACGCCCGGCCTCGGCCATGGCCAGCACCCTGAGGTCTTCGAGGAGACGGTCCATCAGATCGACCTCGTCCAGCACGAGGCCAAGGGAGTCGGTGTCGTGGAGACCGTCGAGCACCGCTTCGACCTCTCCTCTCACGACCGTCAAAGGTGTGCGCATCTCATGGCTTACGTCCGCCAGGAAACGACGACGACGCTCGTCCTCCGCCTCGAGTCGCTCGGCCATTCGGTTGAAAGAGGCCCCGACGGCGGCGAGGGGTCCGGGACGAAGGTTTCGTATCCGAACGCCAGTATCACCTTCGCCGAGACGACGAGTGGCGTCGATCAACTCCCCGACAGGTGCAAAGTTGCGTCTCATCACGTTGCGGGCGAGAGCCCCCAACAAGAGCAATGCGAGGATGGCGACGCCGACTACCAGCCAGACATTGGCGCGGGAGGTGATGGCTAGGAAGGCGGCCACTGCAGCACCCACGATCAGGGCCATGACCACGAAGCCGAACATGAGGAAGATCCCGCGCCGGAACATGGCGCGGCCTGGACCCCACGGTGGACCGCCCTGGTGGCGGCCCGATCGATGCCAATGCTCCTCAGGCATCAGCGAACTTGTAGCCCACCCCGTAGACGGTGATCACGTAGACAGGGTTTCGAGGGTCCGGTTCGAGTTTGCGCCGGAGATTCTTGACGTGTGCGTCGACTGCGCGCTCGTACGACTCGAACGAGACTCCCCTCAGGGCTTCCAGCACCTGTCCGCGGGTGAACACCCGACCGGGATTGGACGCCAGCTTGCGCAACAGCTCGAACTCGGAGGCCGTGAGCTCGACACGCTCGCCGGCTCGTTCGACCGTCCTGTTGGGGATGTTGATCGTCAGGTCGGCGGCACGGAGCACCTCGGATGCGACGGCACCACCGGTTCGTCGGAGGACGGCCTTGATCCGGGCGACCAGCTCGCGGGGACTGAACGGCTTCACGACGTAGTCGTCGGCACCCAACTCGAGCCCGACGACGCGATCGGTCTCCTCACTTCGTGCGGTCAACATGATGATGGGGACCGTCGAGTCGGTTCTGATGGATCGCGTCACCTCGTAGCCGTCCAAACCGGGCAACCCGAGGTCGAGGACCACGAGGTCGGGGCGGTCGGATCGAAACTCAGCCAGGGCCGCCGGCCCAGATGCTGCCATCGAGACGTCGAAGCCCGCCTCGCTCAGGTAGTCCCTCACGAGGCGGGCGATCTTCAGCTCGTCGTCTACGACGAGGACACGTGTCATGTAGCCATTCTCGTCGGCGCTAGCTCTGATCCGGGTGGTGGGGAGGTTCCTCATCATGTGCGTGCCGGTGCCACTCGGAGAGCCGGGCGTCGATTGCATCCCGGTCACCCCAAGGGCCGTAGCGATGCGGCGGTCCCCAGGGCCCCCAACGCCGCGGACCGAAAAAGAACCGTGCGATGAGACCGATGATCAAGATCAGAAAGAGAATGCGGAAGATCCCGAAGAATCCCCAGCCCCAGCCACCGTACCAGCCGGGGCCGACAGGGCCGTGGGTGTTGACGACCACCTCGGCCCCTGTCTCCACGAGACCCTGTTGATAGCCGGTCTGCCACAACCCGTACCCGATGGCGCCGAGCGCGCCCAACACCAGGATGGTGATCAGGATGGCTCCGACGACACTCCGTCTCATGTGAGACTCCTTTCGATAGACGTTTCGAATCTGGCGCATCAATGCGGAGGAATTGTGAAGACGTTGCGGAGAAGGGTTAGTAGGACCCCTTTCGCCTCATTCAGTCTCGACACGGGCGACGATCCATGGTCGCCCCAGGAAGGCAAGGAGGAGTAGCGCACCGAAGGCGATGAGGGCGCCGGGGCTGTGGAGGGCGAGACGGATCACCAAGGCGATAGTGGCTCCTGCGGCGCTGATCATCCCGGCTCCCGTCATCAGCCTGCTGCCGACATGACGATGAAAGGCCAGCCAGCAGACCACTCCTTGTTCTCGACGATGGTGTCGGCGCCAATGATCATCGGCACTCCAATGGCCACACCCACGTAGACCACTACCGCGACGCCAACCGCCCGGAGCGTGGCACGATGCAAAGTCTGTTTCGGCTCTTCGATGTCGTCATAGTCGTACGTGAGGAGTTGGAATCCCTCGTACGCCATGAACACCGATGCCGCTCCGAAAACAGCTGTGAGCGGATCTGCCTTCGGTACGCCCCTGGAAAGTAGCTCGGGTCTCCACTCGGCGATGCCCCCGACGGCGAGACTCACGAGGACGACCAGCTTGAACCAGACGAGGAAGATCTCCACCGCGCTCGATTCGCCCACTCCTACCAGGTTCACCACCACGAAGACCGCCACGATGGCTATCCCGGCTAATCGGGCCAGCCACGGACCCGAATCCACGACGTTTCCGACGTATTCGCCAAACGTGAACGCGTACACGGCATTGGTGAGGACGTACCCGACTAGAAGCACCCATGCCAGGCCACCGGCGAGATTGGGCATGTCGATATGGCGCAGAAAGGTGAAGGCGCCGCCCGCCTCTTCGGCATCTTCTCTCAGCTTGGCGTATGCATAGGCGGTGCAGAATGCAACGGCGCGAGCGACGAGAAAGCTGAGCCAGGCCCAGCCTCCGGCGATTGAGATAACCACTCCGAGCGTCGAGAAGATCCCACCACCAACCATTCCCCCTACCGCCATGGACCATGTTGCGTTGAATCCGAGCTTGTCCGTCGAGCGCCCCGACGACTCGAAGGTCAGGGCCCCGGACCGCTCATCACCGCTCGCGGGTGAGACCGTGTCGTTGGAGAAGCCCGTCTACTTTCTCCCGCTCACCGGGGAGCTCGACATTCACTATTCGGATCACACCCTTGTCGGGATCCACAGTGACGCGCTGTTCCGCCATGTGGGTCAACGTCTCCCCCGAAACCGTCAAAGTGTCTGAGTAGCTGATCCGGAAGGTGTTTGGATCGTCGGTTGCCCACACGGTGTGCCCGTATTCGACACGGTCGAAGAGCCGATGGGCCATCCCGGAAGCAGTTCGGTAGCTATCCACCACCGCGTTGGGCCCGACGAGAACCTCGTTGCCGACCGAGTACTCGACCCGCTCGGCCATTACCGACCCAGCCGCCTCGAAATCGTCCTGATCCAACGATTCGGCGAGCTGCTCGACGACTTCGGCAGGGGAGCTCAAGGAGGCGTGACCTCGGAGCGGATTGATGGGGCCTCGTTGCCGACGGACCAGACCCAGGCGTCGAATGGCTCGTTCTTGCCCTTGAGACTCAGGACCCGGCGCTCCAGGCTGGAGGGGTCGATCCGCGTCGCATCGACCATTGCCCCGCTCAACACCACCTCACCGGCCTCGGCCCCCCCGCTGAGACGGGCCACAGTATTGGCAGTGTCGCCGAGAACCGTGAAGTCCCGTGAACCTGGCTCACCGACCACACCCACATAGGCAGGTCCGGTGTGGACGGCGACACCTGCTGGCCAACCATCCCCGCGAGCGACGGCATCGGCGACATCGCTTGCGATCTTGACTGCCGCACTAAGCGCGTTTTGCGGGTGCTCGGGTCCGACGAAGGCTGGTATCCACATCGCCATCACGCCGTCTCCGGCCATATGATCGATGACACCCTGTTCGTCGTCGACGTCCCCGCTGACCACCGCCAGATAGCGTCGGAGCCCTTCACTGAACGCACGAGGATTCATGTCCTCGGCGGCTCTCGTCGAGCCCCGCACATCTACATAGAGGACCGAGACCTCCACTTCGGCTCCACCGCTGTGCTTCTCCAGATCCCTGACACAGAATCGGCAGATCTGTTGGTTGAGAGCCCATCGCCGGAATCCGAGGAGCCGAAGCACCGGTGCATACGGTCCGCTGAAAGGCGCGTAGCAGAGCTTGCAGCGGGGTGGCGAGGGCAGTCGGCGCATCGCGCGTTGGAGCGAGCTCAAGGAGGCGTCGTTTCCTCCGAGGAGGTCAGTCCAATACTCGGAGCGCTCGACGTCCTCGGGGAGTGCGTCAGACGAATGATCATGCTCCACCCTGCGAGGATATGCACGGACACATCTGGAGCCGACGATCAGTACCTCCGAATACGACCGTAAACGGGACTTCGACAAGACATCAGAGCCGCAGGGCGAGCACGTCGCCGACGTCGACCCGCTCGTGGCGCCGCCGGGTGAGTCCTTCGTGATCCAGCAACATCATGCCACCGCTCTCCATCACGACCTCAGATTGGAGATGCACAACGAGTCGACTCCAGTCCTGGTGTCCTGGGCCGTGCCCAAAGGGCTGCCGCGTAGACGGGGGGAGCGACACCTGGCTATCCGCACCGAGGATCACCCGATGGGATACGCCAGTTTCTCGGGGACGATCCCCGAGGGTGAGTATGGCGGGGGAGAAGTTCGCATCTTCGACCAGGGCACGTATGAGATGGTGGGGCGCAGCGACGATCGGATCACTTTCCGGCTCGACGGCGAGAGACTGGATGGGGTCTGGCATCTGGTTCATACGGGAACCGACGGTGGCAAAGAGCAATGGCTGGCCATCATGTCCGAGGATCTGAGGTCCTCCGGCGACGAACCTCCCGACCTCGACCCGATGCTGGCCACACTCACCAGTGAGGCTTTCGACGATGCGGAATGGGTATTCGAGCCAAAGTGGGACGGGATACGGGCACTTGCCGTCTGTGGCGAGGAGACACATCTCATATCGAGAAACGACAAGGACATCACGGTCGCGTACCCCGAGCTCCACGATCTCCATCGTCAGGTAGTGGCTCTGGACGCCGTGATCGACGGTGAGATCGTGGCCTTCGACGGTGGGGTGCCCTCTTTCCAGCGACTCCAGCAACGTATGCACCTTCGCGACCAGGCTCGCATCGAGCAGGTGTCCAAACAGATCCCGGTCGTCTTCATGGTCTTCGACATCATCTTTCTCGACGGCTCCGATCTAACCGGACGCCCACTCGATGAGAGACGCCGCCTACTCGAGGACGTCATCGTGGCCTCTGACCAGATTCAGGTCTCCCCTGCCACCGAGGGAACCGGTATCGCCCTCTACCGTGCCGCGGAGTCGCAGGGTCTCGAAGGGATCATGGCGAAGAGGAAGTCTTCGACGTATCGGCCGGGCGCTCGCTCGAGAGACTGGCTCAAGGTGAAGGTCACCTTCGACGCCGATGTGGTGATCGTCGGCTGGACCGAAGGTGAGGGGGCTCGGGCGGGGACGCTCGGCTCGTTGGTGATGGCAGTGTACGACCAGGACCGGCTCCGATACGTGGGAAACGTCGGTACTGGGTTCGACAAGCGATCCCTTCAGGAAACGATGAGTCTGCTCGATTGTTTGGAGGAGACTGCGTCGCCGTTTCCCTCCGACGTTCTCCGATCACGGGCTGAGCTGCGGAACGCACACTGGGTTCCTGCCGTGTTGGTGGCGCGTGTCGAGCACCGTCAGCTGACCGACGCCGGTCGACTGCGAGCCCCCTCTTTCCAGGGCTTCCGCGAGGACAAGGCTCCGCGAGACTGCACCTGGGAGCAGCTGGCCACCGAGTCCGCGGTCACCGAGCACAGCTAGCGTGACGACAATGCCAGACATCTCGGGGCTGGTCGATGCGGTCAGACGCCACTACGACGACGGCTGTTTCGCATGCGGGCGGGACAACCCGATCGGCCTCCATCTCGACGACTTTTCTCTCAACGGCCCACGGGTGTCGGCTCGTTTCACACCCCGCCCCGAGTACCGAGGTGCGGGAAGGGCCCTGCACGGTGGCATTGCCGCCACGGCTCTGGACGAGATGCTGGTGTGGGCCGGCATCCTCACCGAGGGCGTGCTCACCGTCACCGGCACGATGGACATCAGGTTTCGACGCCCGGTTCACGTCGGTGACCCGATATCCGTTTCCGCTCGAGTCGACGATCGGAGCGGGCGACGTCTCCAGATCTCGGGATCGCTGGACGTCGGTGACGAGACCCGGGTGGAAGCGGCGGGTCTGTACTTGGTCTCGGCGTCGCTCCAGGAGATCCTGGCCGGACATGGCTCGGTCGGGCAGGGCTCGGACTGATGGCAGCTTTGACCTGACCGGGGCGACTGGGTCTAACGACCGATGTGGGAGGTCGCGGTGTATGCCGATAGTCGAAGGCGATGACCACCGAAGGCCCTCATGAGCCTGCGTGAGCTGTTGTCCGCTAAGCAACGTGTCGACGACGCCTTGTATCAGCACGAGCAGGCACTTCTCGATCCAGCGGTCCGGGGCTCCCGTGAGCAACTCGAGAGCCTGTTGCACGTCGACTTCTTCGAGACGGGAAGCTCGGGCGAGTCCTATGACCGGGAGACGATGATCGACATGATGCTCGGCGAGTCACCGGGTCAGGTCGTCATGAGAGACTTCATCACCAGTTTTCTCTCTTCCGACATCGGCCTGGTCACCTACCGATCGGTGGGCACGGGCGGTCAGGAGGCAAAACGCAGCTCGGTGTGGGTGTTCGAGGACGGTCGATGGCAGCTACGCCATCACCAGGGCACGAGGGTTCCCGACCGCTGGGGTCGTGTCCACTGAGGCAAAGCACCCTGGTGCTGTGTCCACGTGGGTGCTCGCAGCACTAGTCACAAACGCAAGCGATCGACGTGTACCAGCTGTTCCGTGTGAGCACTGTCAGACAGCCCGTGCAGGTGGTCGACGCGCACCTGATCTCACCGTTGGCGGCGATGATCGGCTGACATGTGTCCGGTTCGTCGATCACATGCTCGACCGGCATCGAAGGGAGTCTGGTCCGCTCCGATGCTCGCGCAGTCTCGGCCGGAACGGCAGAGAGAAAGACGATTTCGCCGGTGGGTGACGGCATCGGGACGGATGGCATGCCGAATCGGTCCCGTCCGCCTACCAGCATCGAGCCAGAACGCGAGGCGAGTTGTGCCCATATCAACGAGCCTGGTGGCCCATGTGGACGTTCCGCGCTTGCGTGATGACCGGCCGGAAACGCCGCGTGGGCCCGTCGCCACTCGGCTCGGTTCATCAACAGATGGGCGGGAAGAACCACCTCTGGGGCGGCGGTGTCGACGGCCCGCAACTCGGTCGGGGTAGCCGCCCGAAACTCGACGATCACCCGTCGACCCTCCATCGCTGAGGCCGATACTGGCGTCGGCATCACAGGTGCGCTGACTGACATGTTTGACAGAGCGCCGAGTTCCCTTTCCTGATACACGAACATCGGATTGGCGATGACTAGACACCTCGCTTCATTGCAGGATGGTTCTCCAGCCCGGACCCCCCGACAGTCGATGTCTGTTCGAAAGGCTGATCCGAACAAGGACTAGGGGAAATGGGCACCGAGACACTGTCTCGCCGGCTGGGCGGGACCATGGCAATCGCGACACTGATCATCGCGGTGGCAATACCGCTTACCGCGGCCGGCAAACCGGACAAGATCACGATATGCCACGCCGCCGGCCACGACGGGACCGATAACTTCGTGACTCTCGAGCTGTCGTGGCAGGCCGTCTACGGCAACGGCGGGCACTTCGAGGAGAACGGGACCCCTAGTGCCGGTCACCAGGGTGACTCTCTGGGGGCGTGTGTCGGAGATTCGCCGTCCACGTCCGAGGACACCGCTCAGCCGGAGGGTGGAGGTCCCACGACGACACTCTCCGATGACACGTCATCCTCCACCGGTGGGGATGAGAACGAGGCAGGAACAGTCGAGGAGACGACGACAACGGCTCCATTCGAAACCACGACTACCGGGTCGGATGTGGATGTCCCGGAGGTCGGTTCGATCGGGGCTGCGACGTCGACCACCGTTGGCTCTGAGAGGAGCACATCCACGGCGAAGGTGCCCGAGGTTGCCTCAGTTGACGCCGGGAGCGGCCGATCGGACCGTGAGGGCGTCGAAGTCGGCAACGCAGTGGCAACCGAGGCAGGCCAGGAGGCCCCCGCGACTCTCCCATTCACAGGTCTCAATGAGAGTCTCGTCATTCCTGCTGCCCTGTTGCTGCTAACGGGGGCGATAACCGTGTTCTTTAGTGGGGGTGACCGTCGGGTGTCGGGGGTCCACATGGCAGTGGACGCCGAGCGCATCGGTCTGGGTCTTCACCGGGGAAGGCACGAGTCGGACTAGCCAGTCGCCCGGCGGGCGCTCAGCTGGAGTACCCGCCGATCAAGAAGTTCTCGATCTCAGAGGCGACCTCAGGTGCGTCGGCGGCTTCCTCGAGCTCTCGAAGCAGCAGGCCGAGCCACAGGGCCCAGGCCTTACGGCCGCCCTGTTCCAGATTCGCCATGTCGGCGACCTCTTTGACCAGGGGATGGATGTCTGAGGTCCGATCGAGGTGACGAAGTCGTTGCACCGAGACGTGGACGAAATCCGGAACCTCGACCTCGTCGAGGTGGTGGCGAAAAGTGTGATCAGTGTGTCCGCAGACCTGACACCCGGCCCAGGGAGTGGCTTCAGAACCCATCGAGTGATTATGGCTTGAGCCAGTGGCCAATGCGTCGGCACTCCGTTCGCCCCGTAGGCTGGGGGCAGCTTCGAGACTCATTTGGGAGAAGTGGATGGACAGTTTCGACTTGGTGACCATTGGATCCGGGCCCGCCGGTGAGAAAGGGGCTGCGCAGGCCGCCTACTTCGGGCACAAAGTCGCCGTCGTCGACCGTCAGGCACGGCCGGGCGGTGCCCCGGTCAACAGCGGTGGCATTCCTACGAAGACTCTTCGTGAGGCGGCCACTTATCTCACCAGCTTCGGCAAGAGGGACATCTATGGCGTCGGCATCGGACTGAGCCCTGGGTTGATGGTGGAGCGACTGCGGGCCAGGGCAGCCGAGGTTCAAGAGACGATGGGTGCAGCAGTCAGCGAGAACCTCGAGCGACACCACATCGAATACGTGGTTGGTGAGGCGACGCTTCGCGATGGCGGTGTCGCCGTTACCCTTCCTTCCGGGGAAGAGCGGAAACTGAGCGCGAGGGTGATCCTGATTTCCACGGGGTCGAGGCCTTTTCGACCCGCTGGCATCCCTTTCGACGATCCGGATGTCCACGACTCCGACAGCATCCTCGAAATGGACCGGATACCCAAGAGCATGGTCGTCATTGGAGCGGGTCCGGTGGGAGCCGAATATGCCTCGATATTCACCGCACTGGGAACCAATGTCACCATCATCGATCTGGGGGAGCGGATGGCGCCCTTCCTCGATGTCGAGGTATCCGAGCTGTTGCGGAAATACTTGGAGGAGGCAGGCACCCGGGTCGTGCTCGGCACCACGGGTGAGGTGTCACGACAGGGCGACCGTCTCCAGGTCGAGCTCGGCGACGGTGAGGTGCTCAACCCTGAGGTGGTTCTGTTCGCCGCCGGTCGAGTCGGTAACACGGACGAGCTGGCAGTGCGGGAGGCCGGCGTCGAGTGTGACGAGCGGGGAAGGATCCTCGTCGACGACGAGTATCGGACAACGGTCGATGGCATCTATGCCGCCGGCGACGTGATCGGGCCGCCGGCGCTTGCCTCGGTGTCGTCAGAGCAGGGCAGGGTGGCGATATGCCACGCCTTTGGCATCCCGTTCAAGGAAGCGATCGACCCGACCCCGCCTTTCGGGGTCTACACCATCCCTGAGGTGGGAATGGTGGGGATGACCGAGGAGGCGGCGAAGGCGGCAGGTGTCGACTACGAGGTCGGCCGGTCGTGGTTCGCCGACAACTCCAGAAGCGCCATCGCCGGCAGCCCCGCCGGGCTCATCAAGCTGGTGCTCAACCGTGACGATCGACGTCTGATCGGGGCCCACATCATCGGTGAGGAGGCTGCCGAGCTGATCCACCAGGCACAGGCAGTCATCCATACCCGCGGAACGATCGACTACTTCATCGACTCGACATACAACGTCCCCACCAGGTCGGAAGCGTTCAAATACGCCGCTTACAACGCGCTGCAGCGTCTGGCCGGTTCGGGCTGAACGGTACGTTTCCCCACATGAGTGCGATTCCCGAATGGTTCCCCGACGAGATCACAGCGGCCGATCTGGTCGACGCCATGGGTCGCATCCATCGGCATCGTTGCCACATCCTCGACCTGGTGACGCCCACCCCAGGTCGGAGGATGGCCGGCCATGCCGTCACCATCTCCTACTTCCCCACCTGCAGCGAGGGATTGCCCGCCGAGTCGTACAACTTCGCCGATGTCTTCTACCAGGCGGTCGGTGAGAACGGCCAAGGGAAGGTCCTCGTCCTGGCCAGCAACGGTTACCCCGAGACCTCTCTCGGCGGCGGAACCAAATTGGCCCGAGCCCAGAAGATGGGTCTTGCCGGCGTACTCTCCGATGGGCGGCTCAGAGACTTCGACGAGCTGGCCGAATTCGATTTCGCCACCTATTGCAGTGGTGAGGCCACCCGATGGGGGGGCGACTCGGTGACTCCGTATCTGGCGAACGTCCCTGTCGTCATCTCCCGCGTAGGAATCCACCCCGGGGACTTCATCTTCTCCGACTCACACGGAACTGTCGTGATCCCTCCGGCGCAGGTCGAAGGGGTGGTCGCCGAGGCGTTGCGTGTCAACGAGGAGGATCGGACGGCTCTGCTCAGCATCGCCGAGGAGCGACACGCCCAAGGCGATGAACAGGCCCGCTGACGAGTGGCTTCGAACGCGAAACACGTCCCTTCAGGCCGGACGGGGATCGGCTATTGACGGCCACCCGGCTCCGAGAGCCCCGTCTCGGTTCTCACGATCCCCGGTGGAGATGGAGCCATGCCTGACTGAACCGGACGCCACCCCTTCGCCTGGCATACTCGCCGGATGAGCCAGGACCTTCGGGAAGGGGGCGGCCCCTGGCGGGGGTTGAGGGCGGATTTCCTGCCTGGAGCGCTGAGTACCACCCTTGTGACCGGGGTCATCCTCGGTTTGGTCAACGCACTTCTCACAATCGCGCTGGTCTCATTGATATTTCGCGGTGATCTGGCGGATGCCCTCCCGGTCGGTGTTGGTCTGGGGTTGATCTCGTCTGCCGTCCTCGCCCTCGTGGTCGCCACCCTCAGCAGCTTCCCCGGCCTTTACGCCGGGGTCCAGGACGCCTCGGCAGCCATCATCGGTTTGAGCGCCGCGACCATTACAGGCGTCGTCATCGGTCCGCAGGGCCTCGACACGGTCCTGGCGATGGTCGCAATCACGTCCCTTGCCACCGGTCTCATGCTTCTCGCGATGGGCTACCTGGGATGGGGGGAGATCGCGCGATTCGTCCCGTTTCCGGTGATCGGCGGTCTGTTGGCCGGCACCGGGTATCTGATCCTCTCCGGTTCTCTGGGCATCCTGAGCGTCGACAGTCTCGCCGACGCGACCGCTCCCGAGTCGGTAGGACTTCTGTGGCCCGCCCTAACCGTGGCGGTTCTCTTCTTCGTTGCCGCCCGACGCGGCTGGAGCTCGCGGGCCTATCTACTGATGTTGGCGACAGCGATCGCCGGGTTCCACGTGATCACCCTTGTTGCAGGGGTGTCGAGGGCCGAGGCGCTGGGGCGTGGGTGGCTCCTTGGGCCCTTCCCGGAAGGCAGTCTCTGGCGGGGATCTGTTCTCGATGCTCTCGTCGGTGCGGATTGGGCTGCTATCGCAGGTGAGGCCACCGGTCTGGTCACCGTCCTGGTGATCGTCCCGATCACCCTCCTCCTCTACATCAGCGGTCTCGAGGTCGAGACGAAGGTGGATGTCGACATGAACCGTGAACTGAAGGCCACCGGGTGGGCCAATCTTGCCTCCAGTGCCGTCGGTGGACCTCCCGGCTACATGTATCTGGCGGACACCGTCATCACTGCCCGACTTGTCGGGCCACGTAGGGGGGCAGCAGTGGTGGCACCGCTGACCACGTTGACAGTTGTCGCCGTCGGCGGCGTGATCCTCGAACTCCTGCCGCAGATGGTGATCGGTGGCATGCTTCTCTTCGTCGGAGCCGAGTTTCTCTACGAGTGGCTCTGGGTCTCAAGACGTCGCATGGCAAGACTCGACTACGTACTCATGTGGGCGATAGTCCTCGTCATAGCAACGGTTGGCTTTCTCCCTGGCGTAACGGTCGGACTCATCGCGGCCACCGGTCTGTTCGTCCTGCGCTACAGCCGTATTGACGTGGTCAAACACCATCTCACAGGGGCCGAGCTCCAGAGCAACATCGAGCGATCGGCCGCAGACGCCGAGTATCTGGCGGCGAATGGCGATGCCATAGGTATCCTCGAGCTCCAGGGGTTCATCTTCTTCGGGACCGCCAGCAAGATCCTGAGCCGGGTGAGGGAGAGTCTCGACCAGCCGAATCGTCCGCGGTTCGTGGTGCTCGACTTCAGACGGGTTACCGGTGTCGATTCGTCGGCTGTGGCGATCTTCGAGCGTGTTGCCCTGTTGGCCAGGGAACGAGGCATCCGGATCGTAATCACCGGTTTGGGAGCGGAGGAGTCTTCACAATTCTCCGATCTGG
Organism: Acidimicrobiia bacterium; assembly: GCA_035620735.1. GTDB lineage: Bacteria > Actinomycetota > Acidimicrobiia > Spongiisociales > ZC4RG35 > JANQRA01. The sequence continues at coordinate 31,332 of DASPGH010000002.1, read as the reverse complement.
TGAAGGACTACCGGGACATCATCGTTTCTCATCCCGATCTGGACTATGGCCTCGCCTCCTGCGAGGACGAACTACTGCGCGAGGCCGTGGACTCTGACGCAGGGCGCGAGCTCCCGTCGGAACTGCCCCGTGACCTCGAGCCCTACCTCGTCGATCGGCATTTTCAGGCGGGGGAAGTCCTCATGCGACAGGGAGACCCGTCTCCAGGTATCTACCTGATCCGTTCCGGTCGCGCCACTGTCGTTCTCGAGGGTTCCCACGGTCAACGGGTCAGGCTGCGGACATTGCTAGCAGGCACGGTGCTCGGTGAGATAAGCCTGTACCGGGAGGAGCCGTGCACCGCCACTGTCGTCGCCGATGAATGGTGTGATGTCCTCCATCTCACCCCAGAGAGCTTCTCTCAGTTGTGTCAGGTCGATGCGAGAGTGGCGGCAGAGCTTCACGCTTTCGTTGCACGAACCCTGGCTGGGCGGGTCAGTCATGCCAATCGCGCAATTCGGGCGCTGCACGACTGATGCCCGATGTTCTCGTCGTGGGGGCGAGTCGGGGGATCGGACTTGGGCTCGTCGACGTGCATCTCTCCGACGGGTGGACTGTTCATGCGACCACTCGCGACGGTGTGCCTCCCAGAGACCACCCCGCGGTGATCAGTCACACTTTCGATGTCCGTGACACCGACCAGTTGGGCGACCTGATCGACCAGGTTGGCCATCTGGATCGGATCATTCACAACGCCGGAGTGATGAGAGCCTCGCGGGCGGAGACATTCCAAGTCAACACAGTTGCTCCAATTCGGACAGTCGACGGTCTCCTCGCAGCGCACCGTCTCAGACCTGGGGGGACGATTGCTCTGATGACCTCGCAACTCGGTGCCCGCCGTGGCCGTTCCAGCGGGCTGGGCGACTACGGAGACTCGAAAGCGGCCCTCAATGACGAGTTCCGGAAACGGGCGCCAGAATGGGCGACCCTCGGAGCTGTTTCTGTCGTGATCCACCCAGGGTGGGTCCAGACCGACATGGGAGGCAACGGAGCCCCGCTCACCGTATCCGAGAGCGCTTCTGGCATAAAACGCGTCATGGACGCGCTGGTGTCGGAGGACAACGGGAAATTCCTCACCTGGGAAGGGCACATTCACCCCTGGTGAAGAAGACACCAGGGGTGTGCGCACATGTCTCAACCGAAGAGCTCGGAGATGTCACCGGGATGATTGTGACGTGGAGAAACCGGGTAGAAGGCGCGGAGTGCAGCTCATCGCCGATCGCTACGAACCGCTAGAAGTGATCGCTTCGGGGGGTATGGCCACTGTTTGGCGCGCCCGCGACCACCGGCTCGATCGTTTGGTGGCGCTGAAACGGCCTCATCCGACGTTGGCGGAAGAAACCGCTGGCAAGCGGATGGAAAGGGAAGCGAGGGCCGCCGCGGGGCTCTCGCACCCGAACTTGGTGACGATCTACGACTACGGGTCGGACGAGAACGGTCCCTATCTGGTGATGGAATTGCTGGAGGGGCCCACGCTCCAAGAGGTCGCCGGGGATATCGACGCCGGTGGTGCCACACGGATCGGCGCCCAACTGGCAGATGGGCTGGCCGCCATCCATGCGGCCGGCATCGTTCACAGAGACATCAAGCCGGCGAACGTGGTCATGTCCTCCCACGGCCCACAGCTGACCGACTTCGGGATCGCCACCGATCCGGGTCTCGTCGGGGACATAACCGACCCGGGACAGGTCGTCGCGACACCGATGTATGCAGCCCCAGAGGTTCTGCGTGGTGAGGAGCCCGGGCCCCGCTCCGACGTGTACTCGCTGGCCGTGGTGATCGAGGAGCTGGCGGGCGGGTCTACAGCCCAAATGGAACCCGACCTCGATCATGTGCTGGCGTCGGCAAAGGCTCCCACCCCGGAAGAACGCCCCTCGGCTGCCGAGTTGGGCGACGCGCTCCGCGGCGTTTCCTCCACGGTGGTCAGACCTGTGGCGGTCGGAGGTGCGACGTTGGTCTTGGAAACGAGCCCGACTGGTCAGGGTGGGGAGGATGAACCTGCCGGGACGGGCCGCGGTCTCTCGCTCTGGACCATTGGCCTCCTCACCGCCGTTATCGCCGTCGGTGGTCTGATCGCTCTGGGTCTCGCCCTCGCTTCGGACGACTCCAACGCAAATGCCTCAGAGCCACTGCCCTCGGTTGCTGCGACCTCTACGACGACGACGAGCTCGACTACCACGACCACGCCAGCGCCCGTCACGACGACCACCGTCGCCACGACCGAGATCGACGAGATTCAGAGGGCGGGTCAGCGACTGGAAGCCTTGCTACTCGAACCACCTCGCTCAGATCTGAAACGATCGGACGTGGAGAGTCTCATGAGGAAGATCGATGAGGCTGTCGAGCAGGCTGGTGAGGGCAAGGAAGAGGAAGCCGCGAAGAAACTCTCAGAAGTCGCCAAGAAGATCCAAGATGCAACCGGTGGAAGGTCAGAGAGGGAAGCCCTCCAGATCATCTCCGAGATAGCAGAGCTGCTGGGGCTCGATCTCGATCCCGAAGGTGATGGGGGCGACGATTGATTCGGACCGGAGGCTATCCACTCCCACTGCCGGCTCGTTGACCTAGGCCAATCGCGAGCAGCGCGATCAGCATGGCGATGGCCATCGCCAACCCAGCGGCCCCACCGTCCCTGCAATGAGGACGGGGACATAGGAAGGAACCGGTGGGGGCACGGTCACGATGGGCATATTTGGCTCTCCTCTCTGCCTGAAAGGAGTCTGGTGGCTCCCCGTGATACGTGAATCCGTTTCCGCGGCCGGAGCTAACCTGACCAGGAGAGGCGGGTAGAGCGACCGATCGGGTCGATGCTCAGCTAAGGCGGCTCCGTGCCTCGCGTCCGCCCGGCTAGATGGGCGGAAGCTCGTGAGAGACGTTCTCGGGTCCAATCCTTCTCGATATACATCCCCCTCGACGCGACGTGTTGGCGTCGGACTGGCTCGTCTCGTCGACACTGGAGTAGACCACACAGCTTCCATGGCGGAGCGACGTTGGGTGCGGACCATCAACGTGGTCGCCATCGCCGCCTTTGTCGTGAGCGCGGCGTACTCCATCTTCTACGCGTTTCTCGACTTTTCCGCCTTGTGGCCGGTGATCGTCACCAACATCGTCTGGAACATCGGCTATGTCTGCGTACTGGTGGTCAATGGCCGCCGTCGCCCTCGACTGGCAGCGTGGTTGGCGTTTGGGGTCGGGCTCGCCAACACACTGATACCCGCAGTGTTCCTTGGAGCAGGCAGTGGGGTCTACCTGTTTGTCGTCCTGATCCCGATGATCGGTGTGCTTCTCAGCGGCCCGGGAGACGTCCTCATGCGGGTGATCGTCCTCAGTGTCGGCGTCCTGGGCTTCGTGGCCATGCCGATCGTCTTCGTCAATGCTCCACCGGTGCTCGACGGGACAGATGCGCAGAGGTTTCTATTCGCCTCTTCGGCGGTCGGGGTGGCGCTGTTCGGCTCGTTCTTCGCCCTTTATTACCGATGGCTGGTCGATGAGGCGGAGTCCGATCTCGCAGCAGCCAAAGCCACTTCAGAGCGTCTCCTGCTGAATGTGTTACCGGAGCCCATTGCAGATCGACTGAAGGCCGAAGAGTCGTCGTTGGCCGAGCGGATCGACGAGGTCACGGTGCTGTTCGTCGACCTGGTCGACTCGACTGTTCTCGGTGAGTTGCTTCCCGCCGATGACTGGGTCGCACTGCTGGACAGGGTCTTCACGTCATTCGACGACCTCACCGACGAGTTCGGGCTCGAGAAGGTCGCCACTATCGGGGACAGCTATTTCGCCGTTGCCGGGCTCGACGATGATGGGTCCGACCACATGGAACGCGCCGTCGACATGGCCCTGGCGATGAGAGCTCAGATCGCCGGATGGGAAGTCGACGGCTACGGACCGCTCACGGCGAGGTATGGATTGGCTTCTGGGCCTGTCGTGGCGGGTGTGATCGGAAAGCGGAGGTTCCGTTACGACCTGTGGGGTGACACTGTCAATACGGCAAGCCGGATGGAATCTCTCTCCGAGCCCGGGATGATCCAGGTCACGGCTCGTATTCACGCTTCTCTCGAAGACCGCTACGAGTTCCAACCACGTGGCGTGGTCCAAGTCAAGGGCAAGGGGCCAATGGAGACGTACTACCTGCTCGGACGTCGGATGGCAACCGGCACCGGGCATGCGGAGTCGGCTGAGAGAATCGGCTGAAGAGTCCGTTTCAAACGACCCCCGATACGGCGTCGCGTGTAGCTTCGGCGGCGGTGGGATCTCCTCTCCGGACTCTGGTGGATTCGCTGCGCTCCGCTCCTAGCGCCAAGCCGGTGCATCTCGAATCTGGTGACACCTTGATCACCCAAGGTGACGTGTCCGACACCGTCTACCTCCTGGTCGAGGGCTCCCTGCAGGTATCGCGAGATCTCGACGACATCACTGCGGTGATCGCCAATGTCGACGAGCCGGGCAGTCTGATCGGCGAGATGGTGGCGATAGGCGGCGGGAAGCGGACGGCCACGGTCACCGCCAATGAAACCTCGGAGCTGATAGCGGTGGCCGTCTCCGATTTTGGCGCGCTGCGTGCCAGATGGCGAAGAGACGGGGTCACATATCCAAGGATGTCCGCCGTGCTAATGCGGTCGATGATCACCGCCTCCATGCGTGAGCGGGACGCCCAGGTCCAAGACGGATTGGCGGACTGTTACCTGGACCTCGACATCAGAGGGGTGTCCATGCTGGCATTCGACAGTCCGCGTGAAGTCGCGGAGCGTGGCTATGAGTCGGCCATGCCCGTGCTCGAGAAATGGATGGAGACCCTGACGAGTGCCGGAGGGGAAGAGGCGGCATCGATCAGCACAGCCGGGCCGTCGACGTCAACCTGAATTCGGAGATGCGGTCGCCGGGTTAGCCTCGGTTGCTCTATGGGCGATGCTTCTGACATGAATCTGCCTCCCTCGGGTACGCGAGGGGTGGAGATGCCCAAGTTCGCCTACACGATCTTCAAAGGCATGTCTTTCATGGGCGAGGTCATGTTTCGGATCGGTGTCAAAGTCCAGGGTCGACCGCTGCTTCGTCTCGAAACAGTGGGAGCTCGTTCCGGCAGGAGGAGGAAAGTGGTCCTCGGATGGTTTCCTGACGACACCATTGAAGATGCGTGGATAGTCGTGGCATCCAATGCCGGCTCTGCGCGGCATCCGGCATGGGCACATAACCTCGTCAAACACCCGGATTCGGCAACCGTCGACACGGGCGATGGAGACGTGGGGGTTTCCGTCGAGATGCTGGTGGGCCACGAGCGCGATCAGGTCTGGAGTCGCATCGTCGAAACCTCGCCCGGTTACGGAAGATACGAGGAGAAGACCGACCGGGAGATCCCACTCTTCCGTCTCGTCCCTTCCCATGACAGTGCCACATGAGTTCATCCCCGTAGGTTGGGATCCACCTCGCTCGTTCGATGGCCCCGGATTTCGCCTGGAGCCCCTGGGGCCTGCGCACAATGAGAGGGATCACGAAGCCTGGTCGTCGAGCATGGATCACATCCGTGATACGCCAGGCGAGTGGGGAGACTGGCCCCGCCCCATGACGCTGGCAGACAACCTCGCCGATCTCGAGGGCCACGCTCGTGAATTCGCCGACCGAGAGGCCTTCACCTACTCGGTACTCGACGGTGATGAAGTGATCGGATGTCTCTACATCTATCCGGACGACGAGGGGCCCACCGACGCATATGTCAGCTCATGGGTGACCGAGCGACGCGCCGAGATGGACACGGTCGTCTGGCGAGCGGTCTCGAAGTGGCTGGACGAGGAGTGGCCGTTCCGTGACTTCAGATACGCGGTCCGGCAGTAATTGGAGAGTCCATCATCTGTTTGGCAGATCGCCGGGCGGTTTCGACTGCCGATCGAGCGGGTATGAGATGTCGGTCAGGGGCTTGTCGAGGATGGAAACATGAAAGCCGTAGCAGATCGGTACGCACCGACCCTCACCCAGGTCGTGGACCGTCTGAGCAGTCTGGCCGACTCTCTTCACTCGGATGGGCTGAAAGAGCAGGCCAACAGCGTCGAGACGACCATTGCGGACTTGCAGTGGCAGCGTGAGGCTCTCGACTCCGCCGAACTGGAGCCCGTCTCATAGATACGCCTTCGGGCGAACGAGGGGCCACAAGCCGTGACCGGTTGTCCGCGCTCGTTGCCTCGGGCTCATCGGAGTTGTATACAGGACCTGGCCTGAGTCGAGAGGAGCTCGAGTTGATCATGTCAATTGCCCAGGCGTCGGTCGACGACCCCGACGCCGATTACATATTCGGTGCCTGGTCGAACATCGTTGTCGGGCAGCGACCCGAGGGTCTCATCGACTGCTATCTGTCACAGGGAGACCAGGTGGTCTACATGGTCTCGGTGTGGCAGGACAGCGAGGCTTACGACCGGGCAATGGCTGATCGAGAAAGCCATCCCGACTATGGGTTCTTCGAGGCTTGTGGCCTGGAGCCGACCAACACCATCTACGACGTCATCGGGCGCATCGCGCCACGCTGATCTGCGTCACCGCCGGTTGGATCGAAAAGCGGAGCGACTGAGGGTACGATCTCGCGCGCAACGCCGAACCCGGATCGAGACCGGGGCGGGGGACCCAATCATCTGGGGCGAATCCCGGTCGTCAGCCGGTTAGAGCACCTTCCAGCTCGAGCCCGTCAGCTAACCCCGCAGGCCAGGTGGAAGGAGGTGGTCGGGTGGAACCGTTCGCTGGCATATCCCACGAGGATCTCCTCAAGCTCGTCTTCTCATTTGCGGTTCTGCTGGGGACCGCCCGTTTGATGGGAGGGCTGGCCAAGCGTCTCGGGCTCCCGTCGGTCGTGGGTGAGCTCCTGGCCGGTGTGATCCTGGGCCCATCGGTCCTCTCCGGGATCTTCCCCCAGTTCGGAGGTCTCATAGTTCCCGGCAGTGAGATCCAGACTCAGCTCCTGGAGGTGGTGGGGCTGTTCGGTGTGATGTTCCTGCTCATGGTCGTCGGACTCGAGACCGATCTGAGCCTCATCAGATCGAGGGCGAGGGTGGCCACCGCAGTTGGTCTGGCAGGATTGGTTGTCCCCTTTGCCGCCGGGTTGGGCGTGAGCATCCTCTTTCCCGACGATCTGCTCGTCGACCCGGAGCGAAGACGGGTCTTCGCCCTGTTCCTGGCGGTTGCCCTCGCCCTTTCCGCCATCCCTGTGCTGGCCAAGGTTCTCGCCGACATGCGGCTGATCAGAACGCCATTCGGCCAGTCGACGCTTGCTGCGGGGATGATCGACGACATCTTGGGGTGGACCCTGCTCGGCATAGTCACCTCCCTGGCCGCAGCCGGGGGTGTGAGCGCCGGGAACGTGGCCGCGACGGTGGCTGCCGTCATCGTCTTTCTGGTCGCGACCTTTTTCGTTGCCCGACCGCTCGCCCGGCTCTCGCTGCGCATCTTGCAGGAGCGCCCCAGGGCGCGCGACGCCACACTGACTCTTCTCGTCGTCTACTGCTTCGCATGGGGTGCTTTCAGCCATGCGCTGCATCTGGAGCCTGTACTCGGTGCCTTCGCCATGGCCGTGGTGTTCGGCCAGATCAGACGGCTGCCCTCCGAGGTCGGTCGGAGCCTGGAAGGGATCACCTTTGGCGTGTTCGCCCCGGTGTTCCTCGCCATCGCAGGTCTTCGTCTGTCCCTCGACGCTCTGGCGGAGCCCGGTCTGGTCGCACTCACCGTCATCCTCCTGATGGTCGCGGCGGCGTCGAAACTCGTGGGTGCCTTCCTTGGCGCTCGCTACTTCGCAAAGACAAGCGCACGTGAGGCCGTCGGATATGGAGTGGCACTCAATGCCAGAGGAGTACTGGGCATCATCGTGGCCTCGCTGGGTCTGTCGATGGGCATCCTCGGGGTCGAGGTCTACTCGATGATCGTGCTGGTCTCGGTGGCTACCTCCCTGATGGCTCCTGTAGGGCTCCGTCTCGTGTTCGGCCGGGTCGAGGTGGACGAGGACGAGGCGTCGCCGCTGGGGCAGGTTCGGCGGGTGCTGATCGCGGTCCGTCCCGGTGAGGGCGTCGCCGCCGTGGAAAGTGAGGAGACCAGATCTCTGGAGGCCTCGGTTCTGACATCTCTCGGGCTGCAGAGCGCAGCCGTCACCCTGTTCAGTGTCGCCGAGCGCAGTGAGAGGTCGTCGGCACAGGAGCAGCTGTCGGCGATGTCGGGTCTCTTCCCCAGACACACCGAGGTTGCCTGCCGGGTTGGGCAGGGAGATGCGGCCACCGCCATTCTCGAAGAAGCCGAGAAGGGGTACGACCTGCTCGCAATGGGAGCTCCGGTACATCAGGACGAGGAGCATCTGTTTGGCTCGGTGGTCGACACGGTGGTCCGGCTGGCGCCGTGTCCCTCTCTGGTCTTCACCGCCCGCGGCGGTCAGTGGCCGCCGCGTTCGATCATGGTGCCGACCGGCGGCGGGCAGGCCGCGGCGCAGGCTGCCGAGCTGGCGTTCGCTCTGGCCGGAGACACGGCGGAAGTGTTCCTATATCACGTGGTCGACGCCGAGCTCATCTCGGAGATGTCCGGGTCACGCGAGACAGCGGTCGCGACCCGTCTCGACATCGCCCACGGCATAGTCAACGAGCTGCGCGAAGCGGGCGACAAGGCAGGAGTGCGCACCTCCACAGAGATAGCGATGGGTGGGAGCATGGTCGACAATCTCCTCGCTCGCGCCGCCCAGGACATCGACCTCATTGTTGTCGGGACGGCGCTGCGCGTCGGTTCACCACGCTTGTTTCTCGGCCCCAAGGTGGAGCGGGTACTCCACGAATCAACATGTTCGGTGGTAGTCCTCAACACCTGACGAGAACGGTTCAAATCATCGATGGACCGGGCCGTCGAACCTCTCAGCCAACAGGACTGGCTGTGATGCCGTCGAGACGATAGGCGACGATGGGCTCGGCCTTGCCCTTCAGCTCGATTGGGCCGAGAGGGGTGACCGCTGCCCGGTCGCCGACCGATCGGTAGGTCTGCTCGCCGATGACCACCTGGCCGACCTCGGCGCTGGTCTCGAGTCTCGATGCGACATTGATGGCATCTCCGACGACATTGAAGCTTCGCATCTCTGCGCTTCCGATGTTGCCGATGAGGGCAATCCCGGTGTTGATTCCTATTCGAAATCTGGGTCCGTCGTCATCGTCCATCTCATCGGCGATAGCCTGCTGCATCTCGACTGCGGCCAGAGCGGCCCGGAAGGCATGGTCTGGCTGGGGCACCGGAGCGTCGAAGACCGCCAGCAATGCGTCGCCCACGAACTGCACCACTGTGCCCCCGTGGCTGAGTATCACCGGCACCGCCATGCCGAAGAGCCGGTTCAACGTCGCCATCACCGTGGCCGGATCGGTCGCCTCGGAAAACGAAGTGAACCCGCGCAGATCGGCGAACAAGGCGGTCAGCTCGACGAGAGAGCCGCCCAATTCGGCGCGGGTCGGGTCTGCCCGCAGCGACTCGGCGACATCGGGCGACAGGTAGGTGCGGAAAAGACTGTCCAGCTGGGAGTAGAGCTCGGCGTTCTCCAGAGCGATGGACATCTCGGCAGCCAGGGTCTCGAATATGGCTACGTCCCGTGATCGGAACTCGCCATTGGAGCGTGCGAACTCGACCACTCCAACACGATCGGAGCCGTCACGGAGATCTTCTGTGTGCTCGTGGGCATCTTCCGGCCAGGGTGCCGACGACAGACCGGCCGGGTAGTCGACACTGTCTCCGCTCCGCAACCCGATTCTCATGACGTCCGGCTCGAACCGCGGGCCAAGTATCGAGATCATCTTTGCCAGCATCGCCTCGCGGCCTTTCTCGATGCTGAGCTCGGTACCGATCAGGGCGAGACCACCGAGTCTTCGAGCCTGGTCGCGCTCGGCTGCCAGCGACTGAGCCGCCCTGCGCAGGATCTCGGTCTGGCTCTCCGTTAGCAGGAAACGGCTTGACAACCCCTCCACCACCAAGCCGATCTCTTGCTCGCTCAAACCGGCTCGAAGCGACTTCTGCAGGGCATCGGTCAGGGTCTCGAGGGCACCGCCATACTGCTCACGAATCTCTTCGGCGGTTGAGCCGGACACTATGCCGTCGAAGATCCCCGCAGACCCTCCCTCTCGTTCGTACTGGCTATAGGCGGAGTACGCCACGAATCCAAAGGCGGCCGCCATCAAGACATGCCACAACCACCAAGACAGTTGCCAGGTCCTCGCCCACATGATCGTGGCCATGGCCTCGGCGAGGAGGACGGCGGCCGTCACGAGTGCTACCAGCATCACCGACGGCCGGCGACGGTGTGTCAGGAAAAACCCACCCGCGGCCAGCAGATAGAGACCGATCGAGGCAATCGCCACCCACCGCATCTCGCCTGCCGCACGCTCCGAGAGCGGCTCGGCCAGAAGTGGCAACTGAGCCAACGACACCACCGCCCAACCGAGAAGAAGGACAGCGCTGACCCAAGCCAGGAATCCATCCCGTTTGACTATCACATGGGACCATGCGGCTGAATAGTCGACGGAGGCGGCAGCGAACAGCGAAGATGCCAAGGCCAAGCCCACGGGCGTCGCTATCTCGAACCCGCCGTTGGGAGAGTCGAGGAGCACTCCAGGTGTTGCCAGGGCGTGCAAGCCGAGGAACCCGGCGGCAAGCACGAAGGCATAGCCAACGAGAAGCAGTCGGGCGTCCTCTCGTAAGCGGGCAGCGGAGAGCACCCGAAGGGCGAGCACGACGTTCACCGCGGCGACCGCGGCCACCAGCCAGAAGTGGCTGGGCTGGTGTTGCCAGCGCACATCGATCTCTGGCTGGGCGAGGAGAAGCCACAGGGCCAGCAGGGGGAGGGTCATGTGGAGCATCCAGATGCCGAGACGGACCCGGCTCCCTGGGCGCACACCTGTAATCGTCACCAGATCAATCCTATGGGCGGAGGCCGGGGCTCAGATGCGGGAAGGCTCCGTGGCCAACTTTGTCTGGCCACGGAGCCTCGAGGTCTATCGATCGAGCTCGGAGAGAAACTCCTTGGCTACGACCTTGTAGCCGTTCCGGTTGAGATGGATGTTGGGCTTGACAGTCTCGTCGTCGGGGCACATGAAGCTCAGTCTGCAGAGCACGTCCACGTTGTCCGGTATCCCGTTGGCAGGTTGGTCGTCCCCGAAATCGCCCGCGTTGAATGCTGCATAGACATCCACCAGGCTCACACCGAACGAATCGTATATCTGGGCAAGAGCACCGTTGAGACTCCGCACCAGCGAATCGCTCAGGATTGCGAAACCCAGGTCAGACGGCTGCTGGCCCGGCACGCCGTTGAAGAAGCCGACGCTCGCGGCGGCAAGGGGGTTGTAATAGTTCATCGCGACGATCGGGCCGTCGTATCCCCCGTTTCGAATCGTTGTCACGATCTGGCCGACTTTCCCCGCAATCGCCGTTATCTCGCCACCGAGACAGATCGAGTCTTGTCCACAAGTCTCAAAGGCGTCGAAGAGGTCGTTGGAGCCGATGTCAATAGTCATCACCACGACGTTGCTCTCTGCGACGGTCTTCAGGGCGTCTCCGATCTGGGAGCCGGTCTCGTAGAGACCCGCACAATTTGATGGATTGCCGTCTTTGTCCACGCCGCCCAAGAGCTGAGGGGCAGTCTCTCCGGGACACCCCAGCTTCACGTGTGCGAGGTCGCCCACCAAGCGACCCTTCAGACGCTGGTGGAGTTGATCCGTGTAGGAGCTCTCCGAGGAGAACGTCGTCGTTCCTGACGCGTCCGCCTGGGATCCGGCGGCGAGCGAAGTTCCCAGCGACACATACACGCCCTCACCGGAGCTAGCTGTCGCAATGGGGGCTGTCGTCGCAACGAGCAAGCTCGTCATTGCCAGAGCCGTGAACAGACGTCTCATCGTCTTCCTTTCTAGAGACATACGCAATCGTGCGGCGCAGGACGCTTCTTGGGTATCGGGGTATCCCCCGATATGAGATCGGATTTGATGAAGCCACGATCCGAGTGTGAATTTGTCAGGCCTCGTCGCCGGCGCGCGACATAGCCTTGCTCGGGTGAGTGGCGTCGAGACGAGTCGTGCGGCCAGCACACCACCTATCGACCTGACTCTCGCTCGGGTGGTGCTCTTGATGCGTCTTCTGGGGTGGGTTTGGATGGTGGCGCTCGCGCTCACCGTTCTGAATGCCGATCGGCCGCCTGAGGAGCCGGCTGTCGTCTATGGGGCGATTGCCCTCGCAACAGTCGGTGCTGCTCTGATGCTGGTGGCGGTCAGGATGGGATTCCTCGGGTCCCTCTGGTATGTCGCGGTGGACGGGGTGATCTCGATCACGGTCCTGGGCGCCGCCTGGCTGGCGGGCGCGGGAGACTTCGTGGCTGGAGGAGTTCCCATGTCCTGGCTGTTTCTGATGGCTTACGCGACGAGGCTGGAGCTGACCGCTTTGGCCGGACTCGGCTTCACAGCTTTCTTTGCATGGCTGCACGTATTGATGGACCTCAGGCCGGTGCGCGTAGTTGGGAGTGTCCAGTTCCTCATCGTGGGCTTGATCGTCAGTTGGGCCTTCGATGCCCTGCGGACCGGGGAACGGCTTCGTCGTGCCGCTCAGTCAGAAGCACGAGAGGCTCAGGAGGCTCTGGTCGAGGAGCGGGAATTGGCGACAAGGCTCGAGGAGCGCTCCAGAATCGCCCGACGACTTCACGACTCGGTCCTCCAGACCCTGAAGCTGATCATGTCCAACTCTGGTGACGCGGACGAAGTGCGTTATCTGGCGAGAGTCCAAGAGCGCGAGCTCCGGCGAACTATCAATCAATACAGGTCACCTTTTGCTGATGGTCTTCGAGCCCGGCTACTCGACGCGCGTGCCGACGTCGAGGATCGGTATCGGGTCGAGGTGGAGCAGGTGATCAAGGGCGATATGGAGATGACCCCGCGTCTCGAGAGTTTGGTCTCAGCAGTCCAAGCAGCCTTGACCAATGCGGCTCGTCATTCCGGGATCTCCAGCATCGACTTGTTCGTCGAGGTGCGCGATGATGGTATTCAGGTCCACGTTCGAGACCGGGGCCGGGGGTTCGAGGCAAGTGAGTCCCTAGGGTCGGGCATTCAACACTCGATAGTCGAGCCGGTGCGCAGGATCGAGGGCACGGTGTCGGTGAAGTCTGCTGTGGGGAGCGGAACCGACATATCGATCTTCCTCCCGCGATGAGCTCTCCCCGCAGGCCCCGGTTGTTCATCGTCGAGGACCATCCCCTGATGCTGTCCGGAATACAGCGGGCTCTCGAAGAGCGCTACGACTTGGTTGGGTCAGCTTCGGAAACGGCGCCGGCCATCGAGATGATTCTCGACCGCGAGCCCGACCTCGTGCTCCTGGACGTGAGATTCGAAGGTGGGGGTGGCCCCGCCGTGATCGAGGGCGTCAAGAGGCACGACAACGAGATCAAGTTCCTCGCGTACACGGTGTCGACGTCGGCTGAAGACGTGGTGCGGATGTTCCGCGTCGGTGTCGACGGCTATGTGGTCAAGAAGGCCGACGCTACTGAGCTCGCCGACAACATCGATCAGGTTCTAGCTGGAGGGCGCCCCGTCTCCCGGTTTGTAGCGAACTATCTCATGCAACTCGACGACGTGGTGTCGGACAGTCACGAGATCGAAGGTCTAACGCCAAAGGAGCGGGAGGTCATGACGTTGATCGCTCGCGGCTACAGGTATCGGGAGGTGGCCGAAGAGCTCGACATCAGTGTCAAGACGCTGGAGACACACATGAAGCACATCTTCGACAAGCTCGGAGTCGCCAGTCGTCACGAAATGACGCGAATCGCTTTCTCGACGGGGTTTGTCGATCCCGACTGAGTCGTTTGGACATCAGGGCACACCCCTAGGGGTTTTCCCTGTGGGGATGGACCCCGATAGGCACCGATCCTCTCATCGGGCATTTTGGCGTCATGAGACGAGTCGAGATCCGCAACTCTCCTCTGAGCCGTTTCTTCGGTGCGTGTTTCATGGTGCGTGCCCTGGTGCTGATCCTGGCAGTGCTGATCGTCAGCGGCATCGGCCATGTGCTCAACTCGCCGGCTCGAGACGAATCACATGAGGCCACCGTGCTGGTCGAGGCATTGATAGACCGCAGACCAGACTTCCCACTCGACGTCGAGGGGGTGACGCCGAGGCTCGGTTACACGCCGGTCAACGAGTCGGGTGCCTGGATCAATCCTGACGGGTCTTGCTCGACGCCGTTGCCTGTTGGCCCGGAGGCCTTCAACGCATCGTGTCGCAGCCACGACCTCGGGTACGACGCCCTGAGACTCGCCGCAGTGGACGACTCCACTCTCGGTTCATGGGCCCGATTCGGGCTGGACGCTCGGCTCTATGCCGACCTTTTGGACTCATGCGACAGCGCTCGTTGTCGGGCCATGGCCACTGTGTATTTTGGAGCCGTCACGGCCAACTCCATACGCCAGGGCTACCGCCCGCCGACAGAGGAGCCCGTTCTGCCGTGGGCAGGACTCGGCGCGGCGATTGTCGGCGTGGCGGCGCTCAGTCCCCGGATCCCCTGGTGGGTTCGTCCCAAGTCCGCCAGCTAATCAATCTCCGATGACCGGGGGAGCGCCTGATCTCTCCAACTCGGGGACTCTTGCGACCTGGCGACCAATCCACGCGGTCCAGAGCTCCGTTAGTTGGTTCACGTCTCCGTTCTCTGGTTCCATCGCCTGGCCGATGACGATGCGGACCGGTGCCAGTCGAAGCCGGTTCTCCAATCCGAATGCCCGGCCCGTGCCCAACACGGCAGCCGGGATCAGCGGCACACCTGCCTGTCGAGCGAGCCAGGCAGCTCCCCGACGTGGCGGTTGGGCTCCCCAATGAGACACTCTCGTCGATTCGGGAAACACACCGATTATGTCTCCGGCTTCGAGGGCGCGTAGGGCGGTTCTGACCGCGGAGATCGGGTAGCGGCCACGGGGGGTTGGTATCGAGCCAAACCCGACTATCAGCCAGTCGAGGAAACGGTTTGCGCCAAACAAGTCCTCGAGTGCCAGAAATCTGACCGGCCGGCCGATCGCCGCGCCAACCACAGCCGGGTCGAAGTGGGAGTAGTGGTTGGCGGCGACAACGAAGGGCGGCTCGGGGAGCTCTGCCTCCATCTCGATCTGATAGGAGAAGAAGACACGTCCTACACCTCGTATGACGGGTGGGGCTGCTGCCCACAGGAAGCGGCTCTGCGACGGCGTCGCTTCCGGCTCGATGCTCTGAAACGTTCTGCTCATCTGGTGGGAGTGGGGTGTTGGGTCGATCGGTTCACGCCAGACACGTGATGGTGTCGAGTCCTGACGTCGCTACATCCCACGTTTCACCTGCGTCGTCGGAGCGCCACACGGTGTCCTCGTGTCCCACGTATATGCCGTCAACCCGTGCGACGAGGCAATGGGTGTCGACGTTGGATCCGAACCATTCGGGTAGGCCCCGGGTGAGAGGCTCGAACTCGCCTGACCAGAGATCACCCCGGTATAGGCGGGCACGATTGGTGCGGGGACCTGTGGACGCAGAAACCAGGACACCATCGTCGAGGACGGCTACCGCACGGCAGTATCTGGCATGCAGGCCGTCCGAGCGGATCTCGAAGTCGTGGCCGTTGTGGGAGAACGCCAGCCCGTAGGCGCATGCAGCGAATATGGCTCCCTTTTGGCTCGGATGGGTGGCCACCTGGTGGACGTCGGCGTCGATTTCGAGTGTGGGCACCACACCCGTGTTGTCGTAGCGGAGGACACCTCCGACATGCACGTTGATGTAGAGAGTGTGGTCGGCCTCGATCGCCATCGAGCGCACGTCGGCCGGCGCTCCCCATGGCGTGTACCAGGAGTCGCGGCCCGGTGCGTTGGCGAAGAACTCGTCTTCTTTCACACCACCTGCATCAAATGTGAACAGGGTTGCCCGATTGGCGCCGATCCAGGTCGTCTGGTCTGTCGGCTGGATGCAATGAGCGGTCATACCTGGAGGAATGTTTCCCACGACCTCGCTTTGGTTGTGGATACGACCCAGGCTGTCGACAGCCCACCAGCCTGCAGGGGTGTCGACGATGTGATTGACTTCCGCGCCCTCGATCAGTGAGTCACCGTCGATGGTGACGGCACCGGCCGCGGTCCCGATGATTAGCGCCACCTCGCGAGCCTACGGCCAATGACGGCATGAGAGAACCGTCTTCTCCAAGGCTTGGGGAAACCCCGGACCGAACACTACGAATCCCCACACGTCCCAAGGCCCATCGTCGCTACGAGCCAGCTCGACTCTCCTCGGTCGCCAGATCGAGTTGTTGGCCGGCAAGGGCGCCGGCTCCCGCTCCGATGTGGCCGAGGAGAGGTACCCAGTGCCCGGTCCCGGTACTGACGTCGAGGATCAGCCCGATCAACCCCGCGGTGGCGAAGCCGGCCCAAGCCCCGAAGAAACCGCGCCATAGGGCGTGGTCACCCTGGCGGAAGAGGTGCCAGACCGCCCCTATGACAAGGCCAATGGCAGTGACGGAGAGGGAGGGCATGAGCATGGACGCCAACGTATGGCGCACCCTCATCGCTGGCCATGGGTGAAGCCCCTGAGAAGTCCCGGATCGTATTGGGGTGTCAGGCGAACAATGGGCTCAGTGTCTCACCCAAGAGCGACACCCGTTCGGGGACGTGCCCGTTCGCGGGCATGTTGACCGTGAAACCGTCCACGCCCGTCGCCAGCTCCTCCTCGAACCTGGCGCCGATCGTGTCCGGATCGCCGACGTGGTAGCGGGAGAGGATCGCCGTTCTGGTCTGTTCGTCGACTTCGCGCCGATCGAACCAAGCATTCGCCTCGGCTTCGGCCTCCTCCATGGTCGGTGCGATGACCGCCGAGCGGAGCCAACTCACCGTGATCTCTGATGGATCCCGGCCGAGACGCTCACAGTGGCCTTCAAGTGCCTCCAGCTTGCGAGGAATGTCCTTGGGCGCCGCAATCAGATTCGACTCGTCGGCATACTGGGCAACCATTCGAAGGGTCTTCTTCTCACCCGATCCTCCGATCATCACGGGAATTCGGCCAACCGGAGGCGGCTGGTTGAGCACATCCTCGAACCTGTAGTGCTGGCCGTCGAGGGAAGGCCGCTTGCCCTCGAGCATCGGGAGGAGCATCTGAAGTGCCTCCTCGAGCTTCTCGAATCGATCGGTGAACGTCCCGAATTCGATACCGAACGAGTCATGCTCGGCTCGATACCAGCCTGCTCCGATACCGAGGAGTGCCCGACCCTCGGACACGACATCGAGAGCGGTGATGATCTTGCCCAAAAGCGCCGGGTTTCGGTAGGTAATCCCGCTCACCAGGGAGCCGAGACGCACCCGCTTGGTCTCTCTGGCCAGGGCCGCGAGCAGGGTGTAGCACTCGAGCATGTAGTCGTCGGGGTCGCCCAGACCGGGGAGCTGGTAGAAGTGGTCCATGACCATGACGGTGTCGAAACCAGAGTCCTCGGCATCCCTGGCTTGTTGGGCGATGATCTCGAACAGACCGTCCGGCCCGACGCCCGGGTAGGTGAAATTGGGGATCTGATACGCAAGTCGGGTCATGTTGCAACCCTATCCCCCCTCCAGGGTTGGTTGAGAAATCTCGATTGACCCGTGTCCTGATCGATGTCGGTGTCGTTTACAACACTGTCTGGGTCGGGTTGGGTACGACTGAGATGGAGACAAGCGAGATGTCGTCTTTCGACGCAAGACTTCGAGTACCCGGCCACAGCAAGCTACCCGTGAACGTCGTGGTCGACATCGAGGATGAAACTCTGTCGGTGAGCACCGGTCAGCGAAGGCTCGGCGACTGGCCACTCGGCACCCTTCAGTTCTCTGCTCGGTCGGACGGGTTTCACGTCAAGCTCGATGATCAAGAGATCGTGCTCACTGTCGACGACTCGGCGCGCTTCGCGCTGGAGCTCGGCACCGCCGGTTTGCACCACACCCGGACCGGCATCTCACGACGGCTCTCCGGGATAACTCCGGACGAGCAGTTCGAGGATCTCACGCGACGCATCGACGAAGTCGCCGAGGCGATAGAGGATGAGTCGGTCTCACCCGAGCGCGCCTTCGGGCAGTGGCTTCGTCTTCTCAAAGACATCAACGTGCATCACGGTCAGGGCTCCATGCCTACGCCCCTCTTCTACCGACTGAACACACGACTCCTCGATCTGATCCCGGTGCCGCCACGGGTTCGTCATCCGGTCGGCTGACTCACTGGGTTCAGTTCAGGTTTTTCATGCCTGCGACGATGCGGTCACGCTCGTCAGAGCATGGCTGGCAGACCGGTAGCCCCTGGTAGTCGCGAGTCGGCACCCACACCTTGCCGCACAACGCCCGGATGGGCTCGCCGACGAGGTATCCCTTCATCTGATCACCCTTCATCACGATGTGCGCCACGCCGTCGTCGTCCCCCTGACTCACCTTCGGCTCGATTCGGCGCAGAGTCGTCGTTTCCCGTTCGGTCACTTCGGTGTTGACAATACGTAACCCGGGGTTCCTCAGGCCATATCTGGCCTGAATCCGCTCATCTTCACGTGGTGGAGATTGTTTCGGCGAGATCGGGCGGCGGGTACATTGATCGCATGCCCGCTGTGGTCGGCGTATTTCCTGGCCGCGATGAGACCGAGACCGCCATCGACCAACTGGTCGAGCTCGGCGTCGACCCGGACACACTCGGTGTTGTGTGGCGGGAGAAGACCGTCGGCAAGTATGAGGAGAACGAGCGAGTCGTCTATATCGATCACTTCGACGATCCCGGGACGGAGGCGCGCAAAGGGGCCATCGGCGGTGCTGTCGGTGGGGGAGCTGCCGGTGTGGGCAGCGTCCTTCTCGCCACCACCGGGGGTGTCATCATCGGCTCACCCATCGGAGCCCTTCTCGCCGTGGGCACGCTGGCCGCCGCCGCTGTCGCCGGAGCCGCCGGGGTGGTGGGCGGCTCGATCACCGGTGGTGTCATCGGGGCGCTGCTTGGCGCCACCGATCACGACGCCACGAAGAAGAAGATCACCGAAACCGAGTACCGGGACGTCATCGAGCGGGACGGGTTCGTTCTCACCGTGATGTCTGAGGTGGAAAGCGTCGAGAGGGTGTCTAACGCAATGGCTCAGGTCGGGGCCAGCGATATCTCGGTGCTGCGAGAGCAGGGCGAGAGTCTGCGCACCGTGACCCTCCGCCACGACGAAGACAGCTGACGGTCGTACGTTGAGCGAATGAGACTGGGCAGTGTTCTCATGGTCGTCGGTGCGGCTCTTCTCGTCGTTGGCGCCCTCGTCCGTTTCGCGCCCGGGCTGTTTGCCTGGTTCGGGAATCTCCCCGGTGACATCCGCATCGAGACCGAAAGCTCACGCATCTTCATCCCGATCACATCGATGATCGTGGTGAGCGTTGCCCTGACCATCATCGTCAATCTGGTCGGTTCGTTCATCCGTAACCGCTGACTGATGAAGATGAGCGGATCCGCGCCATATGCGGGCTGAGGAACCCCGGGTTCGTATACAGGAGGACGTTTCAGCCCAAAGAGCGGTAGCTGCCCCGAAAGTAGACGAGGGGGTCGGTGAGGCCGCTCGCCTCGACGTCCGCGATCTCGCCGATGACGATGCCGGAATAGCCCAGCTCGTACCGGTCGACGAACCGGCAAAACGCGCGATTGGCGAGGCGATCGATGACAGGTCCGTGTTGGGTTGACGTCAATTCGAGACCGGCGAACACGCCTCCCGGGCTGGGCCGCAGCCCGGCGAAGACCTCGGCGAGGTGTCGGTCACTCTCCTCGAGGACGTGGATTACGAATGCACCCGAGGTTTTCGAGACGTCCCAGAGATCGCTCGTCGGGCCGACGACGATCTGAGCGACCCCGGGGTCTCCTTCGACGACGCTCAATGACGAGACAGTCAGGCCCGTCTGGTCCGGTGCGAAGCCTGCAGTGACGATGGTGACCGGAGCGGCGAGACGTCCCCGAAACCTGCGGACCGGGTCGCGCTGGTCTATCGCGTCGGCAAAAGGGTTCTCGTCGTGAATCATCACCGACACGATAAGGCCCGAGAGGCGTCAAACAGTTGGCATGGCTTTGCTGCGCGCCCGTTCGTCTGCACGTCTTGGGAACTGTGAGCGTCTTACATCCCCGGAGATCATCGACTCATAGCGAATGCTTGTGTGTCCACATCGCTCGCAAATGACCCGTTCCAGGCCGTCCGATATGACGCTCACCGTGTCCAGGTGTGTGCAGTCGCGCTGCCTCGGATGTGTGCGTGCCACTCTGCCCCCAATTCTCTGCCACGTACAGCATGCCATCGGCGGCTCCGCTGACAAGAGGGCAATCGCTGGTGAGTCGATTCAGCCAAAGCGGACTCGAGCCTTGACCCACCGCCGTGCCGGGGCCATACTCATACCCCGATGGCCGTGCACAACGACTCGACACTCATCATTATCGATTAGGCGCAGACCAACCGGTCTGTGCCCTGAACCCTCTGCAATGGCAGGGGGTTTTCTAATTGCGTCACAGGACAACATCATGGAACTCGAGATATACGACACGACTCTGCGAGACGGATCCCAACAGGAAGGGATAAGTCTCACCGTCAACGACAAGCTGCGTATTGCTCGACTCCTCGATGAGCTGGGTGTGACCTTCATCGAGGGCGGCTGGCCCGGCGCCAACCAGAAGGACACCGAGTTCTTCGCCAGGGCGCGCACGGAGCTCGACTTGAGCAACTCGACCCTCACCGCTTTTGGCTCGACCCGGCGCCCACGGGGATCAGTAGGCGACGACCCTCAGCTGCGCGCCCTCCTCGACGCCGAGACCGAGTTCATCTGCCTCGTCGGGAAGTCTTGGGACTACCACGTGACCGATGCGCTTCGGGTCGATCTCGATGAAGGGGTGCGTATGGTCGCCGAGTCGATCGATTTTCTGAAGACTCATGATCGTCGGGTGTTTTTCGACGCCGAGCACTTCTTCGATGGGTTCAAAGCCAACCCGGACTTTGCGATGCGCGTCCTGTTGGCGGCAGCGGAGGCAGGGGCGGAGCGAATGGTCCTCTGCGACACCAATGGCGGCTCGCTCCCCTCGGAAACCCTGACCGCAATAGAGAAAGTGAAGGCCAGCCTCCCCGAAGCGGGGATGGGTGTGCACTACCACGACGACGTGGGGACGGCGGTCGCCTCCTCGATCGGAGCCGTCGAAGCAGGCGTCACCCAGGTGCAGGGGTGCATCAACGGCTATGGGGAACGCACGGGTAACGCCAATCTCTCCACCCTCATCCCGGATCTCGAGGTGAAGATGGGCCGCAAGGTGATCAAGGGTGACCTGGGTCTGATCACCTCGATCTCCCATCACATCGCAGAGATCGTCAACATCGCCCTCGACCCGCACCGGCCATACGTCGGCACCTCCGCCTTCACTCATAAGGCCGGTCTCCACACGTCGGCCCTGGCGAGACGACCCGATGCGTACGAGCATGAGGCCCCGGCCAACGTCGGCAACAGGACACGAATGGTCGTCTCCGAGCTGGCGGGCAAGGCCTCGGTCCTCTCCAAGGCAGAGGAGCTCGGCCTCGACATCGATGACCAGATGGCCGGCGCGGTCGTGGAGAGGGTCAAGGAACTGGAACATCAGGGGTATCACTTCGAGGCAGCCGATGGGTCCTTCGAGCTGTTGGTCCGTGAGATGACGGGCTGGACCAACCCCTATTTCGTTTTGGAGTCGTTTCGAGTGTCTTCAGATCGACGCGCCGACGAGAGCATCTCGTCGGAAGCCACGGTGAAGCTCGAAGTCGACGGGGAAAGAAGGATCAGCGTTGGAGAGGGGGTCGGACCGGTTCACGCACTCGACATGGCGCTTCGCGATGCCCTGCGCGACTCCTACCCGGCGGTGGCCGATCTGCGGTTGACCGACTATCGGGTACGCGTCCTCGATTCGATGGATGGGACTTCGGCTCGTGTTCGCGTCCTCATCGAGACGGCCAATCACTATTCGTCGTGGGGGACGATCGGCGTGCACGAGAACGTGATCGAAGCGTCATGGGAGGCATTGGTCGACGGGATCGTCGTCGGTCTGCTGCGTCATTGAGAAGGCTGTCAGGTCCAGACCGTTGACTAGGTGTCCTCCGGGAAGAGGCGGTCCGTTTTCAGTCGGGGGATCGGGGTGCGATCAAGTCCCGGGTCCGGCTGGCCCGACGCGACCACTCAGCAGCGATGGCGGGTGCAAACGACGCCGAGGCGTAGAGGTCGGCCTGTCTCCGGGCCTCGTCCGCCGTCCATTCGGTTATCGCGCCGGCATCCTGTTCGAGTAAGGAGCGGAGAACGAAGGCGCGCTCACCGACGCGGATGGCGAGACCCAATTCACCGGCGGCCCGTTTGAGGTCGGCTCTGGTGAGAATCATCCCGCTCCGAACCGGAGTGAGCAGAAAGGCAACCAGGTCGATGGGCCCCTCGGGGCTCCGAGGTTCGACCGCCAGGTGAACTGGCAAGGCGTCGGTTCCGCGGGCAGTGACCAAGGTGTCCTCGACAACTGCGGCTACCAGGCTGGCCCAGGACCGATATCTTTCAGACAGCTCGTTCACGCGCGTCAGGTACGGTGGCAGCCAAGAGGCGACATGCTCGCGGACCAGCGCCATCGCGGCGTGCTCGAGAAGACTCCGCCTCTCGGGGTCCCGCTCGGAGACAGCCTGGTCGCTAATCGACGCCCACAGGAAAAGCAGACTCGCCAGATGATCGGGCTCAGGGGGCGGGGTGAGATGCATCGCCCGCCAGAAACCGGCGATCCGATCCCGGGCCTCACCACCAATCTTCCCGGCTTCATCCAGGTAGACCGAGGCATACGGAGGCAACTGTTGGACGAACAGGTCGGTGTGCTCGACCGGATCGGGCTCGGGCAGGTTCAAGACGTCTGCGATCCGCTCACTGGCCCGGTCCGGCCGCTCGCACAGCGCCCCGAGACCACGTATCAGCTCGGCGCGTTCAGCGGTTCGGGAGGGTGTAGACGTCACGGTCGGGTTTCAGTGGTCTCAGGAACCAATAAGGCCGTCTGGTTCCATCGGGAGAGACTGCCGAGGCCGATCGGGTCAGTGCCAGCCATCGGGAATAGACCTCGCGGGATCGCGCCGTGTCGACCCAGATGTCACCGTAGGTATCGTCGGGCGCGGCTTTCACGACAGTCACCGCCTGATGCCAGCAGTGTTGGCCCGAGATCGGGTCGGGTTGGACCCCGAATGTCAGATTTTGGTGAACCCCGACATCGGTCCACCAAATACGTTGGGTGTCCGGGTCGGATGACTCGTAGGGCCCGGTCCCCTTCTTTCGTTTGAGTCCCCAGCGGCGATCGGCGTGATCGAGCTCAACCGTGGCCATCGCCTGGTTCTGTCCTTGGTCGGTGAGCTTCCAACGCCCCATGTGATGAGAGCAGGCCACCACCCCGGGGCGGATGCCTTCGGTGACCCAAGCTTTGACCACGAAATAGCCGATCTCGGTCGCCACTCTCACGAGGTCTCCCGTTTCGACGTCCAATCTCTGAGCATCGACCGGATGGATCCAAAGCGGATTGGTGTGGGCGATCTCGTCCAACCACTTCGAGTTGGCGGAGCGAGTGTGGATCTGCACCGGCAGGCGGAAGGTGGAGATCAACGGCATCTGACCGTCTTCGAGGTTGGAGGGGTGGATGTGGCTGGGGATGTAGCCGGGGGTGGCATGCTCGCCCCAACCCCAGTCCACCAGCGTCGACGAGTAGAACTCGAGCTTGCCCGACGGGGTTGGGAAGCCTCGTCGCACCTCGCCATCGATGCGCACTCCGCAGGGACGACGACCCTCAGCGTCCGGGTCGGGGCTCGATAGAGGCACGACATTGGGGTCGGGCGGTTTGGCGCTCTTTGTGTACACCCGACCGAACGGATCCTCTCCTATGTCATCGAGCTCGCTGTCGGGTACGAGATGCTCGTGGATCTGGCCCACTCCGCGGCGAACCTCGAAGGCGCCATATCGCCGCATGTACTCCAGGGGCGTCAGGCCCTCTTCCCGGGCGGCCTCTGGAAGACCGGGGACAGAGTTCTCGAAGATCCACTCGTAATACTCGTCAACACCGAGTTTCTCCCCTGGGTGGGCCCGTGATTCGTGGTATTGGCGAATGCCGAGCGACCCGTCGGGGTCGATTCGCCAGCTCAGGTCGATCCAGAACTCGTTCTCCTCCCAGACCTCACCCGGGTTCACCTCACGAGTGTCCGTCACCTGCTCGCCGGCTCTCTGCCGCACCTCGCGCAGCACCGGCTGCCGGAAGCCGACCCACTGCCCGTCGTACTGCTCGTATGAGTGGATGTCGTGTCTCTCCGAGGACAAGCCCATGGGCAGGATGTAATCGGCGAAGTAGGCGGTCTCGTTCCAGGTCGGGGTGAGAGCGACGTGGAGACCAACCTTGGACTCGTCGCTGAGAGTCTCGATCCACGAAAAGCCGTCGGGGTTCGTCCACACCGGGTTGTACACCCTCGTGAAGTAGACATCGACTTTGCCCCGTCCGTCCTCGAGGAAGTGGGGGAGCAGGTAGGACAGTTCATGCATGGCCAGGGGGTATTCGAGGGGCCAGGTGAGCTCGTTCCAGACCGGGGGGTGTGGTGGCGAATGGATTGGCTTGGGGACGAACTTGTTCCAGGCGTTGGGATGGGTCCCGCCGGGTGTGGCCACCGCGCCGAGCAGGGCGTTGAGTAGGAACAGGGTCCGCGACACCTGCCATCCTCCGAGATTGCCCGCCGCCGCCGACCGCCAGTTGTGAGTCGACAGCCGGGTCCCCGCCCCCGCGATCAGGTCAGCTACGTCACGCAGCGTGCCGGCTTCCACCCCGGATTCCGCCGCGGCGTACTCGAAGGTGTACGCGGAGTACAGGTCGGGGAGGATCTTCTCAAAGCTCTCGAAGGTCTGTGGTTGCTCCGGGTGCTCGGCGGCGAGATACCTGTCCCAGTTCCACCAGCGGCGCACGAAGTCACGGTCGTACCTGCCTGTCTGGATGATGTGGTTGGCGATCGCCAGGTTGATCGCCGCCTCCGAACCGGGATAAGGCGACATCCAGTGATCGGCGTGGGTGGCCGTGTTCGACAGTCTGACGTCGGCCACGATCAGCTTGGCGCCCCGCTCTCGGGCCTCGGTGATTCGTTGCGCATGAGGGTTGAAGTAGTGACCCGTCTCCAGGTGGGCGGAGATCAGATAGATGACATCTGCGTTGGCGTGGTCGGGACTGGGTCGGTCGATCCCCATCCACAACTCGTAGCCAACCCGGGCACCCGACGAGCAGACGTTCGTGTGTGAGTTGTGACCGTCGACACCCCAGGAGGCCATGACCCGCTCGGTGAAGCCGTCCTCCCCGGGGCGTCCCACGTGATACATGACCTCGTTGGGCCGGCCATCGGTGATCGCCTTTCGTACCCGCCCCGCGATCTCCTCCACGGCTACGTCCCAATCGACCTGGACCCATTTGCCCTCGCCCCGCTCCCCGGCCCGCTTCAGCGGGTAGAGGATGCGATCGGGATCGGTGACCTGGTTGATCGTGGCCGGTCCTTTGGCACAGTTGCGACCCCGCGACCCGGGATGTTCGGGGTTGCCCTCGAACTTGCGGACCTGGAGGGTTTCCCGGTCGACATAGGCGAGGAGACCACACGCCGACTCACAGTTGAAGCAGGTGGTGGGCACAAGGGCATAGTGCTTCTCCACCCTGTCCGGCCAGGACCTGGAGTCCAGTTCCACCCAGTCGTCCCAGCGCTCCTTGGGTGGGAACGAGGCGAGATGAACCCGGCTCGGTCCCGGATAGAACGTCTCCCCGCGGGCCTCGACCTCCTTTCGGGCTGCTACGACCCGCCTACCCAACTCGTTCAGGTTTGCCTCGCCGTTGCTCATGCCAGGGGCACCTTCTGTGCGGATTGGACGTAGGCGTGCTCATAGGAGAGAAGACCGACGAGTGCGGGGAGGGCGGCACCCGCCTCCCAGAAAGGACCGGTTAGGGCGACGAGAAAAAGGGCGATAGCTACCCAGAAGTATGGGAAGTAGGCGCCGGAAGTCATCTCCCACACCGCGAGATGGGCATGAGCGGTGCCGTGAGGGAGACTGACTTCCCCCCAGACCATGAGGAGATGGACTAGGGCGGCGCCGGCCACGGCCCAGGAGAGAGGGGTGACGGCTACCTGGTTCCCGATGGAGTCGGCGATCAGCAGCACTGCCGAACCGGCGAGCAGGGACTGGATCGCGATCAGCGGAGGCAGCAGAGGGGATTGCCACATGTCGCGCGCCTTGGACTGTGCGAAGAGGTAGGCGGTGTAAACCGCGGTCATCAGCGAGAGGGGCAGGCCGGGGATGGCGAGCACCTGACGCAGACCGTCGGATTCGATGATCCCAGCGAGCACGTGACCGGAGAGGACGGCACCATACCCGAGGATGATCATCGCTCCTTTGACCAGCCAGCTACGCCATTGGGGGCGGGTGAACAAGTAGTAGAAACGCTCCGGGTGCTCGAGGTCGGTAATCAAGACCACCCCGGTCACGGCGAGGAAGACGAGAGCAACGATCGGTGCCACCCAAACGAACAATGGCGACGACCAATCCAGATAGCCGGTCAACACGAGCAGCAGCGCCACCAGATAGGAGCCTGCCGCGATCGATTTGGTCCACGTGTACAGACTCACTCTCCAGTCCCACGGCGCCTTGTGGGGCACGTCGTAGGACACCACGGCCGCCGCCGACGAGTTGTTCCAATCTTCGGGATGGCCGGTCCCGACTCCTCCTCCCTGTTCGCTCCACATCAACATTCCGGCCGGGGGACGGCGGGCCGCTATCGGGTCGAGCGTGGCCTGGTGAGCCCCCTTGTAGAAGACCTTGGGGCGGGTCTCCTTTTCCGGCCGTCGCACATTGACTGGGTTGCGTTGGACTAGGGAGGCGACCTTCGACGTCGGGTCGTTGACGTCCCCGACCAGGATGGCCTCCGTGGGGCACACGACGACACAAGCCGGTTCCAGACCCAGATCGAGCCGATGGGCGCAGAAGTTGCACTTCTCCGCCGAGTGGTCTTCGGGATTTATGAAGATGGCGTCGTAGGGGCAGGCGGCGATACATGCCTTGCAGCCGATGCAGACACGCTTGTCGAAGTCGACTATCCCGTCTTCCCTGCGGTACATGGCCGCGGTCGGGCACGCCACGACGCAAGGAGCATGCTCACACTGATTGCATCTGGTCACCTGGAAGGCACGACGAGCCTGGGGCCAAACCCCCACGTCCACCGACTTGACATAGGTGCGGGTCACCCCCAAAGGCACCTCGTTCTCCGACTTGCAGGCGGTGGTGCAGGCGTGACAGCCGATGCACTTGGTCTGGTCGATCACCTTCACCCATTTCGCCGCAGTGCCGGTCATGGGGTCGAGGAGGCCGGGGTGATCGACCGTTGAGACGACGGATGAGGCGGTCGAAATCGGTGACGCACCGGAAGCCACCGCGCCCAGGACTCCGGGGAAACTCGGGCTCGAGCCGATCATAAGTCCGGACAATAGACGATGCCGCGAAGGTCTACGACTTCACCAGGACGAAATGGAATTCGCCATCCTTCTCGAACTGCTCCTTGAGCGTCTGACCCATGTCGTCGGCCCATGACGGGACATCGGAACATGACCCACGGTCGGTGGAGATCAGCTCCACCGTCTCCCCAGACTGGGCGGCCATGATGGCCTGGCTCAACTTGATCACCGGCATGGGGCACTGCAGGCCCCTGGCGTCAACAGTGTGATCTGCCATCGTCTCTCCTCTCAGATGAACAGACTGATCTCGGCCTGTTTCATCAAACTGATCGCCGACCCGGCCCCGGCCGGTTCATCGAGACCGTCGATGAGGTCCTCAGGGGACAACCCCATCAGATCCATGGTCATCTGACACGGCCACAACTTGACCCCCATGTCCTGTGCTACTTCGAGAAGTTCCTGAACCGAAGCCACCTTGTGCTTGTCGGCGAGATCCTTCATCATCTTGGGCCCCATCCCCGCGAAGTTCAGCTTGGACAGATGAAGATGCTCGGTGGTGCCTCGGTTGAATACCGACAGCATCTTCTGCCGCCAGTCGGCACCGGTGATGCCGGCATCGGGCCGCTTGAGGATCCCCAGACCCCAGAACGTGAAGAAGACCGTGACCTCCATGCCGTAGGCGGCCCCCGTGGTGGCGAGGATGAAGACAGGCCATGCCTTGTCCAGATCGCCCGAAGCGGCGATCAGGACCATCTTCTCCTTCTCGGGCACGGGCTGCTCAGCCTTCGTGTCTTCGAATACTTCAGCGACTGAACCGGTCATCGGTCACCTCCTCGGGCACATTAGTCCGGACATGCACGATTGTGAATATACACGACGAAACATCAACAGGGGCTGGGAAGGGGAAGGTTGTTGTGTCATAGTGGGGCCATGAAGACCCGCACCGACGAAATCCACCGTCTTCACGCCACAGTCTGTAAGGCATTGTCCGACCCCAAACGCATTCTGATCCTCGATTCGCTCCGTAATGGGGAGCGATCCGTGGGCGAGATCTGCGAGATGCTGGATCTGCCGCAAACCAACGTCTCCCAGCACCTATCGGTGCTCCGCAGCAAAGGCCTGGTTCGTTCCAGACGTGACGCTCAGTGGATCCACTACTCGCTGGTATCACCCAAAGTCACAGAAGCGATCGATCTGCTCGTCGATGTCATGGAGGCCACCGGGTCGCCCGCTCCGTAGCCGTCCTTCGCCAGGGCGCGAACTGTCCAACTCGTTGTACGGACAATAGCGATATGATCTGATTCATGTCCGATGTGTTCCTCCTCGTCGGTCTGGCCGCCGCAACGTCTGGAATCGGGGCCCTGGGTGGCCTGGGTGGTGCCGTGATCTTGGTCCCGGCGCTGGTCCTGGCCGGTTGGTCGCCCATGGATGCTGCCCCTCTTGGCCTCATCTCGGTAGCTGCGGGATCGGTAGCAGCAGGGGCACGGCAACTTTCGGAGCGGTCGGTCAACCACAGGATCGGCGTCACTACCGAGCTGGCGGCCACCGCCGGGGCCGTGGTAGGCGCCCTGGTGGCCGATCGTTTCTCCGATGAGTTCCTGGTCTATCTATTGGCCTCGGTCGCATTGGCTGCAGCCTTCATGGGGGGAAGGAGGAAAGGTCTGCGCAACCCACCCATACCTGGTCTAGGGATGGAGGATGTCGGTGAGAGGGTCGGCTCGCTCTCGGGCGCCTACCCGGCCCACGGGGGCGTTGCCTCGTACGAAACCAGACGCCTGCCACTGGGTCTGGCTTTCATGAGCGTCGCCGGACTGGTCGCCGGTACCACCGGGGCGAGCGGCGGCTTCATAAAAACCCCAGCTACCAGCGAGATAATGCATGTTCCGACCAAAGTGGCGGCGAGCACGACCACCTTCACGATCGGGATCACGGCAAGTGCCGCACTCATCGTCTTCGCCCTCCGGGGTCGGCTCGATATACAACAATCCTCTGCGGTGGTCTTCGGCAGCCTTGCCGGCGGCGCCATTGGCGCCATCGTCCAGTCGAGACTCCATCCGGTCCACGTGCGACGAGCCTTGAGCGTGGTCCTGGTGCTCATTGCGATCCTCCTGGTGATCACGAGATGACCGCCAACACCGTCAGTCGCGTCACCGGGCGGCGTCAGGGTCCCATCCTGAGAGCAACCACCCGTATCGCCTGGGTCCTGGCAGGGCTCGGAGCTTTGAGCGAGAGTCAACCATTTCTCACAGCCGGAGTGATTGCGGTCGTCTTGGTGACAGCGGCCCCGTTGCTTCGCGTCACCTGGCTGATCTTACGCTGGACCCAGGAGCGGGATTGGAGGTTCGTCTGGACGGCTGCAGCCCTGCTCGGCGTCATTTTCGTCGCCGGCTTCATCGCTCTGGTGGCCCAATGACCAACCTTCGTCCGGACAAAGTTCGGGTAATCTCTGTACATATGGCCAGGGAAACCCCAATGTGGGAGGAAATCGACCAGGACCTGCGGAGCCGACTGGCGCGCGGAGAGTTCGACGAGCGTTTCCCTACCGACCGTGAGTTGGTCGACGAATACCAGGTGAGCAGACACACCATCCGGGAGGCAGTTCGTGGTCTCCAAGACGAAGGACTGATCACGCGGAACCGAGGTCGGGGATCGTTCCGGACATCGGCGTCTTTCGCCCAGCCTCTGGGTACGATCTACAGCCTGTTCCGATCGATCGAGGACAGCGGCGTCACCCAAACATCGGTGGTGATCTCTCAGGATGAGCGGATCGACGAGATGGCCGCCAAAGTGCTCGATCTCCCCACCGACAACAGTCTCTTCTACCTGGAGAGGACTCGCCTCGCCGGTGGCCAGCCCCTCGCCGTGGACCACGTCTGGCTGCCGATGCCTCTGGCGGCACCCCTCCTCGAGGCCAACTTCACTCGAGCCGCCCTCTACGAGGAGCTGCGCGACCGATGCGGTGTCGTCCCCGAGGAGGGGGTGGAGGAGAGTCGCCCGGTGAACGTCGATCGGGAGACGGCGGTCCGTATCGGGCTGTCCACGGGGGCACCTGCGTTCGAGATCGATCGCAGGACCAAGGCCGGCGGCCGGCCTTTGGAATGGCGTATCAGCATCGTGCGGGGGGACAGGTATGCATTCAGGGCGGAGTGGAACACGCCATGGGAGGCCACTGCCTCCCGTTTGGTGGAGGCAGATGAGATCTGACCGGCTCGGCCCTACGACAAGCGAGGAGGTGCGGCAATGGATGTGAGAGTGCTGAGCACGCCGGGTCTGGGTGACAAGAGCTATGTCCTGACCCACGAAGGGGTCGGGATCATTGTCGATCCCCAACGAGATATCGAGCGATTCCGCGCCGTCGTCGAGGAACTCGATATCGACGCCCGATACGTCTTGGAGACCCATCTCCACAACGACTACGTCTCCGGCGGCCGTCATCTCGCCACGGTCGTCGGAGCCGACCTCGTCCTTCCGGCCGGATCGGGCACCAAGTTCGCCTACGTTCCTGCCTTCCACACCGAGGACCTGGACGCAGGCCCCTTTCAGCTCAGGCCGCTGCACACACCAGGGCACACTCCGGAGCACGTCTCCTATGTGGTCATCATCGACGACGAGCCGGTGGCTGTGTTCTCCGGGGGGAGTCTTCTCGTTGGCTCCGCCGGACGGTCAGACCTGCTCGGGACAGACCGGGCGATCTCCTTGGTCCGTCTCCAGTACCAGTCGGTGATGCGTCTCGCCGAGCTTCCGGGCGAGGTGGACCTCTACCCAACCCATGGCGCGGGGTCGTTCTGCACCGCCTCGGAAGCGGGTGGCACCACGTCGACCATCGGGGACGAGCTGAAGACCAAT
>DASPGH010000001.1:0-37815 GCA_035620735.1 Acidimicrobiia bacterium | reverse complement strand
GTAGATGTGGGTGGGCAGACCCTTGTCGTCGACCAGGGTGATCTGATGATCCGCCCCGGTTGGGACTCGGCGATTCGCCTGGCGGTCTCCGCGGTGACCGGGCCGAGCCCGCCGACACGACCGGGTTCGGGGCCGCCATCGAGTGTCGAAGCGGGGAGGTGGATGTCGACCATGCCCTCACCACCGCCGGTGGACACTCGCCGAGGAGCAGGTCCCTGGCGATATCGGCCCGAAGCTGGTCATGACTCCGACCGGTCCGGTCTTCTTTCTTCAAAGAGATCATGTGGCCGTTGACCGACGACCGGGCATCACTCATGCACAGACCAAACAAAATGCAGATCAGCAGTGCCGTCGGGAGTGGGTTCGATCATCAGCCGACGATCCTCATATGCCGTCTTCTCCCGCTTCTCGGCACTCTCTGGGTCTACAGAGACACAAAGCCGGCGGATGCGGGCCTGCAGTTGACCGACCGTCACTCTCGGAGCTATCTCCGCCAGACGTGAGACCACCCTCCGGGCAGTCTCGTCGGGAACAATGACAGGTGCCGTTGGCGAAAACTCTCACCTTGGGGAGATCGATCCGACCCTCGTCCAAGAGTTCGCATACCCGTGGGAGCCGTTCGATGACATCGGATGCCAGGGAGAGGCGATACTGGGCTGCCCGTCGAGACACAGTGAGAGCAGGACGCAGCTCATCAGCTGCATACTCGAACTGCTCCTGCAGCCGATCCAGGTCCTGACCCGGAGTCACCAGGCGCCGAATAGGCCGTCTCCACGGTGTCGGCCATCACACCGGCCTGAGCAAGCGCCAACTGACGCTCCTGCAGAAGACGGACCACGTCACACCAATTCGAGCTCCTCCGATCGAAATGCTCCAAAACCACCGCCAGAAACGGGCCCGGGGAATCGACTCCAAATCAGGGAGCACATCACGCTCAGATTGCACCCACCCATCAGCCATCTCCCCACAGGTCACCTCTAAAGCGAGATCATCCTCGGCGGCCAGCCCTTCGTGGCTCTCCCCCGTCAAGAATTCGACCACACCAACCCGCGAATCGAACATTTGTTCGATCGTACCGCACCACCGCGACAGATTTCAAGGGCGTCGATGATTCAGGACCCGAGCAATTCTTTCATCTGTTTGTAGATGATGTGGGTAGACCGTCTCGGGACCGCCCGATTGAGGAGGTTCATGGTGCGGGCGTCCCGTCCGATGTAGATGTGGAACTGATCGTCCTCAACACCATCGAGGATGATCCGGGCTGCGTCATCCGGTGACGTGGTCGGGTAATCGCTCTCCTCTGCCGACTCCATGCCTCCCGGGGCCCCGACACCCGAGTTGGAGGCGATGTCGGTCGCCACGGCACCGGGAAAGACGACCGACACGCCGACGTTGGTGTCGAGAAGCTCGGCATACAGACCCTCTGTCATCAGCTTGACCCCGGCTTTTGTGGCTCCATAGACGGTTTGGCCAGGGACCGGGAGATATCCACCCATGCTGGAGACGTTGGCGACATGAGCCACCGGTCGTTTCAACAGCTCTGGCAGCACTGCTTTCACCATGTTGATGGTGCCGTACAGATTGACGTTGATCACACGCTCGATGTCCTCGTATTCGAGCTCGTTGAGCCGCACGAATGGCTGGATGATCCCCGCACAGTGGATCATCCCGTCGATCGACCCGTGTGCTTCGATCACCGACGCAGGAAGTGCCGAGGTTGCCTCGCGATCGGTGACGTCGACCACGTGTGTGGAGAGTCGGTCGCCCGCCTTCGCTAGCTCCGCGACGGAGTCGAGACTGTCCTGGCGGATGTCCGCAGCGGCCACACGCGCCCCACGTCGCAGGGCCTCGAGGACCACTTCTTTCCCCATCCCGTTGCCACCACCGGTGACGAGGAGAACCTTGTCGCGAACCTTCATCGATACCTCCTGAGTCACACTGAACGTAGACGATCGAACGTCGTTAGCGTCCCTGTAGTGCTCCGCTTGCCCGAGATCCTGCTCATAGCCGTCTACGTCGCGCCCACGGTATGGGCCGTCTCGGACATTCTGCGGATCACGGCCGAAACGTGGGCGGACTCAGAGCAGAATCAAGTGCTTTGGACGGTGATCGTCCTGATCATCCCCGTCCTCGGGCCTCTCCTCTACTTCTTCATCGCCCGTCCGAAGCTCATCGAGCCTGCTTGAGCAGGCGGTTTGGGCCGAAGCAGCGCTCAGAGACCACTACCTCGGGCGGTGCCGGTCAGTCCCCCGAGGTCGATCGAGTAGAGAGCACAGACGAACTCCCGGTCCCCTTCGGCCCACGACTCTTCGGTCGGGGTGAAGGTGAACACGCCAAGACTCGACTCGGCGTAGTCCACGCCGACATAGCCGAAGAAGGAGTCGACGCAATTGTCATATGAGTATTGCTCGAGAGGCGACCGGCCCGGGAAGTCCTCTCCAAGGTTCGATCCGATGGATCCAACCGCGAACACCTCGTTGTCGTGCGGTTCTGAGCAAGGCACTGCGGCAACGTCATAGACGACCTCCTCGAGGTCGCTCGGGTCGTTGAAGCAGTCGCCGACCTGCATGGACATGACACCCAGGTCGCCCCCGCCCACGATCTCGCCGCCGTCGTCGCGGCTGGCATCGTCGAGTGACGTGAACAGCCACCACCCACCGGCTATGAGGAGACCAACCACCACCCGAGCACCGACCGTTGTGAAGAGGGGACGGACACCGCTGGGACGACCCGGCGCCACCAGGCCGTCTTCGTCGATCTCGGCGTCTTCAGCTGGTGTTTCGTGATGAGGAGCAGGCTGACTCCCCGAGGAGTACCTGGACAGATCGGACAGGTCGAGCTGGTCGCCGCCATTGCGCTCTTCATTCGCCACGTCAGAGGTTTCGGCACCCCCCGGTCATATCTTGACGGGACGTCGTGCTCACACCCGCATGGCCGACCCGGTCGGGTCGTATGGGGAGGGCTCGATGACCCTGGCCGGTCGCTCGACTCCGACGACGTGGGCCGTGAGCTCGGTCCCTGGTGCGCAGTGCTCGCGATCGATCAGTGCCATGGCCAGGCTCATCTCCACCACATGCCCGTACTCGCCGGAAGTGATGTAGCCAACCCGATTCCCGTCCGACCAAACCGGCTCGTACTCAGAGCCATCCGCATCCCCGGAGTCGATCTCGAGGGTCACCAGCTTCAGCTCGGCGCTGTCGTCCTCGTGCTCCTTGCGGGCCGCTTCGGCGCCGACGAAATCCTTGGACCAGTCGATCCATCGGTCCATTCCGGTCATCCCCGGGGTGTAGTCCTGGCGAAACTCCTTCGACCAGATGCCGAAGCTCTTCTCCATGCGTAGCGAGCCCATCGCGTTGAAGCCGTACTCGACCGCCCCAACCTCGCTGCCGGCTTCGAGCAGGGTGCGACGAAGGAGGTTGTGCTCCGTCGCAGCGCAGTGAATCTCGTAGCCGAGCTCGCCGGTCACCGAGATCCGACCCACCCTGGCCCGGACGAGGCCGATGTCCATCTCACGACAGGACATGAACCGCATCGCCTCGGCCGACACATCCTCTGTGGTCACCCGTTCCATGAGGTCACGTGACCTGGGGCCACTGAGACCGAAGCCAACGACCGCATCTGAGATGTCCCTGACGTGGACCCCGTCTTCGATATGACCCATGAACCAGCGCATGTGCCAGGCGCGCAGGTAGTAAGAACCCATGATCCACCACGTCCCATCACCCCAGTTGAGAAGTGTGAGGTCGCCCTTCAGACGACCGTCGTGGCTCAGCATGGGCGACAGCTTGATTCGGCCCTCTCCCGGGAGTCTCACCGACATCATGCGATCCAACCACTTCCCGGCGTTCGGTCCCGTCACCTCGTATCTGGAGAACCCGGTGATGTCGATGATCCCCACCCCGTCGCGAACACGACGGCACTCCTCGCCAACGATGTCGAAGGCGTTCGATCGTTTCAGCGTCGGCACCTCCTCGAACCCATTCGGGGCGAAGTAGATCGGGACCTCCAATCCATACATCTCGCCCCAGTAGGCCCCATCGGAGGTCATGGCGTCGTAGGCGGGGGGTGTGCGATAGGGGCGAGCCTCCCACAACTGTTCGTTGGGATAGGTCATCACGAAGCGGCGGGAGTAGAACTGACCTGTTTTCTGCTTGATGTACTCACGGCTCGAGGCGTAATCGCCGAAACGAGCAACATCCATTGCAAAGGGATCCTCCTCGGGCTCCCCGTCGATCATCCACTCCGCCAACGATTTACCCACTCCTCCCCCCTGGAGGAACCCGGCCATTACGGCGCAGGCCGACCAATAGTTGCGCAGACCTGGCACCGGTCCGACCAGCGGGTTCCCGTCGGGAGAGAACGTGAACGCACCGTTGACCCATCGCTCGATCCCGGTCCGCTCCAGCACGGGGTAGCGGGTCATCGCCATCGAGATCTCGTTCTCCAGCCGATCGGGATCCGGCGTGAGCAGCTCGACGCCGTAGTCCCAAGGGGCGCCGTCCATGTTCCAGTGCTTGTGGTCGACCTCATAGAACCCTACGAGGAGACCGTTGCGCTCCTGGCGCATGTACGTAAAGCCCTCGAGGTCGATCATCATGGGGATCTCGAAGTCGAGGTCCTCGATCTCGGAGATCTCTTCGGTTATCAGGTAGTGATGGGCCAGAGGGGAGACTGGCGCCTCCCAACCGACCATCCTGGCCACCTGTTTCGCCCAGAGACCGGCCGCATTCACGACGTGCTCGGCGTGGATCGTGCCCAGCTCGGTGACCACATCCCATGTGTGGTCGGGTCTCGGATTGAGCTCGATCACCCGGTTGTGCTCGATCACGTCGGCCCCGCGCCGGCGGGCAGCTTTCGCGTAGCTGTGCACCACGGCCGAGGGGTCGATATAGCCCTCCCGATCGGCCCACAGGCCGCCGTGAACGCCTTCGGTGCTGATGATCGGGCAGCGCTCGGCGATCTCGTCGGGAGTCATCAGCCAGCAGTCGTCGATGCCCATCGTCTGATAGACCCTGTAGGTGGCCTGCAGCCATTCCCAACGTTCCGGTGCCGAGGCGACCGAGATGCCACCCGTCATGTGGAGGCCGATGTCGTGACCGGACTCCGCGGATACCTCGGAGAGGAGATCGATCGTGTACGTCTGAAGAGCAGACATGTTGGGGTCGGCGTTGAGGGCATGGATGCCCCCGGCTGCGTGCCAACTCGACCCGGCGGTGAGGACGGAGCGCTCCACGATGGCCACATCGCTCCAGCCATGTCTGGCCAGGTGGTAGGCGACACTTGCCCCGACCACGCCACCACCGATGATCACGACCCGGTACTGCGTCTTCACCGACCTGCTCCTCAACCGATCAAACGGACGGACCCGAACTTAATCGCGGCCGACCACCCTTGTGCCATCCAACGGCACATGTACCATCACGCAGCTCAGCCCGGACCGGCGTCGAACAGGAGACCCTTTGAGCCCCGTCCAACCATTCCCGAGCGATCTCGAGATCGCCTATGCGGCGAAGCTGAAGCCGATAATGGAGGTGGCAATCGGTCTCGGTCTCGAAGAGCCCGAAGTCATCCAGTACGGAAACACCAAGGCAAAGGTCCACCTGGACGTGTTGAAACGCATTGGGGGCAACCCGACGGGCAAGTACGTCGACGTCACCGCGGTCACGCCAACCCCGCTCGGTGAGGGGAAGACGACGACCACGATCGGTCTGGTGCAAGGTCTGGGTGTTCTGGGCCACAAGTCCATCGCCTGCATCCGCCAGCCCAGCATGGGGCCGACGTTCGGCATCAAAGGCGGCGCCGCCGGTGGCGGTTACAGCCAGGTGGTGCCGATGGATGAGTTCAACCTGCATCTCACCGGCGACATCCACGCCATCACGGCGGCTCACAACCTGGTGGCCGCGGCCATCGACGCACGTTGGTACCACGAGGGCCGGCTGACCACCAGTCGTCTCAAGGAACTGGGTCTCAAGCGCCTCAACATCGATCCGAACAAGATCAGTTGGCGCCGGGTGGTCGACGTCAACGACCGGGCCCTCCGCAACGTCGTGCTCGGCCTCGGTGGAGCAGCCGATGGGCGACCCCGTGAGTCCGGTTACGACATCACGGTGGCCAGCGAACTGATGGCAATCCTTGCCCTCGCCGACGGTGACAGCTACGCGACCGCCCTGCGCAACCTGCGAGACCGGTGCGGTCGGGTCGTGGTGGGCACGGCCAAGGACGGCGAGCCGATCACTCTGGAAGACCTCGGCGTCGCCGGCGCCGTGGCAGTCCTCATGAAAGACACCCTCCACCCCACCCTGATGCAGACGCTCGAGGGCCAGGCCGCCTTCGTCCATGCCGGCCCCTTCGCCAATATCGCCCACGGGAATTCGTCGATCCTGGCCGACCGGGTGGCGCTTCATCTCGGTGACTATGTGGTGACCGAGTCGGGGTTCGGTGCCGACATGGGTATGGAGAAGTTCTTCGACATCAAGTGCCGGGTGTCGGGCCTGAAACCAGACTGTGCGGTGATGGTGGCCACCGTGCGGGCCCTGAAGACACACGGCGGCGGGCCTAAGGTCGTCGCCGGCAGACCTCTCGACTCGGCGTACACCGAAGAAAACCTTCCCCTTCTTCGGGCCGGGATGGCCAACCTGGAGGCCCACATCGCAACGGCCAAGTCGTTCGGGGTCCCCGTCGTGGTCGCTATCAACAGGTTCCCGACGGACAGCCAGCGCGAGCACGACTTGATCAAGGAGATGGCCATCGCTGCCGGCGCCATCGACGCGGTGACCACCGACCACCACGCCCACGGCGGAGAGGGAGCGAAGGCTCTCGCGGAGGCGGTGACCAAGGCGTGCGAGGAGCCGAGCGAGTTTCAGTACCTCTACCCGTTGGAGCGGTCGATCAAAGAGAAGATCGAGACCATCGCCACCAAGGTGTACGGGGCAGACGGCGTCGAGTACTCACCTACGGCGGATCAGCAGATCGCCGACTTCGAGCAGGCAGGATTCGGGTACCTCCCCATTTGCATGGCGAAAACGCATCTCTCGATAAGCCACGACCCTGCCCTCAAGGGTGCGCCCAGCGGGTTCACAGTCCCAGTGCGCGAGGTTCGGGCCTCGGTTGGTGCCGGGTTCATCTACCCCCTCCTGGGAGAAATGCGCACGATGCCCGGCCTCGGCGCCAACCCCGCGTATATGCAGGTCGACGTCGATGACGACGGCAACGTCGTCGGGCTGTTCTAATTCGATGGCCAGCCGGCTTTGCCCGTTTGCCTCCTGGACAGATCACTTATCGCGTGACAGGGGGATCATCCTCGGTCATCGCTTCATGTCCGAGACAGTCGGGCAAACAGACGCCGGTAGGCCTGCGGCTACCGCCGCGTCTTCAGATGTCCGTCCGGCGAACAGACGCCGGTCGGTCGACAGCTTCCGTCGCGCCTTCAGGTGTCTATCGGAGAAGAAGACGCCGGTCGGGCGGCGGCTACCGCCCCGCGGTGGGGTTTCGTAAATGGCCAGCCGAGGGCGTAACGAGCCGAGACTCACCGTCATCTACTGGCGTGACATCCCGGCCCAGGTGCGGGCCAATGCGGGGCGGGAGCGGGCGGCGGCCGCTCTGCCGGACAGGTTCATGATCGCGGTGGATCGGGCGGCGGTCATCGCCGACAAGAAGAAAGTCGACGAGTACGTCGCCGAATGGCGAGAGGAAACCCGGGAGTGTGGACCGGACCTGCAGACCGAGGCCGATCTCGAGGCCCAGCGGATCGTTGAGACCTACCCGCAGACCCTGATCAGGAAGTACGTGCGCAACGGGGGATTTGCCCCGCCCGACGCTTGATCTAGATCCGTGGGATCGTCAGCAACCGTCTGCGAACGTTTCTGCACACCAGATCGATTGTCCGCGCATCGCGAAATGTTAAGAGAACATCCCTCAGGAACCGCCCGGGGTGTGTCGACGTTCTGAGCGAGATGCGGTCATGGTCCACGTGCTTCGTCGCGGCGCTGATGCTCATCACATTGACGCCGGCGCTGCCTTCCGAAGCGGGGGTCGACTCCTTCGTCGACGACAACGGGAGCCGATTCGAGGCATACATCGAAACCGCCGAACAGAAAGGTCTCCTCGTCGGCTGTGGCCCCCACGATCGGATCTGTCCCAACGACGCGATGACACGGGGCCAGATGGTCCTCCTGCTGGCCCGTGGAGTGGGTCTGCAACCGCCGTCGGCCGAACTCTTCGTCAAGACGAACGGAACTCTCGGTGGCGCCGCTTTGAGCGCCTTGAACGGAGCCGGGATCGCGACAGGATGCAAGGAAGGCGCCCAATGCCCCGACCGCCCCGTAACCAGAGGGGAGATGGCGTCCCTTTTCGCCCGGGCATTTCGCTGGGGTGAGGCCAACCAGCCGGACCGGTTCGTCGATGTGGAGGGCTCGGGTTTCGAGGATGCCCTCGTCAACCTGGCCGACATGGGAGGGCTGCTCACCTGTGACTCACCCGTGGATAGACGTCTCTGTCCCGCCGCCGAAGTGCGCCGCGACGAAGCCATCTTCGCACTGGTCACCGTGCTCGGCCTGGATCCAGCAGCGATAGAGCGCGCCGAACCGGAGCCTCCACCCATCGGCTTCGGTGACAGCTTCAACGCTCTCTCACTGTGGGACGGTCGAGCACCCAGCTACCGAAATCGGGTTGGTCTCACCTCGGCGGGTTTCAACAATTCAGGTCTCAGGGTCTCCGTCCCCCGAGGATCGCACTATGGCGCCGACTTCCATCTGCACCTCGAGGACACGGCAGCCAGAGCCCCAGAGCGTCTCTACTTCCGCTACTACCTGAAGTTCGACTCCGATTGGGTCTCGAGATCGAGCGGCAAGCTGCCCGGGTTCTCCGGCGTTTACGGAAGCAGCGGGAAAGGCGGCTATCAGTCGAGCCCTTCCAATCCGGGATGGTCGGCGAGATTGATGTTCTCGCCCAACGATGGCGACGACAGACGGGTGCCGATCGGCTACTACGTCTATCACCTCGGTCAAGAGACTCGTTACGGAGACAACGTGCGATGGAATCAGGCGGGTCGTCTCCAGCCAGGGGAGTGGTACTGCCTGGAGGGTCAGGTCGAGATGAACACCCCGGGTATGGCGGACGGGTCGTTGCAGGCATGGGTCGATGGCACCCCCGCCCTCGACTTCAGCGGTCTCGAGTTCCGACGACCCGACGAGCCCGAGATCACCATCGAGTCTTTCTGGTTCAACGTCTACTACGGCGGGAAGCCGGTTCCCGAGCGCAATCTCGGCCTCACCATCGACGAGGTGGTGGTCGATACTCATCGTGTCGGCTGTGGTGCCGGTGCGGCAGCCTCGCAGGAAGCGATAGGCGACTTCAACGGGGACGGTTACAACGACGCCATGTCCTGGCAGACCTGCCCGGAAGGCACCTGTCTGGCACTGGAGACTCGATCAGTCGACGGAGCGAGGCGTCGTCGCGAGCTTCGTGACACAGCGTGGTTCAGCCTGGAGACCCATCGTTTGGGTGCCGCTGCCGGCGACGTCGACGGGGACGGCGAGGACGAGCTCGTGTACCGGGGACGATGCGATGCGTCGACCGCCTGCTGGCGGGTCCACACCAAACCGGGGAGCTCCGCATCGGCGCGGAACTGGGGCAACGAAGCCCGCTTCTCGAAGAACACCCAGGCCCCGACGATCGGTGACTGGAACGGGGACGGTTTCGAGGACCTCGCCTATCAGGGAATGTGCGGTGGCAGTGGCAATGCCCATCAGTGCTGGCGGGTCCATCCGTCAACGGGAGACGCATTCACAACTGCAGAGGACTGGGGGGCCACCCCGGCCAAGTTGGTCAGCTCGATCCCGATCGACCTGAACGGCGACGACCGCGACGACCTCCTCTATCAGGCGGCGTGCGACGACGAGAGCTGTTGGTACACCCAGCTGTCCGATGGCACGAGATTTGGCAAGCCGGTGCGTGCGGGTCGGGTTTCCGCCGCGGAGACGAATGGCTACAGACTCTTCGACTTCGACGGAAACGGGACCGAGGACATCATCTCCTGGGCCAGAGATGACGAAGGATCACGCATCGAAGCCCGATTCGGCTCGGCCAACGGCTTCTCACATGTCGTCGTCCTCGCCCACGAAGTGGATCCGATCGAGGAAGTGCATCTGACAAGGGCGGGCTCGTCAGCCCCGGCGCAGGCAACCTTGCGTGTCAGGTGCGGAGACGACATGTGTGTCGAGACTCTCTTCGCCACCTCGGGCCATGCTCTCACCGACGCCGACCACTACCGGACTGCGATGCGAGGCCGGCTCGGCCTTCCCGGCATCACCTGATCTCCATGAAGTCAGCGGCCTCACAGGCGTCGAGCATCTGTCGTATGTCGTCGTAGTCAGGGGCGTCGACCGGAACCCATCTCTCGATGAGCCCGTGTTCGAGGATCTCCCTGCCGCCCTCAGTCTGGTGAAAGTCGACGAGGACCCGGCGCACCCGCTCCCGGAACTCCTCGTCGAACCGCTTGGATACCGCCAGCGGCTGGATTGTGGACGGCCCCATGGCGTCGATCACCTTTATCTCGTCGAGGACTTCGGGGCGATCTCGCATCTCCACGGCAAGAACCTGGGAGTCGATCGCCGAAGCGTCGACCCGGCCCTCGGCCACCCAACGAATCGACTCCTCGTGAAAGCCGGACTGGATCACCTCGCCGAAGAACCCTCCGGTCTCACCGAGCGATACCAGGTGATGACGGGTGACCCCGTAGCCGGACTGCGAAAGTGGCTCGTTGTAGCACCAGCTTCGGCCACGGAGATCGAGGAACGACCCTGCGTCACTGTCAATGCTGACGATGACATCGGAGAAGTAGATGGGGCGACCCCCGTAACGCTCGCCCTGCAGGACCGGGGCAGCGATCGGCACGGCGGGTGATATGCCCTCACGTTCGAAGGTCACGTAGGGCAGGCTGCACACGAAGCAGATGTCGTTGACGTCGTTGCGACAGCTCTCGTAGTCCTCCTCGATGACCAACTCGGTGGTCATCCCGAGACGGTCCCCGATTGCATCGGCAATCGCCTGGTAGACGGGTGTCATGTTGGGGGCGAGAAACGAGCCGAAACGCAGATCAGCCATCGACCGCACCCTAAACCCTCGAAGAGAAGTCAGCCCCGGTTCGAGCCGGGGCTGACCATCGTTCTGTCTACTGCGTCAGCTCTGAGGCAGCCAGGCGCTCCAGGTGTCCTCATGACTGGAGACCCACTCCGCAGCCACCGCGGCCGGGTCGTCACCGTCGATCTCGA
The DNA here is from genome assembly GCA_035620735.1 of Acidimicrobiia bacterium. Taxonomy (GTDB): domain Bacteria; phylum Actinomycetota; class Acidimicrobiia; order Spongiisociales; family ZC4RG35; genus JANQRA01. The sequence goes on along the minus strand of DASPGH010000001.1, from coordinate 26,545 downwards.
CGGCGGGAAGCATCTCGAGCTGGTCCTCGGTGGTGATGGTGAAGTTCTGCAGGAACTCGAACACCGCGGCATCCTTCTCCTCGAGCATCCCCGAAGCCGCCTTGTACAGCACGTCCTCGGGGTAGTCACAGTCGACCCCACCGTCACCGGCGGCGGCGCTGGCGCCGCATTCCTCTGTGTACTCGGGAAGTGTCACGTTGACCAGGTCATAGGCGGCGACGGCGGCCGTCGGAGTCCACCAGTAGAGCAGGATCGGCTCCTGGGCGGCCACCCTGGCGTCGACCTCGGCCACAGTGGCGGGCTCGGAGCCGGAGAAGACCACCTGAAGGGGTAGCCCCAGGTTGGAGATGATCTGCTCGTCATACTGGGAGTACGAGGGATCGGTCCCCAGGAAACGCCCGTTGTCACCGGTCTCGGGTGTGGCGAAGAGCGCGGCCAGAGCCGGATCCTGGAAGCCTTCCCACGTCGCCAACTCGGGGTGCTCATCGATGACGTACTGAGGGACGAACCAGCCGATCTTCCCGACTGCGCCCAGCTCACCCATGTCGACCACCGAGCCATCGTCGAAATAGGCGGTCTCGGCGTCGGTGACGCCCGACGGCCAGATCTCGAGGACGGCGTCGAGAGTGCCGTCGGCCATTCCCGTGAACATGGCGTCGTTCTCGTTCACCTCGGTGATCTCCACCGGGTTGCCCAACTCGGCCTCGATGATGTTCGCGGCCACCTCTGCATTGAGACGGGAGGCGGTCCACGGATTGACGATCAGATTGATCTCTTCCGTGCCACCGCCCGACCCATCGCCACAGGCGGCGATAAGCAGGCCCATCACCGCCATCACAAGGAGCATCTTCCTCATCACTTCTCCCTAATTCGTTGATTCAATGGTCATTCCCCGTCCAACCCACCAGACGGGGCGATAGATTACTCACCGATGAACCCCCCGTGCCTCGTCGTTCAGGACGTCTGGAAGGTGTTCGGACCGAAACCAGAACGCGCAATCGAACTGGCAGAGTCCGGCGCCTCGAAGGCCAGCATCCTGCAGGAGACCGGTTGCACCGTCGCAGTCCAGGATGTCAGTTTCGACGTCAACCTCGGCGAGACGTTCGTGGTCATGGGTCTCTCCGGCTCTGGCAAGTCGACCCTGGTCCGTTGTGTCGCCCAACTCATCGATGTCACCCACGGCAGGGTGACCCTCGACGGCGATGAGCTGACGGCCATGAACGAGGAGGCCCTGCGCAAGGTGCGTCGTGAGAAGCTGTCGATGGTCTTCCAGCACTTCGGTCTGCTCCCCCACCGTCGGGTGATCGACAACGTGGCCTACGGGCTGGAAGTGCAGAAGGTCCCCAGGGCAGAGCGACACGCCCGGGCACTCGAGGTCCTCGATGTCGTCGGCTTGGAGGGGTGGGGGTCGCACTACCCACAGCAGCTGTCTGGTGGCATGCAACAACGAGTCGGTCTGGCCCGAGCCCTGGCCGTCGACCCCGAGATCCTCTTTTTCGACGAGCCATTCTCCGCCCTCGACCCCCTGATCAGACGTGAGATGCAGGACGAGTTGTTGCGTCTGCAGGATGAGATGCAGTCGACGATCGTCTTCATCACCCATGACTTCGCCGAGGCGATCAAGCTGGGTGACCGCATCGCCATCATGAAAGACGGTCAGCTCGACCAGATCGGGACCGCTGCCGAGCTGATCACCAATCCGGCCACCGACTACGTCCGGGAGTTCACCACCGACATCCCCAAGGCCAAGGTCCTCACCGCAGGTGACGTCATGCACCCCGCCGACGGGCAGGCTCCACGCGGCGCGGTCGAAATGAGCGCCACCGTCGAGTCGCTCCTGCCCGATCTCCTCACGGATCCCAGACCGTTAGAGGTCGTCGACGATGAAGGCACCTCGATGGGAGTGGTCGACCGGGACGCGGTGGCCCGGGTCCTGGAGTAGTGGCCACCACCTCGCCGCCGATCGAGGGTCTCGGCGTCACCACCGACGTGCGGAAATGGCTCCCATGGATCGTCCTGGTAGTTGGGGTGGTCCTCCTCCAGATGTCGTTCCCGGCCGATTTTCCGGCCTCACTCGACACATTCTTCTCCGACCCGGTCGAGGGCATCGGCGCCTGGATCCGGGACAACCGTCGAGTCCACCCGATAATGACCGGCTTCTTCACGCCGCTCACGAATGTCCTCGACTTCCTGATCGAGGGTTTCGAGTCGCTTCTGCTCTGGTTCCCCTGGTATGTGGTGGTTGCGGCTGTGTTCCTCCTTCCGGCCCGGGTGAAGAGGTGGAAGCAGGGACTGGTGGCTGCGGCGGCTCTCACCTACACGGGTGTGGTCGGGCTGTGGGATCCCACGATGGAGACGCTTGCACTCATGTCGACGGCGGTGCTGGTCGCCGTGGTCATAGGGGTCCCCTTCGGAGTCTGGGCTGCCCTCAAGCCACGCGTGGAGCGGGTGAGCCGTCCCATCCTCGATGCAATGCAGACCGTGCCCGCATTCGTCTACTTCCTTCCCCTCATCGGGTTGTTCGGCATCGGTGCGGTCAACGCCGCCGTTGCCACGGTCATCTATGCGGTCGCTCCGGTCATCAGACTCACCACACTCGGGATCCGTCAGGTGCCGGGGCAAACGGTGGAGGCTTCCAAAGTCTTTGGCTCGACCAGACGCCAGACCTTGTTCAAGGTGCAGATCCCGCTGGCGTTGCCCACGATCCTCACCGGGCTGGCACAGACGATCATGATGGCACTGGGCATCGTGGTGTTGGCTGTCTTCGTTGCAGCCGGCGGTCTGGGTGAGAACGTGATGCAGAGCCTGTCGCAACGGCGCACCGGCCGGGGCATAGCGGCGGGGCTGGCCATCGTCGCGGTGGCAATGGTGCTGGAACGGGTGTGGAGGAGTCTTGCCGTGGTCGACCCGTTGCAGAGGATGCCAAGACGATGGTGGCTGGCCGGCATCGGTTTTCTGTTGGTGGCCACCGTGATCGGCAGGGTGACCGGGCTGGTCGACTTTCCCGACGTTTGGGGGGTCGAGACCTTCGACCCGATCGACGAGCTGGTGGTATGGGCGCGGGACAACCTCCGGTGGCTGACCCGCCCTGTCAACGAATTCATCGTCGGAAGCATCTTCGTTCCGGTTCGGGACTTCTTGGTCGAGACCGTCGCCTGGCCGGTGTTGGTGTTCGTCACCGGCTGGGCACTGTGGATGGTGAGAGGATGGGGTCTGGCCATCTTCGGAATGCTTTCGTTGTTGTTCATAGGTGCGATGGGGATGTGGGTGCTGTCCATCGACACCCTGGTCCAGGTGGTCATGTCGTCGATCATCGCCATCGTGATCGCCGTTCCCATCGGCATCTGGGCAGGCCGAAGGGCGCGGGTGGAAACGGCGATGGGGCCGGTGCTCGATGCACTGCAGACGATCCCGTCCTTGGTCTACATCATCCCGGTCGTGATCCTGTTCACAGTCGGCGTCGTACCCGGGATCATCGCCTCGGTGCTTTATGCAATGGTCCCCGGCATCCGCATCACGGCGCTGGGCATCAGACACGTGCCGGAGGAGACCGTGGAAGCATCGCGCACGTTTGGCGCCACTCCCCGTCAGACCCTCTTCGGTGTCCGTCTCCCACTCGCAGCCCCCACCATCATGGCGGCCATCAACCAGGTGATCATGATGGTGATGGCAATGGTGATCATCGCCGGTTTCGTCGGTGCCGGTGGGCTCGGGTTCGAAACCATTCGCGCCCTTACCCGAAGTGAGTTCGGGCTCGGATTCGAAGTCGGGGTCTCCCTGGTGCTGATGGCGATGATCCTGGATCGCTACACCCAGGCGTGGGGTGATCGGCTGCAACCACCGGCAGGTCACTGAGCACGCCATGGGGGAAGACGGCTACGACTTCGTGATCATCGGTGGCGGGTCGGCAGGGAGCTCTCTGGCCAATCGACTGTCCGCCGACCCGGGGAACCAGGTCCTGGTGCTGGAGGCAGGTCGACCCGATTCGAAGTGGGACTTCTTCATCCACATGCCGGCGGCGCTGTCTTTTCCGATCGGGAGCCAACGGTACGACTGGATGTACGAGTCGGAGCCGGAGCCCAACCTCGGCGGGAGACGGATCTATCACGCCCGCGGCAAGGTGCTCGGCGGATCTTCCTCGATCAACGGGATGATCTTTCAGCGGGGCAACCCTATGGACTACGAGCGTTGGGCTGCCGATCCCGGCATGGGGACCTGGGACTACGCCCACTGTCTCCCCTACTTCAAGCGCATGGAGAACGTCCTGGCAGCCGGGGCCGAGGACCGCTGGCGGGGCGACTCCGGCCCGCTGGTCCTGGAGCGGGGCCCGGCCACCAATCCGCTGTTCGCTGCCTTCTTCCGCGCTGCACAACAGGCGGGACACGAATTGACCGACGACGTCAACGGTTTTCGTCAGGAAGGTTTCGCCGCCTTCGATCGCAACGTTCACAGGGGGCGACGTCTATCGGCCTCACGGGCCTACCTCCACCCGGTGATGCATCGTCCCAACCTGGAGGTACGCACCCGGGTATTGGCGACCAGGGTCGTCTTCGACGGAAAAAAGGCGGCCGGGGTGGAGTTCGTCCATCGAGGGAGCGTGAGCAGAGTTAGCGCGAGCGAGGTGATCCTCTGCGGTGGTGCCTTCAACACACCACAGCTCCTTCAGCTCTCCGGGGTGGGGAACGCCGACGAGCTGGCACCTCTCGGAGTCGAGATGGTTCACCACCTACCGGGGGTCGGGGAGAACATGCAGGACCATCTCGAGGTCTACATCCAGCACGCCTCGAAACAGCCGGTGTCGGTGCAGCCGTGGACAGCGATGTGGCGCCGCCCCCTCGTCTGGCTCATGTGGCTGTTCCGAAAGGGCCCGGGGGCGACCAACCACTTCGAGGGCGGTGGATTCGTACGCTCCAACGAGGAGGCGGCCTATCCCAACCTGATGATCCACTTCCTCCCCATCGCGATCCGGTACGACGGCTCATCGCCGGCGAAGGGACACGGTTATCAGATCCACATCGGTCCGATGTACTCAGATGCCCGGGGGTCGGTGAAGATCACATCGATCGATCCAACGACACACCCGGCCTTGCGCTTCAACTACCTGTCCACGGATCAGGACCGGCGGGAGTGGGTGGAGACGGTTCGGGTGGCGCGTGACATCCTCTCCCAGCCCGCCATGGAGCCTTTCGACGCTGGTGAGATCTCCCCCGGCCCCTCGGTTTCCACCGACGAGGAGATCCTCGATTGGGTGGCCCGCGATGCCGAGACGGCGCTACACCCATCGTGCACCTGCCGGCTGGGCATCGACGAGATGTCTGTGGTGGATCCGACGACGATGAAGGTGCATGGTTTGGAGGGAGTCAGGGTCGTGGACGCCTCGGTGATGAGGTACGTGACCAACGGGAACATCTACGCCCCGGTGATGATGGTTGCGGAAAAGGCGGCCGACCTGATCCTGGGTAACACCCCGTTGCCTCCCGACCCGGCGCCGTGGTATCGGCACCAGGCCGCGGAAACCTGAGACTCAACCCTTCTTTCCGATGAGTACGGCCAGGATTCCGAGGATGAACAGCACACTCCCACCGATCACCCAGACGTCGCCGGAAACCAGCCCTGATATCAGGAAGGCGACGCCGCTGAGGAGGAATACGACCCAGCCGGCCAGCTCGAGACCGGTCAATCACCACCCCGTCGCTTCTCGATCTCGGCGACAATCGCCGGGACGACGTCCTTGAGGTCTCCGAGCACGGCGTAGTCGGCCTTGGTCACCATCGGAGCCTCGGCGTCGGTGTTGATGGCGAGGATGGTCTTGGAAGCCATCATTCCCACCCAGTGCTGGATGGCGCCGCTGATGCCGCAGGCGATGTACAGATCAGGCGCGACCACGGTACCGGTCTGGCCCACCTGATCGGAGTGCGGTCTCCAGCCGTTGTTGGTCACCACGCGGGAGCAACCGACGACTCCACCGAGCAGCGCAGCCAGGTCCTCCAGCGGCTCGAACCCCTCGGGACTGCCGACACCGCGGCCACCGCTGACCACGACAGGAGCTGTGGCGAGGGTGATCCCCCCCGAAGTGGTCACGCGATCGACCACCTTGGCGACGAGGTCGGCATCGTCGAGGTCGGGTGAGAACGGCACCATCGACGCTTCGATCGGCGTGGCGGCAGCCGCCGCCTCGATGGCATGCTCGGTGAGAGTCATCAGCTTGACCCCGGCCTCCAGTGTCGTCTCCTCGAGAAGACTTCCTCCCCATCGGGTGCGGGTGATCTCCCACGCCCCGTCGCCGGGTGTCACCTCACGAACGTTCGCCACCATCGGCTCGCCGAGAATGGCGCCGACGTGAGCCATCACCTCGTTGCCACGGTCGGATCCGATGGCGACGACCGCCTCCGGTGAGAGCCCCGTCACGAGTTGGGACAGGGCCTCACCCCAGGCCTGGGGGGCGTAGTCATCGAGGTCTCCGTGGCTGATGTGGTGCAGGCTGGCGATGCCGTAGAGACCGAGCCTCTCGACGTCGGGCGTCTCGCCAACCCATGCGGCGTGGAGATCGGTGTCGAGGCCGGAGGCGAGGTCCCTGGCGAAGGTGAGAGCCTGGAACACGGTTTCCTCAACTGCCGAGCCGTCATGGGTGACCAGGACCAGGATCATCGGCCCACCACCTGGAGCTCTTCGAGCAGATCGACCACGGCCGAGGCATCCTCGAGGATGGTCGTCTCGGAGACCTCCTGAGCCGGAGTCTTCAACCGAACCATGGTCTGCCCACTCCCGGCACGCGCTTCGATGACCCGTTTCACCTCCACCTTCTTGGCGTTGAGCCGACCCTTCAGGGTGGGATAGCGAGGGAGGTTGATCCCTTCCTTGACGGTGACGACGGCCGGCAAGGGCAATCTGTACACCTCCGAGCCGGTGGTGGTGTCCCGGCGAAGCTCGACCTCATCGTCTGAGGCATCGATGCCTTTGATGCCGGCGACCACAGGGCGGCCCAGCGTGTGAGCGACGCGGATCCCCACCTGATACCCGCCGGAGTCGGCCGACTCGTTTCCAAAGAGCACCAGGTCGAAACCCCCGTCGGACGACTCGAGCCCGGCGATGGCATCGGCGATGGCCGACGCGGTGGAGATCGGGTCCCAGTCCTCACCTTCAGTCGGGATCAGAACGGCCTCGTGCGCCCCCACCGCCAACGCCGAGCGCAACTGCTCCTCGGCTTCCGGCGGGCCCAGGGTGAGAACCGTGACCGATCCTGTGGTTGCCTCGGCGATGCGGACACCCTCCTCGACGGCGCACTCCTCGTGTGGGCTGACCGCGAACGACAGCAAACTGGTGTCGATTGAGCGGGCATCCTCACTGAGCACGATGCGGGCCCCTGGTGCGGGCACCCTCTTGACACAAACCAGGACCCTCATCGGGCCCCCTCCAACCGTTCTGGGTGGATTTCTGACCGGATTCCGGGCAAACATCCGCCCGGAAACACCGAAAGGTGCGGCATCGCCCTCTCCCTACGTCATCGACCCGAATTTCATTCGGGCGTTGTCGGGGTCGAACAGCGGGGTGCTCCCCACCACTGCCACCTTCACGGGGTAGGCCTCGTTCATGTACATCACCTGGAGGTCGTTGCCTTCCACGGCGTGCTCAGGAGGCAGATACGCCATGAGAAGGTACTTGCCCAATGACGGCCCGGCACCGGCGCTGGTGACCCTCGAGACCCGACCCCTGGCGTCGACGATACGCTCCCCTTCGGTGGTGAGGATGGGCTCGTTGCCGCCGGAGGGGTACCGCTTCGTTCCGTCCGACGACTCATGGCTCTCCATGGTCAAGGTGCACAAGATGGCGGCTGGATCCTCGTCCCGCGCCTTAAGGTACGCCTCCTTGCCGATGAAGTCGGCGCTCTTCACCTTGGGGCGGTCCAGCCCTGCCTCCACCGGGTTGTACTCGGACTCCAGCTCGGCCCCCATGAGGCGATAGCCCTTCTCGAGACGACCGGTGGTGCCGTACACGCCGGCTCCTACCGGGACGACACCGAGATCCTTGCCGGCGTCCCAGAGTCGGTTCCACAGCGCCAGGCCGTGCTCCATGGTTGTGTACACCTCGTAGCCGAACTCGCCCACATAGGAGATGCGGAAGAGCCGGGCCGGGATCGAGCCGATGTGCACGGTCTTGGTGTGACCGTAGGGAAGGGCCTCATCGGAGAGATCGTCGTCGGTGACCTTGGCCATGAGGTCCAGGGCACGAGGTCCCCACACGCCCAAGGTGCAGATCGCAGATGTCTCGTCCTGGAAGTGCACCGATCCGTCCTCGGGGAGATGCTTGGTGAACCAGTGCTTGTCACGCGGGCCGTCAAAACCGCCGCTGATGATCCGGTAGTGCTCATCACCGAGACGCATCACGGTCAGATCGGCCTTGAATCCGCCATCCGGGGTGAGTAGCGGGGTGTACACGGCACGACCCACCGGGACGTCGCATTTGTTGACGGTCATCTTCTCGATGTAGTCGACGACTCCGGGCCCGGTGATGTCGAAGATTGCGAACGCGGTCACGTCGATCATCCCGACCCCCTCCCGCATGGCGAGATGCTCCGCGTTCTGGATCGGTGACCACCAACGGGCGTCCCACTCGTGAGGCCGGTCCTCGACCCCGTATTTCTCGACCAGGTCGGCATTCGACTCGTACCAGTGGGGACGCTCCCAACCACCTGCCTCGAAGTAGACGGCGCCGAGAGCATGGGTCGCCGGATGGAAGGGGCTCGTGCGCACGTTGCGCTCCGACTCCCACTGCTCTCGCGGGTGCACGATCCCGTACGTCTTGTTGAAGTGCTCTGCACACCTGGCGAGGATGTGGGCCTCGGTGCGCTGGTAGTCGTAGAAGCGGGCCACGTCGGAGGCGTGGGGGTCGACCTCCGGATAGCCCTGGGTCATCCACTCCGCCAGCGCCCGTCCGGTGCCGGGGCCTTCTTTGATCCAGATGGCGGCACAGCTCCACAGATTTCGAACCTCGGTCTCCCCGACCAGCGGCATGGCATCGGGGGTCAGCGACAGGAGACCGTTGATTCCGTAGCGCATCTCGGCGTCGCCCAGGAAGGGCATCAGCTCGATGGCCTGCTCCAACTGAGGGTCGAAGTCGTCCTGGGTGAGAGGAAGCTCCGTTGGCGACAAACGCGCCTCGTCGATCGAGGGAATGGTGTCGGGATGGTGGAAGATCGGGCGATGGGCATAGGAGCCAACCTCCATAGAGCCTGCCGTCTGCCGCTCGTAACAAAAGGTGTCCATGTCGCGGACGATGGGGTATCCGATCTCGTTGCCGGTGGCCTGGAGGATCTCCAGGGGACCGACATCGATCATCTGATGCACCGCCGGGGTCAACGGGATCGTCGCCCCCGCCATCCGGGCGATGCGCGGGCTCCACACCCCGCAAGCCACGACCACGTACTCGGTTTCGATCCGGCCTCGATCGGTGACCACCGCGGTCACCCGCCCTCTGTCGGTCTCGATGTCGAGAACCTCGGTGTTCGGGGACACCGTGAGAGCGTCTTTGTCCATTGCACTCTGTCTCATCAACGTGCCCGCCTGTAGGGAGTCGACGACCGATACCGATGGTGTGTAGAACCCGCCGAGGATGACCTCCTCGTCGATGTATGGGACCTTCTCTTTCACCTCCGCCGGGGTCAATAGATGCGATTCGATGCCCCAGGTCTTCGCCGACGTCATGCGACGGCGCAACTCCTCCATCCGCGCCTGCGTGCGGGCCACCTCGATGCCGCCACTCGTCGTCTGCACACCCATTGCCTCGTACTGTTTCTGACTGTCCCGGGTGAGGTGCGTCATCTCCTTGTTGTGATCGACCGGGAAGATGAAGTTGGAGGCGTGACCGGTCGAGCCCCCGGGGTTTGGCAAGGGGCCTTTGTCGATCTGCAGCAGATCGCGCCATCCCAACTCGGCGAGATGGTGGACTACCGAGTTGCCCACGATCCCTGCTCCGATCACGACAACGTTCGCTGAGGTGGGTAGGTCGCTCACAGCTGCTCGCTCTTTCGTCTAGGCCATTCCGTCCAGTGGACCGCAACCGGAACAGGAAAAGCTGCTTTCCACATTGCGATTTCCCCGATAGTATTGCGGATCGAATCCCACTGTACAGCACTCGTCCCACACAGTGGCACGGGCGGTAGGAGGACGGATGTCCGAAGAAGAGCTGGATCTTTCCACCCTGTCCGACGATGACCTCGTCGCCCAGATGCATGACGACCTCTACGACGGTCTCGCCGACGAGATCGACGAGGGCACCCGCATCCTCTTGGATCGCGGGTGGACGCCATCGAAGGTCCTCAACGAGGCCCTGGTCGAAGCGATGCGGATCGTGGGGATCGACTTCAGGGATGGCATCCTCTTCGTCCCCGAAGTGCTCCTCGCCGCCAAGGCGATGAAGGCCGGCATGGCCGTGCTCCGACCTCTGCTCGCCGAGACCGGGGCCGAGACCATCGGCACGGTTGTCATAGGGACGGTGAAGGGCGACATCCACGACATCGGGAAGAACCTGGTGGCGATGATGCTCGAGGGAGCAGGCTTCGACGTGTTCGACCTTGGCATCAACACCGACGCCGACGGCTTCATCAACGCTCTCGACGAGCACAAACCCGACATCCTGGGCATGTCCGCACTCCTCACCACGACGATGCCTTACATGAAGGTGGTCATCGACACCATGGTGGAGAAGGGGATTCGAGACGACTACATCGTTCTCGTGGGTGGCGCGCCCCTCAACGAGGAGTTCGGCACTGCGGTCGGCGCCGACGCGTACTGTCGCGACGCAGCCGTGGCCGCCGACACGGCCAAGCGTCTGGTCACGGAGCGGCGTGGGGCAGCGTAAGCGACCAATCACCTCTGGGGGACGACCCCCAGACCCCCGCCGAATCCTTGTGCTCGGCTGTGGTGCCCTCGCACGGGAGCTACTCGAAGTGGTGGGGCGCAACCGCATCGAGAACATCAGGGTGGAGTGTCTGCCCGCGATCCTGCACAACAGGCCGGAGAAGATCCCGGGTGCGGTCCGCGAGCGCTTGGAACGGGCCGGCGAGTACGACGAAGTGTTCGTCGCATACGGCGACTGTGGCACCGGCGGCATGCTCGACCGGGTGCTCGACGAATTCGGCGCCGAGCGTCTACCCGGCGCCCATTGCTACCAGTTCTACGCCGGCGGCGACCCCTGGCAGGAGATGCAGGATGCCGAGCCCGGAACGCTCTATCTGACCGACTACCTGACCCGGCATTTCGACCGCATCGTCTGGCAGGGGTTGGGCCTCGACCGCTGGCCCGAGCTGCGGGACGACTACTTCGGCAACTACACCCGGGTGGTCTACTTGGCGCAGACCGACGACCGCGATCTGGATCGGCGCGCCATCGAAGCGGCCGAACGGCTCGGGCTCCGATTCGAGAGACGGTGGGCTGGGTACGGCGACCTAGAGACCGCGCTGGTTCGCATCGGAACTGCGGAGCCGCAACGAGCATGACCCACACTGTCGTCTCCTCGGCAACGCAGGAGGTCGTGATCGGCTTCGACCAGCCGTTCGTGATCATCGGTGAGCGGATCAACCCCACGGGTCGGAAGCTCCTCGCCGAGGAGATGCGCAACGGAGACTTCTCACGAGTCGAGAATGATGCCATTGCCCAGGTCGAGGCGGGGGCCCACATGCTCGACGTCAACGCCGGGATCCCCCTGGCCGACGAGCCGGCGATCCTTGCCCGAACCGTCGAACTGGTGCAGTCGATCACCGATGTCCCTCTCTCGATCGACTCTTCGATCGTGGACGCCCTGGCCGCCGGTCTCGATGTGTATCAGGGAAAGGCCCTGGTCAACTCGGTGACCGGCGAAGAAGAGAGAATGGAAGCCGTCCTCCCCCTCGTCGCCAGACATGGAGCCGCCGTTGTCGCCATCAGCAACGACGAGACGGGCATCTCCGAGGACCCCGACGTGCGCTTCGCCGTGGCCGAGAAGATCGTCAACCGGGCTGCCGACCACGGGATACCCCGGGAGGACGTGGTCGTCGACCCACTGGTGATGCCGATCGGTGCAATGCCCACCGCCGGCCGACAGGTCTTCCAGCTCACCGCTCGTTTGCGGGAAGAGCTGAAAGTCAACACGACGGTGGGTGCTTCGAACATCAGCTTTGGCCTCCCCCACCGCATAGGCATCAACGCCGCCTTCCTGTGCATGGCCGCCGCGAGTGGGCTCACGTCTGCAATCACCAACCCGCTGGAGGCGGAGATACGTCAGGCAGTCATGGCGGCGAACGTGCTGAACGGCGTCGATCCCGACTGTGTCGGCTGGATAAAGGCCAACCGCCAGCCCAGCGAGAACGGCGAGAGGGAGCGTCGGCGCACCGGTCGCCGCAACCAGCAATGAGTCACACCGAGGGCGAGGTCCACGTCCTCTTCACTCCCTCAGGCCGTCGAGGCGACGTCCCGCGAGGCAGCAACGTCCTGGAGGCGGCCCGCAGTCTCGGTGTCGACCTCGATTCGATCTGTGGCGGACGGGGCATCTGCGGCCGATGCCAGGTGCAGTTGGGCTCCGCGAAGAACATCACCCTCGACGAAGCCAAGGTCACCGATCCCAACCTGGTCGAGCTCAACTACCGGGGAGCCCGCCCACTCCGGGAGGGGAATCGACTTGGATGCCAGATGGAAGTCCTGGGTGATGTCGTGATCGCCGTTCCTCCCGACAGTCAGGTGCATCGTCAGGTGGTCCGCAAACGGCCCGAGGTTCCCGACATAGAGGTCGACCCGGTCGTCCGTCTCTACTACGTCGAGGTACCGGAGTCGGTCCTCGGCTCCGACGCCGCCAGCGATCACCGGCGTCTGCTGACAGCGCTGGATGACCAGTGGTCACTCACCGGGCTGAGACTCGACCCACGTGCCCTCCCCGAGCTGCAGTCGGCCCTGGTGGAGGGGAAGTCGGCGGTGACGGTGGCCGTCCACGACGAGACAGACATAACCGCCGTCTGGGCAGGGTTCAAGGATCGCACCTTGGGAGTCGCCTTCGACATCGGATCCACCACGATCGCCGGACATCTCTGCGACCTCCTCACAGGCGAGGTCCTGGCCACACACGGGGAGATGAACCCCCAGATTCGGTTTGGCGAGGATGTCATGAGCCGGGTCTCCTACGCCATGATGAACGAGGGCGGGGCTGCCGAGCTCACCCGTATCGTCCAAGGTGCGATCGACTCGGCGATCGGAGTGCTGACGGCCGAGGCCGGCGCCGAGCGAGAGGAGATCTTCGAGGTGGTCCTGGTGGGCAACCCGATCATGCACCATCTGTTCCTGGGCCTGGACCCGACACCACTGGGAGCGGCACCGTTCAACCTGGCCACCGACGACGCCGTCCGTCTCGAAGCCGAGACCTTGGGTATCGAGATCCATCCCAGAGGTCGTGTCTACGTTCTGCCATGTGTTGCCGGCCACGTCGGGGCCGACGCCGCCGCCGCCATGCTGTCGGAAGCGCCCCACCGCAGCGAAGCGATACAGCTACTGGTCGATGTCGGGACCAACGCCGAGATCGTCCTGGGCAACTCGAAGAGGATCCTGGCCGCATCGAGCCCAACCGGCCCGGCATTCGAGGGAGCCCAGATCTCGGCCGGCCAGCGGGCCGCCCCGGGAGCCATCGAGCGGGTTCGCATCGACCCCGAGACCCTGGAGCCGAGGATCCGAATCATCGGAGGGGAGCACTGGTCCGACGAAATGGCCTTCTATGAGGAGATCGAGGTGACGCCGGTCACCGGGATATGTGGATCTGGGATCATCGAGGCCATCGCCGGCCTCTTTCTCGCCGGCGTCGTCGACGAAGACGGGGCGATTCTGGGCGAAATCGCCACCGACCGCGTGGTGGCAGACGGCAGAACCTTTGCCTATGTGTTGTGGGCCGACCCGCAGATCCTCGTCACGCAGGCAGACGTCCGAGCGGTGCAGCTGGCCAAGGCAGCTCTCATGGCCGGCGCCAGATTGCTCATGGATCACTACGGGACCGACACCGTCGATCAGATAAGACTCGCCGGAGCCTTCGGCAATCACATCGACCCGAAGTACGCCATGGTCCTAGGCATGATCCCTGACTGTGACCTGGGCTCTGTCTCTGGAGCGGGGAACGCTGCGGGGTCAGGGGCAATCATGGCGCTCCTCAGTGGGGCCGCCAGAACAGAGGTCGAGGACCTGGTGAGACGTGTCGAGAAGATCGAGACGGCCACCGAGTCGAGGTTCCAGGAGCACTTCGTCACCGCACTGGGGATTCCCCACAAGAATGCGGAGTATCCCCATCTGTCGGCGGTGGTCGACCTCCCGGAGAGAACGGGTTCGACCGGTCGGAGACGACGCTCGAGGAGACAGCCATGACAGAACGCCCTGGACGGAGACGAAGCGGTGGCCGCGAGGCGCGCAGGGCGGCACGAGCCACCGACGCCGTGCAGTCACTCCGATATCTGACACGGGAGATCCCGCCCCACGAGGTTCTCGGAGACGACGCCCTCGGGACCATCGAGTCCAACGCCGACCGCATCCTCGAGGAGGTGGGTGTCGAGATCGTCGACTTTCCCGAGGCAGTCGAGATCTTCGGGTCAGCCGGTGCAACCGTGCAGGGAAGCCGGGTCAGGTTTCCCAAGGGGATGTGCCGTGAGCTCTCGGCGACGGCGCCGGCGCGGTACACCCAGCATGCCCGCAACCCCGAGCGGTCGGTCGAGATCGGCGATCCCCACATGGTCTTCGCCCCTGCGTATGGATCGCCCTTTGTGCGCGACCTCGAAGGCGGGCGTCGCTACGCCACCATCGAGGACTTTCGCAACTTCGCCAAGCTGACCTACATGTCACCACAGCTCCACCACTCCGGAGGCACGCTGTGTGAGCCGGTCGATCTTCCCGTCAACAAACGGCACTTCGACATGGTCTACAGCCACATCAAATTCAGCGACAAGCCCTTCATGGGCTCGGTGACCGCGCCATCCCGCGCTCAAGACACGGTCGACATGGCCGGCGTCGTCTTCGGCGAGGACTTCATCCAGGAGAACACGGTCATCACGTCGTTGTGCAACGCCAACTCCCCCCTGTCCTGGGACCTGGCCATGCTGGGGTCGGCGAAGGTCTATGCAGAGAACAACCAGGCCTGCATCATCACGCCTTTCATCCTGGCCGGGGCCATGGCTCCCGTCACGGTCGCCGGCACCGCGGCTCAAACCCTGGCCGAGGCCCTCGTGGGGATCGCCTTCACCCAGATCGTCCGTCCCGGGGCCCCGGTCATCCTCGGCTCGTTCGCCTCCTCGATGTCGATGCAGTCGGGGGCGCCCACCTTCGGAACACCGGAACCCGCACTGGTCCTCTGGACCATGGCGGCTCTCGCCCGTCGTCTCGGGGTGCCCTTTCGCAGTGGCGGCAATCTCACCGCGGCGAAGACACCCGACGCCCAAGCCGCCTACGAGAGCGCGGCCACCTTCTTCCCGACCATGACCGCCGGGGTCAACTTCGTCCTTCACACCGCCGGATGGCTCGAGGGCGGGCTGGTGATGGGGTATGAGAAGTTCATCCTCGACGCCGACATGGCAGGCATGGCCGGCGCCCTCGTCAAGGGTGTCGACATGTCGGACAACGGTCAGGCGATGGAACCGTTGCTCGGCACTGGCCCCGGTCAGCACTACCTGGGGACCGAACACACGTTGGCCAACTTCGAAACCGCTTTCTGGCGGGCCGAGACATCGGACAGCAACAGCTTCGAACAGTGGGAGTCGGAAGGGTCACGTGACGCAGAGGCTCGAGCCCACGAGAGATGGCAGCAGATGCTCGCCGACTACCAACCACCACCGCTCGACGACGAGATCGAGCACAGACTGCAATCCTGGATCGAAGACCGCAAGCAGTCCTTCCCCGACTCTGACGTCTCATGAGCACCAAAACCCTGAACCTGACAGACCTCGAGCCCGACCAGATCGACGCGATTCGCCGCACGTTGCAAAACCCGAAGTACGAGCTGATCCCGCTGAAGAACGTCATGGAGCAGTCTGAGTACCTGCCTCGGGGCGCTGTCGTCTCCGTAACGGCGTCTCCACAGAAGGGGATGATGGCGACGATCGACCTGACACTCGAGTTGAAGGCTCGCGGTTTCGACGCCATCCCCCACATCTCGGCTCGTCTCACCCGGGACCGCGCCGAGCTGGAAGACATCCTGAAGACGCTCGACGACACCGGGATCCGGAAGGCCTTCGTCGTGGGTGGTGATGTCGAGGACCACGGCGAGTTCTTCGACGGTCTGGCTCTGCTCACCGCGATGGAACAGATCGGCCACAGCATCACCGAGATCGGTGTTCCCGGATACCCCGAGGGCCATCACATCGTCGACGAGGTCACCATCACCAGGGCTCTTCACGACAAGCTCCCGTATGCGTCGTACGTGACCAGTCAGATGTGTTTCACGGCGGAGGCAATCGAGAGCTGGGTGGACGGCCTGCGTGATGACGGGATCGGTCTCGGCGTTTACGTGGGGATACCGGGTGTGGCCGAGCTGACCAAGCTGATCTCGCTCTCGCTCAGGATCGGGGTCGGACCCTCCGCCCGTTTCCTCTCCAAGAACAAGTCACTCGCAGGCAAGCTGGTCCGCCCTGGTGGTTACAGCCCCGACGCCTTGATCCTCGGTCTCGCCCCCACCCTCGCCGACCCGGTCGCCAACGTCCTCGGCTTCCACATCTACACCTTCAATCGCGTCGAGACCACCGAGCGGTGGCGTTACGACATGCTGGAGGCATTGGGTTAGGACCCCTTCTGTCCGGGTCGGGCGATGCCCCGGTGTTCCACGATGCGGTACGGGTGCCGTAAGATGGGCCGCGAGTGGCAGTCGAGTCCGTAGCCCGCGCCGTGAGGATCGTCGAAGCCCTGGCCCAATCCCCGGCCGGGCTGTCCGAAACCGCTCGTCGCGTAGACTTGCCCAAGAGCACGGTGGCGCGACTGCTGGCCACCCTCGAAGAAGTCGAAGCCGTGGAGCGGGACGAGGACGGCCGGATGTACCGTCTCGGCCCGATGGTACAGCGGCTCTCATCGGCGGCCGGTGGCCCCGCCCAACTCACCGCCTTCGCCCGCCCCTACCTCGACGAGATGACGGCACGCACAGGGGAGGCGGCGGGCATCGCCATCCCCGACGGATACCAGGTCCATTACGTCGATCAGACCGAGGCCGAACACCCGGTCCAGGTCAGAGATTGGACCGGCGAGTTGATCCCCATGCACGTCGTCCCCTCCGGGCTGGTCATCATGGCGCACTGGCCGGAGCTTCAGACCGAGCGCTACCTGTCCAGACGCTTGGCGAAGATGACCCAGAACACGGTCACTGACCCGCGGCTGATACGTAAGAGGCTCGCCGAAGTCCGGGCCAAGGGATATGTCTGGGCGTTCGAGGAGTTCGTCGAGGGGATCAACTCGGTGGCGGCACCGGTCCTGGAGAGGGGTGGCCACATCACAGCAGCTCTCCACGTCCATGGTCCGGCGTATCGCTTCCCCGATGACCAGGATCAGGACGAATTGGGTCGGATCGTGGCAGATGCGGCGCGTCGTCTCTCCAAGGCGCTCGCCCGCTAGCTCTACGAACCGTCCTCGCGACGACGTCGACCACCGTTGCGTCTCAACACGAATGTCGACCTGACCGGCACCAGGATGTAGGGGACGATCGTCGCCTCCGGCAAGCGTGGCTTGATCACGAGCCTGTAGGCGCCGTACACCGCGATGGAGGCGTGCACCGCGGCCACTGCCCAGAAGAAGCCGCTCGGTCCCAACGCTCCCATGGCCAGCGATGCACCGATGGGCCCGGCGATGGCGCCCACACCGTAGAGAAACACCACGGCGACGCTCCCGGTGACGGCCTCACCCGGGGGCAGGACATCGACGACATGACTGAGAGCCAGCGAATAGAGCGGATAGGAGAATCCTCCGAGCAGAGCCATGACGACGATCAACCAGAGACTGTCCACGGGAAGGGTCAGGGCGACGATTCCCGCGGCCAGCGATGCCAGCGTGGCTACCAGGATCGTCCGTCGTCTTCCGATCAGATCGGACAGATGGCCCAATGGCCACTGCAGTGCCATCGATCCGACGGCCGCTGCCGCTACGAAAACGCCGATGCGTGTCGTCGTGAACCCCGCCTGAGCACCGAAAACACCCGCCATGGCGATGATCGCCCCGTTGGCCAGACCCGAGCCCACCGCCGTGATCACTCCCAGAGGGGCCGAGTGCCAAAGCTCGCCGTAGCGAGCATGAGGAGGGAGTTCGAACGGCGGAGCGGAATTGATGGACAGGGCCACGGGCACGATGGCGAGCACCATCACGATCCCGGCGAGCACGAAGAGGGTGTCGACGAGGGGGCTGGCGACGCCGATCAGCAGTTGGCCCAAGCCGAGCCCTCCCACCGACACCAGCATGTACACCGCCATCACCCGACCCCGGCCGTCGTTGGAGACCAACTCGTTCAGCCAGCTCTCGACCACCACATAGAGACCGGCCATGGCGAACCCGAAGATGAGGCGCAGGATCATCCATGGGATGGGAGCGACGACCACGCCATGGAGGAGGGCCGAGGCGGCGACTACCGAGGTGAGCCCGGCGAAGACCCTGATGTGGCCAACGCGATCCATGATACGCGGCGTCGCCTGCGTGCCACCCAGGAACCCGGCGAAGTAGGCCGCCATTATCAACCCGGTTGTGGCAGTGCCGAAAGACTCCAACTCGGCCCGGACACCTATGACGACACCGAGCAGGCCGTTGCCGACCATGAGCAGGCCGAGACCGACGAAGAGGCCCCAGGCGTTGATGAGAGCGGTGCGAGCCGACGCGACTTGGCTCATGACGCGCGGAGAGTAGATCTGAAGCGTCGCCTACAGGTCGTTTATCCGTTGCCCGCCTGTGTACACCGTGAAGCCGCCATCCCGGAGGAAGCCGATGACAGTCATCCCGAACTCGTCGGCGAGATCGACGGCGAGACTCGATGCCGCCGAGACGCCACAGATCAGAGAGATCCCGGCGACAGCGGCCTTCTGCGTTATCTCGAACGAAACACGACCCGACACCATGAGGCCAAGAGGCGGCAGTGGCCATGCGCCACGAGCGAGATACCCGACGACCTTGTCGACGGCGTTGTGACGTCCGACGTCTTCCCTCACCACGACGATCTGCCCACCGGGATCGAAAGCAGCCGCGGCGTGGAGCCCGCCCGTGCTGTGAAAGGCATCCTGACGGGCGAGCAGGGCGTTGGGGAGTGAGAGGATGGTGGCGGAGTCGACCACCGGGCCTACTGGTGGCCGGGCCCCGGTCACTCGTATGGCGTCGATGGAGGCCTTTCCGCACACACCACAAGAACTGGTGCTGTAGAAGTTGCGTTGGAACTGGGCCGGGTCGACAGTGATGTCGGTGGAGGTCTCCAGGTTCCATCTCCCCTCACCGAGGTCGACCACCCGATCGATCGATGTCGGGTCGGTGACTATCCCCTCGGTGATGGCGAAGCCCAAAGCCAGGTCGGCATCGTGGCCGGGGGTCCGCATCACCACCGCCAGAGACGTGCCGTCGAGACGGATCTCCAGAGGCTCCTCGACGACGAGTTCGTCGAGGACCCTCTCCGCCACTCCCATCACCTTGACGACCGTGCGGCTCGTGACCTGTCCTGTCATTTCGACACCTAGTCGTCTGCCCGCGGGCACCGCGTTGCGCATTTCGCAACGTTGTGCCCGCGGGCACAACGAAGATCAGCCATCGCGACCACTGTTCACGTATGACCAGCCGAACCGCCCCTTGATGCAGAGGTTGCCCAGGGTCACCTCGTGGTCGAACGGGGACGTGACGTCGACGATGCGGCCGTCTTGGGTGTGGATGTCGAGATTGCAGCCAACACCGCAATATGAGCAGACCGTGCGGGTCACATCCTGTTTCGACTCATCCCATGTGCCCTCCTCCTTCATGTCCCAGGCGATCTTGCCCTGCAGGGCGCCGGTCGGGCACACGGCTATGCAGTTGCCGCAGTAGACACAGGCGGAGCCGGGGAGGGCGACGTCGAACTCGGTGGAGATCCTGGAGTCGAAGCCACGACCGGCGACTGCAATGGCGAACGTGTTCTGATGCTGATCGCCACAGGCGTCAACGCACTTGTAACAGAGGATGCATCTCTCGTAGTCCCGGACATATAGCTCGTCTTCCACCTTGGCCGGCTCGGCGACGGTGGCAGCCCGGTCGATGGAGGGCCCGTGATGATGCCCTGGAGTGGGGCGTGTGCGCGGAGTAGACACCTCGGGCTCCCCGAAGCGAGCGGTGTCCGCCCCGTGCGCCTCCATCCACTCCATCACCTGATCACCGGTTCGGTCGAG
Organism: Acidimicrobiia bacterium; assembly: GCA_035620735.1. Classification (GTDB taxonomy): domain Bacteria; phylum Actinomycetota; class Acidimicrobiia; order Spongiisociales; family ZC4RG35; genus JANQRA01. The sequence goes on along the minus strand of DASPGH010000001.1, from coordinate 6,189 downwards.
CTCGCTGGCACTCCCCAACAGCTCCATCACCAGCTTGCGACTGTGACCGGCCCGCTCGGTCTCGGTGTTGACCACCATCCCGTTCTCGATGACACGTGAGCACGAGGGCACCAACGTGCGGGAGCCCTCGACTTCGACCATGCACACCCGACAGGCGTTGGCAGGAGTCAGGGTGGGCCCGTAGCAGAGCGTGGGAAGATCGACTCCGGCATCACGGCACGCCTGGAGGATGGTTGCCCCTTCGGCAACGGTGACACGCTGCCCGTTGATGGTGGCGGTGACGCTCATGCCGGGACTCCTGGCAGACCGAGCCTCATGGCCGACTGGACGGCCGAGGACGCGGTCTGTCCCAGACCACAGATCGAGGCATCGGTCATGACGAGGGCGAGGTCGTCGAGACGCTTCCTCTCGTCGTCCACCGATCCGAGCGGCATCCCGGAGGCGAGCCTGGTCAGGGCCTCCTCCTGACGAACCGTGCCGATGCGGCATGGGACGCACTGTCCACACGACTCGTCTCGGAAGAACCGGGCGATCCGGGCGAGAACTGGTCCGAAGTCGGTCCTATCGGCGAAGAAGATCACCGATCCCGAGCCGATGGTGGTACCTGCGGTTCTGGTGTCCTCGAACGTGAGCGGCACGTCCAGAGCCGACCGATCGGCGAAGACACCGGCGGCACCACCCATGAGCACGGCGCCGAGGTCCTTGCCGTCTCGCACACCACCTGCGAGCTGCAGCAGCTCACCGAGAGTCGTTCCGAAGGTCACCTCGTACACACCGGGCCGCTCCACCGCACCGGACACACAGAACAGCTTGGGGCCTGTCGATTGCCCGGTGCCGATGGCGGCGAATGCCTCTCCCCCGATGGCAACGACGTGCAGAGCGGCCAGCAGTGTCTCGATGTTGTTGATCCCGGTCGGCTTCCCAAAGACTCCCGACTCGGTGGGGAAGGGAGGTTTCTGCCGGGGCTCGCCGCGATGTCCCTCGATCGAGGCGAAGAGCGCAGTCTCCTCACCACATATGTAGGCGCCGGCTCCCCGTCTCACCTCGAGACTGAAGTCATCCCCCATCAACCTGGCCCGCTCTGTCTGAAAGATGGCGTTGCGGAGACGTCTCTCCGCAGTGGGATACTCGCCCCGAACATATATGTATCCCTGCGTGGCACCGGTGGTGAACCCGTAGAGCGCCATCGCCTCGACCACCGCGAACGGGTCCGACTCCATGAGCAGACGATCCTTGAACGTGCCCGGCTCCGACTCGTCGCCGTTGGCGATGACATATTTCTCCGGGCCCGCAGCGTTGCGCACACCCTCCCACTTGATCCCGATCGGGAAGGCCGCTCCCCCGCGACCTCGCAGATTGGACCTCTTCAGCTCGTCGATGACGGCATCTGGCCCCATCTCCCTGGCGCGGGAAAGCGTCTCGAACCCTCCGGCCTCCCGGTAGGAGTCGATCGAGTTGGGGTCGACGACACCGACCCGACTGAGCAGAGTCAGTTCTGAGAGATCCTGGTGGACGAGCCCCGGGGGCATCTCGTCGAAGACCGGAGTGGCAACCGATTCAGGATCGACAGGTGCGGCAGTGCCGTATCCGGTACCGGGCTCGTGGAACATGACGGCCGGTGCCCGGTCGCACTGGCCGAGACACGGGCTGCGGTGGTAGGAGGTGCCCCGGTCGTCGAGTGCGGCGCAGAGATCTTCAGCTCCGTACTGGGCGCAGACGATGTCGTCGCAGACATGGATCGAGGGTCCCGGCGCACCGTCGACATCGAAGAGGGCGTAAAACGTGGCCACGCCGTAGGCCTCCGCCGGTGGGACGGTGAGTCGGTCACAGATATAGGCGAGCGCTCCCCGGCTGACCGTCCCCGAAGCGTCCTGCACGGCGTGCAGGGCGGGGAGCAGGAGATGTCTTTGAGCCCTTGCCGAGCGACCACCGTAGACGACACGGCCATTGATGCTCTGGTCGGCCCCCAAAATCGCGTCGACGGCGGCACGCTCGGCCCCAGTGGGCCGATCGAGCATGAGACGGAGGTCCATCAGGATGCGCTCGCGCCGATGGGCTCGAGGCGGATTGCGGTCGCCTTGAATTCCGCTGTGCCCGACTTCGGGTCCCAGGCGTCGAGGGTCAGGACATTCACATCGGTCTCGTCCGGAAAGTGAACAGACATGAAGGCCAGCCCGGGACGCAGCGAGTCGTCGAAGCGCACCGGAGCTTCAAGACTGCCTCGCCGGGAGACGACACGAACCTTCTCCCCTTCCGCCACTCCGAGCTCGGCACCGTCCTCGGGCGAAAGGTCGATCGCTCCTTCGATGCGACGCGGCGATTTGTAGCGGCCACTCTGAACCCCCGTGTTGTACGAGTCGAGACGGCGGCCCGTCGTGAGACGGGTTGGAAACTCCTCGGTGAGCTCGTCTACGGGCGCCGCGTACTCCACAGGGAAGAATGGGGCCCTCCTCGTCGTGACGGGACGCTCCCAGAGACGACCGTGGAGAAACAGCTCACCATCGGAGCTCTCGTCGGGGCAGGGCCATTGGATGCCACCCATCGCCTCGAGACGCTCGTACGACATGCCGCCATGGAGCGGAGAGACCTCCCGGAGCTCGTCCCAGGCCTCCTGAGCAGTCGGGGTCGGGAAGTCGTGACCCATCGCCCGGGCCAGCTGGGCCAGGATCTCGATGTCGTCCAATGCCTCGCCCGGTGGGTCGATCGCCTTACGGACCCGTTGCACCCGACGCTCACTGGAGGTGAAGGTTCCCTCTGACTCGGCCCAGCCCGCGGCGGGGAACACGACGTCGGCAAGCTCGGCGGTGGCCGTGAGGAAGATGTCCTGGGCGACCATGAACTCGAGACTCTCCAGTCTCTCCCGCATCCGCTTGGCGTCGGCCTCCGACTGAAGCGGGTTCTCCCCGAGCACGTAGAGACATCTCAACACACCCTCGTCCATTGCCTCGTGCATCCGGCTGATGTGCCATCCGGCCTCGGGGGGAATCATGCAACCCCAGATGCCTTCACACTTCTCACGGAGGACCTCGTCTTCGACGTCCTGGAACCCGGGAAGCTTGTTGGGCAGGGCTCCCATGTCACCACCGCCCTGGACGTTGTTCTGCCCGCGCACCGGCACCAGGCCGGACCCGTACCGCCCCACGTGACCGGTGAGCAGAGCGAGATTGATCAGGGCGAGCACGTTGTCGGTGGCGTTGTGATGCTCGGTGATCCCGAGAGTCCAACAGATCTGGGCCGTCTCGGCCGACCCGTATGCGTGGGCCAGCTCCTGTATCGCCGAGGCAGGGACACCGGTGATCCGTGAAGCGCGCTCCAGGGTGTAATCGTCGACGGTTGCCGCGTAGTCCTCGAAGCTCTCTGTGGCAGCCTCGATGAATTCGGTGTCGTGCATGCCCTGGGCGATGATCTCGCGGCCTACCGCGTTGGCCAGGGCGATGTCGGAGCCGACGTCGATCCCGAGCCAGACATCGGCCCAGGCAGCAGTGGAGGTCCTGCGGGGATCGACGGCGAACATGCGGGCGCCGTTGCGAACCCCTTTGAGGACGTGGTGGAAGAAGATGGGGTGCGTCTCGCGGGCGTTCGAGCCCCACATCACGATGAGATCGGTCTCTTCGATCTCCTGGTACGAGCTGGTGCCACCGCCCGCTCCGAACACGGCCGCCAGACCGGCGACGGAAGGAGCGTGTCAGGTGCGGTTGCAACTATCGATGTTGTTGGAGGCCATCACCATCCGAGCCCATTTCTGGGCGATGTAGTTGACCTCGTTGGTCGCCTTGGAGCAGCTGAACATCCCAAATGACTCGCCGCCATATCGGGACAGGCCTTCGGCAGCGGTTGCCATCGCCTCGTCCCAACTCACCGGCTCGAGACGACCATCCTTGCGAACCATCGGCCGGGTCAGCCGTGCGTAGTCGCGTTTCACCTTCACCTCCTTTCCTTCGATCTCTCCGACTGAGGGTACAGACTGGTACGGCTCGGTCGCTTCAAACCCCCTCCTCGCCCTCGGCCTCGGTCGAGACATCCCCGGCAACCTGGAGGACGTGGGGCACACCGCGCGGAGTGGGAGCGAACTCATGACGTCTCCCTTCGAATCGGTCGGCGTCGGCGCCGATCCCCCGCACCAACGCATAGAAGGGCATCGCCGTCAATGCGATGGCTCCGCACGCCACATATCCCGCCGCAAAGCCCTGGCTCTCCGCCACATGACCGAGCCCGGTCTGTCCGGCGACACTTGCCCCACCCGTGATCATCGAGTCGAACGACACCACGGTCGCCCGCTGCTTCGAGGGAGCAACTCTGTGAATGAACGCCTGTCGAACCGGGCTCTGGGCTCCCAAGGCGGCGCCGCTGACACACAAGAGAACCAGGGCACCGCCGAACGTCGAAGCCAGGCCAACACCGATCAACGCGAGGGAGAACACAGCCGAGGACCACAGGAAGATGTTGCTTCGTCTCCGACACCAGCGGGAGACGATCTCCACGACTCCGTTTCCCAACATCATCGATAATGAGAGAAGGGCGGCCACGACTCCTGCCACCCACACCACATCTCGCTCCAGAAGCTCGAGGAAATAGGGCTGCCAGGCGTACCAGGCCCAAGCGAAGACTCCCATCTGCGCCGCGGTGCCGAGCATGAGGAGACGCAGCGATCGGTCAGCCCAGCCGAATTGAATGCCGGCCCGCCCGATCGCGATCGCCTCGGCGGGAAGCTGCCTCGGGGTCACGCGCCGTGGCTCGAACCCCAGGTCGTGCATCCCCACGAACGCGAGGACGAACAGTGCGATGAGGAGCCCGGAGCGCACGAGAAAAGGTACGGCGAGGTCCACCTGACCGAGTATCCCGCCTCCCACCGTGCCGATGATCATCGCCGCTCTGCTTATCGCCTGCCCTCGACCGAAGATCCGATCCATCTCTTCTGTGTACCCGAGCGAGTGCATGCCATCGACCAGCCAGGCCTCCATCGCCCCTGAGTAGAACGTGAAGCCGAGACCGATCAACAATGAGACTGCGACGAAGCCAACCACGCTCCCCCCGACCTGGGCCAGCCCCACATAGACGAGCGTGGTCAGCGCCAGGACCACGAGGGAAATAAGGAACGACGCTCGGCGGCCGATGGTGTCTGCCACCACGCCTGTGGGAATCTCGAACAAAGTCGTTCCCAACGACCAGGCGGCGTTGGCGATGAAGACCTCGCTGACCGTGAGCCCTGCGTCGAGGAGGAACAGGGTGTTGACACCCCAGATCACCGAGGAGGCGAGGGTGTAGAGACCGGCGTAGAGGTAGTAGCGGCGTACCAGACGGCTCACGGTCTCGGACATCGGGGCGACCCTATCCCCGATCGACCCCGCCTCCACGACACGCCTACGTTGGCGCCCTCGTGGCTAAGACCGAAGGGAATGTGCCATGTGGGCGATGTGACCGCCGCGCACAACCAGTTGCACCGCATGCGGGTCGGTCAGCAGCGATACGTCGTGGAGTGGGTCTCCGTCCACGATCACCAGGTCGGCGACCATCCCGTCGCCGATACGTCCGACCAGACCCCCGAGACCCAACGCGTTAGCTCCGGCCGCGGTGGCCGCCACGAGCGCTTCTCTCGTCGTCATCCCCGCATCCACCATGACGGCCAGCTCACCGGCGGCCCTCTCCTCGGGTGTGGAATCAAATCCCATGGCGATGTCGACACCGGCCTCGATGGCTGCCATCAGGGTCGACTCGGCTTGACTCACGTTGTACTCGCCACGCTCCACGAGCGCTTCCGACCAGGCTTCGTGACGACCCGTGACGACGTCGTGGAGGAAGGTGAGCGTCGGCACCAGTGTCTGACCCGTCTCCGCCATACGGGCGAGATACTCCGGCCTCTGATTCAGATAGAACCCGTGTTCTATGGTGTCGACACCCTCCTCGATCGCCATGATGGTGCCCTCCAGACCTTCGCAATGGGCGGCGACACGGAAGCCCTGCCGATGGACTTCGTCGACCAGGGCCGCCAACTCCCCGCGCGTCACCTGAGCCGGCGCGGGGTTCTCGTACTCGACCGATCGCGCCCCTGTCATCATGATCTTGACCAGGTCGGCCCCCCGCCGGATCTGCTCACGCGCCGCCTTACGCATCTCATCGGGCCCGTCGGCCTCCCGGTACATGCCTTCGAAATGACGTCCTCCCGGAGAGGTGGCGCTGACGATTCGCCCG